>NZ_CP051189.1:0-550000 GCF_014236815.1 Xanthomonas sp. GW
ATGGATGCTTGGCCCCGTTGCCTGGAACGTCTGGAAGCTGAATTTCCAGCCGAGGACGTTCACACCTGGTTGAAACCGCTGCAAGCCGAACAGCGCCATGACAACAGCATGGTCCTGTACGCCCCGAACGCCTTCATCGTCGAACAGGTGCGCGAGCGCTACCTGGCGCGGATCCGCGAGCTGATGACCTATTTCGCCGGCAGCGGCGAAGTGGCGTTGCAGGTCGGCTCGCGTCCGCGCGCGCCGGAGCCGGTGGCCCCGGTCGCCAGCGATGCGGCCGCCGCGCGCACGCCGCCGGCGCCGTTGCTGGAACCGTTCGCCGGCAATCTCGATTCGCACTACACCTTCGCCAACTTCGTCGAAGGCCGCAGCAACCAGCTCGGCCTGGCCGCGGCCACGCAGGCAGCGCAGAAGCCCGGCGACCGCGCGCACAACCCGCTGCTGCTGTACGGCAGCACCGGCCTGGGCAAGACACACCTGATGTTCGCCGCCGGCAACGCCATGCGCGAGCAGAACCCCAACGCGCGGGTCATGTACCTGCGCTCGGAACAGTTCTTCAGCGCGATGATCCGCGCGCTGCAGGACAAGACCATGGACCAGTTCAAGCGCCAGTTCCAGCAGGTGGACGCGCTGCTGATCGACGACATCCAGTTCTTCGCCGGCAAGGACCGCACCCAGGAAGAGTTCTTCCACACCTTCAACGCGCTGTTCGACGGCCGCCAGCAGATCATCCTGACCTGCGACCGCTACCCACGCGAGGTTGAAGGCCTGGAGCCGCGGCTGAAGTCGCGCCTGGCCTGGGGCCTGTCGGTGGCGATCGACCCGCCCGACTTCGAGACCCGCGCGGCGATCGTGCTGGCCAAGGCGCGCGAGCGCGGCGCCGAGATCCCCGACGACGTGGCGTTCCTGATCGCCAAGAAGATGCGTTCCAACGTGCGCGACCTGGAAGGCGCGCTCAACACGCTGGCCGCCCGCGCCAACTTCACCGGCCGTGCGATCACCACCGAGTTCGCCCAGGAGACGCTGCGCGACCTGCTGCGCGCGCAGCAACAGGCGATCGGCATCCCCAACATCCAGAAGACCGTGGCCGACTACTACGGCCTGCAGATCAAGGACCTGCTGTCCAAGCGCCGTACCCGCTCGCTGGCGCGACCGCGGCAGGTGGCGATGGCGCTGACCAAGGAACTGACCGAACACAGCCTGCCGGAGATCGGCGATGCGTTCGCCGGCCGCGACCACACCACCGTGCTGCACGCCTGCCGGCAGATCAAGCACCTGATGGAGACCGACGGCAAGTTGCGCGAGGACTGGGACAAGCTGATCCGCAAGCTGAGCGAGTAGCGGGCCGGCACTGCGCCGGAAAGGCGCGGATCGGCACCCTCGCGAGCGCTCCGGTGCGGCATGCCGGAAGCGGCGGATAAATCGGTGCATGACTTCGCGACAAATCCGGTAGAAACTGTGGATAAAGTGCAGCGCGGCGGCGCCGGCAAAACTATCCACAGGTTTCCCCACCCCTACAGGGGCAGTAATACCCGGGATTGAAGGGCCGAAAAACCCTTTGAATCCAAATAGTTAATCTACCTTTGCACCGAAAATCGCTCTACCATCACCACCAAGCTTTTGATTTATTCCATATCTTTTTAAAGCATAGGGGCACGGAACCACATGCGTTTCACACTGCAGCGCGAAGCCTTCCTCAAGCCATTGGCGCAAGTCGTCAATGTGGTCGAACGCCGCCAGACCTTGCCGGTTCTGGCCAACTTCCTGGTGCAGGTGCACGACGGGCAACTGTCGCTGACCGGTACCGACCTGGAAGTGGAAATGGTGTCGCGTATCGCGGTCGACGACGCACAGGACGGCGAAACCACGATTCCGGCACGCAAGCTGTTCGAGATCATTCGGGCGCTGCCCGACGGCAGCAAGATCACCGTCTCGCAGACAGGCGACAAGATCACCGTGCAGGCCGGGCGTAGCCGCTTCACCCTGGCCACGCTGCCGGCCAACGATTTCCCGTCGGTCGATGAAGTGGAAGCCACCGAGCGCGTGCTGGTGCCGGAAGCGGCGCTGAAGGAACTGATCGAGCGCACCGCCTTCGCGATGGCCCAGCAGGACGTGCGCTATTACCTCAACGGCCTGCTGTTCGACCTGCGCGACCAGACGCTGCGCTGCGTGGCCACCGATGGCCATCGCCTGGCGCTGTGCGAGACCGAACTGGAGAACGCCGGTGGCGCCAAGCGCCAGATCATCGTGCCGCGCAAGGGCGTGACCGAGTTGCAACGCCTGCTGGAAGGCGGCGATCGCGAGGTCGAGCTGGAAGTGGGCCGCAGCCACGTGCGGGTCAAGCGCGACGATGTCACCTTCACCTCGAAGCTGATCGACGGCCGTTTCCCCGATTACGAAGCGGTGATCCCGATCGGTGCCGACCGTGAGGTCAAGCTGGATCGCGAGGCCCTGCGCGCGGCGCTGCAGCGTGCGGCGATCCTGTCCAACGAGAAGTATCGCGGCGTGCGCGTGGAAGTCTCGCCGGGCCAGCTGAAGATCAGTGCGCACAATCCCGAGCAGGAAGAAGCGCAGGAAGAGATCGAGGCCGACACCAAGGTCAGTGACCTGGCGATCGGCTTCAACGTGAACTACCTGCTCGACGCGCTGTCGGCGCTGCGCGAGGAGTTCATCGTGATCCAGCTGCGCGACGCCAATTCTTCGGCCCTGGTGCGCGAAGCCAGCAGCGCCCGCTCCCGCCACGTGGTGATGCCGCTGCGTCTCTGACGCTAGCCAAATGCCGTGTTCCACGTGGAACACAGTCGAGAAACCCGGCCTTCGCGCCGGGTTTTCTTTTGTCCGAGGCTCAGAGGCGCTTCCGAGCCCACGAAAGCCTCCTGTGGGAGCGACTCCAGTCGCGACGGGCCTTACCGACCAGGTTTGATGTCTTCACCGAGACTCAATGGGTTCCCTGGATTGCCTCGCGGTAGCAACCACCCGCCCGCCCACCGCCCGCATCGAATTCAGCCCGCCCACCAAGCTGCACTCGCGACAGGACGTTCGCAGCCGCTTTGGGTATGCTGCCGCCCTACCCTGATGAGCCGACCCGCGTGCGCCCGGTGCGAGCGCCTCGCCCCGATTCCGCGTATGCACGTCTCCCGCCTCGATCTTCATCACCTACGCCGCTTCGCCGCGTTGGAGCTGGCGCCTGCGCCCGGCTTGAACTTGATCACCGGCGACAACGGGGCCGGCAAGACCACTATCCTCGAGGCCATGCACCTGATGGCCTACGGCCGCAGCTTCCGCGGGCGGGTGCGCGATGGCCTGGTCAGCCAGGGTCAGGACGCGCTGGACGTGTTCGTCGAATGGCAGGAACGCGGTCCAGAGCCGCAGCAGCCACGCCGCCGCCGCGCCGGGCTGCGCCACAGCGGCCAGGACTGGCGTGGCCGGCTAGATGGCGAGGACGTGGCTTACCTGGGTACGCTCTGCGCCGCGCTGGCGGTGGTCACCTTCGAACCGGGCAGCCATGTGCTAGTCAGCGGCGGTGGCGAACCTCGCCGTCGCTTCATCGACTGGGGCTTGTTCCACGTGGAACCTGACTTCCTGGCACTGTGGCGCCGCTACGCGCGGGCGCTCAAGCAGCGCAACGCCTTGCTGAAAAGCGGCGGCGGTGGCGCGGCCCTGGATGCCTGGGACCACGAGCTGGCCGAGGCCGGCGAACCGCTTACTTCGCGCCGCGAGCAGTACCTGGAGCGCCTGCTGCAGCGCCTGTTGGCGCTGGGGCCTGAATTGGCGCCAGCGCTGGGCATCCAGCACCTGCAGTTCGCGCCGGGGTGGCGCCGCCACGAGGTGCCGCTGGCCGATGCGTTGTTGCTCAACCGCGAGCGCGACCGTCAGTACGGCTATACCTCGGTCGGGCCGCACCGTGCCGACTGGAGCCTGGAGTTTGCCACCATCCCCGGCCGCGACGCCCTGTCGCGCGGCCAGGCCAAGCTCACCGCCCTGGCCTGCCTACTGGCCCAGGCCGAGGACTATGCCGAGCAACGCGGCGAATGGCCGGTGATTGCCCTGGACGATCTGGCCTCGGAACTGGACCAGCATCACCAACGGCGCGTGCTGCAGCGGCTGCAGGCTGGGCCGGCGCAGGTGTTCGTCACCGCCACCGAAACCCCGCAGGCGCTGGCCGACATGGCGTTGCCGATTGCGCGGTTCCACGTGGAACATGGACAGGCCGTGGCCCGTTCCTAGCCACCGCGAGGCTTGAGGGCCGGGGCTGCTATAATTCGCCGCAATCCCCTATCCATCGGCGCGACCGGGCTCCTGCCCGCCGTCGTCCGACTCGTGGAGCCTACGGCAAGCGCATGACCGAAGAACAGAATCCGCCAACCTCGCCCGCCAACACCACCTACGACTCCAGCAAGATCACCGTGCTGCGTGGGCTGGAAGCGGTCCGCAAGCGTCCCGGCATGTACATCGGCGACGTGCACGACGGTACCGGCCTGCACCACATGGTGTTCGAGGTCGTCGACAACTCCATCGACGAAGCGCTGGCCGGCCATGCCGACAACGTGCTGGTCAAGATCATGGTGGACGGCTCGGTGCAGGTGTCCGACAACGGTCGCGGCATCCCGGTCGACATCCACAAGGAAGAAGGCGTGTCCGCGGCCGAGGTGATCCTCACCGTGCTGCATGCCGGCGGCAAGTTCGACGACAACAGCTACAAGGTTTCCGGCGGCCTGCACGGCGTCGGCGTATCGGTGGTCAACGCCCTGTCCGAGCACCTGTGGCTGGACGTGTGGCGCGACGGCCACCACTACCAGCAGGAATACAAGCTGGGCGAGCCGCAATACCCGCTCAAGCAGCTGGAAGCGTCCGACAAGCGCGGCACCACCCTGCGCTTCAAGCCGGCGGTGGAGATCTTCAGCGACGTCGAGTTCCACTACGACATCCTGGCGCGGCGCCTGCGCGAGCTGTCCTTCCTCAACTCCGGGGTCAAGATCACCCTGCAGGACGAGCGCGGCGAAGGCCGCCAGGACGTGTTCGAGTACGAAGGCGGCATCCGCAGCTTCGTCGAGCACCTGGCGCAGCTGAAGACCCCGCTGCATCCGAACGTGATCTCGGTGACCGGCGAGCAGAACGGCATCGTCGTGGACGTGGCCCTGCAATGGACCGACGCCTACCAGGAAACCATGTTCTGCTTCACCAACAACATCCCGCAGAAGGACGGCGGCACCCATCTGGCCGGCTTCCGCGCCGCGTTGACCCGCACCCTGACCAATTACATCGAACAGAACGGCATCGCCAAGCAGGCCAAGATCACCCTATCCGGCGACGACATGCGCGAAGGCATGATCGCGGTGCTGTCGGTCAAGGTGCCGGACCCGAGCTTCTCGTCGCAGACCAAGGAGAAATTGGTCAGTTCCGAGGTCAAGCCGGCCGTTGAGAACACGTTCGGTGCCCGTTTGCAGGAATTCCTGCAGGAAAACCCCAGCGAAGCCAAGGCCATCGCCGGCAAGATCGTCGATGCCGCGCGCGCCCGCGAGGCTGCGCGCAAGGCGCGCGATCTGACCCGGCGCAAGGGCGCGCTGGACATTGCCGGCCTGCCCGGCAAGCTGGCCGACTGCCAGGAGAAGGATCCGGCGCTGTCCGAGCTGTTCATCGTCGAGGGCGACTCGGCCGGCGGCTCGGCCAAGCAGGGCCGCAACCGCAAGAACCAGGCGGTGCTGCCGCTGCGCGGCAAGATCCTCAACGTGGAACGCGCGCGCTTCGACCGGATGCTGGCCTCCGACCAGGTCGGCACGCTGATCACCGCGCTGGGCACCGGCATTGGCCGCGACGAATACAACCCGGACAAGCTGCGCTACCACCGCATCATCATCATGACCGACGCCGACGTCGACGGCGCGCACATCCGCACCCTGCTGCTGACGTTCTTCTACCGGCAGATGCCGGAGCTGATCGAGCGCGGCTACATCTACATCGGCCTGCCGCCGCTGTACCGGCTCAAGCAGGGCAAGCAAGAGCTGTACCTGAAGGACGACAACGCGCTCAATGCCTATCTGGCCAACAGCGCGGTCGAGGGCGCGGCGCTGATCCCGGCCACCGACGAGCCGCCGATCACCGGCAGCGCGCTGGAGAAGCTGCTGCTGCTGTTCGCCAGCGCCAACGACGCGGTGGCGCGCAACGCGCACCGCTACGATCCGGCGCTGCTGACCGCGCTGATCGACCTGCCGCCGCTGGACGTGGTGCAGCTGGAGGCCGAAGGCGAGCAGCATCCGACCCTGGACGCGCTGCAAGCCGTGCTCAACCGCGGCAGCCTGGGCACCGCCCGCTATCAGCTGCGCTTCGAGCCGGGCAGCGAACAGCGTCCGGCGACCCTGATCGCGGTGCGCCGCCATATGGGCGAAGAGCTGACCCAGGTGCTGCCGATGGCGGTGTTCGAGAGCGGCGAGCTGCGCCCGCTGCGCGAAGTCGCGCTGGCGTTGAATGGGCTGGTCCGCGAAGGCGCGCAGATCGTGCGCGGCAACAAGACCCAGTCGATCAGCAGCTTCGCCCAGGCGCATGCCTGGCTGTTCGACGAGGCCAAGAAGGGCCGGCAGATCCAGCGCTTCAAGGGCCTGGGCGAAATGAACGCCGAGCAGCTGTGGGAAACCACGGTGAACCCGGATTCGCGCCGCCTGTTGCAGGTGCGCATCGAGGACGCGGTGGCCGCCGACCAGATCTTCAGCACCTTGATGGGCGACGTGGTCGAACCGCGCCGCGATTTCATCGAGGAAAACGCGCTGAAGGTCGCCAACCTCGACATCTGACGCGGCATCGCCGCCCCCGGCGCGCGCCGGGGGCCGGCCTCGTTCCGCTTCCCTACGCCTGCTCTCGCCCAGGATCGCGATGACCTCGCTGCCGTCGCACATGCCCGCCCCGCCCCCGCTGACCAATGCCGCGCCACCGCCGTCCGGCTGGGGCAAACCGGTGCTCGGTTTCGTCCTCGACGTGCTGCTGGCCGCGGTCGTGCTGTTGGCCGTCAGTGTGCTGTCCGGCCTGGTGTGGGGCGTGGTGCGCGGCTTCCAGATCACCATGGAACTGCGTGCGCAGGGCATTCCCGCCGATCGGCTGGCCACCGCCGTCGCCTCCCAGATCGGCCAGCCGGGAGCGCTGGCGCAGCTGCTGATCGCCCTGGTCAGCACCCTGTCCGCGGCCTTGCTGCTGTACTTCCTGCGCCGCCCGGCCAACGCCGCCGAGCGCCGTGCCTCCTGGCAGGCCGCGCGCGCGCCGGCGACCTGGGGCTGGGTGCTGCTGGTCGCGGTGGCGGTATTCGTGGGCAGCAGCGTGCTGTCCAACCTCGGCGCGCAGCTGGGGATCAAGCCGGTGCCGACCAACCTGCCGCTGATGCGCGAAGCGATGACGCAGATGCCGCTGTTCCTGGTCGTGTTCGCCGTGCTGATCGCCCCGGCCTACGAGGAACTACTGTTCCGCCGCGTGCTGTTCGGGCGCCTGTGGGATGCCGGCCGGCCGCGGCTGGGCATGGCGCTCAGCGGCGCGGCCTTCGCGCTGGTGCACGAATTGCCCGGCACCACCGGCAATGGCGTGGCCGAAACCCTGCAGCTATGGTTGGTCTACGGCAGCATGGGCGCCGCGTTCGCATGGCTGTACAAGCGCACCGGCACCTTGTGGGCGCCGATCGCCGCGCACGGGCTGAACAACGCCGTCGCTGTAGCGGCTTTGTACTGGTTTGGCACAACTTGAAGATTTGTTTGACGAAAAGTTAAGACGTGTGCCACCACACTGCGATGCGTGTCATAGGGGGACCCGTATGAAGAGTGTTGTACTGGGGGCATCGATCGCGGTGCTGCTGACAGCGTGTGCGACTACCACCTCGCCGACCGGGCGTACCCAGGTCGTGGGTGGCGTATCGCAGCAGGAACTGGATCAGCTTGGCCTGAAGGCCTTTGCCGAGACCAAGGCCAAGGAGCCGATCGACAACGATCCGAAGCGCAACGCCTACGTGCGCTGCGTGGTCAACACGCTGGTCGCGCAATTGCCGCCGCAGTGGCGCGGCACGGCGTGGGAAACCGCGCTATTCGACGACAAGGAACCCAACGCGTTCGCGCTGCCCGGCGGCAAGGTCGGCGTCAACAGCGGCATCTTCACCGTGGCCAAGAACCAGGATCAGCTGGCGGCGGTGCTCGGCCACGAGATCGGCCACGTGATCTCGCGCCACCACGAAGAACGCATCACCCGCCAGATGGGCACCCAGACCGGCCTCAGCGTGCTCGGTGCGCTGGCCGGCGCGCGCTACGGCAGCGCCGCGGCCGACACGGTGGGCCAGGTCGGCGGCATGACTGCGCAGGCCGCGTTCCTGCTGCCGGGTTCGCGCACCCAGGAGAGCGAGGCCGACGTGGTCGGCCAGCGGCTGATGGCGCAGGCCGGTTTCGACCCGGCGCAAGCGGTGGATCTGTGGAAGAACATGATGGCTGCCGGCGGCCAACGCCCGCCGCAATGGCTGTCCACCCACCCCGATCCCAGCGCCCGCATCGGCGAACTGCAACGCGATGTCGCTACGCTTGAGCCCGTGTATGCGCAGGCGCGCAGTGCCGGGCGGACCCCGAAGTGCGGTTGAGCGCATCGGCGCCGCCGCGCATGGGCGTGCGCCGTGCATGGCAATGCGTCCTAAAAACGTTTTCACCGCGTATAGGTTTCTGTTAGTTTTGCTGGCTCGGCCCAGGATGGCCGCTCCGTCTTCCGTGCCGCTCAGGGCGGTTCCACCGAGGTGATCCATGAAATTCAGTATCCGCAAGCAAGCGCTGTTGTCCCTGGTGATCACTGCTGCCCTCGGCGGCGCGGTGGTGACCGACGCCGTCGCGCAGTCCGATCGCTCCGAGCAGCGCTCCTCGCGCAAGTCCAAGAACGAAAAGGCCGCGGTGATGTTCCCCAACGCCACCCGCCAGGAGCCGACCGGCAAGCCGTCGGCCAAGCTCGGCAGCAAGCTGCAGAAGCTGATCGACACCTACAACAAGGGTGAGGACTACGCCGGCGTGCGCACCCAGGCCGACGAGATCCTGGCCAATAGCGCGGCCAACGAATACGACAAGTCCATCGCCGCGCAGCTGGCCGCGCAGGCCGCCTACAACCTGGACGACAGCAAGGCCGCCAAGCAGTACCTGCAGCAGGCGATCCAGTTCAACGGCCTGGACAACAACGGCCACTTCCAGTCGATGCTGATGCTGGCGCAGCTGCAGCTGCAGGACGACGAAACCGCCGCCGGTCTGGCCTCGCTGGACAAGTTCCTGGCCGAGTCCAAGTCGACCCGCCCGGAAGACCTGATCCTCAAGGGCCAGGCGCTGTACCAGACCGAGCGCTACCAGGAGGCGATCCCGGTGCTGCAGCAGGCCATCGCCGCCTCGCCCGAGCCCAAGGACAGCTGGAACCAGCTGCTGATGGCGTCCTACGCCGCCGCCGGCCAGACCGGCGAAGCGGTCAAGGCCGCCGAGACGCTGGCGGCGAAGACGCCGAACGACAAGAAGGCCCAGCTCAACCTGGCCAGCATGTACATGCAGGCCGACCAGATGGACAAGGCCGCCGCGGTGATGGACAAGCTGCGTGCGGCCGGGCAGTTGACCGACGAGAAGGAGTACAAGCAGCTGTACTCGATCTACGCCAACACCGACAAGAAGGAAAAGGACGTCATCTCGGTCATCAACGAAGGCCTGCAGAAGGGCATCCTCAAGCCCGACTACCAGACCTATCTGGCGCTGGCGCAGTCGTATTACTACACCGACCAGGTGCCGCAGGCGATCGAGAACTGGCAGAAGGCCGCGCCGATGTCCAAGGACGGCGAAACCTATCTGAACCTGGCCAAGGTGCTGCACCAGGAAGGCCGCACCGCGGAAGCCAAGCAGGCCGCGCAGCAAGCGCTCGCCAAGGGCGTCAAGAAGCCGGAAGACGCCAAGAAGATCATCAATCTGAAGTAAAAAGCAAAAAAAGCCCCCGAAAACCAGTGCTTAAAGTAGTGCAGGTCACAGGGATTGGTATAAGCTTGGAGGTTCCTGCGGTGTCAAGCCGCCTGAACTGGGATTCAGATTCTTCGCGAATCCCGGCCCCCCTAAATCGAGTCATTGGCGCATGACGGAACAATTGGTCATCAATCGGCATTACGACAGAGATGAAGCTTCCGGCCTCAGCTGGCCGCGCATCATCGGTATTGCCTTCGTAATCGCGCTGCATCTAGCAGCGCTGATGTTGTTGCTGATTCCAGCCGTTGCGCCGAAGGCGGCAGCGGAGAAGGAACGCAACATCGTCGTCACCCTGGTCGACGCCCCGCCGCCGCCGCCACCCCCGCCGCCGCCGCCGCCGAAGCCGCCGGAGACGCCGCCGCCGCCGGTCAAGAACCTGGCGCCGCCGAAGCCGACCCCGTTGCCGCCGCCGCCGGAAGCCCCGGTGATCGACGTGCCGGAGCCGCGCCCGAGCGATATCGCCACGCCGCCGTCGCCGCCGGCACCGCCGGCACAGCCCAGCGATATCGGCGCCAGCGTCGATATCTCGTCGAAGAACATGAACCCGCCGAAGTACCCGCCGTCCGCATTCCGGTCGGGCGCCGAAGGCGAGGTGATCCTGATCATCGACGTCGACGCAAACGGTAACGTCACCAACGTCGCCGTCGAGAAATCCAGCCGCAACCGCGACCTGGACCGCGCCGCCATGGAAGCAGCGCGCAAGTGGCGGTTCAACGCCGCTACCGCCAATGGACAGAAGACCGCCGGCCGCGTCCGCGTTCCGGTCAACTTCGCGCTGAACTGATACAAAGGCAGCAGGCCGGCGCACCCGCCGGTCTGCAGGCCCTGTCTACTCTTTGCACCACCCTCATCACCACACACAACAAAGGTAAGCGTCATGCTGCAGGAAATTTTCATCGCCGCTGCTGCGGGGGGCAACAACGCATCGAACGCCCTGTCGCAGATGGGCTTCGAGCACCTGATCACCGAGATGACCTCCAAGCCGGGTGACTTCGCCGTCTCCTGGGTGGTGCTCATCACCCTTATCATCATGTCGGCGTCGTCCTGGTACTGGACCGTCATCAACATCTTCCGCGCCACCCGTCTGAAGGGCCAGGCCGACCGCGTCACCAGCCTGTTCTGGGACACCCCGAACGCGCAGGACGCCATCCGTGCGATGGAAGAGCAGCCGGCCAGCGAGCCGTTCTCGAAGATCGCGCTCGACGCCGCTCAGGCCGCTGCGCACCACCAGCGCGCCGAAGCCGGTGCCGGCACCGGCCTGGGCGAGACCCTGAGCCGTTCGGAGTTCGTCGACCGCGCCCTGCGTCAGGCCGTGACCCGCGAAAGCACCAAGCTGCAGTCGGGCATGACCCTGCTGGCCACCGTCGGTGCGACCGCGCCGTTCGTCGGTCTGCTGGGTACGGTGTGGGGCATCTACGGCGCGCTGATCAAGATCGGTGCCACCGGCTCCGCCTCGATCGACGCCGTTGCCGGCCCGGTGGGTGAAGCGCTGATCATGACCGCGATCGGTCTGTTCGTCGCGATCCCGGCCGTGTTCGCGTTCAACTTCTTCAGCAAGGTCAACAGCTCGACGATCGCCAAGTTCGATACGTTCGCCCACGACCTGCATGACTTCTTCGCCACTGGTTCGCGCGTTCGCTGATCCGCGGTCGAGTAGTCCACGCAACGATTAACGGAGCCCGTTATGGCTTTCAGTAGTGGTAACAGCGGCGGCCCCATGGCCGACATCAATGTCACGCCCCTCGTGGACGTGATGTTGGTGCTGCTGATCATCTTCATCATCACGGCACCGCTGATGTCCCACAAGGTCAAGGTGGAGCTGCCCCAAGCCAACCTGAAGCAGGATCCGGACAAGGACGAAAAACGTTCCAATCCGATCACGCTGTCGGTCAAGGAAGACGGGTCGCTGTACTGGAACGACGAGCCGGTTTCCAAGGAAGCATTGGAATCGCGCTTCTCCACCGCTGCCCAGCAGACCCCGCAGCCGCCGCTCAACCTGCGTGGCGACCGCACGACCAAGATGCGTACGATCAACGAGATCACCAAGATCGCGCAGGGTCAGGGCATGCTGGACGTCGGCTTCGTTGCGACCAAAGAGAAGGGGAACTGAGCCATGGCATTCAGCTCAGGAGGCGGCCGTGGTCCCATGGCCGACATCAACGTAACGCCGCTGGTCGACGTGATGCTGGTGCTGTTGATCATCTTCATCGTGACCGCGCCGATCATGACCTATCCGATCGACGTGGACCTGCCGCAGCGAGTGATCAACCCGCCGCCGCAGTTGCGCGACCCGCCGCCGCCGATCGATCTGCGTATCGATGCGTCGAACCAGCTCTTCTGGAACAACAGCCCGGTGGCTGTGACGGCGCTTCCGCAAATGATGGAAAACGAAGTACAGCGCGATCCGACCAACCAGCCGGAACTGCGCATCGATGCCAATCCGGATTCCGAATACGAAGTGATGGCCAAGGTGCTGGCCGCCGCCAAGAATTCGGACATGAAAAAGATCGGCTTCGTGCAGCAATAAACTCTACCGCAACACCTCAGTCATGACGCGACTGCAACGCCACCGGAAACGGTGGCGTTTTTTTTGCGATGTCGTGCACACCGGCAGGATATCGACGCGGGCATACAACTGCGCGCAAGTTCGGCAATGCGCCGTGGGACCGATCGTGGGAGCGACTCCGGCTGGCCTCGGGCCATCAGTCCCGACGGGCTGCACCTTCAATGCAATGTCTGCCCCGACCGAGGCCATTTGCGCCGGAAGCCGCTGCTTCCCCGTCTGCGGCCTTCAAGCAGAAAAACGCGTTGGCAGACAGCTGTGCGATGAGCCACGATGCCGCAACGCCACCGATCCCGCCCCACTGCATCTCCAGTTTCTTGCGCCTGGCCCCTCGCCCGACGTCCCGTCTCAGGTGTAGGCTGGAGACGCAACACCACAACCACAGGACAGGAGGCACGCCATGGCTTTCAGTACCGCAGGGAACCGGGGACCGTTGTCGGAAATCAATGTCACGCCGCTGGTCGATGTCATGTTGGTGCTGTTGATCATCTTCATCGTGACCGTACCGCTGGTGACGCGGCCGATCACCATGAACCTGCCGCAGCGTGTCGACACGCCGCAGCGGCCGCTCGAGCCGCCGCCGCCGATCCAGTTGCGCCTGGACGCCAGCGGCCAGCTGTTCTGGAACGCCAGTCCCCTGCCCCTGGCCGAGCTGCAGCCGCGGCTGCAAGAAGCGATGGCGCAGGCCGCCGGCAACACCCCGGAGCTGCGCATCGAAGCCAACCCCGATGCCGAATACGAGGTGATGGCCAAGGTGCTGGCCGCGGCCAAGAACGCGCAGGTGGACCGCATCGGCTTCGTGCAGTGATGCGCTTTTAGCGCAGCAGCTCCGCCATGACGGACTGCAAACGCCACCGGCAACGGTGGCGTTTTTCCGATGCAGGGTGCGCAAGCCGATCCCGGGGTCCCGCCAATGCCGGCGAGGCGTGATCCGCGAACGAGGCGTCAGCTATCGCTAGCTAGGCCACGCGAAGTAGTCGCAATGACCTTTTCCGCCGTGGCAGAAAAATACCCAGGCAGTGTTGCTGTCCTCATAGGTCCAGGCAGAGAATCCCCTGTCCGAGTAACCCTGGACGGTTGCTGCCCAGCCCTCGAATGGGGCGTCTGCTCTGATTCCGGACACCAAGGCATGGAAGAGGACCGGTGCCTCCGCCGGGATGAAGTTGAATGCTCCCACGGACGTGCTGAGGTCGAGATTGTTCGACGTGCGAATGCGAACCGTCGATGGGGGAAGAACGTCGGGAAGCCACCCCCGTTCGAATAGACGGTCGGCGCGGGCATCAGCCAACGTGGAATATCGAGTGGTCACCGTGTCCAGGGAGCAGCCGTACAGGCCCAAGGTAATAGATAGGACGAGACCAGTTGCTCTCATACGGCCGACACCCCTAGTTCAGCAGACCCACGAAGCGGGTCCAGCTTGAACGTCGCGATGAAGAACAACGAAAACAGCATGCCAAAGCCCAGCAACACGAGCCTGAGGAGATGTGCGATCACAACGTCTTCGAAGTACTGCTTGTCCAGTTGCGGCATCGGCTCTCAGTGACCTGACGCGCTAGCGAATGGTGGCCAGGATCGCCAGGTAGGTTTTCACTGTAGCGCCCAACCCTGCATATAGCGCCTCGCCGATCAGCGCATGCCCGATCGACACCTCCAGCACCTGCGGCACCGCGGCCAGGAACGCGCCGAGGTTGGCCTGGGCCAGGTCGTGGCCGGCATTGACGCCGAGCCCGGCGGCTTGCGCGCGGCGCGCGGCGGCGGCGAAGGCGGCCGGCGCTGCGGCGTCGCCGCGGTCGAACGCTTCCGCATACGGTCCGGTGTACAGCTCGACGCGGTCGGCGCCGAGTTCGGCGGCGCGTGCCAGGTCGGAGTTGTCGGCATCCACGAACAGGCTGACCCGGCAGCCTAGCGCCTTCAGTTCGGCGATCAGCGGACGCAGCCGTTCGCTGTCGCGAGCGAAGTCGAAGCCATGGTCGGAGGTCAGCTGGCCGTCGCCGTCCGGAACCAGGGTGGCCTGCGCCGGGCGCACCTGCGCGCACAGCGGGATCAGCCCTGGGTAGCCCGGCCGTGGCGGCGCGAACGGGTTGCCTTCGATGTTGAATTCCACGCCGCGCGCGCGGGTCAGCTCGGCCAGCGCCAGCACGTCCTCGGCATGGATGTGGCGCCGGTCCGGGCGCGGGTGCACGGTGATGCCGTGCGCGCCGGCGTCCAGGCAGGCGCGTGCCGCTTCGAGTACGCTCGGCAGCTCGCCGCCGCGCGAGTTGCGCAGCACCGCGATCTTGTTGACGTTGACGCTGAGTCGGGTCATCGGCGGACGACGCTTACGAGGACAGCGCGTCGTCGCTGGCCGCGGCGGCCGCAGCGCGGCGCGCCTCGGCCTGTTCGCGCAGCCGGCGCAGCTCGGCCGGGTCGATCATCGGCGCGGCATCGCGTTGGCTGGCGTCGCCGATCTTGGCCACGTACCAGCCGCGCGCCCAGGCCAGCAGGAATCCCAGCGCCGCCAGCAAGGCCAGCACCAACAACGACATGTGCGGCGTGGAGAACGCCAGGACGAAGGCACCCAACGCGAGCAGCAGAAAAAGCCAGTACATGACGATCTCCCCAAGGATGCGCGCAGTGTAGCGCCGCCCGGGTGACCGGTTCCACGGCGAACCGCCGGAACGGGCGCCACGCGGCCATCCAAGCCGGACCCGCAGGGCCGCACGCATACGGCGGAGGCCCATTCGTCGCCCGGGCGTGGACGGGACGTACCCGTTCGGTGGCAGGTGCAGGCACGGCGCGACCTATCGGGGAGCGACGGCGTGGCTACAGCAGCGGGGAGGTCAGCCGCGCCATCGCCTCGGGCAACCGGTAGCGCCACAGCGAGCGCTTGCGATCGTCGCGCACCTGCACCGCATCGGCGATCTCGCGGGCGATCAACGCGGCCAGTTCCTGGGTCATCTGCCGGTCGCGGAACATCGCCGAGACTTCGAAATTGAGGCGGAAACTGCGGTTGTCGAAGTTGGCGCTGCCGACGATGCACAGTTCCTCGTCGACGATCAGCGCCTTGCTGTGCAGCATGCGTGGACCGTACTCGTAGATCTTGACCCCGGCCTGCAGCAACTCGTCGAAATACGAGCGCGCCGCCAGCGTCACCAGCCGCGAATCGCTGCGCTTGGGCACCAGCAGGCGCACGTCGAGCCCGCCCAGCGCGGCCGAGGTTAGTGCCATGCGCGCGGCCTCGCCCGGGACGAAGTACGGCGTCACCAGCCACACTCGCCGCTGCGCCTCGTAGATCGCCGCCACCTGCATGCGGTGGATGCTTTCCCACGACGAATCCGGACCGGACACCAGTACCTGCGCCTGGATCGCGCCGTCGTCGCGGCCGGGCATGTCGTGCGGCCAGATCTGCGCCATGTCGAAGGCATCGCGGCCCTGCCGGGTGGCGTACAGCCAGTCCTCGACGAACACCAGCTGCAGGCTGCGCACCACGTGGCCCTCGCACCGCACGTGCAGGTCGCGATAGGCGTCGGGGCGCAGCGCCTCGTTCTCTTCGTCGGTGACGTTGATGCCGCCGGTGAAGCCGATGCGCCCGTCGATCACCACGATCTTGCGGTGCGTGCGCAGGTTCACCCACGGCCGCTTGAACTTGAACGGGCGCAGCAGCTGGGTGGGATGGAACCAGGCCGCCTCGCCGCCGGCGTCCAGCAGCGGCTGCAGGAAGCGCTTGCGTACCTGCGAGGAGCCCACCGCATCCAGCAGCAGGCGCACCTTGACCCCGGCGCGGGCGCGTTCGACCAGCGCGTCGCGGATGCGCGTGCCGCTGCGGTCGGGGTTGAAGATGTAGTACTCCAGGTGCACGTGGTGCTGCGCGGCGGCGATGTCGCGCACGATCGCGTCGTAGGTGGCGGCGCCGTCCACCAGCCATTGCGCGGCGGTCGCCGAACTGGGCGCCAGGCCGGTGGTGGCCTGGGCGATCTTGGCCAGCTCGGTGCAATCGGCGTCGGGCGGGCAGACGCTGCTGTAGTGCTCCATGCCCGAGCGCGAACGGCCGCGGCGCAGGCGTTGCCGCTTCACCTTCTGCGGCCCGAGCAGGTAGTAGATGACGAAGCCCAGGTACGGCAGCGCGGCCAGCGACAGCACCCAGCTCAGCGTCGCCGCCGGCTCGCGTTTCTGCAGCACGATCCAGCCGCTCAGCCACAGGATGTACAGCAGATAGGCGGCGGTGAGGTAGGCGCCGAAATGGGGAATGCCGGTCAGCCAGTCCCAGGTGTTCTGCAGGGTCGCGAATACGAACATCGGCGGATTCTACGGGGCCGGCGCGGCTCCTGCGCGTGGCGCTGAAAGATTCAGCCCCGCAGCGTCGCCGTCGCAGCGGCCGAGACGGCAGCGGCGTAGCCTGTGCGGATGAGCACGGCCATCAAGGGACGCGGCGCCGGCAGCCACCTGCCGGGCCGCTTCGAACGCACCATCAGCCAGGCCGAGGACGACGGCTGGCATCCCGACGACAGCGAGGAATTCGCCGCGCCGCGGCTGCGCACCGAGGTGCGCGAGGAGACCGCGCGCAGCATCATCAGCCGCAACCAGTCGCCGGACGTGGGCTTCTCGCAGTCGGTCAATCCGTACCGCGGCTGCGAGCACGGTTGCAGCTACTGCTTCGCCCGGCCCAGCCACGCCTATCTGAACCTGTCGCCGGGGCTGGACTTCGAGACCCGCCTGTTCGCCAAGACCAACGCGCCGGAACTGCTGCGCCGCGAACTGGCCAAGCCCGGCTACGTGCCCAGCCCGATCGCGCTGGGCATCAACACCGACGCCTACCAGCCGATCGAGCGCAAGCTGCAGCTGACCCGCCGGCTGATCGAAGTGCTGTGGGAAACCCGCCATCCGTTCTCGCTGATCACCAAGAACGCGCTGGTCGAGCGCGACCTGGACCTGCTGGTGCCGCTGGCGCGCGAGAACCTGGTCAGCGTGCATTTCTCGGTGACCTCGCTGGACCCGCGCCTGTCGGCGCGGCTGGAGCCGCGCGCCTCGGCGCCGCATGCGCGGCTGCGCGCGATGCGCACGCTGCACGAAGCCGGGGTGCCGGTGGGGGTGATGGTGGCGCCGGTGATCCCGTGGATCAACGACCACGAACTGGAAGCGGTGCTGGAGGCGGCGCATGCCGCCGGCGCCGACTCCGCCGGCTACGTGCTGCTGCGCCTGCCGCACGAGGTCGCGCCGCTGTTCCGCGACTGGCTGCAGGCGCACCATCCCGACCGTGCCGCGCACGTGATGAGCACGGTGCAGCAGCTGCGTGGCGGCAAGGACTACGACGCCACCTTCGGCAAGCGCATGCGCGGCGAAGGCGTCTATGCCGACCTGCTGACGCGGCGCTTCGCGCTGGCGCACAAGCGCCTGGGCTATGCCGAACGCGCGCGCCCGGCGCTGGACTGCAGCCGCTTCGTCAGGCCGCTACCGCCGCGTGCGCCTTCACCGCAGGGGGAATTGTTTTGAAGCCGGGATTGGGGATTTGGGATTGGGGATTCGTAAAAGCAAGCAAGGCTTGCTGCACTAGCCGCTGACTTCATCCCGAATCCCGGCCGGAAGGCGGCCGCGTTGATCGAAACAGATCCGACTGGCGACGAGAACGTGCGCCAACCCGCAGCCAAACGAAGGCCGACAGACGAACAGCCGCCGCATCCCGCTTTTGCGAATCCCCAATCCCCAATGCCTAATCCCGGCCGTAAAGCGCCTGCGCCGACTGGAACAGGATCCAGCTGGTAGCGATGAACTTGTCGCCGCCCTGCGGGCGGTTGCCGCGGTGGGTGTGGGTGAACGCGGTCGGCGCGATCAGCAGGCTGCCGGCGCGCGGCGCGATCTTGCGCTGCTGGAACAGGAACTCGGTTTCGCCGTCCTGGAAATCGTCGTTGAGGTACAGCGTCCACAGCAGATGCCGGTGCAGGGTTTCGCCGCCGGGATCGCGCGGGTACAGCTCGCAGTGCCAGTATGGATAGCCGCCCTCGCCCGCGGCGTACCACTGCAGGTTGATCGCGCCCGGACGCAGACAGGTGCGGGCCAGGTTGGACAGCGCCGCGTCGTCGAGCAGCGCAAAATCGTCGGCGCCGAGCCGGTGCGGTTGGCCATCGGCGCCGGGCACCTGCAGCATCAGCGGCGAGATCAGTGCCTGCGGGTACTTGCGCAGATAGCCGAGCAGGCCGGCGAACACCGCCTGCTGCAGCCGCTGTTCCACGTCGCGCCACGGCTCCAGGCCGCTGATGCGCAGGTCGCGGCTATGCTTGAGCTCGGGGAACACGCCGCTGCCCACCTCGCCGGGCTGCAACTGCGCACTGCCGCGCAGGCGGCGCATGATCGCGGCGCAGTCCTCGCGGGACATGGCGTCGTCGAAGACCTCGATGAAATCGGCATTGGGTTCGGACATCGCGCGACCTTACCAGCGATCCCGCGGCATCGCAGCTGTGGCGTTGGCATGCCTCCATGTGCGCGCCGACAATGAGAGCCCCTCTGCCCACCTGCCCGTGCCGATGATCCGCACGCTGTACCTCGCCGGCCCCGACGTGTTCCGCCCCGATGCCGCCGCCCGCGGCGATGCCTTGAAAGCGCTGTGCCGCGAATTCGGATTCGAAGGCCTGTTCCCGCTGGACCAAGCGCTGCCGGCGCAGATCGCCGATCCCGCCGCGCAGGCGCGCTGGATCTATGAGGCCAACATCGGACTGATCGCGCAGGCCGATGCGGTGCTGGCCAACCTGGACTTCTTCCGCGGCCCGGAGCCGGACAGCGGCACCTGCTTCGAAGTCGGCTACGCCGTCGCTCTGGGCAAGCCGGTGTACGGCTACATCCCCGACGACGGCAGCTTCGCCCAGCGCATCCGCGCCCGCCATCCCGGCGCGATCGGCGCCGACGGCCGCGTCGACACCCACGGCTGGCACTTCGAGGAATTCGGCCTGCCGCTCAACCTGATGCTGGCGGTCCCGGCGCCTCTGGTGGTCGGCGACGCGCGGCGCGCGTTGGCGCGGTTGCGGGAGGATCTGGACATGGAGGGATAGGTACAGGCGCGCTGGGCGAAGCAGCATAAGGACCGGTCGCGCGCGCCGTTCGTGTCAACCAACAACCATAGAAATCGTGACCATAGATTCGACCGGATGGACCAGCCGCAACCACTACCGGTACCGCCACGAAGGAACGTTGATCTCATGGAAGCTCAGCTTCCTTTCGAAGAACTTCCACGAATCGAATAGCCGAGCAACACCAGCCACGCGATCAGGGCCAGCAGCGTCGGCAACTGGAACTTGCTCGACGTGCCGAGGGTGAAACTCCTCGCCGCAAAGAAGATGAGCACCCACAGCGCCAGGTTGGCGATCACGATCGGCCGGCGCGAACGGTGCCGGGTGAGCCAGGAAATGACGCTCGGCATCAGCGCGACCGGCGCCGTGGCGAAGAAGAACATGAGAAAGACCGTCTGGTTCATCGCAATCTTGTTCCCTGCCGCCCTCCCAAGGTGGGGCGTTTCACGTTGAATGGTGCCTTCTTGGGCGGGCTCAGGCGACGCGAACGGACGGCGCGACGGACCAGAACGCGGCGGCACCGGCAGGCAGTGTCGCCAATACCCGGTCCAGCTCGGCGTTGTCGACGTTCCTGCGCAATGCCTGGGCGACCGCCTGCACCGCATTGGGCGGAGCGAAATTGTGCGCGGCGCGAACCGAACGGACTTCCGCCAACAGCTCCTCGTCCGGGCCGAACGCCAGAATCGGCGCTTCGCTGTCCCAGCCTTCGACGAACAGCGCGCGCAGCACCGGCGGCAGGATGTCGGCGAAACGGAGCCCTTGCTGGACAGTGAGGCGGCGCCGGAAGGCATGCAGCACGCCGACCACCATGTTCCAGGCCATGTTGGTCGTGGCCAGATCCGAAGCGTCGCGCGCATCGACCATGAAACGTTCGAACTCCAGCGATGCGTTTTGGTATGCGAAGGGCCATGTCATGCGTGGATTGCCTGATGCTGTGGCCAAACCGGGCGCCGCAGCGGCCTGGCCGGAGTGAAGGGGTCCCTGCTTGCCAGCGCAATCGACGGCGGGCTGCGGCACCCCGTCCGCCGCCGCGATCCTGTCGCTACTGCGGCCGGAAGCGCAGCAGCACGATGCCGAACCCGATGAAGATGGTCCCGACGACGCGGTCGAACAGCCGACGCAGGCCAGGCCGGGACAGGTAGCGGCGGATGCCGTGCCCGCCGATGCCGTAGACCGCGTACCAGAACAGCTCGCACGCGGCGAAGGTGGCCACCAGGATCGCGAATTGCGGCCACTGCGGCTGGGTCTTGTCGACGAACTGCGGCAGGAACGCGGCGGCGAACAACAGCAGCTTGGGATTGCTCAACCCGATCGCCAGCCCGCCACGAAACAGCTGCAGCGGCGACAGCGACGCCGCCAGGGGCGGTGCGCCTTGCGGGTCCAACGGCGCTTCCCCGCTGCGCCAGGCGGCGATTCCCAGCCACAGCAGATAGCCGACGCCTGCGTAGCGCAGCACCTCGAACACGCGCGGCGACGCGTCCAGCACCGCGCCCAGGCCCGCCGCCGACGCCAGCAGCACCAGTACCACCGCCAGCAGGCAACCGGCCATCGCCAGCAGGCTGCGGCGTACGCCGAAACGCACGCTGCGCGTCATCACGTGCAGCATGTTCGGCCCTGGCGTGCCCGACAACACGAACACCGTCAGCAGGAACATCCACCAGACATGCAGGCTCATGGCGTAGCGGCTCGCGGGAAATGACATTGCATCGTAGCAACGGCGCGGAACGCACGCCATGCGGGGAGCGCCGTTCCATGGCCGCTGACGTGGCGCCGCACGAATATTGAAGATTGATGCCGCTGCGGGCCTGCGTACGGCGACAGTGAAGCGGGAATCGACGGCGGTCGTATTCAGTTCTTTTCCGGTCGCCGATGACTACTGCACGAGTCACTTCTTCCAACGAGCCAGCGACGCATATTAAATAATACGGCATGCACCATGCGTAGCCGGGACGACGCCACGGCTCTCTATCGAGGTGGTGAATCGAGAATTAGATAATCCCAAGTATTGCCGCAGCACACATTCAGGCGACTGTCCCGCGATTAATACGCGTAATGGTAAGGGTAGGAGCATTGATACGTGGAAGTCGAGAAACCTGGTTTTTGATCTCGTTGAGGGTGAAGAACATGTTGTCGAACGCCATCATGTAGCGCTTTCGTGGGTCAGATTCGACGTCATCGCGAACGTCTGGTACAGCGCTCAGATTAGGTAGCGCAAGTTTCAAGACTTTCGTACGAATATGCTCAGAGCGGAACGAAACGTTGTCCAATATGCCATGAGCGAACGAATTTCGAATCTCGATCAGAAGCCTTAGGTTTGATGCGACTTCATCGGAAATGAGGCCGAGTCGATGAGAATTTATGATGCCCATCGATAGCCGGCCCTTTGGCATGAATTGTTTGGCGTCCTTAAGGCCTCCAGGCAACAGCGCGCCTAGTAGATGAGCAAGCCCTTCTTCGAGCAAACAAACCGTCAGGATCGCGCAGCCACGGTCAGACTCGCCGCTAAATTCTTCGTCAAGTCGATTTCGTAAGTCAAATGTTGTCGTCATTGCATAAGATCCGTCTAATACCCTACTAAGCGGGCCCGCATCATAGCGGCGACTGGACGAAAATATGGCCGCACGCTTCAACCTAGGAGCCGCCCGATTTTGGCTAGATTTGAATAAATTATTGGCTAATTATCTATCCCGAGATCCGTCCAGTGCCGACGCACATGTTGCATTCCTGCCCTTTGAAAGTACCTGAGCCCTCGCAGTCATGGCAGATAATGGTATTTGATGGTGATTTTGCCTCCTCTAAATCAAATTCCCAATCTGCTTCTGCTAAATCAATTGCGTTCTCGGCATCTTCCTCAGATTCAAAATACCCAAGATCACGATCTTTCTCTCCGAGTCTTACGGTGGCGTGAAATTTGCACGTAATCACGCCGTTGCCATAATTTGTCATGCAAATCTCCTTGGCCTAAAATTATTAAACTACCCAATCAAAGTTTAAATGCCAGCCTTATCGATAATGGTGGACTTCTGAATTTGTTCTGACCCTTCGAACTGTCGGACTACCTCTGGGCTCAGCCCCAAACGACAGTTTTGCTATGCGGCTTTTTGCTAGTCTAACTATTACACCCGCTAGAGAGCGGGTGCAATGGACATATCCAGATTGTCGACGGCTTGAAGCGAAGATTCAGCCCCCTGCCCGGTCATGCTCCACGTGGTACCGCACCGCCTCAGCCACTTCATTCTTCGAGCCCAGGAACACCGGCACGCGCTGGTGCAGCTGCTCCGGTTGCAGGCCGAGGATGCGTTCGCGGCCGGTGCTGGCGGCGCCGCCGGCCTGTTCGACCAGCAGGCCCATCGGGTTGGCTTCGTACATCAGGCGCAGCTTGCCGGCCTTGCCCGGGTCCTTCTTGTCCCACGGATAGATGAAGATGCCGCCGCGGGTCAGGATGCGGTGCACGTCGGCGACCATGCTGGCGATCCAGCGCATGTTGAAGTTCTTGCCGCGCGCGCCCTCGCTGCCGGCGAGCAGGTCGGCCACGTAGTGCTGCATCGGCGCCTCCCAGTGGCGCTGGTTGGACATGTTGATCGCGAACTCGGCGGTGTCCTCGGGAATGCGCATGTTGGCCTGGGTCAGCAGGAAGCTGCCTTCCTCGCGTTCCAGGGTGAAGGCGTGGGTGCCGTGGCCCAGGGTCAGCACCAGCATCGTGCTGGGGCCGTAGATGCAGTAGCCGGCGGCGACCTGGGCGGTGCCCGGTTGCAGGAAGTGTTCGTCGCCGGGCTTGTCGGTGCCGGGCGGCGCGCGCAGCACCGAGAAGATGGTGCCGACGGAGACGTTGACGTCGATGTTGGAGCTGCCGTCCAGCGGGTCGAACAGCAGCAGGAAATCGCCGCTGGGATACTTGTCCGGCACCGGCTGGCTGTGATCCATCTCCTCCGACGCGCACGCGGCCAGATGCCCGCCCCAGGCGTTGGCCTCGAGCAGGATGTCGTTGCTGAGCACGTCCAGTTTCTTCTGCGCCTCGCCCTGCACGTTGCCGGTGCCGGCGTCGCCGAGCACGCCGCCCAGGGCGCCTTTGCTGACCGCGATGGAGATGCGCTTGCAGGCGCGCGAGACGATGGTGATGAGCTGGCGCAGTTCCGGGCCGATGCGGCCGGCGTGCTGTTCTTCGATCAGGAAGCGGGTCAGCGAGGTTCGCGACATGGGCGCAGGCAGCCTTTCGTGGGGGAAGGCGCCTATTGTCGCGGCTGTTGCATGAGATTTCGATTAGCGGCAGAGCGATGGCGTGCAGACGCGCTGCATCGCCAAGGGCCGAGGGAGATTGGTGCGTGCGGAAGGTGCCATGCGTCGGGGCTGCAGCCTCTCCCACACCAGGCGGGCAATCGCAGGCACAAAAAAGCCGGAAGCGCGCGCTTCCGGCTTGGTGTTGCGGTACCGCGTGCGATCAGCCCTTGTGCACGGTGGCCACGGCCTGGGTCACGTAGTCCAGGTTGGCCTGGCTCAGCGCGGCCACGCAGATGCGGCCGGTACCGACGGCGTAGATGCCGAACTCTTCGCGCAGTCGGTCCACCTGCGCCTTGCTCAGGCCCGAGTACGAGAACATGCCGGCCTGCTGCTGGATGAAGCCGAACTCCGGGGCGCCGAGGGCGGCCAGCTTCTGCACCATGCCGGCACGCAATGCGTGGATGCGCTCGCGCATCTCGGTCAGCTCCTGCTCCCACATCGCGCGCAGCTCGGGGCTGGTGAGCACGCCGGCCACCAGCGCAGCGCCGTGCGTGGACGGGCTGGAGTAGATGGTGCGGATGATGCGCTTGACCTGCGACTGCACCGCCTTGCTCTCGGCCGCGGTGGCCGACACCACCGACAGCGCGCCGACGCGCTCGCCGTACAGCGAGAACGACTTGGAGTACGAGCTGGCGACCACGTAGCTGTCCACGCCGGCTTCGGCCAGCAGGCGCACCGCGTAGGCGTCTTCGTCGATGCCCTTGTCGAAGCCCTGGTAGGCGATGTCGACGAACGGGAACAGGTTGCGTTCCTTCAGCAGCGCGGCGACGGTGCGCCACTGCTCCTGGGTCAGGTCGGCGCCGGTCGGGTTGTGGCAGCAGGCATGCAGCAGCACCACGGTGCCCGGCGCGAGCTTGTTCAGGTCGGCGAGCATGCCGTCGAAGTTCAGGCCGTGCGTGGCCGCATCGAAATAGGTGTAGTCGACCACGTCGAAGCCGGCGGCCGAGAACACCGCGCGGTGGTTCTCCCAGCTGGGGTTGCTGATGGCGATGGTCGAGGTGGACAGCAGCTTCTTCAGCAGGTCCGCGCCCACGCGCAGCGCGCCGCTGCCGCCGATGGTCTGCGAGGTGGCGACGCGGCCGGCGGCCAGCAACGGCGACTCGGCGCCGAACAGCAGCTTCTGCGTGGCCAGGTCGTACGCCGGCAGGCCGTCGATCGGCAGGTAGCCGCGCGGTTTGGCGTCCTGCGCCAGCTGTCGCTCGATCTGCTGGACGGCGCGCAGCAGCGGGATACGGCCGCTCTCGTCGTAATAGATGCCCACGCCCAGGTTGACCTTGGTCGGGCGGGAATCGGCGTTGTAGGCCTCGGTCAGGCCCAGGATCGGGTCGCCTGGGACCTGTTCCACGTTTGCAAAGAAGGACACGGCGGTACTCGTTTGGTGGCGAAAGGTGGGGGCCGGGAGGGACCGGAGCCGGCACGGTCAAACACCCCATCCTAGCAAACGCAGGCCTTGCGTGGCGGGGCTTTGCGCTAAGGCGGGTCATCAATCCCCAAGCAGATCGCGCAGCTCGTGTGCGTGCACGAGGCAAGCAATAGAAGGCGTGGAGGATGGTTCCGCCCGGGCGATGACGTAGCGCCGATGGCGCACAAGAGCGGCCCTGTGGGTTGGGTCTGTCAGGCCGCCAGTCGGCACCGCGCGGCTTGACCTGACCGCCAGTCAGGCGCTGCGCCACGCAGCACCGGCTGGCGACCTGACGGCCCAACGCGATCTACTCGGGAATCGATGACACGCCCTAGGCCGCGTGCGGCCGGGCGGCGCATGCGCGATGATGCGCGCATGCCCAATCGCCATCCTCTCGCTCTGCTCTGCGGCCTCTGCGCCGCGGGGCTGTCGCCCGTCGTCTGCGCCGCCGAGGCCGATGCCGATCCCGCCACCCTGCCGGTCGTGCAGGTGCAGGCCGCACGGGTCAGCGGAGTGGACGATTTCGACCTGCCCGCCTCGCTAACCGCGATCAGCGTCGGCGACAGCAACCGCACCGGCGTGCAGGTCGCCGAGGCCTTGGCCGGCGTGCCCGGGTTGCTGGCGCGCGACCGCCAGAACTATGCGCAGGACACCCAGTTGTCGATCCGCGGCTTCGGCGCGCGATCGGCGTTCGGGGTGCGCGGCGTGCGCTTGTTGCTGGATGGCATCCCGGCGACGATGCCGGACGGCCAGGGCCAGCTGTCGCACTTCAACATGCTGGGCGCCGAGCGCATCGAGGTGCTGCGCGGCCCGTTCTCGGCGCTGTACGGCAACTCCTCCGGCGGCGTGGTGCAGTTGTGGAGCGCCGACGGCGCGCCCGACGACCCGTGGCGGCTGCGCAGCACCGTCGGCAGCAACGGCACGTATAGCGCCGGGGCGCAGCTGCAGGGCCAGCAAGGCGACGTGCACTACAACGTGGCCGCCACCCATTTCCGCACCGACGGCTACCGCGACCACAGCCAGGCGCGGCGCGAATCGGTCAACGCCAAATTCGGGTTCGACCTGGCCCCCGGCCGGCGCCTGGACCTGGTGCTGAACTACCTGGACGCGCCATGGGCGCAGGATCCGCTGGGCCTGACCCGCGCCCAGTTCCATGCCGATCCGCAGCAGGCCACCGCCGTGGCGACCCAGTTCGATACGCGCAAGTCCACGCGCCAGGCGCAGGCCGGGGCGATCTTCACCCAGCAGGTGGACCAGCAGACCTGGCGGCTGATGGGCTATGCCGGGCGCCGCGACGTGCAGCAGTACCTGGCGGTGCCGGTGGCGGTGCAGGCCAACCCGCTGCATGCCGGCGGGCTGATCGACCTGGACGGCGACTACGGCGGCGTGGACGCGCGCTGGGCGTGGCAGGGCGAGCTCGGCGGGCGCCCGTTTCAGCTCACCGTCGGCGCCAATGCCGACCGCCAGAAACAGCACCGCACCGGTTACGAGAACTTCGTCGGCAGCACGCTGGGGGTGAAGGGCCGGCTGCGCCGCGACCAGGAAGACCAGGTGCAGAACGTGGACCAGTTCGCCCAGGCCTGGTGGCAGTTCAGCGAGCGCTGGTCGCTGCTGGCCGGCCTGCGCCACAGCCAGGTGCGCTTCCGCTCCGACGACGCCTACATCGTTGGCCGCAATCCGGACGACAGCGGCCGCACCGATTATTCGGCGACCACGCCGGTGGCCGGGGTGGTGTTCCGCGCCAGCGACGACCTGCGCTTCTACGCCTCGGCCGGCCGCGGCTTCGAGACGCCGACCTTCAACGAGCTGGGCTATCGCAACGACGGCGGCGCCGGCCTGGCGCTGGACCTGTCCGCGGCCAAAAGCGAGAACCTGGAACTGGGCGCGAAATGGCGCGACCAGGCCGGCGCCGCGTGGGAAGCGGCGCTGTTCCGCGCCAATACCGACGACGAACTGGCGGTGGCCAGCAACACCAACGGCCGCAGCACCTACCGCAACATCGGCCGCACCCGCCGCCAGGGCGCCGAGGCCAGCTATCTGCTGCCGCTGGGCGACACCGCGCAGCTGCAGCTGTCCTACACCTGGCTGCAGGCGACGGTGCGCCAGGCCTACCTGACCTGCGCCAGCAGCGGCTGCGCCACGCCCACCGCGCAGGTGGCGGCCGGTTCGCGCCTGCCCGGGGTGCCGCGCCAGCAGTTCTTCGCGCGCTGGCAGTGGCAGCCGCGCGCGTGGCAGTTCGCGGTCGCCGCGGTCGCCGCGGGCGACACCGTGGCCAACGACCTTGCTACCGAAACCGCACCCGGCTACGCGCTGCTGAACCTGGAGGCCTCGCGCCGCTGGAGCACCGCGCACGGCGCGCTGCGCACCTTCGCGCGCATCGACAACGCGCTCGATCACGCCTACATCGGCTCGGTCATCGTCAACGACAGCAATGGCCGCTACTACGAGCCGGGACCGGATCGCGGCTATACGGTCGGGCTGCAGTGGGATTTCGCGCATTGAGGTTGTCGTGGCGGTGGCGCTGCGCGGACACGGGCGCTGCGCGACCGCCCTCGCCCGTTCTTTGGATAGGCCTCTTCCGGAGACGCTCATGAAGATTGCCGTGCTGCTGATTCTCGCCGCCCTCGCACCGGCCACTGCGCTGGCCGCCGCCGTCACCGGCACGCTGGTCGGCGGGGGCGGCGTCGACGACATGACCATCGTCGTGCGCGCGGCCAATGGCCAGGAAGTCGAAGCGTATTGCGCGACCCGCTGCGGCGACTGGTTCGTCGCCGAGCCGGAGAGCGACGTGTTCGCGTTGAAGAAATCGGTCAAGGGCAAGCGGGTGGCGCTGGATTACGCGACCGAAGCCAACGGCGACCGCATTGCTGGCCCGGGTCCTGACGATCGGTTTCTGTTCGTGAAGAGCGTCCGCATCGTTCCGTGAGGCCATGCTGGCGCGACGCGACGCGACGCGACGCGTTGCGCATCGCCGTGACGTGCAGGTGTCCAGATGACGCAGTCGCGACGCGTCTGCGCGCCAGCGCCAGCCGCGCCGGATGCACCGCATCGCGCATGTTGTTTCACAAACGGCCGCTAGCGACGCTTAGACGTTAGCACCGATCGCGAACGGCGCTCCACGTGCGGGCGGACATACGTCTACGGCCCGAATGCCGCGTGGAATGCCGTCGCCATGGGTGCCGCTGCATGGATGGTCCATGCAGGCGCCGACCTCGCCGAGGCGTTGCCGTGGAAGACAAACTCGATCGGCTGCTGGCCGATATCGCTCGCCTCAAACAGACGCTCGAGGCGGACAAGACCCCGGCCAAGCGCCTCTTCTGGATCATGGAGAAGACGCTGGCGCCGCTGGCGATCGCGGTACTGGCGTTCTACGGCAATGCCGCCGCCGACAAGATTTCCGCAGGCCAGCTGGCGCTGGCCAGGCTCAGCGTGCAGGACAAGCAGAACGAGTTCGCGCGCACGCTGCAGAGCAAGTACGTCGAGCTGTTCTATGCCGATATCACCTCGGGCGACCCAGATCGGCAAGGCAATGCGCTGGGCCTGCTGCGGCTGATGGATCCGCAGCTGGCGCTGCAACTGGCGACGTTCGTCGCGTCCAATCCCGCCGCGTCGCCGGCAATCAGAACTCGGGCCGAAGCCACCCGGCTGCAGATCCAGCGCGATGGCAGGCACGGTGGGTTGGCGCCGCAAATGCATAGCTCGCCGCCGCCGGATGTCGCATCTGCGCCGAACGAGGACGAACGTATCCGTGCGGCATTGCAGTGATATGCAGCTGTCCATGGCTGCTGTTTCTCGCGCACGCTTACGGCAGGTCTGTAGGAGCGGCTTCAGCCGCGACAGACATTCCGGCAGAGCCTGTCGCGGCTGAAGCCGCTCCTACAGGGTGCATTGCCGGCACGTGCACGAGAAAACGTTGCCGCGCCGGGTCGCAGCGGATGCGGTCGATGGAGCCCATCGCCACGCATCGCGTCGTCGGCCGCGCCCGCGGTCGTGTCCGGACCGTGTGTCTCTTCGGCCGCCGGCGCTCAGTGCGTGCCGAGTCCGAGCCGGCGGTACAGCGTGCTGCGGCTGACGCCGAGCTGGCGCGCGGCGCGAGCGACGTTGCCGCCGCACGCATCCAGCGCCTGGCGCATCGCCGCCAGGGCGAGGCTGTCCAGATCAGTCGTGTGCGCAGAGGCGCGCGCAGGCACCGCAGGCAGTTCGCCGTGTGCTCCGCCCTGCCCTGGCACCGCATCGCCGCCGCCCGCGCGCATGCCGCGCGCCGCGCCGGGCAGATAGGCCGGCAACGCATCGACGTCCACCACGGCGCCGGCATCGCTCAGCGCGACTAGCGTACGCAGGCAGGCCACCAGCTGGCGCAGGTTGCCCGGCCACGGATAGGCGCTCAGCGTGGCCAGCGCCGCATCGGTCAGGCGCCGGCCCTGCCCTACCCGCGCCCACAGTTCCTGTACCAAGGCATGCCGATCCGGATGCGCGCTCAGCGCCGGAATCTGCACGCTGTGATGGGCGATGCGGTAATACAGGTCGGGGCGGAAACGCCGCTCGGCCATCGCCTCGTCCAGGTCGCGATGGGTGGCGCAGATCAGCGCGAAATCCAGCTTCACCGGCTTGCCGCCGCCCAACGGCAGCAGCTCGCGTTCCTGCAGGACGCGCAGCAGGCGCGGCTGCAGCGCCGGCGGCATGTCGCCGATTTCGTCCAGGAACAGCACGCCGCCGTCGGCCTGGCGCAGCAGGCCGGGGCTGCCGTGCTTGCGCGCGCCGGTGAAGGCGCCGTCTTCGTAGCCGAACAGTTCGGCTTCGATCAGGCCTTCCGGCAGCGCCGCGCAGTTGACCGCGACGAATGGCTTGCCGGCGCGCGCGCTGCGCCGATGCAGCTCGCGCGCGAACACTTCCTTGCCGGTGCCGGTCTCGCCCTGCACCAGCACCGGCAATTGCGCATCGAGCACGCGCCGCGCGCGTTCCAGCGCCAGTTCCTGTGCGGCATCGAACAGCGGCGCATCGGCGCCGTGCTGCGCGCGCGTGGCCGCGGACACGGTGATCGGCGGCTGCTGCGAACGCCGCCGCGGCCGCGCGTCGCCGATGCTGTCGACACGTCCGTGCAGGGCGCGGCCTTGCAGGTCGAACACGCTGCCCTGCTGGCGCAGCCGCGACAGCGGCTCCTCGAACAAGGCTGCGTAGGGCGCGCGGCCCAGGTCGTGCCGCTCCAGCCCGAACAGGCGCAGGCCGGCCTGGTTGGCCGCGACCAGCTTGCCGTTGCGGAACGCGAGCAGGCCTTCGCGCGCAGTGCCGAGCAGCGCTGGATCGTGGTGCACACGCAGCAGTTCGCACTCGGCGATGCCGTCGTCGAAATAGCGGTGCTCGATGCTGGCCACTGCCATCCGCGCCAGGCCCAGCGCGTGCATGTGCTGCACGCTGGCGTCGCCGGAAATGTCCAGCACGCCGGCCAGCTGGCCGTAGGGATCGAAGATCGGCACCGCGGCGCAGCTGAGGATCTGGTGCGGCGCGAAGTAATGCTCGCCGCCGCGCACTTCCAGCGAGCGGCTCTCGACGATGGCGGTGCCGATCGCATTGGTGCCGACCTGGGTCTCGCTCCAGCATGCGCCCGGCATCAGCGCCACGCGCCCGGCCTTGTCGAGGAAGCCCGGGCTGCCTTCGGCGTCGAGGATCCAGCCGGCCTCGTCGGTCAGCAGCACGATGCTGCCGGTGGCGGCGGCATCGCCGGCCAGGCCTTCCAGTTCGGCGCGGGCCAGCCGCCACAGGCGCTCGTGCGCCTCGCGCAGTTCGCGCAGGCGCGGCGCGCTGACCGGCTCGATCGGCGGCGTGCCCTGCGCCGCCAGGCCCAGGCGCTGGCAGCGCTGCCACGACTGCAGGATGGTGTCGGGCACCTGGCCGACCGGGGCGCCGCCGCGCTCGAAGAAGATCCGGCGAGCGTGGCCGAGCTGGTGCTGCGATTGCTGTTGCGCCATGACGGCTCCGCTGTCGCAAATTGCGACAGGTGTTGGGACAGGTGTTCCGATAAACACCACATCCGCCGCCGCCGCGCAATCGCCACGCGTGACGCGCTGCAACAGGAATGCAGGCGCCGAGTCGACTGGCCGCGGCGCGCAGCCATGACGCAGCGCAACAGCCAAAACCTGGCATCGCTCTTGCGGTTACCGCCTACCTGGATGGGCGTGTCCCATTCCTTTCCCACCGCCGCAGGAGACCACCGATGAACGCCGTCACCACCGCCAAGCCGCATGCCACCGATCCGCAATCCATCTTCAAGTCGCGCTACGGCAATTTCATAGGCGGGCAATGGGTGGAACCCAAGAGCGGCCAGTACTTCGAAAACACAACGCCGATCACCGGCAAGGTGTTCACCTCGGTGGCGCGCTCCAACGCGCAGGACATCGAGGCCGCGCTGGACGCGGCGCACGCGGCCAAGGACGCCTGGGGCAAGACCTCGGCCACCGAGCGCAGCAACGCGCTGCTGAAGATCGCCGACCGCATCGAGCAAAATCTCGAGCTGCTGGCCTATGCCGAGACCTGGGACAACGGCAAGCCGCTGCGCGAGACGCTCAACGCCGACGTGCCGCTGTGCGCCGACCACTTCCGCTATTTCGCCGGCGCGATCCGCGCGCAGGAAGGCGGCATCTCCGAGATCGACAGCGACACCATCGCCTACCACTTCCACGAGCCGCTGGGCGTGGTCGGGCAGATCATCCCGTGGAACTTTCCGCTGCTGATGGCGTGCTGGAAGCTGGCGCCGGCGATCGCCGCCGGCAACTGCGTGGTGATGAAGCCGGCCGAGCAGACCCCGGCCTCGATCCTGGTGCTGATGGAGGTGATCGGCGACCTGCTGCCGCCGGGCGTGCTCAACGTGGTCAACGGCTTCGGCCTGGAAGCGGGCAAGCCGCTGGCCAGCAGCCCGCGCATCGCCAAGATCGCCTTCACCGGCGAGACCACCACCGGCCGGCTGATCATGCAGTACGCCAGCCAGAACCTGATCCCGGTGACGCTGGAGCTGGGCGGCAAGTCGCCGAACATCTTCTTCGCCGACGTGATGGCCGAGGACGACGATTTCCTGGACAAGGCAATCGAAGGCTTCGTGTTGTTCGCCTTCAACCAGGGCGAGGTATGTACTTGCCCGTCGCGCGCGCTGATCCAGGAATCGATCTACGACAGGTTCATGGAAAAGGCGCTCAAGCGCGTGGCCGCGATCAAGCAGGGCAATCCGCTGGACCCCAATACCATGGTCGGCGCGCAGGCCTCCAGCGAGCAGCTGGAGAAGATCCTGTCCTACATCGATATCGGCAAACAGGAAGGCGCCGAGGTGCTGATCGGCGGCGAGCGCAACGCCCTCGACGGCGAGCTGGCCGGGGGCTTCTACGTCAAGCCGACCGTGTTCAAGGGCCACAACAAGATGCGCGTGTTCCAGGAGGAGATCTTCGGACCGGTGGTGTCGGTGACCACGTTCAAGGACGAGGCCGACGCATTGGCGATCGCCAACGACACCTTGTACGGATTGGGCGCCGGCGTGTGGAGCCGCGATGCGTCGCGGCTGTACCGCATGGGCCGCGCGATCCAGGCCGGACGGGTGTGGACCAACTGCTACCACGCCTATCCGGCGCATGCCGCGTTCGGTGGCTACAAGCAGTCGGGCATCGGCCGCGAGAACCACAAGATGATGCTCGACCACTACCAGCAGACCAAGAACCTGCTGGTCAGCTACTCGCCGAAGGCGCTGGGCTTCTTCTGAGCGCGGCGCGGGGCGGGGCGGCGGCGCGCCTGGAACCGCCGCCCGCTGCTGCGCGGCCCGAATGATCTGGATCAAGGCACCCCGTCGCCGGACGCGCGATGGTGACGGCATCGTTTTCCACAGGAGCGTTTCGATGGACAAGACAATGAAGGCCGCGGTGGTGCGCGAATTCGGCAAGCCGCTGACGATCGAGGAAGTGCAGGTGCCGCGGCCGCAGGCCGGCGACATCCTGGTCAAGATCGAAGCCTGCGGCGTATGCCATACCGACCTGCACGCGGCCGAGGGCGACTGGCCGGTGAAGCCGAACCCGCCGTTCATTCCCGGCCACGAGGGCGTGGGCCATGTGGTCGCGGTCGGCGCCGGCGTGGGCCACGTCAAGGAAGGCGACCGGGTCGGCATTCCGTGGCTGTATTCGGCCTGCGGGCATTGCGAGCACTGCCTGGGCGGCTGGGAGACGCTGTGCGAGGCGCAGCAGAATTCCGGCTACTCGGTCAACGGCGGTTTCGCCGAGTACGCGCTGGCCAACGCCAACTACATCGGCCACCTGCCGAAGAACATCGGTTTCGTCGAAATCGCGCCGATCCTGTGCGCCGGCGTCACCGTGTACAAGGGCCTGAAGGTCACCGATACCAAGCCCGGCAACTGGGTGGTGATCTCCGGCATCGGCGGACTCGGGCACATGGCCGTGCAGTACGCCAAGGCGATGGGCCTGAACGTGGCCGCGGTGGACGTGGACGACGCCAAGCTGGCGCTGGCCAGGCGGCTGGGCGCCACGGTGACGGTGAACGCGCTGACCACCGACCCGGTGGCCTACCTGAAGAAGGAGATCGGCGGCGCGCACGGCGCGCTGGTCACCGCGGTGTCGCCGAAGGCGTTCGAGCAGGCGATCGGCATGGTCCGCCGCGGCGGCACGGTGTCGCTGAACGGGTTGCCGCCGGGCCAGTTCCCGCTGGACATCTTCGGCATGGTGCTCAACGGCGTGACCGTGCGCGGCTCCATCGTCGGCACCCGTCTGGACCTGCAGGAATCGCTGGAATTCGCCGAGCAGGGCAAGGTCGCCGCGACCGTGGCCACCGCCACGCTGGAGAACATCAACGAAGTGTTCGCACGCATGCGCGCTGGCCAGATCGAAGGCCGCATCGTGCTGGACATGGCCGCCTGATGGACGCCGCCGCGCCCGAATCCGGCGTGCCGCTGCAGGTGCTGGCGACGTTGCCGGCGCTGCAGCTGATCGACACGCTGCGTGCGCGGCACGGGCCGGTGCTGTTCCACCAGTCGGGCGGCTGTTGCGACGGGTCCTCGCCGATGTGCTATCCGCAGGACGACTTCATTGTCGGCGACCGCGACGTGCAGCTGGGCGAGATCGGCGGCGCGCCGTTCTACATCAACGCCTCGCAGTTCGAATACTGGAAGCACACCCAGCTGATCATCGACGTGGTGCCCGGGCGCGGCGGCATGTTCTCGCTGGAGAACGGCGAGGGCGTGCGCTTCCTGGTGCGCTCGCGTCTGTTCGGCGACGCGGAGTATGCGGCGTTGCAGGCGGCGGGGAAGGTGTGAGAAGCCGGGATTGGGGATTGGGGATTCGTTGACGGCGGGAGCTGCCGAAGAGCTGTAGGAGCGGCTTCAGGGCACCTCTAAAAACCTCCTTCTTTGGCATCATATGGTCAGAAGAGAGAGCCGAGGCCCCGCGATGATCAGCCTGTTTGCCGGACACGAACGCGAAGCCAAGCGCCAGCAGATAGGCGACCCGCTGACCCTGCTTTCGCGCCATATCGATTTCGCAACGATTGCCCAAGCCGTCGATGCGAAGCTGTCCTTGGGCACCGGCACGCGCGGGGGCCGTCCGGCCTGGCCGACGGTGGTCATGATCAAACTGCTGCTGTTGCAGCAGCTATACAACCTCTCTGACGATGCGCTGGAGTACCAAGTGCTGGATCGGCGCAGTTTCCAGCAGTTCCTTGGACTGGAACACAGCGGCAAGGTGCCTGACGCCAAGACGATCTGGGTGTGGCGCGAGCGGCTCAAGGCGCAGGATGTGATGGGCGACATCAGCGCAGCGGTCGGCGTGCAATTGCAGCGGGCGGGATTCATCGCGCGTGGCGGTCAGATCATCGATGCGAGCATCGTCAGCGCCCCGATCCAACGCAACACGCGCGAGGAGAACGCACAGATCAAGCAGGGTGGCGAGGTAGGCCAAGACTGGAGCGACGCCAAGCGGGCACAGAAGGATGTGCAAGCCCGCTGGACCCGCAAGCACGGCAAGGCGCATTACGGCTACAAGCTGCACGCCAGCACCGATCGGCGTTGGGGCTTCATCCGCCGACATGCGGTGAGCGCAGCCAACGTGCATGACAGCCGACACTTCGAGGAGGTGCTGGACCCCAGCAATCACGGACGCACGGTGTGGGCCGACAGTGGCTATGCCGACGCATCGAGGGAGGCCGATCTGACGCAACGCGGCTATCGGGCGGCCATTCAGCACCAGGGCCAGGCGCGCAAGCCGCTAAGCGCGGCCGAACAGCGCCGCAACCGGCGGCTTGCCAAGGACCGGGTGTTCGGCGAACACCCGTTCGCGCGGCTGGCGCAGCAGGGCGGTAAATACCTGCGCACCATCGGGTTGGCACGGGCCACGGTGGTGATCGGGTTGAAGGTCGCCAGTCACAACCTGATGCGGCTGGCACGACTGCAGCAGCGGGCCATGGCGCCCGCGTGAGCGGGTGAGGCGGCCAATCCGGCCGCTCTTCCTACATCCAGGACCCCTGCGAAGCACGTTGGCTTCCTCGAACAGCCGTAACGGCAGCGCCTTTGCAGCTCACTTCAGTGAAATGACGGGTTGTTCGAGGTGCCCTTCAGCCGCGACAGGCTGCATGAAACGACAGATCCTGTCGCGGCTGAAGCCGCTCCTACATGGGGCGACGGCCGACAGGCCTACGGCGCCTTGGATGGCACGAACGGCGAGACCGGATCGCTGGCCGGGAAGGTCTCTTCCAGCGCTTCGTCCTGGTTGGCATCGGCATGGTGCTTGTGCGCGTGTTCCTCGGTGGCGCTCTCCGCCGCGTGGGTGTCGGGCGCAGGGCGGTCCGCCCCGGTGCGCGGCTCGTGTTCGACGATGGTGTCGGGGCGGTCGCCGGCGCCGCGGTCCTCGCGGTCCTGGGCGTCGCGCTTGCCGCGTTGTTCGCCGGGAACCGGGTCGTTGCGACGCAGCGGGTCGGTGGGTGTGGACATGGCCGATTCCTCCTGTTGGGGTTGGGAACGTGCGTACAGTGCAGCGCGATGGCGGTGAAGCCGCTGCGAATCGCAATGCGTCCACATCGCTGTCACGAACGCCTAACGGCGCCGGCGCTACTGCTGCCCATCCCCATGCCGCCGATGCCGCCCGGAGCTTCCGCCATGTGCCCCAGCGCCCGCCCCGATCCACTGTTGTTCAATGCCCACTTGGATCCATTGCCGGCCACGCTGCCGCACGGTCCCGACGCTGCAGGTCCGCGTCCGCACGACGCCGCGGACTACCGCCAATACAGCCTGGCCGACTATCGCCAGCGCCGCGATCGCCACGGCACCCCGTGGCGCGACCTGTGCCCGGCCTATGCGTTCGCGCTGCGCACCCATGCCGGCGGCTGGCCACGCGCGCCCATGGCCGACACCGACGGCGAACTGGCCGCGCACTGGGAGCAGGTCCGCGGCGAATCGCAGCTGGACTGGGGCCAGGCACGGCCGGTGATCGAGGATGCGTGGCAGGCGCTGGACCATCTGCCGGCGCCGGCGCTGCACCTGGAGGCGCACTGATGGCGCGTCCGATCTGGACCGGCACCCTGTCCTTCGGCCTGCTCAACGTGCCGGTGGCGCTGATGTCCGGCGAACGCCGCGTCGACCTGCAGTTCCGCATGCTCGATGCGCGCGACAAGCGCCCGATCCGCTTCGAGCGGGTCAACGCCGACACCGGCGAAGAGGTGCCGTGGAAGGACATCGTCAAGGCGTTCGAATACAGCAAGGGCAACTACGTGGTGGTCGAGCAGAAGGACATCGCTTCGGCCGCGCCGGAAAGTCACGAGACGGTGGAGGTCGAGGCCTTCGTCGACGCCGCCGACATCGACCTGCGCTATTTCGAGAAACCCTACGTGCTGGTGCCGGGCAAGAAGGCGGAGAAGGGCTACGTGCTGCTGCGCGAGACGCTGCGCGCCACCGGCAAGGTCGGCATCGCGCGGGTGGTGATCCGCACCCGCGAATACCTGTCGGCGGTGCTGCCGCAGGAAGACGCGCTGGTGCTGATCCTGCTGCGCTATCCGCAGGAACTGGTCGCGCTGGACGACTACACGCTGCCCAGCGGCAAGGCCGCCGACTACCGGATCAGCGCCAAGGAAACCGAGATGGCCGCACAGCTGATCGACTCGATGTCCGGCAAGTGGGACCCGGCGTCCTATCACGACGAATTCCGCGAGCGCCTGCAGGCGGTGATCCAGAAACGGATCAAGGCGCAGGAAGGCACCGCGCAGGTGGACGACGAGGCCGACACGCCGCAGCGCGAGGATGCCGCCACCAACGTGGTCGATTTCATGTCGCTGCTGCAGAAGAGCCTGGACGCCAAGCGCCGCACTCCGGCGAAGAAGGCGGAGGTGGCGCTGCCGGTCAGCAAGACCGCGAAGAAGCCGGCCAGGAAAGCGGCGAAGAAGGCCGCCAAGCCCGCCGCGAAATCCGCGAGCAAGGCCAAGCCGGCGAAGAAGACCGCCGCAAGCAAGGCGCCGGCGCGGCGCAAGGCGGGGTAGGGCACGATGACGCTGCGCGAGTACGCCCGCAAACGCCGCTTCGGCGCAACCCCGGAACCGGCCGACGACAGCGTCTCGACGCCGTCGCGGCGCCCGATCTTCGTGGTGCAGCTGCACCAAGCCAGTTCGCGCCACTACGATTTTCGCCTGGAAGCCGACGGCGTGCTGAAGAGTTGGGCGGTGCCGAAGGGGCCGTCGCTGCGGGTCGGCGAAAAGCGGCTGGCGGTGCAGGTGGAAGACCACCCGCTGTCCTATGCCGGCTTCGCCGGCGATATTCCCGAGGGCCATTACGGTGCCGGCCATGTCGATGTGTTCGACCACGGCACCTGGTCGTGCGACGGCGAACCGCTGGCCGCGATCGCCGCCGGCAAGCTGGATTTCGTGCTGCACGGCGAGCGCCTCAACGGCAACTGGAAACTGGTGCGCACCGCGTTGCGCGGCAAGCAGCCGCAGTGGCTGCTGATCAAGCGCGACGACGCGTTCGCCGCCGATCGCGATGCCGACGACCTGCTGCAGGAGCCGGTCTCCGCGCCTGCGCCGAAGCGCGCGGCCAAAGCCGCCAAGCCCACCAAGGCCGGCAAGGCCTCCAAGCGTGCGCGCGATGCAGCCACGGCCAAGCCTGCCGCCGCTGGCGCTGCGGCTCCGTCGGCCGCGCGGCCGCGGCGCAGCGATGCGGCCTGGCGCAAGCGCGCGCTGGCGCTGGACGGTGCGCGCGATCGGCCGTGTCCGCCAGGCGAGCGCGCGCAGCTGACGCTGCTGCGCGACCGCGCCCCCGACGGTGCGCAATGGCTGCACGAGATCAAGTGGGACGGCTATCGCCTGCTCGCCGATCTCGATGCCGGCCAGGCGACGCTGCGCTCGCGCAACGATCAGGCCTGGACCGAGACCTTCCCCGAGGTCGCGCACGCGGTGCAGGCCTTGCCGGTGAGCGAGGCGCGGCTGGATGGCGAACTGGTGGTGCTCGATGCCGACGGCCGCAGCGATTTCTCCGCCTTGCAACGGGTCATCGAGGGCAGCTCCAAGCAGCCGCTGCGCTACCTGGTGTTCGACCTGCTCGGCGTGGCCGGCGTGGACCTGCGCGAGGTCCCGCTGCTGCAACGCAAGCAACTGTTGCGCGCGCTGCTCGGCGACACGCCGGGCGTGCTGGCCTACAGCGACCATGTGCTCGGCCATGGCCCGGAGGTGTTCGCCGCGGCGGCGGCGAAGGGCTACGAAGGCGTAGTCAGCAAGCGCGCGGACGCGCGCTATCACGGCGGCCGCGGCGGCGACTGGGTCAAGACCAAGCACGAGAACAGCGACGATTTCGTCATCGTCGGCTACACCGATCCCAAGGGCGCGCGCAGCGGCTTCGGTTCCTTGCTGCTGGCGCAGCGCAGCGATGGCGGCTTGCGCTATGTCGGCCGGGTCGGCACCGGTTTCGACGAATCGGGCCTGCGGCGCTTGCTTGCGCAGCTGCAGGCGCTGCACAGCGAGCAGGCGGTGGTGGATATTCCCGCGCATGCGCCATTCCCGCGACGCAGCGTGCACTGGGTGCGGCCGCAACTGGTGGCCGAAGTCGCCTTCCGCGGCTGGGCCAAGGAAGGATTGTTGCGCCAGGCCGCATTCAAGCGCCTGCGCGAGGACAAGCCGCTGCAGGATCTCGGCGGCGATCGTGCGCCGGCACCGGCGGCAGCCCCAGGCAGCCATGTCGTGGCGGCGCGCGCTGCGGCATCGGCGAAGAAGACCGCGCCGGCCGCGCGCGGGCCGGCCACGCCGGCAAAACGCAGCACATCGAAAGGCGATGCTACGAAAAACGGTGCCGCCAAGCGCAAACCGGCAACTGCCAAGTCCGCGCCGCGCGCAAGCACCGCGGCGCGGAAGGTCGCTTCCTCCGCCAGCGCCGACGCCGATGCCGCGGCGGTCGTCATCACCCACCCCGAGCGCGTGGTGTACCCGGGTGCCGGCATCAGCAAGGGCGAGGTCGCCGAGTACTACCGTGCCATCGCGCCATGGTTGCTGCAGGAAGTCGCTGGGCGTCCGCTGTCGTTGCTGCGCTGCCCCGATGGCGCCGGCGGCGAATGCTTCTTCCAGAAGCACAACAACCGCGCACTCGGCGAGCATGTACACGCGATCGCACTGAAGCAGAAGAGCGGCACCGAGGACTACCTGTACATCGACGATCTCGCCGGCCTGCTGGAGCTGGTGCAGATGAACACCCTGGAGCTGCATCCCTGGGGGTCGACCGTGGATGATCCCGAGCATCCCGACCGGCTGGTGTTCGACCTGGACCCGGGCGAGGGCGTGAGCTGGACGCAGATCAAGGCCGCGGCGCGCGAGATCCGCATCCGCCTGCGCGAGACCGGACTGGAAAGCTTCGTGCGCCTGTCCGGCGGCAAGGGCCTGCACGTGGTGGTGCCGATCGTGCCTGGCGCGGATTGGGAGCAGGCCCGCGATTTCTGCGAAGCCTTCGCCCAGGCGCTGGCCGGCTCTGCGCCCGAGCGCTACGTGGCCACGATGAGCAAGGCCAAGCGCAATGGAGTGATCTTCGTCGATTGGCTGCGCAACGGCCGCGGCAACACCAGCGTGTGCTCGTGGTCGCTGCGCGCGCGCGAGCACGCCACCGTGGCGGTGCCGCTGCGCTGGGAGGAACTGGCGCGGATCGCCTCGCCGCAGGCGTTCCCGCTGGCCAAGGCGCTGCAGCGCGCCGCGCGCCTGCGCGAGCATCCGTGGAAGGAGATGGAGACGTTGCGGCAGCGGCTGCCCGGAAGCTGATTCCTCCGGCCCCCGTGTGTGCCGCCCGCGCTGCGCGCCCGATGCCGCCACGGCGCCCGCGCCGGCACCGCGCGCGGCCATGCTAGGCTGCGCCGCTTCTGGATAGCGACGAAAGGATTCGACCATGCTGCGGATGCGACTGTGCGTTTTCGTGCTGGCCTGGCTGTGCGCCGTGCCGGCCTTCGCCGCGGACCGCCTCGATGCGGTGCTGACGGCGATCCAGGGCAGCGCCACCGACGCCGAGCAGGTGCGTGCCTCGGTGCAGGCCTCGCCGTCGCTGCGCGGGCAACTGCTGCAGTTGGCCGATGCCGGTCAATTGCAGCGCATCCGCATTGTCGCCGAGCAGCCGGTGGTGAAGGACCATGCGTTCGCCGCCGCGGCGCTCGACAACGACCTGGTGCTGACCAGCGCGCTGCTGCAGCAACTGCGCGACGCGCCACGCCCGCATGAGCTGCGCAGCGGCGACGTGGCCGCCGACAACCTGGTGTTCGTGCTCGCGCACCTGGCGGTGCACCTGGCGGTCGGCGAACGCCAAGCCCAGTTCGATCGCGCGCTGGCCGAAAAGGTCGCCACCGGCATGCGCGAAGCGCAGGCCAAGGGCACCGACTTCGACGCCACGCCGGTGGCGCAGGAGGCGCTGAACCACAACATGGCGATCGAGGCCAACGCCTACATCGCCGGCTGGAATGCGGTGGTCGACGCCGCGCAGCAGCAACAGCGCGGCACCGCCGACACCGCGCCGGACGAAGCGCAGCGCGCCATGCTGCTCGGCCCGCTGATTCTGAGCCTGCGCTACGGCAAGGTGCTGGAGCGAGCGATGGACGGTGCCGAGGACAAGCGCGTGGTGCTCGGCGCCGATGGCATCCGCCCCGACGCCCGCAACGTGTACGCCATCGCCACGGCGCTGATGGACGGCGGCATGCTCGAGATCGAATGACCACGACGCGCAGCGGTGTTCTCCTGCCGCGCGCGGTGCGTATCGGTGCGCTCAGCCATGGTCGCCGTCGCAGGCGTGCCAGTGCTTGCCCTTCGGCGTCTGCCCGATCCCCGGATTGAAGCTGTTGGTCGGGTCCAGCGCGCGGTAGAACGCCGCCAGCGCCGGCTTGGCGCGGTACAGGTGGCCGACGTTGTGCTCGGCCGGATATTCGGCGCCGCGCCGGTCCAGCAGCGCCCACATCGCATGCTCGATCGCCAGCGGATCGTGGCCCTTGCGCACCAGGTAGTCCTGGTGGAACACGTGGCAGAAGAAGTGGCCGTAGTAGAGCTTGCCCAGCAGCGCGCGCTCCAGTTCCGGCGGCAGCGTCTCGCGCCAGTCGCGGTCGTTGCGTCGCAGCGCCACGTCCAGCGCCACGATGTCCTCGACCGTGTCGCGATGCACCTGACGGTAGCGCACCGCCGCGCCGGCCACGGCGAAGCGGTGCAGGAACGCCTTGCGGCCTTCGTCGGCGTCGCAGCGGAAATAGGCGCCGCGGTCGCTGCCGGCGAAGTTGTCGGCCAGGAACGCGTCGGTCGCGGCGGCGTCCCGCGCGGACACGCGCAGCAGCAGGTGGTGTTCGAAGCGGTCGCGGTAGGCGCGCAGGCGCGGCGGCAGGTGTTCGGGCAGCCGGTCGGTCAGCGCCTGCAATGCGCGGTCAGCCAAGCCGCGCAGGCCCAGCGCCTCGCACCAGCCGTCCACGCGGCTCTTCAGCGCGAACGCCTTGGGCACCGCGCCGGTGCCGAAGCGGTCGATCAGCAGGAAGGTGTCCTTGCCGTAGCGCGCGCCGATGTCGAACGCGTCGCGGTGCAGGTATTCGCCGCTGATCGGCGGTTGCGCGAAGGCGGTGAGTAGGCCGCGGCGCAGCGTGGTCAGGTCGTCGGTGGCGTTGCTGCCGATGTAGAAGACCGTGCTGTCCTCGCGCGGGAACGTGTCCAGCCGCACCGCGAACACGCACAGCCGCCCGGCCGAGCCGGACGCCTCATAGTGCCGCGCCGGGTCGGCGTTGAAGCGGGCCGGCGTATCCGCGTCCACGTCGCGCACATGCGCGGCGTAGTCCGGGTCGGAGGCGGCGAGGGCAGGGTCGTCGTGGATGTCGGCGGCGCCGTAGTCGCCCGTCTGCAGCCGGGCCAGGATCTGCTCGGGCGTGTCGCCCAGCGCGATGCCGAGATGGTTCACCAGGCGTAACTGGCCGTCGGCGCCGAGCTGCGCGAACAGCGCCAGCTGGGTATAGGCAGGGCCGCGCCGCACCAGCGCGCCGCCGGAGTTGTTGCACACCCCGCCCAGCACCGAGGCGCCGATGCACGAGGAACCGATCACCGAATGCGGCTCGCGCCGCAGCGGCTGCAGCTGCCGTTCCAGCGCGTCCAGGGTGGCGCCGGGCAGGCAGACGACCTGGCGGCCGTCGTGCAGTAGCTGCACGCCACGCAGGCGCAGCGTGCTGACCAGCACGATCTGCCGGTCGTAGCCGTCGCCGTCCGGAGTGGAGCCGCCGGTGAGGCCGGTGTTGGCGGCCTGCACGATGACGATGCGTTCCGCTGCCACCACGGCTTGCAGCACGTTCCACAGTTCCAGCAGCGTGCCCGGCCGCGCCACCGCCAGCACCCAGCCCTCGCCGAAGCGGTAGCCCTTGCGGAAGCGACGCGTGGCGCGGTCGCCGACCAGCACGTGGCGACGGCCCACCGCGTCGCGCAGCTGGCGCAGCAGGCGTGCTTCGGCGAGCGGCGCGTGCATGCGCTCAGCGACCCTACGGCGACACGGTGCTTTCGCGGGTGACCCGCGCCAGCGAATCGCGCGAGATCGCCGCGATCGACTTGGCCCCGGTCAACGTCATCGCCACCCGCATTTCCTTCTCCACCAGGGTCAGCAGGTTCTCCACCCCGGCCTGACCGGCCGCGGCCAGCGCGTAGACGAAGGCGCGGCCGAGCAGCACCGCATCGGCGCCGAGCGCGAGCATGCGCACCACGTCCAGGCCGCTGCGGATGCCGGAGTCGGCCAGGATCTTCAGCTCGCCCTTCACCGCGTCGGCGATCGCCGGCAGCGCGCGCGCACTGGACAGCACACCGTCGAGCTGGCGCCCGCCATGGTTGGAGACCACGATGCCGTCGGCGCCGAAACGCACCGCGTCGCGCGCATCGTCCGGGTCGAGGATGCCCTTGATGACCATCGGCCCGGTCCAGAACTCGCGAATCCATTCCAGGTCCTTCCACGAGATCGACGGGTCGAAGTTCGCGCCGAGCCAGCCGATGTAGTCGGCCAGCCCGGTCGGGCTGCCGCGGTAGGTTGAGATGTTGCCCAGGTCGTGCGGGCGCCCCAGCAGGCCCACGTCCCAGGCCCAGCGCGGATGGGTCACGGCCTGCAGCATGCGCCGCAGCGGCGCGTGCGGCCCGCTCATGCCCGAGTGCGCATCGCGGTAGCGCGCGCCGGGCGTGGGCATGTCCACGGTGAACACCAGCGTGGTCACGCCGGCGGCCTTGGCCCGCTCCAGCGCGTTGCGCATGAAGCCGCGGTCCTTGAGCACGTACAACTGGAACCACATCGGCCGGTCGATCGCCGGCGCCACTTCCTCGATCGGGCACACCGACACCGTGGACAGGGTGAACGGCACGCCCTTGGCCGCCGCCGCGCGCGCGGCCTGCACCTCGCCGCGGCGCGCGTACATGCCGGTCAGCCCGACCGGGGCCAGGGCCAGCGGCAGCGCCAGGCGCTCGCCGAACAGCTCGGTCTCCAGGCTCAGCGCGGCCATGTCGCGCAACACCCGCTGGCGCAGCGCGATGTCGGCCAGGTCGGTCACGTTGCGGCGCAGCGTGTGTTCGGCATAGGCGCCGCCGTCGATGTAGTGGAACAGGAATGGCGGCAGCCGCGCTTCGGCGGCGGCGCGGTAGTCGGAAGCGGCGGAAATGATCATCGGCGCGGGTCGTCGGGAGAGGAGGGGAGGCGCGAGGCGCGCGCACGGCGCGCTTCGTCTTCGTCGAGGCTGCGCAGCGCGGTGTGCACGAAGGACAGGTGCGCGTGCGCGGCGTCGCGCGCGCGCTCCGGCTCGCCGGCCAGGATCGCGTCGCGCAGCGCGCGGTGTTGGGCCAGCAGCGGGGCGAAGGTGCGCGGCGACTGGAACAGCTTGTGCCGGCTCTGCGAGATATTGGTCTGCAGCAGGTCGAACAGCCCGCGCATCACCTGCAGCAGCACGCGGTTGTGCGCGGCCTCGGCGATGGCCAGGTGGAAGTCGGCGTCGGCGCGCGCCTCGGCGGCCGCATCGCCCTGCGCATGCGCCTGCAGCATCGCCTCGAACGCGGCGGCGATGCGCGCGCGGTCGGCGTCGGTGGCGCGCAGCGCGGCGTGCCAGGCGGTGGCGCCTTCCAGCGCGTGGCGGGTCTCCAGCACGTCGAAGCGGTATTCCGGATCGCCCTGCAGCAGCGGCAGGAACGGCTGCAGCGGCGCCACCACCTGCTCTTCGGGCGTGTGCGGGCGCTGCACATAGGTGCCGCCGCCGGCGCGGGCGCGCAGCAGTCCCTGGCTGGCGAGCTGGGCGATCGCCTCGCGCAACGCGGTACGCGACACGCCCAGTTCCAGCGCCAGCGCGCGCTCGGCCGGCAGGCGCTGCTCGGGCTGCAAGCCGCGTTCTGCAATCAGCGCACGCAGCTGCGCGGCAACGCGATCGCTGAGGCGGCCGCCGCCGGGAGACGACGCGACAGCCGGCGGCGGTGCATCGCGCGAGCCGCGACTTGCCGCTGGCGGGGTCGTCCCGCCTGTCGTCGCGGGTGCTGATGGATTGGTCATACCAATAATGCCGATGGCGTACCGAGGCAGCCATTAGATCGCCGCGCATTCCGCAAAGTCAACTGCGGAAGGGAGTTTGCCTCAAAATTTGGTCATACCAATCACGGCATGCCATAGCGCGCCATCGTCGCGGCCAGCACGAACAGCAGTGCCAGCAGGGTCAGTTCGGCGCTGACGATGCGGTGCAACGCGGCCACCTGCGCCAGCGGCGGCACGAACCCCGGCTGCAGGCGGGCCTGGCGGCGCCAGCGCAGCAGGCGCCGCGTCGGCAACAGCGACAGCAGCCCGACCGCCGCGAACACCCCCAGCTTGGCCCAGAACCAGGGGTTGTGCAGGTAGTAGTCCGGGCCCTTGAGGCCGTAGCGCACGCGCAGGCCGCCGACGACCAGGATCAGAAACGCCGCCACCCCGTACGCGGCGTCCGCGCGCAGCAGCCGCGGCAGTCGCAGCGCGTACGGCGGCTCGCGCAGCAGCGTCCACTCGACCACCAGCGCGGCGGTCAGCAACAGGAACGCGAGGTGGTGGAGGACGGCGAGGGTCAGGTCGAGCGCGCGCATCGCCCGTCCCTCACCAGACGAACGGCAACAACCGCCAGCTGTGCGCGGCGTAGTCGGGGTACTCGTGCGGGAACGCCTGAGTCAGCGCCGCTTCCTCCACGCGGATGCGGCGCAGGAACGCCCAGGTCACCGGCAGCACGATCGCCAGCAGCGACAGCACGTTGCCCAGGCCGATCGCCAGCCCGTAGAACGCCAGCAGCGCGCCGGTGTACGAAGGATGCCGCAGGTAGCGGTATGGCCCATGGCGGATCAGCCGGTGGTCGTCCTGGATGGTCACGTCCACCGTGAACCAGCGCGCCAGCACCCGGATCGCCCACAGCCGCAGCGCCAGGCCGCCGGCCAGCAGCGCGCAGCCCAGCCAGCGTGCCGGTTCCTGCAGCGCCGGCGCATAGCGCCACACGCCGACGAAGGCCAGCAGCACGCCCACCGCCACCGCCGCGTACAGCACGCGCCACAGCAGCTGCAGCGTGCCCTGGTCGCGCGCGCCGCCATCGGCCGCGCGGCGGCGGTAGCTGAGCAGCATCTCGTAGACGCCCCAGCACACGCCCAGCACGGTGAACCACAGATCGGGATGTCGCAGGGTCAGGTGCATCGTCGTTTCCTCGTAGGGAGCAGTGTCGGTGTACGCCATCGCGCTGCAGGCTTGGTGAACATGCCGCCGCGGCATGAATGGCATGGCGTCAGTGTGGTCGCCATGCCGTGGCGGCACAGTGGCCGCTGGTCATCGATCCGACCTGCCGGAAGTCACTTTCTGCGCCGGCCCCATTGCCGGCGCCGCGCTGCGCGGTCAGCATCCGCGGCATGCACCGCGTCCTGCACGATCTGATCGACCCCAAGCGCCTGGCCGGCCTGGCCACCGTAGCCACCGTGCTGTGGTCGTTTCAGCTGCAGCACCAGGCACCGGCCGCCTTGCGTTGGCCGGCGGCCGGCCTGTTCGTGCTGCTGTTGCTTGGCTACCGCTACCTGCCCGCGCCGCGTCTGCGCGATGCCGCGCTGTGGCTGCAAGCCGCCGCGGCGCTGGTCCTGGTGTGGCTGGAACCGGGCGTCGGCACCGCGCCGGTGCTGCTGGTGGTGGTGGTGACGCAGGTGGCCTTGCTGTGGGAGCCGCGCTGGGTGCTGATGCTGGCGCTCCTGGTCAACCTGGGCACGTTCCTGTTGCTGTGCACGGCCGGTTTCAAGCGCGCGTTGCTGACCACCCTGATCTACGCCGGCTTCCACGCCTTCGCCGGGCTGTCCGCGCACTACGCGCGCACCGCCGAGCGCGCCCGCGAAGCGCTGGCCCGGGTCAATGCCGACCTGCTGGCCACGCGCGCGCTGCTGGCCGACAGCGCGCGCGATGCCGAACGCCTGCGCCTGGCGCGCGAACTGCACGACGTGGCTGGGCACAAACTGACCGCGATGCGGATCAACCTGCGCCTGCTGCTGACCGATCCGGACCTGGCGCGGCGCGAGGAACTCGGCGTGGTCGAGCGCCTGTCCGGCGAGCTGCTGGCCGACATCCGCAATGTGGTGCAGTCGCTGCGCGACGACCGCGGACTGGACCTGGAGACCGCGCTGCGCGCGCTGGCCGCGCCGTTCCCGCGGCCGCAGCTGCGGCTGCAGATCGCGCCGGACGTGCGCATCACCGATCCGCAACTGGCCGAGACCCTGCTGCGGCTGGTGCAGGAAGCGCTGACCAACGCCGCGCGGCATGCCGATGCCGATGAGGTCCATGTACGTCTGCATCACCAGGAGGGGCACTTGCGCGTGGACATCGAGGACGACGGCCGCCGCGCCGAGCGCATCCAGGAAGGCAACGGCATCGCCGGCATGCGCGAGCGCCTGGCCGCGCTGCGCGGCCGGCTCGACCTGGGCCGCACGCCGCTGGGCGGCATGCAACTGACCGCGCGGCTGCCGCTGTGAACGGCTTGCGCATCGCCCTGGCCGACGACCAGATCCTGGTGCGCGCCGGCCTGCGCGCATTGCTGCAGACCCAGGGCATCGTCGTGGCCTGCGAGGCCGACGACGGCGAAGCGCTGCTGGCCGCGCTGGCGGCCACGCCGGTGGACGTGGTGCTCAGCGACATCCGCATGCCCGGCCTGGACGGCATCCAGGCGCTGCAACGGCTGCGCGCGCGCGGCGACGCCACCCCGGTGCTGCTGCTGACCACCTTCGACGATGCCGACCTGCTGCTGCGCGCCACCGACGCCGGCGCGCAGGGCTTCCTGCTCAAGGACGCCGCACCCGAAGACCTGCGCGATGCGATCGTGCGCGTGGCCGCGGGCGAGACCCTGCTGCAGCCGGTCAGCACCGACCCGGTCCGCGCGCGCTACCGCTACCGCGACGAGGACGCGCCGCGCGACACCTTCAACGAACGCGAAGTGGCGATCCTGCGCCTGCTGGCCGGCGGCTACTCGAACAAGGAAATCGCGCGCAGCCTGTTCCTGGCCGAAGGCACGGTGAAGAACTACGTCTCCACGATCCTGGACAAGCTCGGCACCCGCGACCGCACCCGCGCGGTGCTCAAGGCGATCACGCTACGGATCATCTGAGCGGCTGTGGGTGCCGGTCGCGGCTGAAGCCGCTCCTACAGTGGTGGCAGAGGCCGCGGCGTACCCGTGGCAAGAGGCCGCGGCGTGCTCGCTGCACGCAGGTCATCGTGTAGGAGCGGCTTCAGCCGCGACACAGACCAGACGAACGCAGTCAAGCCAGCACATCACGCGACACGCACCGCCAACGCCAGCCAGCCATGCTTCGTCGCACGCCCGCACCAGCATCGCCGGTGCATAACGCCTCCATACCCCGCCGTCTGCAGCCTTCGGCCCTTCTGCATGCGCGCCGCAGACATTAAGATGCCGCGGGGCATCTTGCCGAGAGGACACCACGTTGATCATCCACCCGAAAGTTCGCGGTTTCATCTGCACCACCACGCATCCGCTCGGCTGCGAGCGCAACGTGCTCGAACAGATCGAGGCCACGCGTGCGCGCGGCGTGCGCAGCGATGGGCCAAAGAAAGTGCTGGTGATCGGCGCCTCCAGCGGCTACGGCCTGGCCTCGCGCATCACCGCCGCATTCGGCTTCGGCGCCGACACGCTGGGCGTGTTCTTCGAAAAGCCGGGCAGTGACAAGAAGGCCGGCACCGCCGGCTGGTACAACTCGGCCGCGTTCGACAAATTCGCCAAGGCGCAGGGCCTGTACAGCAAGTCGATCAACGGCGACGCGTTCTCCGACGAAGCGCGCGCACAGGTGATCGAACTGATCAAGACCGAGATGGGCGGCCAGGTCGACCTGGTGGTGTATTCGCTGGCCTCGCCGGTGCGCAAGCTGCCCGGCACCGGCGAAGTGAAGCGCTCGGCGCTCAAGCCGATCGGCCAGACCTACACCGCCACCGCGATCGACACCAACAAGGACGCGATCATCGAGGCTTCGATCGAGCCGGCCACCGAGCAGGAGATCGAAGACACCATCACCGTGATGGGCGGCCAGGACTGGGAACTGTGGATCGACGCGCTGGCCGCCGCCGGCGTGCTCGCGCCGGGCGCGCGCAGCGTCGCCTTCAGCTACATCGGCACCGAGATCACCTGGCCGATTTACTGGCACGGCGCGCTGGGCAAAGCCAAGGTGGACCTGGACCAGACCGCGCAGCGCCTGCACGCGCGCCTGCAGCAAAGCGGCGGCAGCGCCAACGTGGCGGTGCTCAAGTCGGTGGTGACCCAGGCCAGCGCGGCGATCCCGGTAATGCCGCTGTACATCTCCATGGTCTACAAGATCATGAAAGAGAAGGGCCTGCACGAAGGCACCATCGACCAGCTCGACCGCCTGTTCCGCGAGCGCATGTACCGCGCAGACGGCCAGGCCCCGGCCACCGACGAGCAGAACCGTTTGCGCCTGGACGACTGGGAACTGCGCGACGACGTGCAGGACGCCTGCAAGGCGCTGTGGCCGCAGGTCACCACCGAGAACCTGTTCCAGCTCACCGACTACGCCGGCTACAAGCACGAATTCCTCAAGCTGTTCGGCTTCGAGCGCAAGGACGTGGATTACGACGCCGACGTGAATCCGGACGTGAAGTTCGATTGCATCGAGCTGTAGGAACGGCCGGGATTCGGGATTGGGAATTCGGGATTGGAAGAGCCGGGATTCGGTATTGGAGAAGCGGCCGGCAGCGATGCCGGCCGTTTTGCGTTGGGTGTCTGTCGCGGCTAAAGCCGCTCCTACAGAAGCACGCATCTCCCCTGTAGGAGCGGCTTCAGCCGCGACCGGAACGAGGAAACGCCAGCGTCGAATCGGATTGGAGATGTGGCCGGCACCTAAGGCCGCCTTTCGTTGGGGTGCCTGTCGCGGCTGAAGCCGCTCCTACAGAAGCGCGCATCTCTCCTGTAGGAGCGGCTTCAGCCGCGACCGGAACGAGGAAACGCCAGCGTCGAATCGGATTGGAGATGCGGCCGGCGCCCGAGGCCGCCTTTCGTTGAGGTGCCTGTCGCGGCTGAAGCCGCTCCTACACAAGCGTGCATCTCCCCTGTAGAGCGGTGCCAGCCGCCACGGCCGGCATCGATCTTCGGCCACCGCGCGCTCAGCGGAAAAGAGCGATGTCGATCGCGTCCGCCATGGCGGCGTAGCCGGCATCGTTGGGATGCAGCCGGTCGCGCGAGGCGAAGCGGGCTTGAAGCTGGAGCGGATGCTCGGCATCGCGCAGGACCGTATCGAAATCGATCACTGCATCGAATGCGCCGCTGTTGCGTATCCATGCGTTGACCGCCTGCCGCGTCGCCTCTTTCTGCGGCGAGTAGAAGCCCGGGACTGTATTGCCGGCAAAGGGCGTCAGGGTCGCGCCGATCGCCTTGATCCCATGGTCGTGCGCGCGCGCGATCAATTGCCGGTAGGCCGCGATGACTTGCTCCGCGGTCCTGACCTCCGCCGGCGGCGCAAAGTAGCGCGATCCGATCTTGACCCCTGGTGCGGCGATATCGTTGATCCCTTCCAGGAGCACGAGATGCGTCACGCCCGGCAGCGACAGGACATCCCGGTCGAAGCGGGCCAAGCCGCTCGCGCCGTACCCCTCATGCGACAACTGGTTGCCCGCGATTCCGGCATTCACCACGGACAAACCGGGATCGGCGGCCGCCACGCGCCGCGCGAATTGCGCCGGCCAGCTGCGGTCCGCGTCGGTGGTGGATCCCGCACCGTCGGTGATCGAATCCCCGAATGCCACCAGCAACCGCTGCGAGCGCACCTGCGGCACCAATACCGCGGTGAGCGCGATGGACGAGGTGGATGTCGCGGCCGGCGCGATACTCGGCTCTCGCGTGTGGTCGCCGGGCGCGCTCACCACGGCGCGCTTCAGCGCCAGGGAGTGCAGCGTGCTGGATGCGACCCGCTCCGGAAAGAACAGGCTGATGCTGACCTGCGCGCCCGGCGCGACCGCCAGTTCGACCGGATCGCTGAGCATGGGGGCGCCCGCGGGAACGCTGACGGAGGAATTCCCGCCGAAGGTGAGCGGCCGCAGCGAATCTGGTTGCACGGTCGAAGCATCCGTCGCCACGGCGATGGATGCCGCACCGATCGTCAACGGCGATGAACCGAATTCGTTGGATAACCGGACCCGCAACCGGGCACCACCGACGGACATGCGAACCCGCTGCCGCACCGTCTGCCCGTCGAGGTTCGCCAGCGGCTCGTCCGCATCGGCTTCCCCGACCTGAGGACTGGTGGCCCAGCTGGCGATCCATCCCGGCTGCGCCGACGCCGCCTGTGCGTAGGAAGGGCGGGGGCATGCGCCGCCCAGCAGTGCAGCGACGAGGGCGGCGGCGATCGAGATGCGGCTCATGGGCGCACGACGGCCTGACGGGAAGCGTCCATTGAGGTCTCGGAAATGGCGGGAAGGGCCTGCAGTCTAGCGAGAACCGCCGGCCCCCCGGCGCGGCGCGGGAAACCAAGGCGGCCGCTGCGCCGGGCATTGCAGGACGGGCCGCGGCAATCCGCACATGGAAACCGCCCGGTACCTGAAGCGTGTCGCAGCTCGCGGCTGAAGCCGCTTCTGCAAAGGCGGGGATTTGGGATTGGGGATTTGGGATTCGTGTTGGCGTCGATGCCGCGTTTCCCATGGGCGCCTCGGCATCGCGACCGTCTCATTTTCCTGTCGCGGCTGAAGCCGCTCCTACAAAAACCGCGCGCGCTGCCCTGTAGGAGCGGCTTCAGCCGCGACAGGAAAAACGAACCGCCAACAACGCTGCACCACGCACAAAAAACCACCGCAACCAACGCTCTACGAATCCCCAATCCCAACTCCCCAATCCCAGCCCCTCACCGCTTCACATCGAACCGCGACGTCCCCACGCAGGCCTGCACGTCGGCCTCGCCCAGCGGATGGAAATCGCCCGGCACCGAGTGCTTCAGGCAGCCGGCGGCCAGGCCGAAGCGGATCGTGGCAGTGTCGTCCCAGCCCTGGCTCAGGCCGTGCAGCACGCCCGCGGCGAACGCGTCGCCGCCGCCGATGCGGTCGACGATGCCGGTCAGCTCCTCGCTCGGCGCCTGCGCCACGCTGCCGTCGCGGCGCAGCAGCATCGCGCCCAGGCTGTGGTGGTCCACGCTGTGCGCCACGCGCTGGGTGCAGGCCATCGCCTGCAGCTGCGGGAACGCGGCGAAGGCGTCGCGCGCGCCGGCCTCTACCCGCGCCTGCGCGCTGTCCTGCGGATACTGGTGGCCCAGCACCACGCCCAGGTCGCGGTAGTCGGCGAACAGCACGTCGGCCTGCGCCAGCAGCTGGTGCAGGATGCCCGGCGCGTCGCCGTTCCAGGCCTCCCACAGCTTGGGCCGGTAGTTGCCGTCGAACGACACGCGCACGCCGAGTGCGCGCGCGCTGCGCGCCGCCGCCAGCGCCGCGGCCGCGCCGCGTTCGCCCAGCGCCGGAGTCACCCCGGACAGGTGCAGCCACTGCGCACCCTGCAGCAGCGCCGGCCAGTCGTAGGCATCCGCCTCGGCCAGCGCGAACGCCGAGCCGGCGCGGTCGTAGGTGACCTCGCTGGGGCGGTGCCCGGCGCCGGTGGTCAGGAAGTACAGGCCCATGCGCCCGGGCACGAAGCGCACGCCGCGGGTGTCCACGCCGTGCCGGCGCAGTTCGCCGGCGGCCGCCTCGCCCAGCGGGTTGTCCGGCAGCACGCTGACCATCGCCACGTCGTGGCCGAAATGCGCCAGCGACACGCCGACGTTGGCCTCGGCGCCGCCGACATGCACGTCCAGCCGCGGCGACTGCAGCAGGCGTTCGTGGCCGGGGGCGCCCAGGCGCAGCAACAGTTCGCCGAAGCAGACGATGCGGGATGCGGTCATGGCGGGGAAGATCCTGATCGGTCGAAGAGGGCGCCCAGCATGCCGGGAACGGCGGCCCCGGCCAAGTCCATTGGCTATCGGTGTCATTTTTTGCGGCGTCCAATATTCCGCCGTCGCAGCGGCCGCGCCACGCCAGGCAAGGCTTTGTGTCGAAAGCCTGCAAATCCGCTGGATTTTCTGTTGCGCTGCAAGATGCCGCAATGTTTCGCAACTGTTAACGTCGGTTTTGACCAGCGGTGTCATCCGCGGCAACAGCCCGAAATATCACGCAGTTCATGTAACCCTTGGGAGGGGAGGACATGCAATCTCGTACCGAACGCCGGAAGACACCGGTTACCTTGCTCGCATTCTCGATCGGTCTGGCTCTGCAGGCCGGCGTGGTCCACGCCCAGGACGTTCCTGCGCAGGATCCTGCGCCCGCCGCCGGCTCTACCGAACCGGCCACCCAGCTCGACACGGTCACCGTCACCGGCTACCGCGCCAGCGTGGAGAAGGCGCTGGACCTCAAGCGCGGCGAGACCGGCATGGTCGACGCCATCGTGGCCGAGGACATCGCCGACTTCCCCGACCTCAACCTGGCCGAATCGCTGCAGCGCATCCCCGGCGTGGTCATCACCCGCGACGCCGGCGAAGGCCGCAGCATCTCGGTGCGCGGCCTGGGCCCGGACTTCACCCGCGTGCGGGTCAACGGCATGGAAGCGCTGACCACGGTCGGCGGCTCCGACCAGTCCGGCGGCTCCAACCGCAGCCGCGGCTTCGACTTCAACGTGTTCGCCTCGGACCTGTTCACCCAGCTGGTGGTGCGCAAGACCGCCTCGGCCGACGTCGAGGAAGGCTCGCTCGGCGCTACCGTGGACCTGAAGACCGCGCGCCCGTTCGACTACGACGGCTTCACCCTGGCCCTCAACGGCCAGGCCGGCTACAACGACATGGCCGACAAGGCAGACCCGCGCGTGGCCGGGCTGATCGCCAACACCTGGGCCGACGGCACCTTCGGCGCATTGCTGTCGGTGGCTTACTCGGAGCGGCAGATCCTGGAAGAAGGCAGCAACAGCGGGCGCTGGGCCAACGGTCCGAGCAACGGCAACTTCAGCGCCACCTCGCCGTTCGCCGCCGCGCGCGGCGCCAACGTGTTCCACCCGCGCTTCCCGCGTTACACGCTGATGGAGCACGAGCAAAAGCGCACCGGCGTGACCGGCTCGCTGCAGTGGAAGCCGAGCAAGGACACCCAGTTCTCGCTGGACGGCCTGTACTCCAAGATCGACGCCAAGCGCACCGAGAAGTACATCGAGGCGATCTCCTTCAGCCGTGGCGCCTCGCAGGGCGGCAAGCCGCAGACCATCGTCAAGGATGGCTACATCGATCCGAAGACCGGCGCGCTGCTGTACGGGCAGTTCGACGACGTGGACATCCGCTCCGAGCAGCGCTACGACGAGTGGAACACCGTCTTCAAGCAGCTCACCCTCAACGGCGAGCACAAGTTCAGCGACTCGTTCAAGATCGACGGCCAGATCGGTACCTCCAGCTCCAAGCACGAGAACCCGATCCAGACCACGATCATCATGGACAAGCTCAACGTCGATGGGTACTCATACGACTACCGCGGCAACAGCCGTTCGCCGGTCTTCAACTACGGCGTCGATCCCACCGACGGCAGCGGCTGGACCCTGGCGGAAATCCGCCTGCGTCCGCAGTACGTCGAGAACACCTTCGACACCGGCAGCCTGAACTTCGAGTGGACCCTGAGCCCGGGCTTCAGCCTGCGCGGCGGCGTGCTGGCCAAGGACTACTCGTTCAAGACCAAGGAACTGCGCCGCGCCTCGGAAGTGTCGGTCCCGGCCTTCGCCGGCGGTACCCGCATCGTGCCGGTCAACATGACCGAGCTGGCGACCCTCGGCGGCGTCAGCGGCAGCCCGGGCAGCTGGGTGGTGCCCGACCTCAACGCGGTGGGCAATGCGCTGGACATCTACAGCGGCACCGGCACCTTCGCCCTGGCCGAGCGCGCGGTGAACTCGCGCAGCGTCGAAGAGAAGGACCGCGGCGCCTGGTTGATGGGCCAGTTCGGCTTCGACATCGGCTCGATACCGGTCAACGGCAACCTCGGCGTGCGTTACGTCAAGACCAAGCAGGAATCCACCGGCTATGCCACGGTCGGTACCGGCGTGGTGCAGACCACGGTCAACCGCGAGTACAACGACACGCTGCCGTCGTTGAACCTGGTCGCCGAACTCTCGCCGGACTTCCTGGTGCGCTTCGGCGCGGCCAAGGTGATGTCGCGTCCGGGTCTGGGCAGCCTGACCCCGGGCGTCACCGTCAATGTGTCCGGCGGCGCGCGTACCGTCAGCGGCGGCAATCCGGATCTGGAACCGATCCGCGCCAAGACCGCCGACCTCGGCTTCGAGTGGTACTTCCAGGACGGCGCGATGCTGGGCGCGGCGGTGTTCTACAAGGACATCGAGAGCTTCGTGCAGACCACCCGCGTGACCCAGCCGTACTCGGCCAGCGGCCTGCCGGCCAGCCTGCTCGACGGCACCGGTGCCAGCGTCAACGACGACTTCGTGTTCAGCGTGCCGCTCAACACCCCCGGCGGCGACCTGAAGGGCGTCGAGCTCAACTACACCCAGCCCTTCGCGTTCCTGCCGGGCAAGTGGAGCAACCTCGGCGTGCAGTTGAACTACACCTACGTCGATTCGAAGATCCAGTACCTGACGGCGACCGGTGCGGCCTCGCTGGAAACCGACCTGACCGGCCTGTCGAAGAACTCGTACAACGGCACCCTGTTCTACCAGGGCGAACAGCTCAGCGCGCGGGTGTCCTACACCCACCGCGACGAGTACCTGACCCAGGTGCCGGCCACTGAAACCGGCTTCGACGTGCACGGCATGACCGCGGTCAACACGGTGGACGCCTCGATCAGCTGGAAGATCGACGAGCACCTGGAGCTGAGCCTGGAAGGCATCAACCTGACCAACGAACCGTCCGACGAATGGGTCGGCTCCACCTCGCAGCTGCCGTTGCAGTACAGCGAGACTGGCCGCCAGTACCTGCTGGGCGTGCGCTACAAGTTCTGAAGTCTGCGCCCGCCGGTGTCGCGCCCCGTGCGCGGCACCGGCAGCGCGCCGCTGCCTGCATACTCGCCGGATCGGGGGTAGGGAGGATCGCCATGCGGCGGCACGCGCGCACGGCGATCGCAAAGGAGCGACATGAAAGAGGCAATCCGCCGCAGCGCCACGCGTGCTGCCGCAACGATGTTCCCCTGTAGGAGCGGCTTCAGCCGCGACAGGCACCCACCATCCCGCGACATCGCGCCGCACGCGCGCTGCTCCGCACGGACAGGTCAAACATCCCCCACCACCGGCAATCGCATCCTGGCCCACTGCCTGGCCATGCTGTCCTGCCTGGCACTCCCGGCCTTCGCCGCCCCCGCACCCGCCACCACCGCACCCGAACTCCTGTTCCGCGTCTCCGCCGACCAAGGCTTCGACGCCGACATCGCCCAGGGCGACGCCAAACCCAACTTCCGCGACAAGGTCGCCCTGGTCCCCACCGGCGTGAAAGGCAACGCCATCGAATGGGCCGACGACGGCGTCCTCGCCTGGAACGCGCCCGGCAACCTCTACACCCAACGTGGCACGCTGTCCTTCTTCTGGCGTTCGCGCTATCCGGTCGGCGAAGCGCCGTTCGTGATCTTCCGCGTCGGCTACGCCGACCACAGCAGCTGGGACATGGCCTGGCTGCGCATCGACTGGAACGGCCACGGCTTCGACGCCTTCGTCACCGACGCCAACCTGGCGCGCACCCGCGTGTCGTTCAAGCTCGACAAGAACCCATCCGCCAGCGCCTGGACCCACCTCGCCTTCGCCTGGGACGAAACCCGCGGCGTGCGCCTGTACGTAGACGGCAAGGAAGCCGCGCGCGCCGACTGCGCGCAGGCCTGCGCCGACGGCGGTTCGCTCGACTTCGACGCCGCGCTCGACCAGCTCGGCCTGGCCGGGCGGGTGATGGCCCCGCACCAGGTGCAGAGCCGCTACAACTTCCTGCGCGGCAGCGACTTCGACGAGATCCGCGTCTACGACCGCATGCTCGACGCCACCGGCGCCGCAGCCCTGGCGCGGCAGCAGGAACCGCGCAGCGCCGAACCGCCGCGCGCCGACGCCGCGCGCAACGCCTGGCTGCATCGTTTCGGCTGGGACCACGGCCACGCCCCACCCGTGCTGGATGCACCGTCCACCCGTATCCGCAAGGTCGAATTCGCCGACGCCAAAGACCTCAAGCAGTGGATGTGGAAGGCCACCGACGGCATCGCCGAGACCACCTGGCCCGGCGTCTACAACCGCTCGCGCCTGCCCGGCCGCAACGACTACTTCCAACTGCCGGACTGGAACGTCTACGTCGAAGGCGGCAAGGCGCTGGACCTCACGCTGCCCGACGAACCGTTCAACCGCATCGAACTGCGCGGCGCCGCCTACGGCCAGGCTAGCTACGCCGCCGCCGGCGCAACGCCCGCGCCGCTGTTCCAGCGCAGCCAGGGCACCGTGCGCAGCGTCGACCAGTTCGAACGTCGCCGCGGCGGCCATCTGCGCTTCGCCAACACCGCGCAGGAAACCCCGATCCAGGAAATCTGGGCCTACGACGTCGGCGCCGGCGCACCGCCGTCCGACCCCAGCGCCACCCTCAGCTACACCGTGCGCAGCGACATCGCACCGGACTACGCCAACCTCGCCACATTGCGCAACTACATCGCCGGCCGCTACCCGCCGGCCGAACGCAGCACCGTGGTCGCGCTGCCGAGCAAGGCGCCCACGCGCAAGCGCAGCGACGAAAAATCCGCCGTGCCGCCGCTGCCGATCGTGCACGTCCTGATCCCCTCCAGCCTCGGCGACGCCCCGCCGGACCAACCGCTGATGCGCAGCTGGTCCTACGGCTGGGAAAACATGCATGACGGCCTGGACGGCATCGCCATCGACCTGCCGGCGCTGGACCTGCCGGCCACCCACGACGGCCTGATCCCGCTCAACCTCCGCATCAAGGACCCGATCTGGCCGGCGCGCGACATGCTCGACGTCTCGGTGTCGGTCAAGCCCGGCCAGGCGCGCACGCTGTGGCTGGACCTGCGCGACCGCATCCTCACCAACGACAGCCTGATGCTCAGCATCGCCTCCGCCGCGCCCGGCTTCGACGCGCGCGCGCTGGACGGCGCGCAACTGCGCCTGCTGTTCAAGCCGCGCGACCAGGCCAAGGCCGAACACATCGCCGACCGCTTCAACCAGGTCAAGGACAACTGGGGCTTCCTGGTCGAGGAACACACCACCTCCAAGCGCCAGCTGCTGTACGCGCGCCTGGATGCGGACATCACCGACCTGCTGCGCGTGGACCCGGACAACGCGCTCGGCCGCGAATACTGGAACGACATCAGCTACGGCAACCAGGGCGCGCTGCCGGTGGACCTGCCCACCCCGCCCAAGGGCGTGCCGGCCTGGGCGTTCTGGCAACTGGAAGACCTCAAGGCCACGCGCCGCTACATCAACTGGTGGATCGACGAGCGGCAAGTGGCCTACGGCGATTTCGGCGGCGGCATCTCCGACGATTCCGACCTCACCCAGCAATGGCCCGGCGTCGCCCTGATGGGCGTGGACCCGGACAAGCTCAACGCCTCGCTGACCGCGCTGTCCGACGCCAACTACCGCAACGGCATGTTCACCGACGGCCTGTCCACCATCGAGACCGACGAACTGCATTCCTACGAGGAAGGCATCAACATCAACAGCGCCATGCTCTACCTCAACTGGGGCGACCCGCTGACGGTGGAACGCCTGATGCGCACGGTGAAGGCGTTCGACACCATCATCCAGGTCAACCCGCAAGGCCACCTGCTGTTCGCCAGCAACTGGTTCGGCGGGCGCAAGGTCTACCGCGAGCCGAACTGGCAGTGGCAGAAACCCTACTCGTTCCCGGTGCTGCACCCGGCCATGCTGCTCGGCGGCTACAACGCCGACCCCAACAGCCGCCGCATCGTCACCGGCCTGGCCGACGGCTACCTCGCCCACGCCTATACCAACGCCAAGGGCCAATGGGCGCTGCCCAACGAGATCAACTGGACCACCGGCAAGACCCGCGGCGGCGAACTGTTCGAAGGCAGCGGCGGCGCCGACACCCTGCACACCTTCTGGGCCGCCTACCGTTGGACCGGCGAGGCGCGCTACCTCAAGCCCATCGACTACCGCGTCGCCAACGCCGGCCCGGCGGGCCTGTCGCTGCTCAACGAGAACGTCCTCGACCTGCTCGGCAAGCGCGACAGCTGGGGCGCCGACCTGGCCAAGGACGCCGCCAAACCGGATGCCGTCCCCGACTTCGCCCACCATGCCGCCTGGGAAGCCAGCGGCGACACCGCCTGGCTCGAAGCCCTGTACCGCGCCGAGACCCGCGACAAACTGCAGAGCTTCTACATGAACACCGAAGGCCACTGGTGGAGCGACCGCGTCGAATCGCCCACCGTGAACCTGCAGCGCGCCCGCCTGGGCGGCGTGGCCCTCAAGCGCAACCAGACCTACCCCGGCCATACCGTCAGCTGGCGCTTCGCCGACCCCGAAGGCGCCGTGCAGGTCGCCCTGCTGCTGCCCAAGCCGCGCCAGGACCGCTTCACCGTCATCGGCTACAACACCGGCGGCAAGCTGCAGCGGGCGCAGATGACGGGGTGGAACGTCGCCGCCGGGCAATGGCGCATGCGCTCGGGCCTCGATCGCGATGGCGACGGGCAAATCGACGGCAAGCCCGCCACGCGCGAATTCGCGTTCGAGAAGAGCGGGGCGGTGGACGTGGAATTCCCGGCCGGCAAGACGGTGGTGATGGAGTTCGAACTCATTGCGCCTGCCGCGGTGCCGGTGGAGCAACGGCCGGATCTGGGGATTGGGCGTGGCGATGTGCGGGTGAGTGCGGATGCCATCGAAGTGACTGTGCATAGCCTTGGCCATGCGGATGCGCCGGCGGGGTTCGTGGTGTTGGAAGACGCGCGTGGCCGGGAATTGGCGCGGGCGGCGTTTGCTGCGTTGGAGGCACCGCGGGATTTGGAGCCGAGGACTGCGAACGTGCGGTTGGCGGTGCCGGGGGGCGTCAGTACCAAGGGTGGCCGTTTGCGGGTCGTCAGCGAGGATGAGGTGGACGAGGTGACGCAGCGCAATAACGCGATGGAGTTGCCCTGATCCAGCAGGGAATAAGCCAGCAGCACCACCTTCGATAGCGGGAGACGTCGTCGCACGGAAGCGACTTCGGGACAGAGCTTACATTTGTCTCCACGCGCCGCATCGCGTCGTGCTACAACAGAATCGTCTATCTGGGAGAAGGGACTCCCATCTGACCCTATTGAACGGCTGCGCGAGCTTGCGGTGTGCGGCGCACTCCTCAGTACGTGTCAGGAAAGCTAGAACTCGACATTTCTCAGGGGGAATCGATGTTCACCAAAGTTTCGATCATTACGGCGCTGGCTGGGTTAGCCATGTGCCTGGCCGCTGCATCTGTAGACGCCCGAGTCCGTGCGTCCGGTGCACATCACACTTCTAGTCATGGCGGTCACTACTCGTCGGGCCACGGCTCCTCGCACAAGGGCGGTAGTTACCGTAGTCCAAGCACCAACAATCAATACCGGCGGCATAAGTCTTGGTTTTTATAATTTACGAAATTGGTGACACGAACAGATACTTGGTGGAGCAAATGCGTCTGTTTGTTCTCTAACCGTGCCCAACATCTTAGAAAATGTACTGACCCTGGTTCTCTGAAAGTGATGAAGCGGATGAGATCTAATAATTCATTCAGGCCGAGGCCGCTTCGCGGCGCGGATTGCCTAAGGCGTTAGGCCGCTGAACATGGGAATTGAATCCGTCGCCAATAAGGTCCACTGGAACTACTTCCTCGCCCTTGAGCGCGATCTCGAGACGGCTGCGCGCTACGTAGAGTTCGCAGAAGCGAATATGACCACTTACTCCATTGAGTTCGCGCACCTGCTATTCGCGGCCGCGTCGGAAGCGGATGTAGTCGCGAAGCTGCTTTGCAAGTGTGTCGCAGTTGACATGCCTCGTGGAAATATTGACCAATACCGCGCTGCGCTTGCGCAGAACTTGCCGGAAATCATCTCTACAAAAGTGCTAGTGCCGCGCTATGGGCTAACCCTTAGCCCTTGGTCGAACTGGGCCAATGAAAAGAACCCAGATTGGTGGCGGAGCTACAACAATGTTAAGCACGAGCGCGACAGCCACTACGCGGAAGCGACTCTCAAGAATGCGCTGAACTCACTAGCCGGTCTTATGGTTCTCGTTCTCCATCAATACAGCAGCACGCCACTAGCACCCGGTGTGAAATTGGATCGACGCGAGACGACCCGATACTTGTTGCCGGAGTCTACTCTGCTCCGCTTTCCCGAGAGTTACTACTACGATGTCCTCATTTGTGGCTAAGCAGTAGCTGCCTAACAATTCGTCCAAGCCGACGCCGCTTCGCGGCGCGGCTTAACACAGGTGTTAGGCCTCTCGATAACCATTCCTATTCTTGGAGCGCAAAATTGACGACAGAACTCGAATTCATGCGGATGGCAATCGATGCATCAAGAAAATGCAAGGGCGAGGACGGACGTGCTCACCCGAAGGTTGGCGCAGTAGTCGTTAAAGACGGTAAAGTTCTTTCTGTCAGCTACCGGGGTGAGCTTGCCGACGGCGAGCACGCAGAGTTCACTGCCCTCGAGAAGCGCTTAGAAGATCAAATCATTGCTGGGGCGACCGTCTACACCACTCTGGAGCCGTGCACCACGAGAAATCACCCAAAGGTTCCTTGCGCTGAACGTCTAATCGAAAGAAAGGTCAGTCGTGTTGTTATCGGAATGTTGGATCCGAACCCCGACATTACTGGGAAGGGTCAGAGGCGACTTCGCGATGCGAACATCAAGACGGACCTTTTTCCGGCTGATTTGATGGCAGAGGTAGAGGAACTAAATCGTGAGTTCACACGATTTCAACGAAGACAAGACGAAGGTCCAACATTCTCTGAAGCACTTGTCACGCAGAATGCCTCTCGATCATTAGATGAATGGTACAAAATCTCAAATCGAATATTCTGGAATCAAAACTTCCAGCGCGACCCCAGCGCCATCTTCTCGCACCTCGTTGAGGTGATAGGTAGTCTTTCTGCGCTGGCCAGCAGCAAACGCAAGGCGGGCGTCAATCCTGAGACTTACATCGTCAAGGCTTTGGCTTGGTGGTTGGCGCTATGTGGAAAATTGGGAGTTAAAAGCGTCGAAGACATGCTCTGGGATAAATTCCCCGCAGTGTGTCCTTACTGCCAAGAGCCGCGGCACAACCCAGATGTTTGTACGGAGCGGAAAGCCGCCTCTGGTGGACCGCCATGGACTCAGTTGGCAACGCTTGGATCGAAAAGAGGGCGCCCCAAACGTCTTAAGGAGTGGCAGTTGATGTACTCCACCATCTATCCAGCACAACAGACTGAGGAGTTCGGACCCTCGTTCGCTCGTTTGACGGAAGAACTTGGCGAACTGGCGGAAGCGGTTCGGGTCTTCCGGGCGGAGCCAGGATATCTCTTGAGTGAAGCCGCGGACGTATTTGCCTGGCTTATGCACATTCAGAATATTGTCGACTCGCGCGCCAATGTCACTTCTGCCAAACGTGGCGATACGCTTGAGCTTGCATTTGCACGCGCCTATCCAGACAGTTGCACCGCATGCGGAAAGAGACAATGCGCGTGCCCACCGATACTTCCGTCGACTATCGGCCGAATCGCCCATGAAGTCCCCTCCGGCCGCGGCTCATTCGATGATGAAGGCAGGTTTATGACACCAGACAGAGCGAGCAAATTCTTTCAAGATAACTAGCTCGCGGTGAGGCTTAACCCCTAATTCCAGCGGACTGCCTTCGGCAGCCCCTGAATTCAAAAGTTAGCGTGAAAACCCAATGTACTCAACACTGACTCAAGGCTTCGCGGACCGCGCGTCTTCCTTGATCTCTGCCGGATCAAGGGTAGAGCTCATCTACGCTGCACTCGAAATTCGTATGGGCGTTGAGGCACGCCTTCAGTCGTACGTCCAAGCAAATGACGAGGTATCTGAGCGCTTAAAGCGCGGGTGGCAAATACCGAAACTTTTCAAAGGCCTTGAGCAAACGTTCTCTAATTCAAGCCAAGTTGTAGAGTTTTACATATCAGCAAACGGGGCCGACCCGATAACGATGTGCTTCATTCCCGTAAGCAAAGGCCTGCGATCACATGCAGAGCGGTTCGGTAATGTGTTGCACTACACGGCCGATAGTCACATGACAGACCAATGGTGGTCTGATCTTGAGGAATCGCTGACGGATGCCCTGAGGGACTTGAAAATTTGTGCTAGAGCCAACTTGCTCGGCGTACCCCTATTAGACCCGCTAACCAATCAAATTCTGACCAAGTTCGAGTTCCATGCAAGCGATCCAAGAGCGGAACTTATGCAACGCCTAGCAAGAACAAGGGAGCAGCATAAATTCAACGTCAAGTACATCCAAACTGATCAGTATTACGTAAGTGCGCGGTAACAATTTATTCAAACCGATGCAGAGTAACAGGGGTCAGAGTAGAATTTCCCCGCAGATAGCGGGGCTAGGTGTGCTTTTACTTGTGCACCGGTGCCTTCTCAACGCTTGACATCTAAAGCAGCCGGTATCAAATCTGTTGCCCAAAGAGTGTAGAAACTTCTAAGGCAGCGGTACCCACCTCCGAGATCAAGGTGTTTTTTTTCCCGATGCTCAGGCGCAGGCCGACGCGATGCCTACGTCGGGAGGGCGGCTAATACAACACCCTTCGGAAGAATACGCCCGCCGTCTGTCTTCGGTTTCTAACCGCGATTTCGCCACGTCGACCAGTTGACATTTGAAACAACCAGTAGCAATCTATTCTCCAAGGAGCGTAGAAACTCCTCTAGTAGCGGTACCCACCTCCGACAAACCGGTGGGTTTTTTGTGCCTGATACCTCAGGTACAACCGACGCGATGCCTACGTCGGGAGGGCGGCTAATACAACACCCCTCGGGGAAATACGCCCGCCGTCTACTAGCGGTTTCTAACCTCCCGACATCCCGTCGCCGGCTGGCGGCGGGTTTCTGGTCGTCAAGGAGGGCTTCGCCATGCATCCACCGTCATCCCGTCCTGCCCCTGCGCGCAAGCGTGCAACGCACAAGGCAACCTGCTGCCCGAACTGGACCATCGTCGATTCGGAGCTTATTACCATGCTGACGCCCGAACAGATCGCCGCGGCCGACGCCGCCGATCTCGCCCGCCAGCAACGCGCCCCGCGCCGCACGCGCCCGCCGCAGCACTGCACCGTCGGCTGTGGCCATGCCGCCAACGGCAAGCGCATGCCCGCGCTGCGCCTGGCCGGCCGCTGGATGGAGGAACTGGGCTTCGCCATCGGCAAGAAGCTGCAAGTGCGCGTGCGCGACGGCGAACTGGTGGTGAGCCTGGCCACCGAGGATTGAATCGGTACGCTTCCTGCAACCGACTCGCCTGGATACCATCTAAGGTACCCTCACCTGCATCCTGGCTGGCCGACGGCGGATGGCACGATCCGGCTTATCCACCCGATCAGACACATCCTTTAAACCCCTTGCCCCATCGAGGTTTGTAATGCATGAAAATAGCAACCAGGATACTCGCCCTCTGCCTTGCCCTTCTTGTGAACGGGCAAGCACTGGCATATGAAAGCACCGCTCAGGTCATCAAACACCAAGCGCCCAAGGGAATTACCAATGCGTTCTATGGATGCATTGAAAAAGCAGAATCAGACAATATTGCGATTGCCGCATGCCAATCTGCGGAGAAGAAGAGACAAGACGCTCGATTGAATGCTACGTATAAGTCGCTGCTCAGCAAGCTGCATGACACATCCAAGGAAAACCTTGTCCGCGCCGAGCGCGCCTGGCTCGAGCTCCACGGCACCAGCGAGGCCTTTGAGTCGTCGCTTTATGGCAGCGAAATGGTGAGCAGCTTTCAAGTCATGCAGAACGAAATTTTCCGTCTCTGCGAGCGCGCCAATACGCTCGAAGAATATCTGTCTGTCGCAGACGATCGTTAGCCACACTAGGCCGCATCGGTCCGGTTGCCCCGACGCGCGCATCACCAAGCTTCCGTGGACAAGTCACCCGTCATTCAACCGCGAACCCCGCAATAAGGCCTGTCTCGTCCAGCCGGACCGTATAGCCGATGAACGCTCCCGGGCCGAACTCGGCCACGTAGCTGTACAGCGTTCCCTTTTCGCCCTGGCGTGTGCCCTTGAACACCATGGCGGTCGGTGTGCCATACGGGCTCAGGGAACGCATCATGCCGGCGCCGATGCCGGCCGACAGCTTGCCACGCAGGTCGTCGCTGAAGGCGCTGTAGTCGGTGCCGCCCTGCAGCTGGCGGAACGAGGCCTTCGCGCTGTCGCTGACGGCGGCAACCTCGCCGGCAACAGGGAGTTCCCAGGCCGCGACGATGTCCGGATGCAGTGCGGCGAACACCAGGTTGGTCATGGTGATGCCGGCCTCGGGCTTCTTGTCGCCCAGGTTGCTGAAGGCCAGGATGCGCAGGCCAAGATCCGGGAAGTACTCATCGGCGGTGGTGAAACCCTGCGAGCCGCCGGTGTGACCGACCCGCGCCTGCCCATACACCGAATCCACGAACAGGCCCAGGCCGTAACCCACGGGCTTGCCATCGGCGGTGGCGAAGGAGGTCTTCATCTGCGCATAGCCGGCTGCGGACACCACCTTGCCACCGCTCAGGCCGGCGTCCCAGCGCGCCAAGTCGTCCAGGGTGCTGACCAGGAAGCCGGCCGCACCGCTCCAGTCCGGGTGGAAGTATGGCGAGCGCCGCAGCGCACCCTGCTCATGCCGGTAACCGACGGCCATGCCGGCCAGGCGGTCGTTGTCGGCCAGGGTAAAGGTGTGCGTCATTTCCAGCGGCGCGAGCATGTGCCGCTGCAGGTAGTCGCGGTAGCGCTCGCCGGATACGGTTTCGATCACCTTGCCGAGCAGCGCGTAGCCGGTATTGGAATACGACCAGCGCGTGCCCGGCGGGAAGTCCAGCGGCTGGTCGGCAATGCGCGCGATCAGGTGCTCGAAGTCGATGGGGCGGGTCACCAGATCGTCGACTTCCGCTTCCGGCCCATCGAAGTAGTCGTGCAGGCCGCTGGTATGGGTCAACAGCTGGCGCAGGCTCACTTCGTTGGCATGCGGCGCATGCGGCAGGTAGCGCGCCAGCGGGTCGTCCAGCTGCAGCTTGCCCGCTTCTTGCAGCTGCACGATGGCTGCGGCGGTGAACTGCTTGGTGATCGAGCCGATCTCGAACGGCGTATCGGGACGCACCGGCAGTGCGCGCTCACGGTCGCGTAGGCCGTAGGCGTTGGAATAGACGGGCTTGCCATCCACGATCACCGCGATGGCCGCGCCGGGCACCTGGAAGCGTTGCATGACCTGCTGCACATCGGCATCGATGCGCCGTGTCACGGCGGGGTCGATGGCGCTGGCATGGCGACCGACGCCGCCGGCAGGCACGGCCGGCACCGTGGGCGAGGCCGAGGCGCAGCCGCAGCCGACAATGGTGGCGGCAAGGGCGCCGGCAACGATCCGCAGGTATCGAGTACGCATGTCCAAGCCGCCAATTATTCAATTTTGATCTATAGTTTGAATTATGAGCAAACCCCCAGCAAGCCCCCCTGCGCCGCGCGCACTGAAGCTGACCCCGGACCAACTGGGCGCCATGGCGTCTTCGCCGCGGCTGGCGATCCTGCAGCGCCTGGATATCGACGGCCAGGCCACCGCGCGCGAGCTTGGCGAGCGCCTGGGGCGCCCGGTCACCGCGCTCTATCACCACCTGGAGCGGCTGGAATCGGCTGGGCTGGTGCAGGTGGTTGAACGGCGCAGCACCGGCCGTCGACCCGAAGCGGTCTATGCCGTGGTAGCGCGGCAGCTGTCTTCGGCCGACGCACTGCGCACGCCGGGTGGGCGCAGGAACCTGATCAAGGTGGCCAGCAGCGCGGTGGGCGCCAGCCTGCGCGCGTTCGCGGGGGCAGCCACGCAGGCCGCGGCGCGCTTCGAAGGTAGCCAACGCAACTGCGCCGTGCGCCATCTCTCTTTCCGTGCCGACGCTGCCCAGTTGGCACGCATCAACACGCTGATCGGCGAACTCGAACAGGCCAGTCTGCAAGGCGGTGAAGCGGCCGAGGATGGCCAGCCCCTGCTGTTGACGGTGGTGCTGGCCCCCGTGTCGGACACACGCAAGAGCTGAGTGTCGTTCGGCACGATCGGCGGGGTTACAGAAAATGAGGTCGGAGTGCAATTTTCTATGTACCCGGCACCCTGGAAAGTGCACTCTGATCCAGATTCTCTACTTATGCGCCAACTAAGCGTGCGTGCTCATGCTCCGACATTTCGCTTTTCTGCTTCCCTTGCTCCTCGCGGCATCGAGTGCCGCGAACGCCCAGTGCCTGCCCGGCCAGCCGGAGGTGGTTCGGCTCACCGGCGTCCTTGAGCGCGTCACGTTCGCAGGCCCGCCCAACTACGAGAGCGTCCAGGACGGCGACGAGGCCGAGACCTATTTCGTCTTGCGGCTGCCGGCGCAGGTATGCGTGCGCGATGACGATCAAGGCGTCGTCTCCGCGGCCAGCCTGCAACTGCTCCTGGAGCCGGGTCAATACGATCTATTCCGGCCCCAGCTTGGCAAGCGCATCACGCTGCCGGGCGAACTGTGGCCGGCTGAAACCGGGCACCACCACACGCCGCTCATGTTTACGCCGGCGCGTGGGAAGACGGGCTAACGATCCGTCCAAACCGACGCTCGTTTGCCGGTAACGGAGTTAGGTTCACAAAAGACAATCTGACTCCGGCTTTGGAAGAACTGGGCGTTGTCGTCGGCCGGATGCTGTAGGCCCCTGTGCGCGACGGCGAACAAGTGGTGAGCCTGGTGGCTACCGTACCGAGGACTGACTCGATGCGCTTCCCGCAATCGGCCTGTCTGGATACTATCCAGGGCGGCTTACGTCTTGTCAGTCGACACTGAGGATCCATGGCCACTAGACAAAGCTATGAAGCATCTTGCCTACGCCTGCAGCCGAGCTACTTGGAACCCGGCGATGTTCCGCCCGTTCCCGACCATCTCCCGCAATACGATGACGAGGAGCCAATGGGCGTCAACTTCTTTCGGACGGCGATAGACGGGGAAGATCTCAGCAATCTGACCTTGCCGCGTACGTTCTTTGGTCGCTCCGAGATCAGCAACGTCTCTTTTCAGAACACCGATCTTTCGGAGTCTAACCTTTGCTGGAATGAGTTCATCCAGGTAGATTTTTCATCAGCACGGCTGACGCTGAGTGATCTGCGTGCATCCGTCTTTACCAACACGTCGTTTCAATCTACCGACCTGAGCGGATCGGATCTTCGCCGCTCCTCGTTTGAGAATTGCATCTTTACGGATGCCCTGATGGCCGGCACTGTCCTCACTCTCGCGCAAGGCAAAATTCTGCCGCTGTCGGATCGGCAGCGAGCGGACATTGCCTGGGCAGACACGGACGGGGACGAGCCGGGCGGTGGTTAAAATGAATATGGGGTCGGAGTGAGCCACCCCCGATTTCTCGGACAGGTTAATTAGGGAACAACCGCCATCTTCTCGAACTCGGCCGGCGAGCGGTAGCCCAGCGCACTGTGCAGCCGCTGCCGGTTGTAGAACACTTCGATGTACTCGAACACTTTCCCGCGCGCTTCGTCGAGACTGGCGAAGCGCTCGTGGTGCGTCAGTTCCTGCTTGAGCGAACTGAAGAAGCTCTCCATCACCGCATTGTCGTAAGGCATGCCCTTGCGGCTCATGCTCGCGACCAGCCCAGCTTCCTGCAACTGCCGCTGATATGCACCGCTGGTGTATTGCGTGCCCTGGTCGCTATGGTGGATTGCACCCTGCGCTGGCCGTCGGCGGTGCACGGCCATGGCCAGTGCAGCGCTGGCCAACGCCTGGTCGGCCCGCTCGCCCATCGCCCAGCCCGCGATCTGCCGACTGTGCATGTCCAGCACCGCCGCCAAGTACAACCAGCCCATCCGAGTCGGGACGAAGGTGATGTCCGCCACCCACACCCGATCTGGTCCTGGACTGACGAACGGCCATGCCAGCCGGTTAGGCGCCACCGCCACACGCTGATAGGTGCTGCGCGTGCGCAGGTAGCGTTGCCGCCGTTTGGTGCTGATCGCATGTGCCTGCCGCAGGCGCCGCACCCGATGCCGGCCGCAGGTCTCACCTTGCTGGCGCAACGCGCGCCACAGGCGCTCGCTGCCATACGCCTCGCGGGTTTGTACGTGCAACTGCTCGATCCGCTGCAATAGCCGAGCATTCTCCTGCGCGCGCGGCCCCGGACGGCGAGCGCACCATGCGTAGTAACCACTGGGCGACACGCCCAGCGCATGGCAAAGCCAACGTACACGGTAACCCTGCTGGTCTCGGATCCAGGCGTACTTCACGATAGTTCTCGCGCAAAGTACGCCGCCGCTTTTTTTAGGATCTCGTTCTCTTGCCGCAGACGCTCGTTCTCGCGCTGCAGCTTGGTCAGTTCATCCGGGTTGGACTTAGGTCGGCCACTGCCGCCAAAGGCGCCCGCGCCTTTCGCATCGAGGTCCGTGGCCCACTTGTAGAGCCGGTTGCGCGGGATGCCTAACTCCCGCGCGATCACGGCCGCTGGCCGATCCCCCGCCTTGAGCAATCGCACTGCTTCCCGCTTGAACTCCGCCGTGAACCGCTGCCGCTTCTGCATCGAACACCTCCGTGCGAGGATTGTCCTCGCTTTCAGGTGTCCGAGTTATCAGGGGTGGCTCAGAGTGCACCTTTCCCTGAGCGACATTTTTGAAAGTGCACTCTGACCCCAGGTTCTTCCTCGCACATGGGCGGCAATCCCTCCGCCGGACAACGCCGCCACGATAGGGGCGTGCGGGTCATTCGCATTCGAAGGCAGCTTCCCGCGCGCGCACGCTACGCGCCGTCGCTGTGCACGTCCTCGCCGCATCAGGCATCCGCTTGTAGATCTGGACCTGACCGGCGGGACCGTACTCGCATACCGCGTACTTTCCGTACGCGTCCGGCCCAGGGAACGTCCACACGGACGTCGAGACCCCGCCTGCTGGCGCCGCGCGCTCGTTGTCTGGAACCAATGACGCCTGCTCGCGTGGGTGCCCGGAGAACATGCCCATGGAGAAAAACGGCAGCGGTGCATCGCTCTTGAAGGCCATCTCGCCGCCTTCCGGCAGGTCCGGGCTCTGCAGGGCCGCAGCGGAGACGCGCAGGGTATCGGGGCACTTGAAGGTGTCTTTCGCCAAGGCGTACATGCTGAAAGACGCCAATGCCAGGGCAACCACGCATTGCGCTATTGCGGATAGACGCTTCGGAACCATGTAACTCCCCTTTGCGGTGACGGCCGACTGGCCAGAAAGAAAACGCCAGGACACCTTGTGGATGCGAACCGATGGGCAGACCGGCATTGCGCTCAGTCAGGCGTGGGGCCGCGCCCGTGCCGGCGCGTAGCCAAGGCTTCAAGCGCGCTCCGGACCAAGTATCCACCATGATGTCCCCAGCGAACCTTGCACTCCGTTGACGAGCCGCACCGGCAAAGGTCGCGATGGGGTGGTAATTGACGCTGGCGGCTACGCGACTACAAGCCGTGTTCTACGCCCGACCTCAGCGCCGCGCCGCCGCCCCCCGCCGATACACCCCGCCGAAACTCACGTTCGCGCCGCCGCATTGCAGGTTGTCCGCGACCACCAGCAGGTCGCCGAGCAGCTGCAGACGGACGTTGCAGTCGTCCTCGCTGACCTCGACCCGGTTGCCTTCCGGATAGCCGCGCGCAGTGACGGCGCCCACGTTCGGGCCGCCCGGCCTTTCCTCCGGATCCGGATTGGCGCTGGGCCAATAGGCGTCGCCGTTGACGGTGACGCTGCCGTCGCCGTTGGCGGTCAATTGCAGGCCGTTGTCGCCATCGTGCCAGCGGCCGTTCCAGGCCTGCGGCGTCGGCTCGGCCGCGCTCGGTAACGGCTGCACGCTTTCCTGCGCGACCCAGCCGGCACTGCCGCCGACCTTGTTTGGATAGAACGCGCAGGCAAAGCCGTCGCGCCGCTGGGCCAGCACCACGACATCGCCCTTGACCACGTAGGCGCGCTGCCGGCAGGCGGCCTCGCCCTTGCTCGGGCAACCGTCGCTGTCGTCGAGCAGATACAACCGCGGCACGGCAACCTTGGCGAGCGCGAACCCGGCCGGGCTATTGGCGAACACGCCATTGCGGCAGGTGGCCGCCTCTTCATCGCCCGGCGCAGCGTGCGCCATTGCCGATACCGCCAACAGGGTGAGCAGCCAAACTCCGCGCATCTCGATCGCTCCAAAGGGTGTGGCCGGTAGTGTGGGCCAACGGCGGCGAGCGTGCGCCAGGCGGGCGGGCGATTCGGTGCCGGCTGCGTCGCGAAAGCGCACGACCGAGAAAGGCCTGGCGGTTGCGCCGATGTTCGGACGCAGGTGTCGGCCGCCCGCCGCGGCAGCGCTTGGAACGATTGACGCCGGATGACGGCTCGGCGAGGATCGCGCTGGGCCGCGTTGCGGCGGCTCGGTGGTGGCAAGGCGTGACGAATGCGGGGGCATCCCGATCAATCCTCGGCTTCAAATCGATTCCATTTCCACGCCTGCCCACTGGAGATGCCGCAATGCATGTTCTTGCCAGACTCGCCATGGCGCTGGTATGCCTCGCCTTCCCGCTCAAGGCGTATGCGACGTTCTCGATCGCGGCATGCGCCCCGGATGGGTCGTGCGGCGTGGCGGTCGCCACCAACAATCTGGCGGTCGGTGCCAGCGTGATCTATGCCAAGGCCAAGGTCGGCGCACTGGCCACCCAGTACGAAACCAATCCCGCCTACGGCCCAAGAGGACTCGACTTGCTTGCCGCCGTCGAAGGTCATGGCTGAGCTGTTGGCGAAGGACGGGAACTTCGACGGAACGACCATCGCGGCGCGCCAAGTCGGCATCGTCGCTGCCGCGGGCGCTTCGACGGCCTACACGGGCGAAGAAGCGGCCGCCTCGGCTTGGGCCGGCGCCCGTCATGGCAAGGGCTACTCGGTCCAGGGAAACGGGCTGGCTTCCGAGCGCGTGCTGACCGCCATGGAGACGGACTTCCTCTCATGTCGCGCGACGTTGGCCAATTGCCTGATGGCCAGCCTGGAAGCGGGCGAGAACGCGGGCGGCCAGACCATCGGAAGGTTGTCGGCCGCGTTGCTGGTCAAAACGCCGGGAGGCGATTGGGAAGATATAGATCTGCGTGTAGACGCGTCGGCGTCTCCGGTTCCGGATCTGCGCCGGCTGCTGGACCGCTACTACGCCCATCAGGCGATGATCAACGCCGAGCACCTGGCCGACCGCGGCAAAATCGCCGAGGCCAAGGTAGCGCTCGCCCAGGCGCTGCACCTGAGTTGGCAGTGGGACCGCATCTGGCGGCGTGCTGCCCGGTTGTCCATGCAACTCGGACAGCCCGAAGACGCCCTCAGCGAACTTGGCGTCTTCGCGGCCGAGAATCCGACGTGGGCGAGGATCGAATTGCAGGATCCGATCTACCAGCCGTTGCACGACAATGCGCTTTTCAAGTCTTGGGCTGGCGCCGCTAGCGATGAGCGACCGAAATGATGGGCCGCTGCCAGTGAAGGGCTGCGCTGCTTCGCGCCATCGCGGGGTCCAGAGGATGGGGTCAGAGTGCACTTTCTTAGTGCACTCTGACCCCCGGTTTAGCAAACCATTGCGTACGCCACAGGCGTCGTTCTGTGCTGCCTGCGGGCACCCACGTAGTGGGGGCGTATTGCCATCGACCACATGAAGACAATCGTTCTGGTGTGCTTTGTCGCGATCGTGTCCGGCTGCCATGGCGTGGGTTCTGCCGACGGGGAAGGCAGCCAGAAACAGGATCGTAGGATTCGGTTGTCGAGATTCTATTGTCCCCAGGCCCAGGGCGTCGGTCCCATCAAGGTTGTTCGCATCGAAGAGCTCATCGCGAACGGCCGCGCCTACGAAGGACGTAATGTCTCCGTGACCGGCTACTACAACCAAGGCTTCGAGCACTCTGCTCTCTATGCGTCCCCCGGGAAAGATCAATTCGCCCGCACGTTCGCTGACGGTATCTGGATCGATGGCATTTCTGCCCCTTCGGACGGCAACGGGCAACATCTTCACGTCACCGGAAGCTTCTCGGAAGCGTCCAAGGGTCACCTGTCGCAATGGTCCGGCTCGATCTGTGCGATGAACGTTGTGCTGCTTGAGCAGGAGGAGCCTTAGGCGCAGTGTGCCTTCCCTGGCATTGGACGTGGCCGGCGTATGCGCTTCCCCGACACCGCCGAAATCTCGCTTCCATGTTGCGAACTCAACGCTGCGCCGCCCTCTCCCGCCAATACACCCCACCGAAGCTGACCTTCGCACCACCGCACTGCAGGTTGTCCGCGACCACCAGCAGGTCGCCAAGCAACTGCAGACGGACCGTGCACTCGTCCTCGCTGACCTCGATCCGGTTGCCGTCCGGATAGCCGCGCGCAGCGACGGCGCCTATATGCGGGCCGCCAGGTACTTGCTCCGGATCCGGGTTGGCGCTGGGCCAGTAGGCATCGCCGGTGACGGTCACGCTGCCGTCGCCATTGGCGGTCAATTGCAGTTCGTTGTCGCCATCGTGCCAGTGGCCGTTCCAGGCCTGCGGCGTCGGCTGGGCCGCGCTCGGCAACGGCTGCACGCTGGCCTGTGCGACCCAGCCGGTGCTGTCGCCGGCCTTGCTGGGATAGAACGCGCAGGCAAAGCCATCGCGCCGCTGCGCCAGGACCAGGGCATCGCCCTTGACCACGTAGGCGCGCTGCCGGCAGGCGGCTTCGCCCTTGCCGGGGCAGCCGTCATCGCCGCCGAGCAGATACAACCGCGGCACCGCCACCTTGGCGAGCGCGAACCCGGCCTGGCTGTCGGTGAACAGGCTAACGCGGCAAGTGTCCGCATCGGCATCGTCCGGCGCGGCATGCGCCAGTGCCGGTATCGCCAACAGGGGGAGCAGCCAAGCTCTGTGCATCTCGATCACTTCAGGTGTGTGGCGATAGTGTGGGCCAATGGCGACGACTTGGTGCACGCGACGACCGCGCTCATGCGTTCCAGTGGCACGCCGGCCTGGGGCCTTTAGGCAAGAGACCTGAGAACCTATCGAAAGGTCCGAGCGCACGCTCCCGTTCGGCGACCGAAGCCCCTACAATCCCGCCCATTCAATCCGCACAGGTACGAGGAAACGTCATGGAAGAAGATCTCGGCGGCATCGACAAGGAACACGGCCATCCCCGCGCACTGCAGATCATTCCGGACGAATTCTTCTGGGATTGCACGGACGAGCTTGCTCCGTTCGGCTCCGACGAAGGAGATACCGCCCTTCACGAGTACCGCGAATGGCGCAAGCAACATCCGGGTGAACCGCTCGAGGCATGCATCATCTGGACGATCGAGTCGGTCGGGGAGATGGAGGCCTCCGACTATTCGGACGCCATCTTCAACGAGTCCACGGTGCGCGAGCAGATCGAAGATCCCGATTTCGACGATCAGCAGTACATCTTCACCACCGACGTTTCGGTGCTGGCGACGGCATTCGGCCAGCTCGCCGATGAGGGCACGATCGATGCTTCGGCCAAGCCTTTCGCGGTACGCGCGCTCAAGCGCCAAGCGGTCTGGGCCAGGCTCCAGGCCGATTGGGAGTACACGGACGAATACCTCCACAAGCTTTCACGGCTGCAGGCAGCGCTGGATGCTGCCTGACGCCATGCCGGCCTAGGCCGCTGCGGCTCGGCCAACCTCACACATCGCAGCGAACGCATAGCCCATGACGACCGACGAGACCTGCCTTGCCGCCCGAAAGACGATGGCCAGCATGCGCGACCGCATCGACGGCGATGCGACGCTCAAGCTGACGCTGGAAGGGATGATCGCCGTCGAAGAGGCGCATTTCCCAGATCGGACAACATATGAGGCGATGGCGCATATCGAGGAGTGCGCAGCGTGCCAGCGGTGGAGCGCCAGTTGGATGGATGCCCAGTTTCCCGAGCGCGTGACGCATCGCGAACGGCAGAGCAAGTACTGCTGCATCCACATGTTCTCAGCTGCGACCCATCCCGACGCTGAGGTGCGATTCGCGTTCGAGATGTTCAGGGGCGAGGATGCATGCTGGTCGATCAATGAGCAGTATGCATTTGCGCGATTCTGTCCATGGTGCGGCCAGGAGCTGCCCAACCGAGCCTTCGAACCGGAGCCGATTGCATGAGCACTTCCCATCCCGTCCATGCCCTCACCGTGATCTACGCCCGGGACATCGAGCGGGTCGCCGAGTTCTACAGGAACACGCTCTCGCTCGTGCTTGTGGAACAGGACGACGCATTCGTGGTGGTGGGCAATCCCCACTACGAAATCGCGGTGGTCCGCATGGCGAGCGACAGGGCACCCTCTCCCGCACCTGGGCCGCTCCACGTGAGAACCGCAACGCCAATCAAATGCTCGTTCCTGGTGGAGAGCCTGGAGCATGCCCGGTCCGCCGCCGAGTCCAGCGGCGGCGCCTTCAAGCCGCTCGCATCCGCGTGGCGCTGGCGCGATCAACTGCATTTGGATGGCCATGATCCGGAAGGCAATGTCGTGCAGGTGCGCGTCATCGCGACCTGACGATTTGCAGGGCGAGAAGCAGTGGGGCAGCATGCCATGCCATCGTGGGGGGATGCGTCCATAATCGTGGTAATCCGTATGCAGCGCTGACAAGTTTTTCTCGGCCAAGGCATCAGCAACACGGTGATGCCCTTGTCCTACTTAGGCTTGCTGTCGTAAGTGGCTGTCCAGTACAGGATATTCTTGAGACCGCTCAATGAGATTAGGCAATGCGCTTAGCCAGCCAGCCGTGTGCCAACACTTAACTCCGGATTGAGCAACATGCAGCGACGCCTTCCTCTCCTTGGAGCAGCAACCCTCACGGCATGCGCTGCAGGATTTCTGCTGTTCGGCTATTCCCCGGCGCCCTGCGCTTGCGAGACGCCATGGCAACTTGTGTACGCCGCGTCTGGGCTGCCATTCGATCAGCCCTACACGGCCTATAGCGCACAGCAGGTGGAGCAAGGCCTGAACCGCCATCTTGCAGGATCAGCCGTGCTCGGTTCGGACGACTACTTCTTCGACGCTTGCAAAGAAACGGCTTCGCAGCATCTTCGGTGTGTCGTAGGCACGGAGCAATCGGTGCTGAGGCAATCAGGCTTCGTCATCGATATGGACGCGGACGCGCACGGAGGATTCGACCATGCCCATGTGACATCCTATTCCACGTGGCGGTAGACGACTTTTCCGGGCGATAGAGTCCAGTGCCAGAACGCCATCCATCCTCAGTCGAAAGGAGAGACCATGCGTGCGCTTGCAGGGACGTTTCTGGTATCGGCCGCACGTCTCCCGTTATCCACGGCATCGAGCCTGTCGTCGATGTCGCCACGCGCGAGGATCCGGTTCGAAGGCACGCCGCCCGATGGTTGGGGTGGATGATATCTACCACTCGACAACACAGGCAGTCACATGCCACGAAAGCGCGCATTGGCGGAAGCAGAGGCCGGAAAGCTCATTTCCTCCATCCAGAAGGAATGGGGAAAAGACACCGGGACCGCACAGGCCAAAATTTCCGAACACGTCATGGAATCCGCGCACACGCTGCTGCAGGCTGCGCATGGCGATCGTCTGGAAGAGGCGCTCGGGGGCAGGTCGGTCGTGGACTACTTGGGTGCGCTTTGGGTAAAGCGTCATCCGTCCGTGCTTCCCGCGATATATGCACTCGAGGCGGCGCGTTTCAAACGGTCATAGAAGATGGCCACGCCGAGTTCAGCCACTCCTTTTCGCAAGCGGATGGAGGCCGGTATCGCGGCCATCCATCGGCATGTCGAGAGCCGCACAGGCGCATGATCGCCGGCAGGATCGCTGTCTAGAAACCGCAGCGATCGAAGGTGCGCACCCGCGATTCTTCGGCGACGATCAGGCGATCCCCGCGCTGGGCTAGCGTGAAGACGGCGGCAACCTCCTTGTTGGGATCGTTCGTCGAGGCGGTGACGATCCGCCATGTCCACGGCGTACGTGCGAGCAGGGTGACGAGATTGGGCCAGATGTCTTCGCCCATACCGGTCATGCGCTCGTTGCCGAACGTGACGTATTGCGTCGGGTCATCGGTCTTCTCGCAGCTGTTGCCCGCAATCACCCATTTGCCCTGGAGACGTGCGGGAAAGTGACTCTTGGCAACGTGCTTTTGATAGTGGCTGTCGGGCAGGCGCGTCAACTTGCCGGGTGCCCAGGCATAGGCCCAGGTGTAGCGACCCGGTGGCGGGCAACGATCGCTGCCGTCGGGCGCGCGCTGGTGCCGCAGGCAGATCGGCGAGTTCTCGTGGACGACGAAAGTGATGTCGATGCGATTGCCCTTGGCCTGCAGTTCCATGACTTCTCCGGGAATTTGCTCGCCGGCGTCCGGGACGTACCCGGTCTTGCGCGCCCTGGCTTCCCATTCGTCGATGCGCCGGCCGATGGACGGGGTCTTGCCCGGAACGAGTTTGCGCAGCACGTCGATGCTGTTGGGACAGTCGCTGCCGGATCCGATGCAGTAGGACGAGTTGAGGTAGACGATCTCGTCGATGCCATCGGCATCGAGGTCGACAGCGCGGACGAAGCCCGCGTAGTCCTCGGCGATGATGTCGTCGTTGACGGAAAAGTCTTGCCACAGGTCCACGATCTCGTGCGCCTGCAGCCATCCCAGCTTTCCTTCCTCCGCCTGCGCCGCGGGGGCCAGTGCCAGCAGCACGATCATCACCCAGATCCGCATCCTTGCTCTCCTTCGCGTGTGGACACGGCACGGTACTACGCGCCAGGCGTGCGTCCAAGGAGGCAATGCGACCGGATATCGAATCCGGTGAGATTCGCAGGGAACGGCTCGCTGCCGCCATGGACGTGGCGAGGCGGGATCGCGCGCGGCATGGCTGCGGTTTCTTGCGGCTGTGAGATCGCCAATACCCGCAATGGCTGGCGCCGGTGAAGCCCGGACGGGAGCCGCGCGATGAGGCCTGGGCAGCTGACGCGCGACGGCCATCAAGCTGGCGTATCCTCGCGCCCGTCTTCCCTGCGTGTGTGCTGCCGATGTCGATCCGGATGTTGCCGCTGTTGCTGTTGTCGTCGCTGGCGGCTGCGCCGATCGCGCGGGCAGCGCAGCCGCATTGCCTGCCCTATGGGCCGATCAAGGTCACGCTGTCCGGCAAGTTGGAGCCGCACATAAAGGGAGCGCCGGTCAGCGAAGCTGCTGCGGGCGACGCTGGCGGCGAGGTGTTGGCGCTGCCGACGCCGGTGTGCGTGGCGGCGTCGCCCGCCGGACAGGCGCCGCGCCATGAGGATGTGCGCCGCCTGCGCCTGGCGCTGAGCAAGCAGCAGGCGGCACATCTGGAAGAAGAAGGCGCCGGGCAGATCGTGCGCGTCACCGGCATGTTGTCGGAAGCCGCAGCCGGCCAAGAAGCGCCTGCGTTGTTGCTGACGGTGGTGGGCATCGATAGCGACTGAGCCGTTTGCTCATCCGTTGCATGCGATCGCGCAAACCGCCCGGTCTTCGGCGTTCGCTGCCGCTCGGGCACGGGCGGATCGGGAGCCGCTAGGGATGCTGCGTCCGTGCATCCGACACGCCAGGGATCGGTGTGGCCTCGGGAAACGCCGGGCGCAACAGGTCCACGCCCTCCTGCGGTTTCGCCAGCGCGGTGAGGTCCTTGCGATCGGCGCGCAGCTCGGCGGCGCTGTGTGCGGCGACTTGGTCGCGGCGCGCCTGCAGCGACGGCTGCAGCTCGCCATCGCGGTTGAACGACCAGGCCAGCATCGCCTCGCCGGTCGGCATCGCGTCGCCTGGACCGGCGCCGTCGCGGGTATGCCAGGTGTGCCACGTCTTGCCGTAGCTATTCATCTTGCTCCGCATCAGTTCCTTTTCCGCCACAAGCGGCAAGCCGGGCGCAGACAGCTGGCCGGACAGGATCTCGCCGTTGTGCGGGTGCCAGTAGCATCGTTCTTCGGGCGGCAGGCGCTGGAACAGGGTTTCGGAAATGATGTACTCCACGCCGGTCAGGTTGGCCTGCGCGCTGTCGCCGTCGAACAGGGCGCACTGCGCGAAGTCTTCGTTGACCTGGCGGCAGAAGTGGTGCGCTTCCATCTGCTGGTGCGGGTGCTCCTTCATCGGATGGAAGCCGACCAGGTGGATGTCGAGTTTGGCCAGCGGGCCGTTGCCCTGCAGCGCCTTGGCGCCGGCTTCGAGCATGTCGGTCTTGGCGGTTTCTTCGGCGCCGGGCGGGTGCGTGGCCGGGCCGGTATCGTCGCGCGAGCAGGCGGCGAGGGCGAGCAACAGTGGGGCCAGCAGGGTGATGCGCATGCGGGGTCTCCAGCGAGGCGGCACGATCGTGTCCGGGCCGAGCATCGGCGGGCGTGGGTGAAACGTCCGTCGCCGCCGTGTCGTCGCCAGGTCGCGAGCCCGTCCGGAGTCTGTAAGAACACGCATGCTGTGGCCGTGCCGGCCATGCGGCGTCGTTGCCGCTCTCCCGGCTGCCTTGCAACCGGGATGCAACACAGATGACATATCGTGCCGCGCTACGCCATCCAATGGCGGGCCGTCGCGCAAGCCGAACGGAATCGTCATCCAGCCCAAAGGAATCGCCATGTTGCTGCATCCCTCTCTTTCCGCGTGCCGCTTGGTCGCGCGTTCGTCGCGCCTGCCTGGCGCGCTGGTCCGCAACCGCCTGGCCCAGGCCTGCGCCGGCCTGCTGCTGGCGTCGATCGCCACCTCGGCCGCCGCACAAGAGATGGCGCCGTCGCTGGCCGGTAGCGAGCAGCAGGCCACGCGCGGCGCCGCGGCCGGCGATGCGGCGACCTCGCTGGACACCGTCACCGTCACCGCCGAGCACCGCGAGCAGAACCTGCAGGAAGTGCCGGTGTCGGTGGGCGTGATGCAGGGCGATGCGATGCGCAACTACACCGCCGGCGGCGACGACACGCTGCTGGCGCTGTCCGGCCGCGTGCCCAGCTTCTATGCCGAGACCACCACCGGCCGCATCTTCCCGCGCTTCTACATTCGCGGCCTGGGCAACATCGATTTCTATCTCGGCGCCTCGCAGCCGGTGTCGATCATCCAGGACGACGTGGTGCTGGAGCATGTGGTGCTGAAGTCCAACCCGGTCTACGACCTGGACCAGGTGGAAGTGCTGCGCGGTCCGCAGGGGTCGCTGTTCGGCCGCAACACCACCGCCGGCATCGTCAAGTTCGACAGCATCAAGCCCAGCGACGACTACAGCGGCCGGCTCAGCGCCAGCTACGGCAGCTACGGCACCACCTCGCTCGACGGCGGTTTCGGCGGGCCGATCAACGACGTGCTGTCGTTCCGCGTGTCGGCGCTGTACCAGCACCGCGACGATTGGGTGGACAACACCTACAGCGGCCCCAGCGCCGACGGCACGGCGACGCCGAAGAAGGACGCGATGGGCGGCTACGACGACCGCAATGCGCGCCTGCAGTTGCTGCTCAAGCCGAGCGAGAACTTCTCGCTGCTGGCCTCGGCGCATACCCGCGACTACGACGGCACCTCCACGCTGTTCCTGCGCAATGCGGTCACCAAGGGCTCCAACAAGGTCGATGTGCCGCGCGACCAGGTCGCCTACGACGAGGCGCACGACAATCCGCAGGCGTACAAGACCCACGGCGGCTCGCTCAAGGGGGTGTACGACTTCGGCGGCGTGTCGCTGACTTCGATCAGCGCCTACGAAACCACCTCCGGCTACAGCCGCGGCGATACCGACGGCGGCGCAGCGGCGAACTATCCGGTCAACGGAGTTGCCAACGGCTACGGCCAGTCGATGGGCCAGGTGCGCGATCTGGACCAGTACACGCAGGAGCTGCGCCTGGCCAGCGAAGGCGACGCGCCGTTGCAGTGGCAGGCCGGCGCGTTCTACTTCGACGGCAAGGACACCACCGATTTCTACCAGCGCGCCTACTTCCTGCAGACCGCGGCGCGCAATCCGAACAACTGGGTGCGCCTGCGCAACAGCAACACCTCATGGGCCGGTTTCGGCCAGCTGACCTACAAGGCCACCGACGCGCTGACCCTGACCGCAGGCGTGCGCCAGACCCGCGACAGTAAGGAAACCAAGCTGCTCAAGACCGCCGACACCGCCGCCGGCGTGGTCACCTACCGCGGCCGCCGCGACGTGCGCATGGCCGACACCCAGCCGAGCTGGGATTTCAGCGCGATGTACGCGATCGACGACAACGTCAGCGTGTACGCGAAGGTCGCCCGCGGCTTCCGCGGCCCGACCATCCAGGGCCGCTCGGCGGTGTTCAACTCCGACTTCACCACCGCCGATTCGGAGACGATCCTGTCGTGGGAAGCGGGCATCAAGAGCAGCCTGTTCGACAACCGCCTGCGCCTGAACGTCACCGGTTTCACCTACACGGTCGATGACATCCAGCTCAACGGCAACGACTCCAACGGCAACGGCGTGCTGTTCAATGCGGACAAGGCCAAGGCCTACGGCATGGAAGCCGATCTGGACTGGCGCCCGATCCCGAACCTGTCGCTGAGCGCCGGCCTGAGCCTGCTGCACAGCGAGATCCAGGACAAGCGCGTGTACGCGCAGGTGTGCGCGCTGAACGGCGTGGTGGTGTGCACGGTGAACGATCCGACGATCAAGCTCGGCGCCAACACCTTTGCCCAGATCGACGGCAATCCGCTGCCGAACGCGCCCACCTACAACGTGAACCTGGCCGCGCGCTACGACATCCCGGTCGCCGACGGCGGCGCGTTCTTCGTCGCCACCGACTGGAACAAGCAGGGCAAGACCAGCTTCGTGCTGTACGACTCGACCGAGTTCAATTCCAAGGGCAGCTTCGAAGGCGGCCTGAAGCTGGGCTACAGCGGCGACTACGGCGCGTGGGAAGTGGCGGCGTTCGCGCGCAACATCACCAACGAGAAGAACCTCAAGGGCGTGATCGAGAACTACATGGCGGCGGTGTACAACGAGCCGCGTATCGTCGGTCTGTCGGTCGACGTGCATTGGCATTGAACCGCGCAACGCCGGCGCTGCTGTAACGCGGCTCCGGTTCGCTCGGGTGACTAGCGGTCACGACGGCGCTGACGGGCTGCGCCGTCGCGACGGCTTGTGTAGGAGCGGCTTCAGCCGCGACAGGCGTTATCGATAGATCCTGTCGCGGCTGAAGCCGCTCCTACAAAGGCCGCTCCGTCCTGAAGAGCGGGAAGAACCCATGCCGAAGATTCGCCATGGCAGCCCTTGATACACCGCACAAATTTGTAGCCGCCATCTTCATGCTCTGTTAAAGTCCGCGCCCAGCGCTGCCAGGTCAGGCAGCCAGGCACAGCCATCGCCATGCCTCCGTCCGATTTCCTTTTCACGGAGCGATGCGCGTGCGCGTCAATTTGTTGCCCTTGTCTGTTTCCGTCGCCGCGGTGTTGGCCTTGCATGTTTCAGCGCCTGCGCTGGCCGCCGAGGCGGATGTCGCCGATCCCACCACCCTGGACCGCATCGTCGTCACCGGCGAAAAGCGCGCACGCACGCTGCAGGACACCACCAGCAGCGTGGCGGTGACCACCCAGGCGCGGATCGAGCAGGAAAACCTGCAGAACCTTTACGAGGTGCTCAACCGCACCGCCAACGTGGCGCAGAGCTATGGCGATACCGGCTTCACCATCCGCGGCATCCGCGACATCGATGGCGGCGGCGATGCGCCGCTCGCCACCATCTACCTGGACGGCGCGGCGCTGCCGCGGAACGCGACCAGTTCGGCGCCGCTGAGCCTGTGGGACCTGCAGCAGGTGGAGATCCTGCGCGGACCGCAGTCCACGCTGCAGGGCGAGAACGCGCTGGCCGGCGCGGTGATCCTGCACACCGCCGAGCCGACCATGGACTGGGAAGGCAAGCTGCGGGTGCTGGCCTCCGATCCGTCCGACCGCACCCTGGCCGCGGCGTTCGGCGGCCCGCTGGTGGCCGACGAACTGGCCTTCCGCGCCTCGGTCGAACAACGCAGCTTCGAAGGCTACAGTTGGAACGACACGCGCCAGGCGTCCGACGATGCGCTGCACGCGCTGACCTACCGCGGCAAGCTGCTGTGGACGCCGTCGGCGATCGACGGGTTGAAGGTCCAGCTCGGCTACACCAAGGCGCACCGCAACGGGCCGTATCTGTACGTGTACGTGCCCACCGACGAGGCGGACTACTTCAAGCGCCGCACCAACCACGACGACACGCCGAACCGCAGCCTGACCGACAGCGACATCGCCAACCTCAACGTCGACTATGAGATCGATGCGGCCTGGTCGCTGTCGGCGGTGACGGCATGGAACAAGGTCGACATGGACAGCACCTGGGACGGCGACCGCAGCGCGGCGCAGACGGCCTACGCCAGGCGCCTGGCCACCACCCGCACCACCTCGCAGGAACTGCGACTGAACTACGACGGCCAGGCCGTGGACGGCCTGTTCGGGCTGTACTGGGCCAAGCACGACACCCAGAACGACGTGGTCAACCGCCTCGACGTGAATACCCCGCTGGCCACCATTACCCGCCTGTTGACCGGCGCCGGTTTCCCGGCCGCCAACGCGGCGGCGATCTCGGCCGCGTATGGCGCGGCGTTGCCGGTGATCCCGGTGCTGTATGCCAGCGATGCGCCGACTACCTCGGAGAACCGCGCGCTGTTCGCCGACGGGCAGTGGCACGTGGGCGGCGGCTTCTCGCTGCTCGGCGGCGTGCGCTACGACCGCCAGCGCTACGAGATGGCCTCCAGCACCACCGCGACATTCGTCGGCACCTATCCCAGCGCCGCCAGCTTCGCCAGCCCCGGTACCGCGCTGTATCAGGCGATCAACGCGATCAACGCGGGCGTGGCCGGCATCGTCGATTCGGCCAGCGGCGAAGTGCCGGACAACACGCGCGACTTCAGCGCGTTCCTGCCCAAGCTCGGCGCGCGTTACGAATGGAGCCCGGATCTGGCGGCCAGCCTGGTGGTGCAGCGCGGCTACCGCTCCGGCGGCTCCAGCTTCAACACCGCGCGCAGCCAGGCCTTCGCCTACGACCCGGAATACACCTGGAACTACGAGGCCTCGCTGCGCTCGCAGTGGCTGGACGGGCGCCTGAGCGTCAATGCCAACGCCTACTACATCGACTGGAAGGACAAGCAGGTCTTCGCCTTCTTCGGCCTCAACGACTACGACTACAACACCGTCAACGCCGGCCGCGCGCACCTGTACGGCTTCGAGCTGGAGCTCAGCCACCGGCTCGGCGAGGGCTTCGACTGGTATGCGTCGCTGGGCCATTCGCGCACCCGCTACGACGAGTTCAAGACCGTGGCCGACGCGCAGATCACCGACTATGCCGGCCGCGAGTTCGCCTACGCGCCGCGCTGGACCGCAGCCGTGGGCGGCAACTGGCGCTTCGGCGCGGGCTGGGTCGCCAACCTCAACGCCAACTTCCGCGACAAGGTCTACACCGACATCGGCAGCGATGCGCCGCGGCTGGCCTCGCGCACGCTGCTCAACGCCAAGTTCGGCTACGAGAACCTGGACTGGAGCGCGTGGGTGTTCGCCAACAACCTGCTCGACAGGCAGTACGTCCAGTACCGCTGGGCGGACCAGCCGATCGCCATCCTCGGCGCGCCGCGCGTGGTCGGCATCGGCTTCGAGGCGCGCTGGTAACCGACGATGGCCATGCACGCGCTGACCACCGCCCTGTACCTGCTCGCCGCGCCGCTGGCGGCGCTGGCGTTCTACCTGGCCACCGCGCACCAGCGCCTGCGCCCGGATTGGCGCCCGCATGCGCGCGCGCTGCGCGTGGCGGGTGCGCTGTTGAGCATGTTGGCGCTGGTCGCGGCGATCGCCGCGCTCGGAGTGTGGGCCGGCACGTTCGCGGCGCTGAGCGCGCTGATGCTGGCCGCGGTCGCGCTGCCGTTCCTGGATGCATGGCGGCAACTACGCGGAGGCCGCGCCGATGTGGGCTAGATGGCTGGCGGCGATCGTGCTCGGCCTGCCGCTGGCGGTGGGCGTGGTCGGGCTGTGCGTGCTGTTGTGGCCGGGCGCGTTGCAGGTGCATACGTTGCCGTGGCTGCTGCTGATGTTCCCGTTGTGGATCGGCGCGATGTCGCTGGCGTTCGTGTTCCGCAGCGGCGCGCGCGCCTGGCTGTGGCTGGGCCTGGCCACGTTGCTGTGCCATGGCCTGCTGTACGCGTTGAAGGCCGCCGGCCTGGTGCAGGTGACGGTATGAAGGCGGCGACCTTGCGTCAGTTCCTGTCGGCGCACAGCTGGATGGGCCTGCTGGCCGGCATGGCCTTGTTCATCGCCTTCTATGTCGGCGCGATCACCGTGTTCACCCACGAGCTCAACGACTGGCCGCGCGCGCCGGCGCTCGCCGCTCCGGCGACGCAGCCGCCGGAACAGGCGGCGCAGGCCCTGCTGGATACTGTGCTGGCGCGGCATCCGGTGTTGGCCGAATCGTTCTCGCTGATGCTGCCGGGCGAACACGGCGCGCAGCCGCGGCTGTATGCGTTCGGGCCGCCGGCGCAGGCGTTCGGCGGCACCGTGCAGTTCCAGCCCGGTGCCGACGGGCAACCGCTGCAGCTGCCGCAACGCACCGGTTTCGTCGACTTCCTGTACGACCTGCATTTCACCGCCGGCTTGCCGCGCACCTTCGGCACCTACCTGTTCGGCGTGGTCTGCATTCTCTATGGCCTGGCGTTGGTCAGCGGCGTAGTGCTGTACGCGCCGGTGTTCCTGAAGGACCTGTTCGCGCTGCGCATGGGACGCAACGTCAAGCGCCTGTGGCAGGACGCGCACAACGTGGTCGGCATGCTGTCGCTGCCGTTCCACGTGATCTTCGCCTGGTCCGGCGCGGTACTGGCGCTGGGCGTGCTGCTGCTGGCGCCATTCCAGTACCTGGTGTTCGACGGCAAGCTGATGCAGGTGCTGGAGCCGGATCTGGAGCTGACGCCGCACGTGCAGCCGGCGCACATCAAGGCGCCGTTGCTGCCGGTGGCCGAGCTGCTGGCGCGCGCGCGCGCGGCCAGTCCGGGCTTCGAGCCGGAAAGCCTGTCCTTCCACGACGCCGGCGATGCCAATGCGCGCGTGGAAATCTACGGCCAGCACCCGCAGCGCCGGCTCAACACGATGGCCGGCGTGGCCATGGAAGCGGCCACCGGCAAGGTGCTGCGGGTGCTGGCGCCGCAGGACATGTCGCCCGGCGTGGCGTCGCTGCGCGGACTGCAGGCGCTGCACTACGCCAACTTCGGCGGAGCGCCGCTGCGGTGGCTGTATTTCCTGCTTGGCCTGGGCGGCGCGTTCCTGTTCTACAGCGGCAACCTGCTGTGGGTGGAGGCGCGGCGCAAGCGGCGCCAGCAGGCGCAGCCGTGGCGCACGCATGCGCTGGCGCGGCTCACGGTGGGCATCTGCCTGGGCTGCGTGGCGGGGGTGTCTGCGTTGTTCGTCGCCGCGCGGCTGTTGCCGCCGGGGCAGGAGCGTTACGTCTATTACGCCGTGTTCGGGCTGAGCGTGGCCTGGGCGCTGCTGCGCCCCACCGCACGCGGCGCCTACGAACTGCTGTTGGCCTGCGCGGTACTGACTGCGCTGGTGCCGTTGGCCGCGCTGCGCGGCGCCGGCGGCTGGGTGGCGCCGTGGAGCAGTTCGCTGTTGCTGGCGGTGGATGGCTGTGCCTTGGCCCTGGCCTGGGCCTACTGGCAGATGGCGCGCGCCACCCTTCGCCGCGGCCGCAACGGCGATCCCAACAGCGTGTGGGCGCTGCCGGCGAAGACCTGAGCGCTGTCCCTCGGCCGTCGCTCGGGCCGCTGCGGCCACCGGCCGCACGCGCTGTCGCATGCCAGTCGCGGCGCGTCCACGCTGCATCCTGCCGCTGACATGCGCTGCGCATCGCATGCATGCATGGCGGACAAAAGTGGACAATCGTGCGCCAGTGATTTCTCATGTACGCGGAAGTCGAAGTCTGCAGCGTTGGCGCTGGGCGTCGTACGGTGAATTGTGTGACAGCCGCCGCGTTCTGTTCCACGCTGCCGTGTACAGGGGATCGCATGCACCACCGCTACGAAGGACCGCCGGACGCGCCGTCCGGCGAGGACTACGCCAGGCAACTGCATCGCGGCTTTGCCGCTCTGCGCTTCGACCCGCCGCTGGAACGGGCGTATCGCCGCTACACCGCATCGACCTTGGGCTTCGCGCAACGCGTGGCGGCCTCGCTCGGGGTGCTGATCGCGCTGGCGTTGCTGGCCTGGGACGCGTTGCATTTCGGTTGGTCGGGCAGCACCGGGCTGCTCGGCTATGCGGTGGCGGTGCGCGCGGCCACCTTGCTGGCGTTGCTGTGGGTGGCGGTGGCGATCCATCGCGCGGCTGCGCACGGGCCGGGCCGGGCGGCGCTGTTGTTGCTGGTCGGCGGCACCGGCCTGGTGCTGTCGAGCATCGGCTATCCGCCGCAGGAACTGCGCTATGCCGCCGCGGTGATGACCCTGGTGATCGTCGCCGGTTTCTTCCCGCTGGGCCTGGCGCTGTGGCAGAGCGTGGCGGTGGCGCTGGTGCTGTGCGCGATCAGCGCCGCGGCCGCGCACCTGTTGCTGGACGGCGCGGCGCGCGACGCCTATCTGCGCCTGCAATGGTTGCTGTGGGCGGCGGTGCCGATCGGCGCGGTCGGCGGCTATCTGCGCGAGCATTCGCGCCGCGAGGGATTCCTGCAGCGGCGGGTGCGCGACGACGAGGCCTTGCGCGACGCGCTCACCGGCCTTGGCGATCGCCGCCGTTTCGACGAACACCTGGCGGTGGCGCTGGCCGAGACCCGGCGCCTGCAGCGCGGACTAGCGCTGATCCTGGTCGAACTGGATGGATACGCCGCCTTCGTGCAGCGCTACGGCGCGCGCGAGGCCGATCGCGCGGTGGTGGACGTGGCCGAGGTGCTGCAATGCCTGCTGCGGCCGATGGACGTGACCATGCGCATCGATGCGGGCCGCTTCGCGCTGGTGTTGTACGACGCCAGCGGCGCGCACCTGCGCCAGGTGGCGCCGGCGTTGCGCGACATGGTCGAGCTGCTGGCGATCGCGCACGCCGACATGGCCAACGAACAGCTCGGCGTCAGCGTCGGCGCCTTGCTCGCCGCGCCAGCCGACACCGCCGCCACGCTGATGCAACGTGCCGAAGCGCTGCTGCAGCGCGCGCGCATCGGTGGCGGCAACCAGGTGGTGCTGGCCGAGGACACGGGTTGGTAGCGCAGGCCGGCATGGCATGCGACGCTAGGGGGGCGTGCATAGCCCTTCGCCGAGGTGATCGATGCGTCTGGTCAAGACGTTGCGGGTTCTCGCGCTGTGGCTGGTGATCCCCGTGGGGGCGATCGTGCAGCTGCAGATGGTGTCCACGATGATGCGCACCTATATCGCCGTCGGCGTGATGCGCGATCAACTGCAACGCAGCGGACTCGGTCACGTCACCTCCCTGCGCGGGATACCGCAGGCCTGCCGGGAAGAAGGATTTCTCGACGGCATCGACTACACCTATGCCGTAGATGTAGCGAAGATTCCCGATGCCTATTGGGCCAGCGAAGATGCGCGGCAACGCCACTGGCACCATGCTCCATTCGACGACTCGCAGAGCGAAACGTTCGATGGTTTCATCGAGTACAACGCGCGCAAGCCGGGATGTCCGCAACTTCCCGCGCTGCGATCCCCGCACGTCGTGATCACCGTCCTGTACAGCGAAGCGGGCTATCTTGGTCCGAGAACCGTGTCCTCCAATGGAGATGGTTTCATGGCCTACGATACCCGGACGTCCAGGCTCTACTGGGCCTACTCCGGCAACTGACCTGCCGCGCGCTGCGGCTGGTTGCGCTGCCTCAGAACGTCCCGCGCTGCACGAACGGCACCTGCTGGTAGAGCCGCCGTTCGCCGCCGCGCGGGTCGTGCGCCAGGCGGCTGTCGGCGTCGAACAGCATGGTCTCGCGCCGGGCGAGCGAATACGGTTCCCAGCGCGGCAGCCCGGCGTAGTTGGGATCGCCGTGGCGGGCGAAGGCGAGCAGCGCTTCGCTCATCGCATCGGCCACGCGCTGCGCCTGCGTGCCGTCGCCGGTGCGCGAACCGGGCTGGCGGATGTTGTCGAACACCAGCGGGATGTCCAGGGTGTGGAATGCGCCGAACTTGCCGCCGTCCAGCGGCGAACCCCAATCGAGTTGATAGGCCCAGGTCGGCGCGCCCTGCCGCGCGCGCGCTTCGGCTTCCTCGATCGCGCCGCGCCACGAGCGCCCGGCGGTGGTCGCGGCGAAGAACACTTCGCTCGGCGTGTAGTGCGGATACAGACGCCGGTACTCGGCGATCACCACCTGCGGCAGCAGGTCCACGAATTGTTCCTGCTCCAGCTTGGCCGGCAGCGTGTCCCAACTCAGCGCGAAGTTGGCCGGATCGTTGCCGAGGAAGGCGCGGGTCTCGTCGTGGGTGTTGCCGATCACCATCGGGATCGTCGCCGATTGCGGCGGTGCGTCCGGCCAGAACGGATGCCGGTGCAGCACCTGCGCATCCAGCACCGGGCCCAGGTACAGGGAGGTGTTCTCCACCCGCGACGGATCGCGCGTGCGCGTGGCCTCGAGCAGGCGTTGCATCGGCAGCGTGCGCAGCGCCGCCAGTTGCGTGGCGTCGAGCTGCAAGGCCTGCAGCAGCAATTGCGCGCGCTGCGTGGCCGCGCGCGGGCCGGCGGCGGTGACCTGCTGGCCGCTCATGGTCCAGGCGCGGTGGAACAGGCCCTGCGCGGCCGGCATCGCCATCAGCGTGGCGATCTTGGCGCCGCCGCCGGACTGGCCGAACACGGTGACGTTGCCGGCATCGCCGCCGAACTCGGCCGCGTGCGCGCGCACCCACTGCAGCGCCTGCACCAGGTCGAGCTGGCCGACGTTGCCGGACGCGGCGAACTCGGCGTCGCCGAGCTGCGCCAGGTACAGGTAGCCGAACGCGTTGAGGCGGTGGTTGACGCTGATCACCACGGCGTCGCCGCGCCGGCACAGGCGCGCGCCGTCGTACTGCGGATCGCTGCCGGAGCCGTTGTTGTAGGCGCCGCCGTGGATGTAGAACAGGATCGGGCGCTTTGCGCCGTCGCGCAGGGCGGGCGTCCACACGTTGAGGAACAGGCAGTCCTCGCTGACCGGGTCGAGCTTGAGCTGCGGCGCGGAAGCGGCGTAGCTGGTGCAGTCGCGCACGCCGCGCCAGGGGTGTTCCTGCAGCGCCGGCTGGAAACGGCGCTGTGCGGTGTCGGCGCCGTAGGGAATGCCCTTGAACACCTGCACGCCCTGGTCGCGATAGCCGCGGATGCGACCGCTGCGGGTGCGCGCCAGCGGCGCTTGCGGGTCGGCGGGCGCGGGCGCGGCGCCGGCGCTACCGCCAGGCAGGGCACCGCTCACTGCCAGTGCGGCGAGCGCGCTGCCGTGCAGGAAGCGGCGCCGGCCGTGGTCGTCGGGTGCGGTGGACGCGATGGCGGCAGGCGCGGCAGGCGGGATGGCGGCGGGCGTGGTCATGCGTGGCGGAGTCCGTGGGCAAGCGCCGCCGGCCATGGGCGAAAGCCCGGGCCGACAGCGGAAAGGATCGGATGGGTGCAAGGCGGCAGGCCTGTGGCGTGCGCCGCGCGAGGCGGCCCGAGGCAGTCGGCGTTCGCGCGCTGGGTCATGGCGGTGTGGTGCATGGCAACGCGGCTGCGCCCGCTACTGCTTCGGCGCGGCCGGCAGGATCGGCGCCAGCGCGGCCGGGTCGCCCTGCACGCTGCGCATCCATTCCAGCGCCTGGGTCGGCCATGCCGCCAAGGGCAGGCCGGCGATGCCGCGGGTGCCGAAGCCATGGCCGCCGTGCGCGAACAGGTGCAGTTCCGCCGGCACGCCGGCCTGGCGCAGCGCCTGGTAGAACAGCAGGCTGTTCTCCACCGGTACCACGCGGTCGTCCTGCGCGTGCACCAGGAACGTCGGCGGCATCGCCGGAATCACGCGGTTCTGCAGCGAATACGCCACCATCGTGGCGGCATCGGGATGGCGGCCAAGCAGCCGCAGGCGTGAGCCGGTATGCGCCGCGGTGCCGCTGCCCATGTCGATGACCGGGTACAGCAGCAGCAGGAAGTCCGGCCGCGCGCTGAGCCGGTCGATGGCGTCGCGCGCCGGGTAGACGCGGTCGTCGTAGCGGGTGCCGAGGCTGGCGGCGACGTGGCCGCCGGCGGAGAAGCCGATCGCGCCGACCCGGTGCGGGTCCACGCCGTAGTCGGCGGCGCGCGCGCGGATCAGGCGCAGCGCGCGCTGCGCGTCGGCCAGCGGCAGGTCGCGCTGCGCCGCGGCGTCGGCGCCCGCCGCTTCCGCATCGGGTAGCCGATAGCGCAGCACGAACAGGGTGATGCCTGCCTGTTCGGCGAAGATCGGCAGCAAGGCGGTGCCTTCCTTGTCCAGCACGATGCGCGCGTAGCCGCCGCCGGGCGCGACCAGCAGCGCGCTGCCGTTCGGCGTCTTCGGCCGGTACACCACCAGGTAGGGCTGGTAGCGGCCGCTGATGGCGCGATCGGGCAGCGCCGGGTCGTCGCTGCGGTCGACGATGCGCGCCTGGTCGGGGCCGGGCGCGGAGCCGGGCGCCGGGTCCGGCCACAGCGGGATCCGCGCCGCTTGCTCGGCCGCGGTTTCGCTGCTCGGGTGCTCGGCGGCAAGCGCGGGGCCGGCGAGTGCCAGTGCCAGCAAAATGCCCAGTGCGCTCTGCCGGCGATGGCGCCACGCCAGCGCCAGCGCGCCGGCCGCATGCCTCAGGACCGGGCGCGAGGCCAGGCGCCGCAGGCCGTTGTCGTCGGCAGCATCCGTTAGCGCCACGCCAGCGCCTTCCGTTGTCGTCGTGTTCCGCATCCGTCGCCCTCCCAGGTCAAGGATGTGCAGCTAATCCGCTCGCACGGCGCCGCGCAAGCGCTGGGTCTCGCACACGGGATCAGGTCGCAATGCCGCGGCGAATCCCTAATCCCCACTGCCGAATCACCGCTTTTTGCCGCACCGCACATTGCCAATGACACCGGTTTACCATATACAACTGCGCAACGCGCTGTCGATGAGCGGCGCAGCAATTCTTCCGATCCCCCACATTCTTGCGGAGATGCCCTTGAGCACTCATTCCGGTCCTTCGGACACGCCACCGCCCGCGTTGGCCGACATCGCGGCCCGCTTCGTCCAGGCCCGCCAGCAGGGCCGTTCGCTGCCCGATTTCCCCGGGATCATCCCCGACGACCTGGAAACCGCCTACCGCGTGCAGGACCTGGCGATCGCGCAATGGCCGGACCGCGTGGTCGGCTGGAAGGTCGGCTACATCGCCGCCGAGCGCCGCGACCACTCCGGCGACGAGCGTCTGCTCGGCCCGATCTTTGCCCGCAACCTCTGGAATGCTACCGGTGGAACAACGGACATTCCGGTGTTCGACGGCGGCTTCGGTGCGGTCGAGGCCGAGTACGTGATGCGCCTGGACGCGGACGTGCCGGCCGACCAGCTGCACTGGACTGCGGAGCAGGCCGCGCAGGTGCCGTCCACGCTGTTCATTGGCGTGGAAGTGGCCAGCAGCCCGCTGGCCACGATCAACCAGCTCGGGCCGCGCGTGGTGATTTCCGACTTCGGCAACAACAACGGCCTGATCCTGGGGCCGCAAGTCGCTGACTGGACCACGCTGGACGAATCCGCGCTGCTGGCGGAAACCTTGATCGAGGGCCAACGCGTCGGCAGCGGCGGTGCCACCCTGTTGCCGGGCGGGCTGCGCACCGCGTTCGCGTTCGCGCTGGCGCGTTCGGCGCGGCGCGGCCGGCCGCTCAAGCGCGGCGAGCTGATCGCCACCGGCAATGCCACCGGCATCCACGACATCGCCATCGGCCAGCAGGCGACGATCCGCTTCGACGGCTACGGCGAACTTCACTGCAGGGCGGTCGCGGCGTAAGCCGCGGCATGCCGACGACGCGCGGGAGGGCGCAGCATGATCACTCGTAGATGTTTTCTGGGCGCAGGACTCGCCGCGGCCGCGGCGGCGCCGCTGGGCACGCTGGCCCAGGCCGGCGGCGGCAGCCAGTTGCTCACTGCCACCGACGTGCACGTGGCCGACTATCCCACCGTGGAGGCGGTGCGCTGGTTCGGGCAGACCCTGGAACGGCAGACCGGCGGCCGGCTGAAGCTGCGCCAGTACCACTCCGGCCAGCTTGGCCGCGAAGCGGAAGCGATCGACATGGCCCGCTTCGGCGCCATCGACATCACCCGTGTCTATTCCGGTGCGCTCAACAACACCTTCCCGCTGACCCAGGCGCTGTGCCTGCCGTACGTGTTCGACTCGGTGCCGCACCTGCGCCGCGCGATCGACGGCCATGTCGGCGACAGCATCCTGCGCAGCTTCGAGCAGCGCGACCTGGTCGGCCTGGCCATCTACGATTCCGGCGCGCGCTGCTTCTACAACACCAAGCACCCGCTGCATCGTCCCGAAGACCTGCACGGCCTGAAGCTGCGCGTGGCCTCGTCGGACATCTTCCTCAAGCTGATGCACATGCTCGGCGCCAATCCGACGCCGATGTCGCTGGGCGAGACCTTCTCGGCGATGGAGACGCACATGATCGACGGCGCCGAGAACAACATGCGCAGCTTCCAGTCCAGCCGCCATTTCGAGGCCGCACACTACTGGTCGCAGAGCGAGCATTCCTATGCGCCGGACGTGCTGGTGATGTCGCAGCGCAGCTTCCAGGCGCTGTCGCCGGGCGATCGCGCGCTGGTGGTGGAGACCGCGCGGCAATCGGTGGCGGTGATGCGCAAGCTGTGGGATGCATCCGAATCGAAGGCGCGCCAGGAAGTGCTCGATTACGGCGTGCTGATCAACGAGGTGGACATGCCCGCCTTCCGCAAGGCCGCCGCGCCGCTGCTGGCCGAGTACCGGCGGCAGCCGGAGATCGAAGCCCTGTACCGCCGCATCCGCGATTTCGCCTGAGGCCATGCCGATGACCGACCACGCCATTGCCGTTCCGGTGGCGCCGCTGCAGCGGCTGCTCGACCGGATCTCCAACCTCGCCATCGGCATCGCCGCCGCCGCCCTGCTCGGGTTGGTGGTGGTGCAGGGCTGGCAGGTGTTCACCCGCTACGTGCTCAACGATTCGCCGAGCTGGACCGAGCCGGTGACGCTGCTGTTGCTGAGCACCGCGATGAGCCTGGCCGCCGCCGCCGGCGTGCACACCCGCCGCCATTTCGGTTTCTTCCTGCTGGCGGAAAAGATGCACGCCCGCGTGCGCCGGGCGATCGACCTGATCCGTCCGTTGATGATCGTCGCCATCGGCGCGGTGATCGCCTGGTGGGGCGGGGTGCTGTTGCTGGACGGGCTGGACATCAAGATGGCCGGCGCCTCGCTGCCGCAGAGCATCAATTACCTGCCGCTGTCGATCGGCGGCGCGCTGATGAGCGTGTTCGCGCTGTACCAGGCGTGGCAGGCGCTGCGTCCGGCCACCGCTGAAGGAGTGAACTGAGCCATGGCCATTGCAATCCTGCTCGGGCTGTTCGTGCTGTTGCTGTTGATCGGCGTGCCGGTGGCCTATGCGCTGGGCGCCGCGGCGCTGGCGACGATCCTGTATCTGGACCTGCCGGCGATCGTGCTGGTGCAGCAGATCTCCGCCGGCAGCGGCTCGGCCTCGTTGATCGCCATTCCGTTGTTCATCTTCGCCGGCGAACTGATGCTGCGCGGCGGCATTTCCGAACGCCTGATCGCGCTGGCGTCGTCGCTGGTGGGGCGCATGCGCGGCGGCCTGGGCCAGGTCAGCGTGCTGTCCTCGCTGTTCTTCGGCGGCGTGTCGGGTTCGGCCATCGCCGACGTATCGGCGGTCGGTGGCACCATGATTCCGCAGATGATCAAGCGCGGCTACGACCGCGACTACGCGGTCAACGTGAGCATGACCGCGGCGCTGGTCGCGCTGCTGGTGCCGCCCTCGCACAACCTGATCCTGTTCTCGGCCGCGGCCGGCGGCGGGCTGTCGATCGCCGATCTGTTCGCGGCCGGCATCTTCCCGGCGCTGCTGATGACCGCGGCGATGATGATCACCGGCTACGCGGTGGCGCGCCATCGCGGCTACGGCACCGAGCCGTTCCCGGGCTGGCGCGCGGTGGCGCTGCGCCTGGTCGGCGCGCTGCCTGGGTTGGGCCTGGTCGCGCTGATCTTCGTCGGCATCCGCGCCGGCATCTTCACCGCGGTGGAGAGCGCGGCGATCGCAGTGGTGTACGCGTTGATCGTCACCGCGCTGCTGTACCGGCAATTGCGCTGGGCCGAGTTCTTCGCCGCGGTCACGCATGCGGCGCGCACCACCGGCGTGATCCTGTTCGTGATCGCCACCGCGGCCGTGTTCGGCTGGCTGCTGGCCTACCTGCAGGTGCCGGCGGCAGCGGTGAAGTTGCTGCAGTCGATCGCCGACGGCAAGAACACCGTGCTGCTGATGATCGTGGTGATGCTGTTGCTGCTGGGCATGTTCATGGACCTGGCGCCGAAGATCCTGATCTGCACGCCGATCTTCCTGCCGGTGGTGAAGGCCTACGGCATCGACCCGATCCATTTCGGGCTGGTGATGGTGCTGGCCGGCGGCATCGGCCTGATCACCCCGCCGATCGGCTCGGTGCTGTTCATCGGCACCTCGATCGGCCAGATCACCGTGGCCCAGAGCATGCGCACGATCTGGCCGTTCTGGCTGGCGGCGCTGTGCGTGCTGCTGATCGTGGCGTTCTTCCCGGAACTGTCGCTGTGGTTGCCGCGCGCGCTGCGCGCCTGATGCGCCGCGCCGCACGCAAGCGCTGCGGCGCCAACCAAGGAGTGCACGCATGACCTCGCCTACCGCCTCGTCCTCGCTGCGCTGGCTGTTGCTGGCCGGCCTGCTCGCCGCCAGCACGCTGGCCGCGGCGGCCGACTGGAAGCGCGGCATCGAGCAGCAGCGCATCGCCGACCAGGGCGACGGCACCTTTCTCAATCCGGTGCTGGCAGGCGACCATCCCGATCCGTCGGTGCTCAAGGACGGCGACGACTACTACCTCACCCTGTCCTCGTTCGACGCCTACCCAGGCCTGCCGATCTGGCACTCGCGCGACCTGGTCAACTGGCAGCCGCTGGGCCACGCCATCAGCGAGAACGTCGGCGCGATCTGGGCGCCGGACCTGATCAAGCACGGCACGCGTTACTACATCTATTTTCCGGCGCGGCGTGGCGAGCAGGGCCAGCGCAGCAACTTCGTGGTCTGGGCCGACGACATCAAGGGCCCGTGGAGCGCGCCGATCGACATCGGCCTGGGCAAGTACATCGATCCCGGCCACGCGGTCGGCGAAGACGGCAAGCGCTACCTGTTCCTCAGCGGTGGCGACTACGTGCAGTTGTCCGACGACGGGTTGAAGGTCGTCGGCACGCCCAAGCATGTCTACGACGGTTGGAAGTACCCGGAAAGCTGGGACGTGGAAGCCTATGCGCAGGAAGGGCCGAAGATCACCCGCCACAACGGCTGGTACTACATGACCACCGCGGTCGGCGGCACCGCCGGCCCGCCGACCGGGCACATGGTGATCACCGCTCGCTCGCGCTCGATCCACGGGCCGTGGCGCAACGCGCCGAACAACCCGATCACCCGCACCAAGAGTGCGGCCGAGCCGTGGTGGTCGCGCGGCCATGCGACCCTGGTCGAAGGCACCGACGGGCGCTGGTGGATGCTCTATCACGGCTACGAGAACGGCTACTGGACGCTGGGCCGGCAGGCGCTGCTGGACCCGATCGAGTGGACCGCCGACGGCTGGTTCGTGGCCAAGGGCGGCGATCTCGGCTCGCCGCTGAAAAAGCCCAGCGGGCAGGCGTTGCCGCACGGGCTGGCGTTGTCGGACGATTTCCGCGACGGCCGACTCGGCCCGCAGTGGTCGTTCTTCAACCCGGGCCGCGACGAATACCAGCGGCTGTCCTTCGGCGACGGCACGCTGAGCGTGCAGGGCAAGGGCCGCGCGCCGCGCGACAGTTCGCCGCTGACCGTGATCGCGCCCGACCCCGCCTACGAGTTCGAAGTGCAGATGGAGATCGAACCCGGTGCGCAGGGCGGCGCGCTGCTGTTCTACAGCGAGCGCCTGTACGCCGGGGTGGGCAGCAACGGCGAGGCCTTCGTCATGCACCGCTACGGCGAGGAGCGCCCGGCGCAGCTGGCGCCCAGCGCCAAGGGCGGCCGCCTGTGGCTGCGGGTGCGCAACGACCGCCACATCGTCACCATCCACAGCAGCCGCGACGGCAGCACCTGGACCAAGTACCCGGTGCAGATGGAAGTGTCCGGCTACCACCACAACGTCGCCGGCAAGTTCCTGGCCCTGAAGCCGGCGCTGTATGCGGCCGGAAATGGAAAGGTGCATTTCCGCCAATTCCGCTACCGCGCGCTGGAGTGAACATGACTACCGGTAGAATCCGTCCTCTTCCGTCCGGTTTTCCGTCCATGGCGCCGAGCAAACCTCCTTCCGCCGATCTCCACGCCTCCGTCCACGGCAAGGCGGCGACGATCAACGACATCGCGCGCCTGTCCGGGGTTTCGAAGAAAACGGTGTCGCGGATCATCAACAACTCGCCGCTGGTGCGCAAGGACACGCGCGAGAAGGTCGAAGCGCTGATGCGCGAAGTCGGCTACGCGCCGGATCCGCTGGCGCGCGGGCTGGCGTTCCGGCGCTCGTTCCTGATCGGCATGGTCTACGACAACCCGACCGCGCAGTACATCGTGGACATGCAGTACGGCGCGCTGGACGCGTTGCGCGGCTCCAGCTTCGAGCTGGTGGTGCATCCCTGCGACAGCCGCAGCCCCGGCTATATCGAGGGCGTGCGCCGCTTCGTGCAGCAGCAGAAATTGCACGGTGTGATCCTGGTGCCGCGCGCCTCCGAAGACCAGGCGCTGGCGGACATGCTCGCCGGCATCGGCGTGCGCTACACCCGCATCGCCTCGCTGCCGCTGGACGAGACCTCGCAGATGGTGGTCACCCACGACCGCGACGGCGCCGCCGAAGCCGCCGACTACCTGCTGTCGCTGGGCCACCGCGAGATCGCGCTGATCACCGGCCCCAGCGCCTACCGCTCCGCGCACGAGCGCACCGCCGGCTTCATCGAAGCGCTGACCCGGCGCGGCATCGAACTGCCGCCGGAGCGCATCGTCGAGGCCGGCTACACCTTCGAATCCGGCGTGGCCGCGGCCGAGAAACTGTTGCTCGGCAAGCAACGCCCGAGCGCGATCTTCACCGGCAACGACGAGATGGCCGCGGGCGTGTACAAGGTCGCGCTGCGCGCCGGCATCAACATCCCGCGCCAGCTGTCGATCATCGGCTACGACGACAGCCCGCTGGCCTCGCGCCTGTGGCCATCGCTGACCTCGGTACGCCGCCACACCCGCGACACCGGCCGCACCGCCGCGGCGATGCTGATCCAGCCCGAGGGCACCCCGGCACTGGCGATCGCCAGCGTGCGCCCGCACCTGATCGTGCGCGACTCCTGCCAGCCGCCAGAAGATTGATGAAGCCGCTGAGCCCCTCTCCCTCCGGGAGAGGGGTTGGGGTGAGGGTACGGCGCGTAGCGTCTCGCTGAGTTTGGGCGCACGAGGCTGCGCTCGTACCCTCATCCGCCCTACCGGCACCTTCTCCCGAGGGGAGAAGGAACAGCCGCCTTAGCCCCTCTCCCCTCGGGAGAGGGGTTGGGGTGAGGGTACGGCGCGAAGCGTCTCGCGGAGTTTGGGTGCACGAGGCTGCGCCCGTACCCTCATCCGCCCCTGCGGGGCACCTTCTCCCGATGGGAGAAGGAAACATCGGCCTTTCGTGCACTGCGCAATGACACCGGTTTACCAGAGCCGCTAGAATGCCCTCATGCGGGCTGCCGCGTGTCCCTGCTTGCCCCGGAGATCCCCATGTCCCTGTACTGCAAGACCCACTACGCCACCCATCCCGACGCCATCAAGGGCGCCAGCAACGACCAGTTGCGCGAGCTGTACCTGCTCGATGGCCTGTTCGTCGCCGATGCGATCACGCTGAAGTACACCCACTACGAGCGCTTCGTGCTCGGCGGTGCCGCACCGGTCAGCAAGCCGGTGCAGTTGCCTAAACAGACCGAACCGGCCTCCGCCGCCGGCCATCCATTCCTGGAGCGCCGCGAGCTGGGCGTGATCAACGTCGGCGCCGGCAGCGGCACGGTCACCGTGGACGGCACCGCCTACGCGCTGGGACCGAAGGACGGGCTGTACGTGGCGATGGGCAGCAGCGAGGTCAGCTTCGCCTGCGACGACGCGGCCAACCCGGCCCGGTTCTATCTGGCCTCGACCCCAGCGCATGCGCGCTTCGAGACCAAGCAACTGTCGATCAAGGACGCGGTGGCGCTGGACCGCGGCGCGCTGGAGACCAGCAACGAGCGCACCATCTACCAGTACATCGTGCCGGCCACATGCCAGTCCTCGCAGCTGCTGCTGGGCCTGACCGTGCTCAAGCCGGGCAGCGTCTGGAACACCATGCCGCCGCATCTGCACGACCGCCGCAGCGAGGTCTATTTCTACTTCGACCTGGGCGCCAACGACCGCGTCTATCACTTCATGGGCGAGCCCGACGCGCAGCGCCACATCGTGATCCAGAACGACGAGGCGGTGGTCTCGCCGCCGTGGTCGATCCACATGGGCGCCGGGACCAGCAACTACGCCTTCATCTGGGCGATGGGCGGCGAAAACCTGGATTACACCGACATGCACGTGCTGGACATCTGCCAGCTCAAGTAAGCCGCCGCGCGCGCCACCTGCGCCGCCGCCCGCCACCGTATCCGCATCACTCTAGGAGCACCCGCAATGACGAATCCGTTCAGTCTCGAAGGCAAGGTCGCACTGGTCACCGGCGCCAATACCGGCCTCGGCCAGGGCATCGCGCTGGCGCTGGCGCAGGCCGGCGCCGACATCGCCGCCGCGGGCATCCAGGCGCCCACCGAGACCGAGGAAAAGGTCAAGGCGCTGGGCCGACGCTTCGTCGCGATCGAGGCCAACCTGATCAGCATCGAGCCGGTGCAGCGCGTGCTCGACGAGACCCTGGCCGGCCTCGGCCGCCTCGACATCCTGGTCAACAACGCCGGCCTGATCCGCCGCGCCGACGCGGTGGATTTCAGCGAACAGGACTGGGACGACGTGATGAACGTCAACATCAAGTCCGCGTTCTTCATGTCGCAGGCCGCCGGCCGCCACTTCATCGCCCAGGGCAGCGGCAAGATCATCAACATCGCCTCGATGCTGTCGTTCCAGGGCGGCATCCGCGTGCCCTCGTACACCGCCAGCAAGTCCGGCATCGCCGGCATCACCCGCCTGCTGGCCAACGAGTGGGGCGCCAAGGGCCTGAACATCAACGCCATCGCGCCCGGCTACATGGCCACCGACAACACCGCGCAGCTGCGTGCCGACGCCGCGCGCAACCAGTCGATCCTGGAGCGCATCCCGGCCGGGCGCTGGGGCGTGCCGGAAGACCTGGGCGGCACCGCGGTGTTCCTGGCCAGTAGCGCTTCGGACTACGTCAACGGCACCGTCATCCCGGTCGACGGCGGCTGGCTGGCGCGCTGAGCCAAGCACGCAGCGTGCGCTGCTCCCTTCTCCCCGTGGGAGAAGGTGCCCGCAGGGCGGATGAGGGTTGGCCCGCACGCACACCATCCAGATGCAGACGGCGGTCGGCACCACACGCGCCACATCGATCACACGCGACATCTTCCCCCCGCAATCGGAGACACCCATGAAAATCGCACTGATGAATGAGTTCAGCCAGGCCGGCAAGAACCCGGTGATCCTGCAGCAGCTCACCGACGTGGCCGGCGAACAGGGCCACAGCGTGTTCAATGTCGGCATGGACGGCGACAACGATCACCGCCTGACCTACATCCACCTGGGCATCGTCGCCAGCCTGCTGCTGAATTCGAAGGCGGTCGATTTCGTCGTCGCCGGCTGCGGCACCGGCCAGGGCGCGATGATGTCGCTCAACGCTTACCCGGGCGTGTTCTGCGGCTACTGCATCGAGCCGACCGACGCCTACCTGTTCGCCCAGGTCAACAACGGCAACGCGCTGGCGCTGGCCTTCGCCAAGGGCTACGGCTGGGGTGCGGAAATCAACGTGCGCTACATCTTCGAGAAGGCCTTCAGCGGCGAGCGCGGCATGGGCTATCCGGCCGAGCGCCGCGAATCGCAGCAGGCCAACGCCGGCATCCTGGCGCAGGTCAAGCAGGCCACCGGCAAGTCCTACGTGGACGGCCTGCGCGCGCTGGACCCGGAACTGGTCAAGCAGGCGGTCGGCGGCGAGCGCTTCCAGCAGTGCTTCTTCGACAACGCGCAGGACGCCGAGATCCGCGCCTTTGTCGCTGGCGTGCTGGGCAAGCCGGAAGCCGCAGCGGCCTGACCCGCATGACGCCCCTCTCCCGCGGGAGAGGGGTTGGGGTGAGGGCCGAACGGTTCGACCAACCCGCACCGCGCTTGCCTAACGCCTCGCCACACCCGCCGTGACAGCGGCGGCGGCGCAAGCGCAGACGCCGCGCACCGGAGCCCGCCATGCGCCTGTTCTTGTCCGTCTTGCTGTCGCTCTGCGCAGGGATCGCCTGTGCAGAGCCGCAGCGCGTATTCATCGCCGGCGATTCCACCGCGGCCGACTACGGCCCCGAGCGCGCGCCGCAGGCCGGTTGGGGCCAGGCCTTGCAGAGCTATCTGGATCCGGCCGCCTGGCAGGTGCGCAACCACGCCAAGGGTGGGCGCAGCGCGCGCAGCTTCATCGTCGAGGGCCGCCTCGACGCGATCGCCAAGGACCTGCGTCGCGGCGACGTGCTGCTGATCCAGTTCGGGCACAACGACGCCAAGGTCGAAGACCCCAACCGCTACGACGATCCGCAGCATGCTTATCCGCAGTATCTATCGCGCTACGTGACGCTGGCCCGCGACAAGGGCGCCACGCCGATCCTGCTCACGCCCGCCGCGCGGCTGCTGTACGACTTCGGTTCGCTGCTCGACACCCACGGGCTGTACACCCAGGCGGTGAAACAGCTGGCTACGCGCGAGCAGGTCGCGCTGATCGACCTCAACGCCAGTTCCACCCGCTGGATCCGCGCGCTGGGCGAGCAGGGCGCCAAGCCCTACTTCATGTTCGTGCCCGAGCAGAACAAGGCCGACGGCACCCACTTCAGCACCGCCGGCGCCACCGCCGTGGCTTGCCTGGTGCTGCGCGACTGGGTGGCGTCGACGCCCGAGCTGAAGCCGGCCTTGAAGCGCGACATCGACTGCGACGTAAGTCAGCCCGCAGGGCGGGGCAGCGAGCCGGCCAAGCCCTCGCGCGTGGTCCACGAGCGCGATATCGGCATCAGTCAGCCCGGCCCGCACGGCGGCGCCGGGCCGACCACCGCGTATCCCTTCTTCGCCGACGACAAGGACCTGCCCTTCGTGCTGCGCAAGCGCGTGCTGCACAAGGGCGCGGGCATCGGCCTGCACCCGCAGCACAAGGACGAGATCTATTACATCGTCAGCGGGCAGGGCAGCTACGTGCTGGATGGCAAGCAGTACGACGTGGCGGCAGGCGATGCGCTTCTGACCCGGGTGGGCAGCCTGCATGCGCTGCAGCAGCGGGGGGAGCAGGATCTAGTGGTGCTGCTGGCGTATCCGCGGTGAAGCCAGCCGGGCAGGGCCCCGGTCTACCGGCGCCAACTTTCAAAAGCGGTGGGAGATTTTGAAGTTTAATGAAGTAAACTTCAAAAATCTTTGCTGCTTTTGAAGGATGGCAGGCTAAACTTCAGAAGCGTAGAGTGCTTTTGAAGTTTAGGGCGGAGGGTTCCATGCGACGAGAAGACATAGCGGTCCCACTGCGCCAGTACCTGGTGCCGGTCGAAGGTCGCCCGAACCTGGTGGCCATGACAGCCCCGCCAACGCCGCGCAGGCTGCCCGCTGGGCAGTCGGGCAACCGCGAACTGTTCGCTGGCGCCAACGCGGCGCTGGCCCGGCTGGAACAGGCAATGCGCCACTGGCCTGCCCCGGATTTGGTCACCCGTACCTTGGCGCGACGCGAAGCCGTGCAGAGCTCCCAGATAGAAGGGACCCAGACCGATCTGGACCAGTTGCTGGTGTATGAAGCTACCCTTGGCCTCGACGGCCTGCCCGCCGACGTGGTGATCACCGAGCGTTACGTACAGGCGCTGCAGGACGGCCTTGAAGCGGTCAGGGAGCGGGGTAGGTCCGCCATCGACCTTGCGCTGGTCAATCACCTGCACGCAGTGCTGATGCAGGACACGCCCGAGCATTTCCCAAAGGGCAGCTATCGTCAGGAACAGGCCGTTATCGGCCCGTTGGGAGGACGCCCTGAAGACGCACGCTTCGTTCCTTCGCCGCCGGATCGGATCGGATCGGCGATGCAGGAACTGGAACGGCAGATGCTGCAATACCAGGCGGCGGAAGACGAACAGTTCGAACTGAACATCCTTGCCCAGCTCGCCATCACGCACGCCCAGTTCGAAACCATCCATCCATACAAGGATGGCAATGGACGCACCGGTCGGCTGCTGATGCCGCTGATACTGGCGGCAGAAGGATATCCACCGCTGTACCTGTCTGGCGCATTGCTCCGAAGCAAGGACACCTACTACGAAGCGCTCAACCAGGTGCAGATCAAAGGCAACTGGGTACCGTGGATGGATATGGTCTCCAAGGTCGTGGTGGAGTCGGCGAACGATGCGATCGCCATCGCCGAGGACATGCAGCAGCTTGTAGCAGAGTGGTCGGTGAAGGTAAGCCGCTATCGCGGCGATTCTGTCGCGCGTCGACTTCCCGCGCTGCTGGTCGGCCATCCGGTGGTCACGGCGTCACAGGTTGCTTCGCTGCTGGATGTGTCTGACCGGTCAGCGCTTACCGGCATCTATGCGCTCGAGGAGGCCGGAATCCTGTCGAAGGGCAACGAGAAGAAGTGGGGCAGGACGTACCACGCCCACGCCGTCCTCAAGCGACTCAACCAGCCACCAGCGCGCGTGGCTACGCGGCCGCGTTGAAAGCAGCCGGGCAGGGCCCGGCTCTACGGTTAAACGTCGCCGCCTTCCGCCCAGCCTTCGCCGGTGCCCTTCTGGTACACGCGGTCGCCTTCCTGAACCTCGCCGGCCGGCAGGTGCTCCTGGGTTTCCAGCGCCACATAGAGCGGAGTGAAGTCCGGCGCAGTCGCCTGCATCAGCTGTTCGAAGCTGTCGATGACGAAGTAGGTCTTCTGGAAGGTGTCGATGCGGTAGCGGGTGCGCATGATCCGCGCCAGGTCGAAGCCGATGCGGTTGGGCGCGGCCGATTCCAGCGCGTACAGCGATTCTCCCTTGGACGAGACGATGCCGGCACCGAAGATGCGCAGGCCGTCGGCGCTGGCGATCAGTCCGAACTCCACCGTGTACCAGTACAGGCGGGTGAGGTTCTGCAGCGCGTCCGGGCCGATGCCGTGCGCCTTGACCCCACCGCGGCCGTAGGCCTGCATGTAGTCGGCGAACAGCGGATTCATCAGCAGCGGCACGTGGCCGAACAGGTCGTGGAACAGGTCCGGCTCGGCGATGTAGTCGATCTGTTCGGGGCGGCGGATCCACCAGGTCACCGGGAAGCGGCGGTTGGCCAGGTGATCGAAGAAATCCAGTTCCGGCAGCAGGCCCTCGACCCCGACCAGGGTCCAGCCGGTGGCGGCGCCCAGCACCTCGTTGAGCTGCTCGAAGCGCGGGATCGCCTGCGGACTCATGCCCATCGCGTCCTGCGCCTGCAGGAATTCGTCGCAGGCGCGGCCGACCAGCAATTCGCGCTGGCGCTGGTACAGCGTTCCCCAGGTGGCATGGTCGTCGGCGCTGTAGCTGTCCCATGGCTGCGCGACCACGGCCGTGGTGTAGACCGGCACATAGCCCTTGTCGGTCTGCTGGTGTTCGACGCGGCGCGGTGCGGTGTCCATGGGCGGCGGCTCCGGTGGGGATACCGACGATGCTAGGCGACAAGCCACGCAATGAGTTTGCGAAGTTGCGCGATTCCGGCCCCTGAGCGCAAGATTGTTGCAGCGAATCCATGTTGCAGAGCAATAAATGACCGAATCGGCCCTGTTCGACCGCACCGACCTGCGCCTGCTGGCGCTGCTGCAACGGCAGGGACGGGCCAGCAACGCCGAACTGGCCGCGCAGGTGAACCTGTCGCCGTCGGCCTGCCTGCGCCGGGTGCAACGGCTGGAGGCCGACGGCGTGGTCGCCGGCTACGCCGCACGGCTGGTGCCTGGCGCGATCGGCCTGGGCCTGCAGGCGTTCGTGCGCGTGCAGCTGGAAAAGCACGGGCAAACCGGCATCGCCCATTTCGCCGACAGCGTGCAGGGCTGGGACGAAGTCGTCGCCTGCCACGCGCTGACCGGCGACATGGACTACCTGCTACACGTCTACGTGCGCGATCTGACCCATTTCTCCGCGTTCCTGCTGGACAAGCTGCTCAACGCCGCCGGCGTGGCCGACGTCAATTCCAGCTTCGTGCTGCGTACGGTCAAGGACTTCACCGGGTTGCCGCTGCCGCGCGGCTGAGTTAAGCGCAACAACTTCTGGCGCCTTGCCATCGCCGATGTGCAGCGCAGGCTGCAGCGCGATGCCGCGCCAGGTTCAGTGCCATCGGGCCTGCAACCTATAATCAACTTCTGCGCATCACCGGAGGATGCAGGATGAAACCCGCCCTACGCCTCGCCCATTGGCTGCTGCTGGTCAGCGCCTTGCCGATGGCAGGCTGCGCCAAGCCCGCCGATACGGCGCAGCGAACCACCACCAACGAACAGGGATGTGTCATGAAGCATCACGATGGCCCGCAGGATCCATTCAAGACGCCGCCGCCGCTGATGGACACATGCCTCGGTCCGTACACGTTGCGGATTCCGGCCAACTATTTCGGCGACCAGATGGGGCCGAACTTCGACGGCAGCTTCGGCCTGTACCTGGAATATCCGACGCTGGAGCCGTTCGCGCCTGGCGAGCGCAGTCATCTGAGCCTGGATGTGGCGACGCGCACGGTCAATATCGGCTACAGCTATCTGGATCGGGTGGACACGCATGAATATCTGCGCAGGCAGTACACGCCCGATCCGGGTGAAGAGGGAAATCCAGAAGAACGACTCGATGATCGCATTGAGGGCGAACCGACTTACGGCTTGACGCCGTACTACGCGGATCTGCCGAAGTTCATGGAGTACTACAGAGCAAAGGGATACAGAGAATCCGCTCCCGTGATGCAGGCCGAGCATCATGAGGATTGGTATGTAAAGCGAAATGGCAACGGTGAGATTGAAACGCTGATCAAGTGCACCTCGCGCGAAGTCACGCAGTCCGGGGTGGCTTATGTCGATGGCAAACTCGTTCGCAGCAAAGAAGATGCGCTACCGGTTTGCAAGCACTTCTTCATCATTCCCGAGTTGAAGGTGGCTGTCGACATTCGCTACGTGCGTTTCGCACTTGCGGACTGGAAGAGGATCGAGGACAGGGCGCGTAGTGCGGTGCATCAATTCATGGTCGAAAAGGCTGACAAGTAGGTCAATACACGGAGGTTCGAATGGCTGGTATCACGCAACAAGACATCAATGTGCTGCGTCACTACGCAGACAGCGGCAATCGTGAACTCTATTGGAATTATCTGGCCCACAAAGACGGCAATGATGGCTATGGTCTCCTCGCATTAGGCGTAGTCCGAAACGACAATGCGCCCGGCGCGACCGCCAACGTGTTTGCCGACAGCCAGGCACGGCGCGATGGCGTCAGCATGAGCGAGCGCGAGTGGAACAGTTTCGGTGTCGACCTGATGCGCTCCGATCTTGAACGGCGCCAGCACTACGAAAGGAGCGGCCGCCCGGAACTCGCCCTCAATCTGCCGGTGAGGGACGTCGAAGACGTTCACGACGCAAGCTTCCAGAAAAGGCACATCAACCCCGACGCCTGGACCCCGCGCCAGCTGCTCGATGCCGCGCGCCGCCACGGCGGCGAAGCCGAGGCGGAGAAGGTCTGGTCGATGATGCTCGACAACTCCGCACTTGGAGTGAACCGGGCCAGCGAAACCATGGCGGACGTTGGCAAGTACGACGATGCGCAACTCAATGCGCTTTCCTATACGTGGCGGATGACGGTCGCACGCATCGGAGCGAGCCATACGCTGCCCATCACCGACCCGGACCGGATTGGTGCGCCGAATTTTTCCTACATGTACGACCAACAGACGCGCGGCTGGAACACGTGGGTCAGCGATGGTGAGCAGACCGTGGTGCAGCCAGTGCGCGACCCGCAGCAACTCCGCGAACTCGACGACACGCGCGCGCTACGCCTGGAGCGCCAGCAGCTGCGGCAGCAGTTCCATCCCGACGATCCTTACCGGCAGCAACCGGTCATGCGCAGCCCGCAGACATTGGCCGAGGCCGATCCGATGGAGCCTGCACGTGGCGGCGAGTCGCTGGCGGCGCGCGCTGCCGATCCTACGCAAGCGGCTCACCCGCGCAATGCGTTGCATCAGCAATGCGTCGCCGGCACGCACGCGCTGGACCAGCAGCTCGGGCGCAGCCCCGACGCGGACAGCGCCTGCATGGCTGCCAGCCTGACCGATCTGGCCGCGCGCAGCGGCCTGGAGCGGGTGGATCATGTGTTGTTGAGCGAGCGCGGACGCACTGCGCAAGCGGGCGAACTGGTGTTCGTGGTGCAGGGCGACCCGAAGGATCCGGCGCACCTGCGCGCGCAGATGCCGAGCGAAGAAGCGGTGCGCACGCCGGTCGCGCAGTCGTTCGAGCGGCTGGCCGAGTTCGATCGGCAGCAGGCGCTCGCACAAACGCAGCAGGCAGCCATGCAGCAGGATGTGCAGCAGCAGGATGCACAGCGCCAGAGCACGGCGGCAATCCGGATCTGAGCGAAGCTGCGGGCAGAGGGGATTTGCACGCTCGGCTGTTCCCTTCTCCCATCGGGAGAAGGTGGCCCGCAGGGCCGGATGAGGGTCCGGGCGAAGCCTCGTGCACCCCAACTCCGCGAGACGCTGCGCGCCGTACCCTCACCCCAACCCTCTCCCGGTAGGAGAGGGGCTATGGACGCCCGGCTGTTCCTTCTCCCCTCGGGAGAAGGTGCCCCGAAGGGGCGGATGAGGGTACGGGCGCAGCCTCGCGCACCCAACTCAGCGAGACGCTGCGCGCCGCACCCTCACCCCAACCCCTCTCCCGGTGGGAGAGGGGCTAGCTCAGTCCTGCTTCTTGCACGGATCGTCGCGGCCGATCAGGCGGCCCAGGCGCGAGCGCAGTTCGCATGGCGCGGGTGCCGGCTGCGCCGCCTTGGCTGCAGCAGCCGCGGCCGCCGCGCGCTGTTGCTGCAGCTGCGCCAGCTTGGCCTTGATCTGCGGCATCGCCGCCAGCGCGGCCTTCTCGCCTTCCAGGATGGCGGCGTTGCGCTGGGCGAAATCGGCGGCGCCGATGTCGTTGACCTTGGGCCGGATCACGATGTCCGCGCGCGCTAGCTCCTGCTGGCCCAGGCGCTGGCCCATGATCGCGATCGACTGGTTGACGATGCCGAGCATGCCGGCCGGGTTCTTGCCGCTGGCCTTGCTGGAGATGTCCACCGCGACCACGAAGTCGGCGCCCAGCTGGCGCGCCGCGTCCACCGGCACCGGGCTGACCACGCCGCCGTCCACGTAATGGAACTTGCCGATGGTCACCGGTTCGAACACGCCGGGAATGCTGCTGGAGGCGCGCACCGCCTGGCCTGCGTTGCCGCGCACGAACACGGTGCGCTCGCCGTCTTCCAGGCGCGTGGACACCGCGGCGAAGGGCTTGGCGAGCTTCTCGATCGGGCGGTTCTTGAGCTGGGCGTTGACGTAGTCCTGCAGCGCCTGGCCTTGCACCAGACCGCCGGAGAACAGGCGCATGTCGCGGATGCTGGTCTCGTCCAGCGCCACCGCGGCCTGCTGCATCTGGAACGCGTCCATGCCGCTGGCGTACAGCGCGCCGACCACGCTGCCGGCGCTGGTGCCGGACACCACCACCGGCTCCAGCCCGTTGGCCTGCAGCATCTTGATCACGCCGATATGGGCGAAGCCCTTGGCCGCGCCGCCGCCCAGGGCGATGCCGATGCGCAGCGGCTTGGCCGCGGCGGTCGGTGCCGGCCCCACCACCACCGGGGCCGGCGTCGCCGGCTTGGGCTCGCCGCCGCACGCAGCGAGCAGGCCGAACAGGGACAGGGACAGGAGCAGGCGCGGGGAACGGAAGGCGGTCATGGATGCGGCGTCGAGGAAGGAGAGGGCGGAGCCGGCGCGAGCATACCGGGATCGGCCTGCACCGCCCACGACCGGAGGTCATGCCGGCTGGCGCATGCGGCGCCGAACGAACGCAGCGCCGGCTACCAGCGCAGCAGGCGCGGGCCGAGGGCAGCGCCGAGCGCGGTCGGCAGTGCCATCCCCAGCACGTACCACAGCGCCCAGAACGGGACCGCCATCTCCGGGCAATGGAAGCAATAGGCCGTGGTCGCCAGGGCGCCGCCGAGCAGTCCGCCGGCCGCGCCGGCCGCGCGCAGGCGGGTCGGCGCCAGCCCGCGCAAGGCCCAGAACACGCTGGCGAAGGTCGGAATCGACAGCAGCGCGATGTTGAACGGGCAACTGTGCCAACTCTGGCCCTCCAGCAACGGCAGGCGCAGTTCCGCTGGCGCCGCCCACAGCGCGGCGATGGCCGCGATCCACAACGTGACGACCGGGACGCCGATCGCGATGGCGGCGGCGCCGACCCGCCGCCCCGGCGTGGCCAGGCGCCAGGTCGCCAGGCCGGCACCAGCGGTCATGCAGGTGGCGAAGCCCAGCTTCGCCCAGAACGCCGGATCCGCAGCGGCGACCATCAGGTCCGGGCGGAGACCAAAGACGGCTGCCGCCAACAGCAGCGCACCCAGCAGCCCGCATGGCAGCGCCAACGCGAATCGCCGAGCAGAAGCATGCCGGCCCACGCGCAAAGGTTCCTGCGCCAGCAGCGCAATCAATTCATTGGTCTTCATGTCGTACTCCTGATCTTCAGCGCCAGCGCCTTGAGTCCGCGATGCACGCCGACCTTGACCGCGGATTCGGACATGCCGGTCAGCCGGGCGGTCTCGCTGACCGACAGGCCCTGCAGCTTCACGTGCACGATCGGCAGGCGGTGCCGGTCCGGCAATTGCTGCAGCAGCCGGCCGATCTCATGGCGGGCGTGCGCCGGCGCGTCGTCGGCATGCGCGAACAGATCGTCCGCGGCGTCCAGCGGCAGTTGCAGCGGACGCTTGCGCGCGTGCGCCCGGTAGAAGTCCAGCAGCTTGTAGCGGGCGACCGCATACACCCACGCGGTCAGCGGTTCGCTGCGGCGATAGGTGTGGCGGCTGTTGTGGATGGCCAGCAGGGTCTCTTGCAAGATGTCCTCCACATCATCGGGCGCGTGGTTCAGGCGGCGGCGCAGGAAAGCGCGCAAGTGGGCGCTGAGTTCGTCCAGGAACGTGCGGTAGTCGCGCGCGTCGCCCTCCAGGCCGGCCACGAACAACAGGCGCAGACGCACTTCCACCGCCTGCAGCGCGTCCAGCCGGCTCATCGCGCCACGCGGCCGGCGGCCTGGGACGGGACGCGGCGGGAACGGCGGATCGGCATGCAGCGTTCTCCAAGGCGGCCTGGCGCACGCCGGACAGGCAGGATACGACGGCAATGGCCTTGCTGCTGGAGTCGCACCGGACGTCGGCCCGTTGGTGCCGATGCCGCCCTGGCCGCGCCTGGCGCCGCACTCGGCCGTGCCAGGCGCGCCACGCACGCGCCCACCGCCGCGACGCATGGCGCCGCGGGCGCAGGCCATGCGGTCACGGCCGCCACCGGTGTCTGGCTGTTCACTGTCGCTTCTTGTCTCTGGTCATGACCGCGGTAGTTCGTCGCATGCGCGGTGGCGGTTACAGCCGCCGGCCGAATATTTTTTCCACGTATGGGCGGCCGGCTGTAACCGCTGCGGCGTTCGCCGCGAATGCAGGAGGAACCCGGCCGCAGCGTGCGCCCGGCCCGTCCATTCCCTTTTCCGCAGGAGCATTCCCATGAACGTACGCAACGCCGCCGCGGCAACCCTGACCCTGGCCGCCCTCGTCGCCGGAGCCGCGATGGCGCAGGGCGCCGATCGCGCTGCGCAGCCCAAGCCGATGGAGAAGTGCTACGGCATCGCCAAGGCCGGCCAGAACGATTGCAAGGCCGGGGCGGGCACCAGTTGCGCGGGCACGTCGAAGCGCGACTACCAAGGCAATGCCTGGAAGAACGTGCCGGCCGGCACCTGCGTCGGCATCAAGACGCCGAAGGGTCATGGCACGCTGAGCCCGGTCGGCGCCTGAGCGCGGAGCCGCGGCCATGCAGCTCGGCGCCGGCATCGGCCTGAAGCCGCAACACTACGCGCAGGCGCTGGACTGTCCTGCGCCGGGGTTGTGGTTCGAGGTGCATCCGGAGAACTACCTGGTCCAGGGCGGGCCGCGGCTGGCCTGGCTCGAGGCGATCGCCGCGCGCCACCCGCTGTCGCTGCACGGCGTGTCGCTGTCGCTGGCGGCCGATGCCGATCCGGACGCGCGGCACCTGCGCCGCCTGGCCGCGCTCGCCGAGCGGGTCCAGCCGTGGCAGGTGTCCGAGCACCTGGCCTGGTCGGTCTGGCGCGGCCGTTACCATCCGGACCTGTTGCCGGTACCGCGCAGCGCCGCGGCGCTGGCCCGCGTGGTGAGCAATGTCCAGCGGGTGCAGGAGGCGCTCGGCCGCACCCTGGCGATCGAGAACCCTAGCCACTATCTGGAGCTGCCCGGGCACACCTGGAGCGAACCGGATTTCCTGGCCGAACTGGTGCGGCGCAGCGGTTGCCGGCTATTGCTGGACATCAACAATGTCCATGTCAGCGCGCACAACCTGGGGTTCGACGCCTATGCCTACCTGCATGCCTTCCCTGCCGATGCGGTGGTGGAAGTGCATGTGGCCGGCCATGCCGAGGAAGCGGCAGACACGCGGACGCTGCTGATCGATTCGCACGACGCGCCGGTGGATGCCGCCGTCTGGGACCTGTACGCGTATTTCCTGGACCTCGCCGGGCCGCGGCCGACCTTGATCGAGCGCGATGGCAACGTACCCGCATTCGATGCGCTGCTGCTGGAGCGCGATCGTGCGCAGCGGCTGCTGGAGCGGGCCGCCACGCGGCGGCGGCGGGCGGCATGAGCGCATTGGCGCAGTTCCAGGACGGGTTCGCGCGCGCGCTGTACGGCGATGGCGACGCCGGCGGGCTGGCAGCGCAACCGGGATTCCGCATCTACCGCAACACCGTGCTGCGCGCCTGCATCGATGCGCTGCAAGCGAATTTTCCGAGCGTGGAGCGGCTGGTGGGAGCGGCATGGTTCGAGCAGGCGGCGCGTGCCTATGCCCGGCGCTGCCCACCCGACGATGTGCGCCTGCTGCACTACGGCGGCGACTTCGATGCGTTTCTCGCCGCGCTTCCCGAGGCCGGGCAGTTGCCTTATCTGCCGGGTGTGGCGCAACTGGATCGCAGCTGGCGCGAGGCGCATGTCGCGGCCGACGCCGCCGTCCTCGATCCGCAGGCCGTGGCCGCCTTGCCTGGCGAACAACTGGCGGCCGTGCGCCTGACCGTGCATCCAAGCGCGTGCTGGCATTGGTTCGAGGCGTTGCCGGTGTACTCGATCTGGTGTGCGCAGCGCGATGCGGCACCGGTGCCCGAGCTTGCGTGGCGCGGCGAAGGCGCACTGCTGCTGCGGCATGACGGCCAGGTGCATCGGCATGCGCTGGGCCTGGGTGGTTGCGTGCTGCTGCAGGCCTGCCGCGGCGGCGCCACGCTGCAGGCCGCGGCAGAGCAGGCGCAGCAGGCCGAGCCCACGCTGGCGCTGGCCGACACCTTCGCAGCGCTGCTGGGTGCCGGTGCGTTTTCTTCCCTCGACCCCTCTTCCATGCAAGGAATTCCATGACGTCTCTTCTCGCTTCCGCGGACCCGCGTGCCGCGTGGAATCGTCTCGCCGCCGCGGTGTCGCAGCGGGTCGGCCATTCGGCGCTGGCACTGCTGTTCCGGCTGTCGATCGCCGCGATCTTCTTCCTGTCCGGGCGCACCAAGGTCAGCGGCGTGCTGACCATCACCGACAGCACCTACGCGCTGTTCCGCGAGGACTACCGCGTGCCGCTGCTTGCGCCGGAACTGGCCGCGCACCTGGCCGCCTATGCGGAGCACCTGTTCCCGTTGCTGCTGGTGTTGGGCCTGTGCACGCGGCTGTCGGCGCTGGCCTTGCTGGGCATGACCGCGGTGATCGAGATCTTCGTCTATCCCGATGCGTGGCCCACGCACCTGAGCTGGGCCGCGCTGCTGTCGTACCTGATCTTTCGCGGTGCCGGCCGCGTATCGCTGGACCGGCTGCTGCGCATCGCATGATCGTCGCATCGCGCTGTAACCGCGGCGACGCTTGCGCCGAAGTACCCGCTGCCAATTCGGCATCCGTCCATCACCGAGGAACGTCCATGATCGCTACCCGTACCGTCACCGGTTTCGCCGCCACCGCCGCGCTGCTCGCCGTCGCCGCCGCCAGCGTCCCGGTCACCGCCAGCGCCGCTACCAAGGGCGATGCCAAGCTCGTCGCCTGCTATGGCATCAACAGCTGCAAGGGCCAGTCCGATTGCAAATCCGGCAGCCACGAGTGCAAGGGCCAGAACGCGTGCAAGGGCCAGGGCTTCAAGGATGTAACGGTGAAGCAGTGCAAGTCGGCCGGCGGCTCGCTGACCGCGCCCGCCGCCTGAGGCGACACCCCTGTTCCGGCCGGCGCCGTGCGCCCCGGCCGGGACGACCAACGAGACCTTGCCAGATGGACACGATCGCGCCTTTCCACGGCTTCGGATTGGGCCTGCGCCCGCCGCACTATCCGCTGTATCTCGAGGAGCCGCCCGCGCTGGATTTCGTAGAAGCGATCTCGGAAAACTTCATGGTTGCCGGCGGCCGGCCGCTGCATGTGCTGGATCGGGTGCGCGAGCGCTACCCGGTGGCGCTGCACGGCGTGTCGATGTCGCTGGGCTCGGCCGACGGGCTCGATCGCGACTATCTGCTGCGGCTCAAACATCTCACGCGGCGCGTGCGCCCGCTGTGGGTCTCCGACCATCTGAGCTGGAGCGCGGTCGCAGGATTCAATTCGCACGATCTGCTGCCGCTGCCCTACGACGGCGAAGCGCTGGACGTGGTCTGCGCCAACATCGCCCACGCCCAGGACGTGCTGGAGCGGCCATTGCTGCTCGAGAACCCATCCACCTATCTGGCCTTCGCAGGCGCCATGAGCGAAGCGGCGTTCCTGCGCGAGGTGTGCGCACGCACCGGCTGCTATCTGCTGCTCGACGTCAACAATGTCTACGTCAGCGCCGTCAACCATGGTGCCGATCCGCAGGCCTATCTGGACGCGCTGCCGTGGGACCGGATACGCCAGGTGCACCTGGCCGGGCATAGCCAGGGCCGCGAGCTGTTGATCGATACCCACGACCAACCCGTCTGCGATCCGGTGTGGGCGCTGTACGCGACGGTGTGCCGGCGTATCGGCGCGATGGCGACCATGATCGAGCGCGACGACCGGATCCCGCCGCTGTCCGAGTTGCTGGACGAGCTGCAGATCGCCCGGCGCATCGCCGCCAACGCGGCACGCGCGGCCGCATGAGCCTGCTCGACCTGCAGCGCCGCTTCTCGGGTTGGCTGCGCGACCCCGCGGCCGATGCGGATACCTGCCTGGATGCGCGCCAGCGCCCGGGCCTGCGCGTGTATCGGCATGCCTACCGCGCGCAGCTCGGCGACGCGTTGCGCGACACCTACGCCACCACCCTGGCCTGGCTGGGCGAGGTCGCGTTCGACGCGGCCGCGGCCGGCTACGTGGCGCGGCATCCTCCTTCTGCCTGGAACCTTGGCGCCTACGGCGACCGCTTCGGTGCCTACCTGCGCGTGTGCCATCCCGAGCGCCCGGAACTTGCCGACCTGGCCTGGCTCGACCTGGCCCTGCGCCGCGCCTTCGATGGGGTCGACGCGGCGCCGGTGACGCTGGCGGCACTGGCCGGCGTGGACTGGGAGCAGGCGCGCCTGCGCTTCGTGCCGACCCTGCGCCGTCGCCGCATGCGCAGCAACGCCGCTGCGATCTGGCTGGCACTGTCGGAGGGGCGTGCGCCGCCTGCGGCGGTACGCCTGTCCGAAGCTGTGACGATCCGGGTCTGGCGCAAGGGCTTGTCGCCCTATTTCCAGAGCATGTCGCCGCTGGAGGCGCGCATGCTGCGCGATGGCCTGGCCGGATTGCGCTTCGGTGCGTTGTGCCGGCATGCGCCTGACGACGATCCGGCGCTGGTCGGGCGGGTGCTGGAACAGTGGTTGCGCGACGAACTGCTGGAGGCGGTCGTGCCGGGGTGAGCGGTGCACGCATGCGCCGCTCACCCGCAACTCAGAAGTTGTTGTCGCCGTCCAGCATCCGGCCCAGGCCGCCGAGCACCGAGCCTTCGCCGCGGTTCTGCCCGCCGGCCTGCGGCGCGGCGGCGAACATGCGTCCGGCCAGGCGCGAGAACGGCAGCGATTGCAGCCACACCTTGCCCGGGCCGGTCAGCGTGGCCAGGAACATGCCTTCGCCGCCGAAGAACATGCTCTTGATGCCGCTGACCGGGCGCACGTCCATGTCCACCGTGGAATGGAACGCGACCACGCAGCCGGTGTCCACGTCCAGGCGTTCGCCGGCGGTCAGCTCGCGCTCGACCACGCAGCCGCCGGCATGCACGAACACCCAGCCGTCGCCTTCCAGCTTCTGCATGATGAAGCCCTCGCCGCCGAACAGGCCGGTCATGATCTTGCGCTGGAAGTGGATGCCCAGCGACACGCCGCGCGCGCCGGCCAGGAAGCTGTCCTTCTGGCAGATCAGGCGGCCGCCGTGCTGGTCCAGCTTCATCGCCAGCACCGTGCCGGGATACGGCGCGGCGAAGGCGACCTTGGCCTTGCCCTGGCCCTGGTGGGTGAACACGGTGGTGAACAGGCTCTCGCCGGTGACCAGGCGCTTGCCGGCCGAGAACAGCTTGCCCATCAGCCCGCCGCCCTGGCTGTTGGAGCCATCGCCGAACACGGTGTCCATCTGCACCACGGCGTCCTTGAACATCAGCGCGCCGGCCTCGGCGACCGCGCTCTCGCCCGGATCCAGCTCGATCTCCACGAACTGCATCTCGTGGCCGACGATGCGGAAGTCGATGTCGTCGGCGCGACCGCTGCCGCCGGGCGGGGGCGGCAGATCCGGTGGCAGGCTGGCCGCGCTCGCGCCGCGCAGTTCGTCGATCTGGTTTGCCGGTTTCCAGCCGCTCTGGCCCTGGCGCCAGGCCATGGCGGTGGGATTGGTGCGGGCGAAGGCGATGGCGTCGGCGTCGTCGAGCGGGCCGGAGCGGGTCTGCTCGCTGCCGGTCAGGAAATACCACTGGGTCATGGCTGCAGGTCCTTGGCGGAAATCTGCGGCGAGTCTAGCCCGCCGTCCCGGTCGGTTCGCATCTGCCCAAAGGCATGGGTGGGATGTTCGCCGAATGGAGCAACGTCAATCACGACGAAACGAAGCGGCGCGATCCCGGATCGAAAAGCGTCGCGGCTGAAGCCGCTCCTACAGAAAAGCGAGCCTGGACAAGTACGAGCGGCACGCACGCCTTTGTAGGAGTCAACTGTCATGCAGCAGCAATGGCAGGAGGTGCGTACGGTGCTCGATCTCGCGCGATGGCATTGAGCCAGCGCAGGTATTTGTGCATGCACGCGATGATGGCGACCTTGGCGGGTTTGCCTGCGGCGGTCAGGCGGGCGTAGGTGTGTGCCAGCGGGGAGCCGGTGCGGATCGAGGCCCAGGTGGCCATGTACAGCACCCGCCGCACGTCGGCGCGTCCGCCCTGGATGCGGCGTTGGCCGCGCCAGCGGCCGCTATCGCGATTGAACGGCGCCAGCCCGACCAGGGCGGCGATCTTGCGCGCAGGCACGGTGCCCAGTTCGGGAAGCCGCGCGGCCAGGGTGGCGCGCAGGATCGGGCCAAGCCCGGGCAGTTTGGGCAGATCAGAGCAGGCCGCTCCCGCCCGTGCGATCTGTCGGGACACCTCACGGATACGCTGCTGCAGCAGCGCGATCACCTGGAGCCACTGGTCGCGCACCGCCTCGCAGGCCACGTGCTCCAGGCACCGGCGCTGCGCATCGCGCTGGGCGACCAGGGTGCTGCGCAGGTGGAGCAGCTCGCGTAGCGCCTTTAGCGATGCAGGGAGCACCGCGGTGGGCTGGGCGTGGATGCACTGGGCCGCCACCGCCAGCAAGCGCGCATCCAGCGCATCGGTCTTGGCCTTGAGGCCCAACGCCTGCGCCAGCGCCCGGGGGCGATGGGCGGGCAGCCGGACCACGGGCAGACCGGACTGCGACAGCGCCTGCAGCACGGCCTGTTCGTAGCCGCCGCTGGCTTCCAGCACGATCCGCTCGCATCCCATCGCGGCCAGGCGTTCAGCCAAGCCGGCGCGCCCCTCGGGCGTATTGGCCTGGGTCCAGGCCCACCCGTCCGGCAAGACATGCATGGCCAGTTCGGCCTTGGAAACATCGATCCCGACAAAACGCTGCATGGACATAGACGTTCTCCGCAGTAGACTCAGGGACGAGAGATCTCCTGCCGATGCCCATGCTTGTAAGTTCGAGCTCGCGGCTCAGGCAACTGTTCGGGCTTGTTGGGCAGGAGAATCGGAGTGCGGCGGTCCTGACTCCTACTCGTGCTCGTGAGGCACTGCGACTTAGCGGCCTGCCGCACTCCGCTCTCACCTCAACGATATACCCGCGTTAGACACAAGCGGCTTCAGCCGCGACCAATCGATCGATAACCGCAGCGCCCTACAGCGCGCTCTCTGGCCGCACCTGCAGGGTCGCGGCTTCCGCGGTGCAGTCCTGGGCCGGCGTCAGGCCCTGCGCGCGCGCGGTGGCGATCTCCTTGCGCGCGCCCTCCAGATCGGCGCGGAACGCCGGGTCGGCATGCAGCCGCGCCACCGTCGCCGCGCCCATGAAGCGGCCGGCCAGCACGTCGCTTTGCCAGTGCACGTTGCACACCAGCCGGCTTTCGCCGTAGTTGCGGCCGCGCGCGATCAAGGCGTCGGCGCGGTCGGGCGCGAGTTCGCCGAGGATCAGCGCCCAGGCCCAGCCGATGGCGCTGTGCCCGGAGGGATAGGCGCCGCTGTGGCGCAGCCCGTCCTCGTCGTCCGGGGTGCAGACCGGCTGCTGGTTGAGCATGAACGGGCGCGGCCGCCGGTAGTGGTTCTTGGCCGCCTTGGTCGCGGCGCTGGCGTCGATGCGGCTGCGTTCCAGCAAGGTGTACAGGTGCGGGGTGCGCTGCGCGTCGATGGGCACGCCCAGCGCGCAGGCGAACTGGCCGGCGCCGGCCGGGAAGCTCAGATCGGCGTCGCGCGCGGCCTGTTGCCAGCGCGCACTGCCGCGCAGCGCCAGCGCCTCGCGGTTCACCGACTGGTCCAGCGCCTGCCCGGGTGAGCCCTCGGCCGGCGGTGCCGGCACCAGCTGCAGGCTGGCCGGAATCGCGGCGGGAGCGAGGTAGCCGACCGCCTTGCCCGGCTCGGCCGCGGCCATCGCCTGGTCCGGTGCCGCCGGCGCACGCGCGGGCGACGTGCTGCAGCCGGCGAGCGCGAGCGCCAGCAGGGCGAGGGCGGCAGAACGGGAACGGAAGGCAGGGGACGCGGGCATGCGATCTGGGGCGGGCGGCGAGGGATCGGCCAGTGTACGGCCGGTGCCGTGGCGCGGCAGGCTGCGATGGCGCGGGTCGGAGGGTGGAGCGGTACTGCCTGCAGCAGCCAGGTCGATGCGTCCAGCGTGCGCGCGAGGCGGTGTTGACCGGGGACGGCAGCAATCATGCCGAGCGGGCGGCGAACCTGTGGGAGCTACTTCAGGGCACCTCTAATAATTTCGATTCCGAGAATTGCACGCTAGGCACATCAATCACTTGCGAACGCTTAGGCCGAGCTCTTTCGGGTCATTAGAGGTGCCCTTCAGTCGCGACGGGCCTTACCGGTAATGCGTCGCGACTGAAGTCGCTCCCACAAAAAGCCCGCGCCAACCGCAAACACCTGGGCGCATGCTCCAGCGCTTGCCTCCCACGGCGAAGCGCAGCAGGCAGGCAGCGGCTGTCGTACTGCGTAGTGAGGTCGCCACGCCTGCGGCGACGGCCTCAGCCCTCGTCGCGCTCCTGCCGCGGCGGGAAGCGCAGCACCACCCCGCGCGGCACCGAGGGCGGTTGCCACAGCACCGGCACCTGCGCCGGCGGTGGCGGCTCCAACTCGTCGTGCAAGGGCGCCAGGGTTTCCTCGTCCTCGTCTTCCCAGCTGTAGCGCTTGCGCGGCGGCAGCGGGTCGCGGTGGCGCAGCAGCAGGGCCGCGACCGCGCCGCCCAGCGCACCGCCCAGGTGCGACTGCCAGGACACGCCGGCCTCGTGCGGCAGCACTGTCACCAGCATGCCGCCGTAGAACAGGAACGCGATCATGCTGGCGGCGATCGCGGCGCGGTCGCGGCGCAGCAGGCCGAGCACGAACACCAGGAACAGCAGGCCGTGGGTGACGCCGCTGGCGCCCAGATGATGGCTGCCGGGCTCGCCGAGCAGCCACGCGCCCAGGCCCGAGCCCAGCCACAGCAACGGCAGCGCCGCCAGAGTGGCGCGCGGGTACACGCTGCCGGCCAGGGTGCCCAGGATCAGCAGCGCGCCGGCATTGGCGGCCAGGTGTTCCAGCGACCCGTGCAGCAAGGGCGCGGTCAGCAGCCCTAGCAGGCCATCGGCCTGCTGCGGCCCCACCGACCACGGCCGCCAGTCGAACAGGCCCTGGCTGGCGAACACCGCCACCAGCACCGCGATCAGGGCGAGGCTGGCGTTGAAGGCGCGCAGGATCCGGGCCCGGTCGAAGCGGTCCTGCGCCTGCGCATCGTCGGCAGGCGGGGACGGGGAGAGCGGAGAAGTGTCCATGGTCCCTGGATGGCGGCGCCCATCGCCCAAGGCAAGGCGCCGCCGGTGGGAGGGACTGGCCGCGGCCGCGGGACAATCCCGCGGCCGCGGCGCGCCTCAGTGCGCCGGCTTGGCCGGGCGCAGCAGGCTCAGCGCCACCGTCGCGCCGATGATCAGCGCCACCGCCAGCAGCGAGACCAGCACCGGGATCTTGTACAGGTCGATGATCAGCATCTTGGTGCCGATGAACACCAGCACGATCGCCAGCCCGTATGGCAGCAGGTGGAAGCGGTCGGCCATGCCCGCCAGCAGGAAGAACATCGCGCGCAGGCCCAGCACCGCGAACACGTTGGAGGTCAGCACCAGGAACGGATCGGTGGTGATCGCGAAGATCGCCGGGATGCTGTCCACCGCGAAGATCACGTCGGTGATGGCGATCAGCATCAGCACCGCGAACAGCGGCGTGTACCAGCGCTTGCCTTCCTGGGTCACGCTCAGCGCGTTGCCGTGGTACTGCGGGGTCAGGCGCAGGTGCTTGCGCATGAAGCGCAGCACCGGGTTGGCTTCCAGATCCGGCTCCTTGCCCGCGGAGAACCACATCTTGATGCCGGTCAGCAGCAGGAACGCGCCGAACACGTACAGCAGCCAGTGGAACTTGGTCAGCAGCACCGAGCCGGCGAAGATCATGATCGCGCGCAGCACGATCGCGCCGAGCACGCCGATCACCAGCACGCGCTGGCGTTGCTCCTCCGGCACCGCGAAGTAGCTCATGATCATCAGGAACACGAAGATGTTGTCGACCGCCAGCGACTTCTCCACCAGGTAGCCGGTCAGGAACTCCAGCCCGTACTGGTTGCCGGTGGCCACGTCGATGGTCTCGCGCAGGTACCACCACAGCCCGGCATTGAACGCCAGCGCCAGCCCGATCCAGCCCAGGCTCCACCACAGCGCTTCCTTGAAGGTGACCTTGTGCGGACCGCCGTGGCGCATCAGCACCAGATCCGCCAGCAGCGCCGCGATCACCACGATCGCGAAACCGCTCCACAACCACACGTTGCCTATCGTTTGCATGGGGAATTCCCGTCAGTGAAGGTTGAACCTCGGGCCGCGGCGGCGAGGCGTCCTGGACGGAAACGATGGGGTTCGTTCCAGGGAATGCCTTCGCCACTGCGGCGAAGGTCTCGCTCGCAGCCGATGGTCTGGCTGCCGTTGCACCGGAGCCTGCTGGCTCGAATTGACGGCGACAACGTTGGGAGCTACTCCCCTTCTGCGCCCATTCTTGCGGCTGGCGGCGGTGGCGTCAATCGGGGCGGATACAATGGCGTTCATGAATACTCCCCTGCCCGTAGTCCGCCTCAAGAACGCCTGGCGCTCCAGCCATCCGTGGATCTTCCAGAAACTGGTCGAAAAACCCGCCGCCAAGCCCAAGCCGGGCAGCCTCGTCGACGTGGTCGGGGTGGACGGGGAGTGGATCGGCCGCGGTTTCTACAATGGCCATTCGCGCATCGCCGTGCGCATCCTCGAGATCGATCGCGAGGTGCCGGTGGACGAAGCCTGGTTCGCCGGCAAGATCGCCGAGGCGGTGTCGCTGCGCCGCGACGTGCTCAAGCTGGACGCGGTGTCCGACGCCTGGCGCGTGGTGCATGCCGAAGGCGACGGCCTGTCCGGGCTGGTGGTGGACCGCTATGGCGATCTGCTGGTGGTGGAGTTCTTCAGCGCCGGCATGTTCCGCTACCGCGACTGGATCTACGCCGCGCTGCGCACCCAGTTCCCCGGCGCGCGCTTCTATAGCTTCGCCGAGGAGCACGTGCAGAAGCAGGAGAGCTTCGACTATCGCCCGGTATCCAGCAGCGGCGAGCGCCCGGAGCCGGCGATCATCAGCGAATACGGCGTGCGTTTCCGTGCCGATCCGGCCGGCGCGCACAAGACCGGCTTCTTCGCCGACCAGCGCGAGAACCGGCAGTGGCTGAGCCAGCAGGTGGCCGGCAAGCGCGTGCTCGACCTGTGCTGCAACACCGGCGGCTTCGCCGTCTACGCCAAGGTGCGCGGCGCCGAGGAGGTGGTCGGCGTGGACATCGACGAGGACGTGATCGAGATCGCCAAGGGCAACGCCAAGCTCAACGACGTGCGGCTCAAGTTCGTGCAGGCCGACATCTTCCCGTACCTGCGCGATGCCGCGGTGCGCGGCGACCGCTACGACGTGGTGATCCTGGACCCGGCCAAGATGACCCGCGACCGCGACCAGGTGATCCCGGCGCTGAAGAAATACCTGGACATGAACAAGTTGGCGTTGGGCGTGGTCGCGCCCGGCGGCCTGTTCGCCACGTTCTCCTGCACCGGCCTGGTCGCCGAGCAGGAGTTCCTGGACATGCTGCGCCGCGCCGCGTATTTCTCCGGCCGCACGATCCAGATCCTGAAGGTGGCCGGCGCCGGCGCCGACCACCCGTTCATGGCCCACGTGCAGGAATCGCGTTATCTGAAAGCGGTGTTCTGCCGCGTGCTGAACTGAGCCGCCGCGGCGCGCCGGCGCTGGCCGCGCGCCGCGAGATCGCGTTACCACGGACACGCCGGGCGGGCTGCCGACGCCGCGCTGGCGCTGCTGCGGGCTGACCAACGCCCGCACAGTCGCGTGCGCCGGGTCGGACACGTATTCATGCCACTGCGCTTACCGCAGTGCATCTCATCCATCACGTCATCCCGCTTCGGCGACGCGCTGCAAGCACACGCCTGCGGCGCGCATCAACATGCGCAACGGCAACGGCATTCGCCCATCGCACACCGCGCGAATTGCGCAACGTCGACACTGATAACGCTTACATCGTGGTCTGCATCCCAGCGGATGTACGCATAACGTAGCTTTGTTGCGCCGCACGGTGACAAACGCCGGCACACGGGATTAGGTTTGCGCCGTCGGGTGATAGCGCTATCACTCTCGGCCAGGTGCCGGGAAATGCGGTTGTCGCGTCACCCGCCGCGGCGCCAGCGCCGCACGGCTTTCGATTCGGGTTCGTATCGGCATTCGCTGTAGCGGGCGGCTTGGTCAGCGTCTGGGTTGGAAACGGGTGTGCGATGGCACCCGGCGCCCTTCGGGGGAAGGCGCGATCCATCCATCGATCGAGAAGTAGGGGATCACATGCAGGCATGCAGCGATGCGTGTCACGTACCAGGGACCGCTTCGACGTCGGCATTCGCCGCGTCGTACGCCGCAGACGGCGTTGCCCGTCCGACTCCAGCACCGAGGACATTCTGATGCGTCAGCAGTTGAAGAAGTTCCGCTCCAAGGCCATGTTCACCTTCGTCGGCGGGGTGCTGGTGATCAATCCGGCGTTCGCCCAGCAGGCGCCGCAGACCCAGGCGCAGGCCCAGACCAGCCAGCAGCAGTCCTCTGCCGATGCGACCACGCTGGACACGGTCAGCGTCACCGGCATCCGCAACAGCCTCAACCAGTCGATGGGGATCAAGCGCGACAACGCCGGCGTGGTCGATGCGATCAGCGCCGAGGACATCGGCAAGTTTCCCGACACCAACCTGGCCGAGTCGCTGCAGCGCATCACCGGCATCTCGATCGAGCGCCGCGACGGCGAAGGCGCGCAGGTCACCGCGCGCGGCTTCGGCCCGCAGTTCAATGCGGTCACCCTCAACGGCCGGGTGATTCCCGGCGCCGACGCGTTCGGTGCGCCGGGCGCGGTCCCGATCGGCGGCGTGGACGGCGGCACCCGCGCGTTCAACTTCGCCCAGCTCGCTTCCGAGGCGATCACCGGCCTGGAGGTGTACAAGACCAGCCGCGCCAATGCGCCCAGCGGCGGCATCGGCGCCACCATCAACATCGTCACCGACCGTCCGTTCAACCACACCGGCCTGGTCGCCAGCGCCGGCGCCAAGGCCGCGTACGACGACTCGCAGCCGTTCGACAACAAGGTCACGCCGGAAGTGTCCGGCATCTTCAGCTACACCAACCCGGACAAGACCTGGGGCATCGGCCTGAGCGGCAGCTACCAGAAGCGCCGCGGCGGTTCGGTGCAGGCGACCGAGAACGGCTGGAACATCCAGCGCTGGACCGGGACCGATCCGGCGCTGCGCCCGGACGCCAACGTGCAGAACGCGCCGGCGATCGGCCAGCTCTACGGCATGCCCAACGACCTGCGCTACGCTTTCGCCGATTTCGAGCGCGAGCGGCTCAACGGCCAGGCGGTGGTGCAGTTCGCGCCGACCGACAGCCTGACCCTGACCCTGGACTACACCTACTCGAGCAACGAGATCCGCGAGGACCGCGGCGAGCAGGGCATCTGGCTGCAGCGCGCCAACAGCTTCACCGACCTGGTGTTCGACACCGGGCAGGCGGTGGCCACGCCGGTGTACCTGCGCGACGTGCCCAACGGCGCCAAGGACTTCGGCATGGAGCAGCAGCGCAACATGCAGAAGTACAAGCTCGGCTCGCTGGGCTTCAATGCCGACTGGCAGGCCACCGACCGCCTGCGCCTGACCTTCGATGCGCACAACTCCAAGACCCAGAGCCTGCCCAACGATCCGGTCACCGGCGGCAGCGCCACCTATTTCAGCTATGCCGGCACCAACAACTGCACCGCCGGCACGCAATGCGGCGGCCAGTGGGCGCAGGAACTGTTCTTCAACAACGGCCTGCCGATCGGTGCGCGCACCTGGTACCCGACCGCGGCCGATTCGGTCGCCGGGACCAACGGCCTGCTCAACCAGGACTTCTCCCCGGCCGAAATCGGCTCGCAGGTGCTGCGCATCTATTACCAGAGCCAGGTGACGGAGGTGAAGGAAGGGCGCGTCGACGGCCAGTTCGACTTCGACAACGGCCGCTTCCAGTTCGGCGTGGACAGCGCCAAGACCACGATGCACCGGCGCATCAGCGACACCAATTCGACGCTGGGCGACTGGAGCGTGGCCAATGCCGGCAACGAGCCGGGCATGATCGATCTGCTGCAGCCGGTCAGCATCACCGGCATGTTCAACGACTTCAACGCCTCCGGCGCCGCGCCGAATGCCTGGCGCGGCAACGCCGACCAGTTGGCGCAATGGGCGAGCAGCGCGTACGGCGCGACCACGCGCTACAACCCGCAGTTCAGTTCTGACAACCAGGTCGAGGAGAAGACCCGCGCCGCCTACATGCAGCTGGAGTTCGACGGCGAGCTCGGCGGCATGACCACCAATACCCGCATCGGCGTGCGCTACGAGAAGACCGACGTGGTCTCCACCTCGCAGGTGGCGCTGCCGACCGCGCTGGAATGGCAGGCCAACAACGATTTCCGGCTGCTGCGCTCCGCCGAACTGCAACCGTTCAGCGAAAAGCACAGCTACAGCCACGTCCTGCCGAACCTGGATTTCAGCATCAACCTCACCGATGCGCTGAAAGCCAGGGCGTCGTTCGGGCAGAGCATCGCGCGCGCGCCCTACACCAACCTGATCGCCGGGCCGACCCCGGGCACGCCGTCCGGCTCGATCCTGGTCAACCCCTCCACGCGCGCGGACGGCTCTTCGGAGAACCCGAGCCTGGATCCGCTGGAATCGAACAACCTGGACCTGGCGCTGGAGTGGTACTTCGCCGACGCCAGCTACGTGTCGCTGACGTTCTGGGACAAGCGCGTGTCCAACTTCATCGGCACCAGCGTCACCCGCGAAAACCTGTACGGCCTGCGTGATCCCACTTCCGGACCGGACGCGCAAGCGGCGCTGGCGTTCCTGCAGAGCGCGGCCTGCGCGGCGCAGGTCGGTGCCGCCGGCAACGACGTGGCGGGGGCCTGCTCGGCCAACGACACCTCGCTGTTCTCGGCGGTGGCGATGCTGCGCAACGCCGCGGCCACCGGTGGGCTGGGCGCCTACAACGGCAGCTCGGCGCAGACCCTGGCGCTGGAAAACGCCTACGACCTGGTCGGCGAGGCGGACGATCCGCTGTACGAGTTCGACGTGTCGCGCCCGATCAACCAGAACAAGGCCAAGATCCACGGCTGGGAACTCGGTGGTCAGTACTTCCTGGGCGATACCGGCCTCGGCGTCTACGCCAACTACACCATCGTCAAGGGCGACGTCGGTTTCGACAACACGGTGCTGGACCGCGACCAGTTCGCGCTGCTCGGCCTCAGCGATACCGCCAACGTCATGCTGATGTACGAGAAGTACGGATGGAGCGCGCGCCTGGCCTGGAACTGGCGCGACGAATACCTGATCGCGGCCAACCAGAACGGGGCCAGCCGCAATCCGTACTACGTCGAGCCGTACCAGCAGCTGGACCTGAGCGTGAGCTACGCCATCACCGACAACCTGTCGATCGGCTTCGAGGCGATCAACCTCACCAGCGAGGACGTGCGTTGGCACGGCCGCTCGGAGAAGCAGGTGATCAAGGTGATCGACCAGAGTCCGCGCTATACCCTGGGCGTGCGCTACAACTTCTGAGTCCGGCAGGCCGCGCGCGGCGATGGCCGCGTGCGGCAACGGCGCCCACGCCGCAGCGCGTCTTGCGGGCGCGGCGCTTTGCTGCAATGGTCGCGTGGCGTCCCACCCAGTTCCGCCACCGATCCGCTGGAGTCCAGATGGCCCGATACGAATTGCTCAACAACGTGGCCCACCAGGACCTGCGGGTGATCCTGCGTTTCGGCCCGGAGTTCGGCGACGCCGCCGGCGTGGTGCAGGCATTCCCGACCGAATACGCCGAGTTGCAGCGCGAATATCCGATCCTGCTGCGCAAGGACCCGGACGGCGGCGGTTTCCAGTCGGTGGCGCTGCTGGGCTTCGAGCAGCAGGAAAACCTGTTCCTGCAGGACGCGCGCTGGAATGCGGCATACCTGCCGGGCATCGTCGCCAAGGGGCCGTTCCTGATCGGGTTCCAGGAGCAGCAGGAGGATGGCGTGCTGCGCCGCGAACCGGTGATCCACGTCGATCTGGATCATCCGCGGGTGAGTTTCGACGAAGGCGAACGGGTGTTCCTGCCGCAGGGCGGGAACAGTCCGTATCTGGAGCACATCATCACCGTGCTGCGCGGCATCCGCGACGGCGTGGAAGGCGGCGACGCCATGTTCGCCGCCTTCGATGCGTTGGGCCTGATCCAGCCGCTGCGCATCGACGTGCAGCTCGGGCAGGCGCACAACGTGCATCTGGCCGGGCTGTACGGCATCGACCGCGAACGGCTGGCGGCGCTGGATGCGCCGTCGCTGCATGGGCTGCACCGCGCCGGTTATCTGGAAGGGGTCTATCTGCTGCTGGCGTCGCTGCACAACATGCGCCGGCTGATGGCCGAGAAGCAGCGCCGCCTGCAGCATGTCGGCGTGGACGCGGTCGCCTCCGGGCAGGCCGCCTGAGCGACGTGGACGCGTTGGCGGCGATTGCCGAGCGCAACGATTGCCGGGCCGGCGCATTGCCGCTGGCCGACCTGCTCGCCGCCGGCGAACCGGTGGTGCTGCGTGGCGTGGCGCGCGACTGGGCGCTGGTCCAGGCCGGCCTGCGCGACACCCGCGAGGCGATGGACCTGTTGCGCGGGCACAGCAACGGCCGCGCGCTGCAATATTCCTACGGCGCGCCGGAGATCGCCGGCCGGCCGTTCTACAACGACGACTTCACCGCGTTGAACTTCGAAGTGCGGCGCAGCGACCTGCACGGCCTGCTGGAAGCGATCGCCACGCACCTGGACGATCCGTGGCCGCCGGCCTACTACCTGGCCTCGCTGCCGGTGGACGACAGCCTGCCGGGATTCCGCGACGGCAACGATGTGGACTTCGCCGCCCATGGCCTGCAGGTGCGGCCGAGCATCTGGATCGGCAACCGCATCACCGCGTCCTGCCACTACGACGCGCCGAACAACCTGGCCTGCTGCGCGGTCGGCCGGCGCCGCTTCACCGTGTTCCCGCCGGAGCAGATCGGCAATCTCTATCCCGGCCCGCTGGAGCCGACCCCGGGCGGGCAGGCGATCAGCGTGGTGGATTTCGCCGCGCCCGACGTCGCGCGCTACCCGCGCTTTGCCGAGGCGCTGGCGCACGGCCGCAGCGCGGTGCTGGAACCGGGCGATGCGCTGTTCCTGCCCAGCCTGTGGTGGCATCACGTGGAAGGGCTGGAGCCGTTCAACGTGCTGGTCAACTACTGGTGGAGCAGCGCGCCGGCCCATCTGCCGGCACCGATGCAGGCGCTGTATCACGCGCTGTGGGCGATCCGCGACCGGCCCGAGGCGGAAAAGGAGGCGTGGCGCGCCATCTTCGACTACTACGTGTTCGGCCCGGCCGAGCGCGCCGGCGCGCACCTGCCGGCGCCGGCGCGGCAACTGCTCGGGCCGATCGACGACATGCAGGCGCGGCAGCTGCGCGCGATGCTGCTGGCCAAGCTCAACCGCTGACCGCGGCCCCATCCAAGGCTGCGCGCCGCCGCGCGCGCCACCATTCATCACTGCAGGAGAGACGACGCAATGGCCCAGATACGCAAGGTGGTGATCGCGGGCGGCGGCACGGCGGGCTGGATCGCCGCCTGCGCGCTGGCGCACCAGTTCCGCGACCTGCTGGACATCACCCTGATCGAATCCGAGCAGATCGGCACGGTCGGCGTCGGCGAATCCACGGTGCCGCCGATTCGCAGCTTCCACCGTTTCCTGCAGATCGACGAGCAGGAATTCCTGCGCGCGGTGGCCGGCACCTTCAAGCTCTCCATTTCCTTCGAGAACTGGCCACGGCACGGCGAGCGCTACATCCACCCGTTCGGCCTCACCGGACAAAGCACTTTGGTTTGCGCGTTCCACCATTTCTGGCTGGAGGCGCAGCGGCGCGGCATGGTCTCCGAACTGGGCGACTACTGCCTGGAAACCGTGGCCTCGCGCGTGGACCGGTTCGCGCTGCAGCAGTCGCCGCCGGTCAACTACGCCTATCACCTCGATGCCGGGTTGTACGCGCGGCTGCTGCGCCGTCACGCCGAGCGCCACGGCCTCAAGCGCGTGGAAGGCAAGATCCAGCGGGTGCGGCAGCACGCCGAGAGCGGATTCGTCGAGGCGCTGCTGCTGGAAGACGGCACGCTGGTCGAAGGCGACCTGTTCATCGACTGCACCGGGTTCCGCGGCCTGTTGATCGAGCAGACCCTGCACACCGGCTACGAAGACTGGAAGCAGTGGCTGCCATGCGATCGCGCGGTGGCGGTACAGACCGAAGCGGTGGCGGCGCCGGTGCCGTACACCCGGGCCATCGCCCACGCCGCGGGCTGGCGCTGGCATATCCCGCTGCAGCACCGCGTCGGCTGCGGGCTGGTGTTTTCCAGCGCGCATCTGTCCGACGACGAAGCGCGCGCCAAGTTGCTGCACGACGCCGCCGCGCCGCCGATCAAGGATCCGTGGCTGGTGCCGTTCCGCACCGGCCGCCGGCTCAAGGCCTGGAACAAGAACGTGGTTTCTTTGGGCCTGGCCAGCGGCTTCATCGAACCGCTGGAATCGACCAGCATCCACCTGACCATCGCCGCGGTGATGCGGCTGATCACGCTGTTCCCCACCGACGGCATCGCGCCGTCCATGGCCGACCTCTACAACGACGTCAGCCGCGCCGAGATGGAACACGTGCGCGATTTCATCATCCTGCACTACCACGCCAACCAGCGCGACGAACCGATGTGGCGGGCCTGCCGCGAGATGACGTTGCCCGATTCGCTGCAGCAGCGGCTGCGCGCCTGGCGCGAGCGCGCGCATGCCTGGCAGGGCAGCGACGAACTGTTCCGGGTGGATTCGTGGATCCACGTGCTGCTCGGCCAGGGCATCGTGCCGGCGCAGCACCACCTGCTGGCGCGTGCGCTGCCGGACCAGCAACTGCAGCACTTCCTCGACACGATCCGCCAGCCCATCGACCGCGCGGTGGCGCAGATGCCGTCGCAGCAGGATTTCATCGCGCGTTATTGCCAGGCCGGGCCGGAGGTCTGGGCGGGGCGGGCCCCTGTTGCGGCGCCGGCGTCGGCATGACGCGGAGTGGAGTGCGTAGCGGCGCGCAGGTCGCGCCGATCGCGTCACGCAAGCGCGGGATCGATCGGTAGCGCCGTAAGCGTTGCGCGGCCTTTCCACGCAATGCACTCGCGCTCTGCCGCAGACTGGTGTGTCCGACCCGCGGGCGCTACGCTTTCCCGGCGCGCGGCAGGGCGGCAGGGTTTGGAGTCCCTGTCCACGCATTGTTCCCCTGCGGCGATCCCTGGGAAGCTACCGTGCACATGCCAACGACAACCGCTTGTCCCGATCCGGCGTCGCCGTTGCGCTACCCGTCCGGCTATCCGCCGACCAGCGCGCGCGAGCGCTTCTTCATCGGCGTCAGGTGGCTCGGCCCGGACCTGTCGTTCTTCGGGCGACTCCGCGCCCAGCAGAAGGCGCGCAGCGCCGCATTGCTGGATCTGTGGGGCGGCGGTGCGCGGCAGCGGGCGGCGCGCGTGATCGGCGCGATCCTGGCGCGGCGCCTGCGCTGGCCCGGTCCCTGTTTCCTGCCCGAGGACGCGTTCGCCGTCGTCTGCGGCGGACCGCGCTTCGGTACGCTCGACATCGACTACGACGTCGAGGACGCTATCGGCGAAATAGAGGAGCAGCTCGGGATCGCGATGCCTGCCTGTTTCTGGGAGGGGACGGCGACGCAGACCCTGGGCGAGGTGGTCGATGCGCTGCTGGCGGCGGGGGCACTGCATGGCGAAGCATGCACGCCGCATGCATCCGGCTGACCGGCATCGCTCGCAGCAGCCCGGACCGATCTGGCCGAGCGGCGGGCGCCACCACCCCGATGCGCGCACCTACCCGCCGTGGCGGGTCGCGGCAGGCGCGGCATGGCTATCATCGAATCGTCGCCCTGTTCGAGAGTTCCTGCGCATGAAACTGCACGCCCTGGGTCTTTCCGTATCGTTGGCGCTGGCCGCGGCGTTGCCGGCGCATGCCGTCGACTTCACCAAGGCGGAACTGGCACGCGCCACCGCGCTTCAGCAGCGCCTGCTGACGCTGGATTCGCATCTGGATACGCCGGCCAATTTCGAGCGCGGCGATTTCGACATGATGGCTGCGCACGCCGGCAATCGCCTGGCGCAGGTGGACTATCCGCGCATGGTGGACGGCGCGCTGGACGGCGGCTTCTGGGCGATCTACACCGGCCAGGGCGACCGCAGTAAGCAAGCGCACCTGGACGATCGCGACGCCGGGCTGCAGCGCCTGATGGCGATCCACGCGCTGCTCGCGGCCTATCCAAAGCAGTTCGGCTTGGCCACCACGCCGGCCGATGCGGCGCGGATCAAGGCCGCCGGCAAGCGCGTGGTGTACCTGAGCATGGAGAACGCCAGCCCGCTGGTCGCCGATCCCACGCTGTTGCGCTTCTACTACGCGCAAGGCCTGCGGTTGATGAGCACGGCGCATTTCCTCAACAACGAGTTCGCCGATTCGGCCACCGATCCGAAGGGACCGGAATGGCAAGGCTTGAGTCCCGCCGGGCGGGAGCTGGTGCAGCAGGCGCAGAAGCTCGGCATCGTCATCGACCAGTCGCATGCCTCCGATGCGGTGTTCGACCAGCTGATCGCGCTGTCGCCGGTGCCGATCCTGCTTTCGCACAGCGGCGCGCGCGCGGTGCATGCGCATCCGCGCAACATCGACGATGCGCGGCTGAAGGTGCTGGCGGCGCACGGCGGGGTGATCCAGATGAATTCCTACGGCGGCTACCTGATCGACAACGGTGCCGGCCCCGAGCGCAAGGCCGCCGAGGAAGCATTGATCGCCAAATACGGCGGCTGGGAGCATCTGCAGCTGGCCGACGGGCTCAAGCTCGGCGAAGAGATGAAGGCGCTGGACGCCAAGTATCCGGTGCGGCAGGCGACGCTGGAAGACTTCTTCGCGCACCTGGACCACGTGCTGGCGCTGATCGGCCCAGAGCACGTGGGCATCGGCATGGACTGGGATGGCGGTGGCGGCGTGGTCGGCATGGAGGACGTAACCGACCTGCCCAAGATCACCGCCTGGTTGCTGCGCAAGGGCTACAGCGAGCAGCAGATCGCCGCCATCTGGGGCGGCAACGTGCTGCGGGTGATGCAGCAGGCGCAGGACTGGGCGGCGGCGCAGGCGCGCGCCGGGTCTACTGGGACCTAGGCAGGCGGCCGGTTCGCGCGATCGCCCCTGGTGGTGGCGCTCGCCGATGACCGAAGACCGGCTCAGGCCCGGCATCGGCATACGCAGTGCCGCACGCGCCGAACCGGCGCCGTCGCATCGGCTAGCATCGGGGCGACCATGAAGATCGTCATCGCCCCGGATTCGTTCAAGGAAAGCCTGTCGGCGCTGGAGGCGGCCACGCAGATCGAGGCGGGGTTTCGCGAAGTGTTTCCGACGTGGACCTACGTCAAGGTGCCGGTCGCCGACGGCGGCGAGGGCACGGTCGCGGCGCTGGTCGCGGCCACCGGCGGTCGCGTCGTCGGCCGCACGGTGACCGGGCCGCTGGGCGCGCCGGTCGAAGCCTTCTTCGGCATCACCGGCGATGGCCGCACCGCCATCGTCGAAATGGCCGCGGCGAGTGGGCTGGCGCTGGTGTCGCAGGCGCGGCGCGACCCGCTCGCCGCCACCAGCTACGGCGTCGGCGAGCTGCTCCTGGCGGCGCTGGATGCCGGCGCGCGCAAGCTCATCGTCGGTGTCGGAGGCAGCGCCAGCAACGACGGCGGCGCCGGCATGGCGCAGGCGCTGGGCGTGCGCCTGCTCGACCCGCAGGGCCATGCGCTGGACGCCGGCGTGGGCGGTGGCGCGCTGGCGAGGCTGGCGCGGATCGATGCCAGCCGCCTGGATCCGCGCTTGCGGCAGTGTGCGATCGAGGTCGCCTGCGATGTCGACAATCCGCTGACCGGGCCGGCGGGTGCTTCGGCGGTGTTCGGGCCGCAGAAGGGCGCCACCCCGGCGCTGGTCGCCCAGCTCGACGCCAACCTGCAGCACTACGCCACGGTGATCGAAACCGACCTCGGTATCGCGCTCGCCGCGTTGCCCGGTGGCGGGGCCGGCGGCGGTCTGGGCGCCGCGCTGGTCGCGTTTCTGGGCGCGCAGCTGCGCCCGGGCGCGGACATCGTCGCCGAGGCGCTGGGGCTGGACGCGCTGGTGGCCGATGCCGACCTGGTGATCACCGGCGAGGGCCGCCTCGACCGCCAGAGCGTCCACGGCAAGACCCCGCTCGGTGTGGCCCGTATCGCCAAACGCCACGGCAAGCCGGTGGTCGCGATCGCCGGCGGGCTGGGGGCCGGCGCCGAGCTTCTGCATGCGCACGGCATCGACGCGATGTTCGGCGCGGTGCAGCGCGCCTGCACGCTGGAGCAGGCGCTGGCCGAGGCCGCGGTGAACCTGCGCCTGACGGCCAGGAACGTGGCCGAGGCGATCAGGATCGGGCGCGGCCTGGGACGCTGATTGGAGCTTGGCGTCGCGCGCGCCAGCGGCGCATGCATGCGGCGTCTGCGGCGTTCGCAGGCCGAGTTCCTGACGCCTACCGGCCCGGTATCGATCCGGTGCCTGGCTCCTATGCAGCCCACTGCATCGACGGAGCATGCGCACCAGATTGGTGCCAATCTGGGCCGCGTATGGTGCGCAGCAGCCTATTCAGCTACAATGAAAACGATTACATAAAAGGAATTGCGTCTCCATGAGTACCCAGAACCTCCCCGAGCGCGCGCCGCTCAGCCCGAAGTGGCAGTTCCGCTTCGACTTCTTCGATCGCCATGGCGGGCCGGCCTCGCCCGGCTTCAAGCCGGCGTTCAAGGCGCTGCCGTCGTTCGGTGACCGCCTGAAGATCAACATGAACTTCTTCGCGTTCTTCTTCGGCTGGATCTACTTCTTCATCCTCGGCCTGTGGCGCAAGGCGATCGTGCTGATCGGCATCTCGCTGCTGATCGGTGTGCTGTCGTTCTTCCTGCCGCGAATGGTCGTCAACGGCCTGGGCGTGGCGTATTCGGTGCTGGTCGGCATGATCGCCAACTACGCCTACTACCTGGAAGTGAAGAAGGGCAGCACCAGCTGGAACCCCTTCGAAGGCATGCGCTGGTGGTAAGCGGTCTGTAGCCGGGACCGGGGACTCGGGACTCGGGACTCGGAAAGCGGCGCCGCGGCGCTTTGCCTTATGCTTTTGCTCTTCCGGGTCCCCAGTCCCGAGTCCCGAGTCCCGGCTTCAGGTTCCCATGTCCCCACACGCTTCCCAGGCCGATGCGGCACCCGCCGGCCTGTCCTCCGGCCTGATCGCGCTGTTCGCCGCCGCTTGCGGCCTGGCGGTGGCCAACATCTATTTCTCGCAACCGCTGATCGGCATCATCGCGCCGGAACTGCGCCTGCATGCGGGCCTGGCCGGGCTGATCGTGGCGCTGACCCAGCTCGGCTACGGCGCCGGCCTGTTGTTGCTGGTGCCGCTGGCCGACGTGGCCGAGAACCGGCGCCTGGCGATCCTGCTGCTGGGCGGGGTGGTACTGGGCCTGCTCGGCATCGGCCTGTCGCAGTCGGCGGCCGGTTTCCTGATCGGCTCGTTCGTGGTCGGCGTGTGTGCGGTAGCCACGCAGATCCTGGTGCCGTTCGCCTCGCACCTGGCGCCGGAGGCCAGCCGCGGCCGCGTGGTCGGCACGGTGATGGGCGGGCTGCTGGCCGGGATCATGCTGGCGCGGCCGTTCTCCAGTTTCGTCGCCGCCAGCCTGGGCTGGCGCGCGGTGTTCTTCCTGTCCGCGGGCATGATGCTGCTGCTGATGGCGGTGCTGCGCTGGCGCCTGCCGCAGCGCCGGCCCGCGCAGCGCGCGTCCTACGCAGCGGTGCTGGCCTCGCTGCCACGCCTGTATGCCGCCACGCCGCTGCTGCGCCGGCGCGCGTTCTACCAGGGCATGATGTTCGCCGCGTTCAACGTGTTCTGGACCGGCTCGCCGCTGCTGCTGGCGCAGTCCTTCGGCATGGACCAGCGGCACATCGCGCTGTTCGCGCTGGCCGGCGCCGCCGGCGCCCTGGTCGCGCCGCTGGCCGGGCGCATGGCCGACCGCGGCTGGACCCGCCCGGCCACCGGCTGGGCGCTGGCCGCCGCGGCATTGTCGTTCGGCATCGGTGCCTGGGCCGCGCACGCGCATGCGCTGCTGTGGCTGGTGGTCGCCGCGCTGGTGCTGGATGCGGCGGTGCAGGTGTGCCAGGTGCTGAGCCTGCGCAGCATCTACATGCTGGCCCCGGAGCAGCGCGGCCGCCTCAACGGCCTGTTCATGACCTCAGTGTTCGTGTGCGGCGCCACCGGTTCGTTGCTGGCCGCGGCGGTCTTCGCCTATGCCGGCTGGCCGGGGCTGTCGTTGCTGGGTGCCGGCTTCGGCGCGGCGGCGCTGCTGTTCTACTTCAGCGAATTTCGGCGGGCGGTGGTGGCGGCGCGTTGAGCGCCCACAGCCATGACGCTCGCTGACCGGCCGTCTGTTTGCTCGGTCGTGACGGCCGCGGTAATGACCAGGTATATACTTTTTCAGTACCTCGGGCCGGAGACCCGCCATGTCGAAACAAGCCGTGTTCACCATGAAGCTTGAGTCCGAATTGCGCGACGAATTCGTCGCCGAGGCCGAGGCGGTGCATCGGCCGGCGTCGCAGGTGCTGCGTGAACTGATGCGTGAGTTCGTGCAACGCCAGCGCGAATCGCGCGAGCACGAGGCGTTCCTGCGCAGCAAGGTGGAGGCCGGTCGCAGATCGATGCAGGCGGGACAGGGGCGACCGAACGACGAGGTCGAGGCTGAGTTCGCCGCGCGACGGGCGGGCGTGACGCGCAACGGATGAAGGTCGTCTGGACGCCAGAGGCACAGCAGGATCGTGTCGATATCTGGGAGTATGTTGCGGCCGATAACCAAGGGGCGGCCGTTCGCTTGGACGAATTATTCAGCGAGGGGGCGCTTACCTTGGAGCGGTACGCCATGCTCGGTCGACCCGGAAGAATCGCCGGCACCCGCGAGCTGATCCCGCATGAGCACTATTGCCTGGTCTACGAAATAGACGGCGAAACGGTGTGGATACTGGCCTTGATCCACACCGCGCGCCTGTGGCCACCCGTACGGGATTGAGGCAGGGATTGGGGCGGGCGGGCGTAGCCTCGTGCGCCCAAACTCGATGAGACGCTTTCGCGCCGGACCCTCACCCCAACCCCTCTCCCGGTGGGAGAGGGGCTAGCGGCTGTGCCCTTCTCCCATCGGGAGAAGGTGGCCCGCAGGGCCGGATGAGGGTACGGGCGCAGCCTCGTGTACCCAAACTCCGCGAGACGCTTCGCGCCGGACCCTCACCCCAACCCCTCTGCCGAGGGGAGAGGGGCTATGCGTGGCGGTCGTTACTTTTTCCAGAACTGCCACTTCGGTGCCGGCTTGCTCGCCGCCGCCGTGGGGGTTTGCTGCGGCGCCAGGGTGCCTTGCAATTGGGTCAACCGATCCAGCGCATCGAAGCCAAGCGTGATCCGGCTGCCGCTGCGCGTGGCCACCGTCTGCTCGGATTCGCGCTGCAGCGCATAGCCCTGGTCGTCGAGGAAGCCCTCGGTCATCGCGCGGTGGTCGAGCGGGAACTGCGCGACCAATTGTCCGAGCAGACTGAGCACGCGCGGGTCGTCGCAAGGCGCGAACACCGTGGCCGGAACGTCGTCGACCAGGAAGAACAGCGCGCCGCCGCGGTACGGGCCGCGGTAGTAGCAGCGCGCGCTCAGCGCGGCGGCGAGCAGGGCCAGCGTGTGGCCGTCGTCTTCGAGCGGCAGCGAGGCCGTGGCCAGTTCGGCCGGACCATCGCGCTCGCCACGCTCGCGCAGCGCGTTTGCCGCGACCAGCAGATGCTCCGGCAGGTTGCTGGCGGTGTTGGCCCAGGCCCACAGCCAGCTGGCGCTGTCCTCGGCGGCGCTGCCCAGCAATTGCACCGGGAAGTGCAGGTCGTCGCCGAAGTGCGCAACGCCTTCGGCCAGATCCAGGCGCCAGCCGCGTTCGCCGAGCAGGTCGGCCAGCGCCATCTGCCGGGCGAAGGCGCTGCCGATGTGGCGCGCCAGCAGGGTCTGGAAGGACGGCGTCACTGCTGCGTTTCCCCGCGCCGCAGCAGGCTGTGGCGCCGCCCGTACAGCAGATAGGCGACCACGCCGATCGCGTTCCACAGCGCGAACCATTTCTGCGTGGTGTGCGGCAGGCTCCAGAACAGGTACAGGCAGCCGCCGATCGCCAGCGGTGCGACCACCCACGCCAGCGGCGTGCGGAACTTGCGCTCGCGGCCGGGCTCGCGCACGCGCAGCACCAGCAGGCAGGCGGCGACCGCGATGAACGCGGCCAGGGTGCCGGCGTTGGCCAGCGCGGCGATCTCGTCCAGCCGCGCCACGCCGGCCAGCGCCGCCACCAGGATCGCGGTGAACAGCGTGGTCGCCACCGGTGTGCCGGTGCGCGCGCTGACCTTGGACAGGCCGCGCGGCAGCAGCCCGTCGCGCGACATCACGAAGAAGATCCGGCTCTGCCCGTACAGGAACGCCAGCAGTACCGTCGGCAATGCGATCACCGCGGCCGCGGCGATCAGCGTCGCCGCCTTGCCCTGGCCGAGTTCGCGCAGGATCAGCGCCAGCGGTTCGGCGCTCTGGCCGAATACGGTGTAGCTCATTGCGCCGACCGCGGACAACGCCACGAGCACGTAGATCAGGGTGCAGCCGACCATCGAGCCGAGGATGCCGATCGCCAGGTCGCGCTCGGGCTTCTTGGTTTCCTCTGCCGCGGTGGAGATCGCGTCGAAGCCGTAGAAGGCGAAGAAGATGATCGCCGCGGCGGCCATCACCCCGCGCTCGACGCCATCGGCGCCCATCGACTTGGCGAAGCCGAACGGCATGAACGGCTCCATCCGCGCGCTGTCGAAATGCGGCAACGCGATCACCACGAACACGGTCAGGGCGACGATCTTCACCGCCACCAGCACCGCGTTGACCGTCGCGCTGGCCTGGGTGCCCAGCATCAGCATGCCGGCGACGACGAAGGTGATCAGCACCGCCGGCATGTTGACGAAGCCGCCCGGCACATGCGGCCCGGCGGTCAGCCACTGCGGCAGGTCCACGCCCACGCCCTTGAGGAAGCCGACCGCATAGCCCGACCACCCCACCGCCACCGTGCTGACCACCAGCGAGTACTCCAGGATCAGGCTCCAGCCGACCACCCAGGCGATGCTTTCGCCGAGCGCGATGTAGCTGTAGGTGTAGGCGCTGCCGGCGGCCGGCATCATCGTCGCCATCTCCGCGTAGGCCAGCGCGGCGCAGGCGCAGATCGCCCCGGCCACCGCGAACGACACCAGCACCGCGGGCCCGGCCTTGTCGGCGCCGACCCCGATCAGGGTGTAGATGCCGGTGCCGACGATCGCGCCGATGCCCAGCGCCACCAGGTGCGGCCAGCTCAGCGTGGGCACCAGCCGGCGCCCGGCTTCGTGGACGGTGACCAGATCGAGCGACTTGCGCCGGAACAGGAACGACATGCGGGCCTCGGGGAGCGACAGGACAAGCCCGCGAGTGTCGCCGAATGCGGTGCAGCAATGCTATGCCCGGCCGCCCTTGTCAGCCGGCGGGGCTGCGGCGAAGGAGGACGCCATCGCGACGCGCGGCAACGTCGCCGTCGCGCTCGCTACAACCCGATCCGCTCGGCCAGCCGCACCAGTTCGGCGAGCGACCCGGCTTTCATCTTGCGCATCGCCTGGCCGCGCCGCACCTTGACCGTGATCTCGCTGAGCTGCAGCCGCGCGGCGACCTGCTTGTTCAACAACCCCTGCACCACCAGCCGGGTCACCTCCTGCTCGCCCGCGGTCAGCGTCGCCCAGCGGTCGCGCAGTTCGGCGAGCGCAGCCTCGCGCTGGCGGCGCTCGCGGTCGCGGGCGATGCCGTGCTGGATCGCGTCGAGCAGGTCCTGGTCGCGGAACGGCTTGGTCAGGAATTCGATCGCGCCGTTCTTCATCGCTTCCACGCTCATCGCGATGTCGCCGTGGCCGGTGATGAAGATGGTCGGCAGGTTCAGCCCGGCCTCCAACAGCTGCCGGTGGAATTCCATGCCGCTCTGCCCGGGCATGCGGATGTCCAGCACCATGCAGCTGGGTACGTCGGCCAGGTCGTGCAGCAGGAACTCGCGGCTGGACCCAAACGCGTGCACGTGCAGGTCCACCGAGGCGAACAGGTCTTCCAGCGCGGCGCGGATCGAGGCGTCGTCGTCGATCAGATACACCACCGGGCGCTGTTCGGGAAGCGGCAGGTTCATGGGCGTGCTCCTGGTTTTGCGATCGGCAGGCAGACGCCGAACACCGCGCCGCACGGACTGCGCGGCGCGGCCCAGATGCGCCCGCCGCTGGCTTCGACGATGCTGCGGCTGATGCTCAGGCCGATCCCGATGCCGTCGGGCTTGGTGGTCCAGAACGCGTCGAACAGGCGCGCCTGCGTCTCGGTCGACAGGCCGACGCCGGCATCGGCCACGGTCAGCCGCAGCGACCCCGCATCCTCCTGCGCGGTGCCGACCCAGATCGACCGCGCATCGGCCGGCGTGTGCGCCATCGCTTCCATCGCGTTCAACAACAGATTCACCACCACCTGCTGGATCTGCACCCGATCGGCCAGCACCGGCGGCAGCGCCGGCGCCAGTTCCATCCGCACCGCGATGGCGTTGCGCTCCAGCTCGCCGCGCGACAGCGCCAGCACGTCCAGCACCGCGGCGTTGAGGTCGAACGCGCTCTTGCGCGGCGCCTCGCCCTTGCTGAGGCTGCGGATGCGCGCGATCACCTCGCTGGCGCGGTTGGCGTCGTCGAGGATCCGCTGCAACGCCGCCTGCGCCCGCTCCAGGTTCGGCGGCTGCTGGCCCAGCCAGCGCTGGCAAGCATTGCCGCTGGTGACGATCGCGGCCAGCGGCTGGTTGACCTCGTGCGCGATGGAGGCGGTCAGGCTGCCCAGGCTGCGCGCGCGCGCCAGACGCAGCAGTTGCGCCTGCGCTTCATGCGCGGCCGCCTTGGCGCGTTCCATCTGCACCGCGATGGACGTGGTCACCGCCACCACCGCGATGCTGATGGCCGAGTTGATCACGCCCACCCGGTACGCGCCGGCGGAGCTGAGCTGGAAGCTGAGCACGATCAGCACGATGCAGGCGCCGGCGAGCAGCAGCATGCCCGCGCGGGTGAGCAACCGCACCGCGAACAGGATCACCACCGTGTAGAACAACGCGGCGGCCACCCCGTAATCGGTCAGCGTATCGGCAGCGAAGATCGCGCCCAGCGCCAGCAGCAGCGCCGCCAGCGCGAGCAGGCGGCGATGCGGCGAGAGCGAAGTGAAGCAGCGGGTCATCGGCGTCATGGCGGTGGGCGAATGCTGGTGCGGGGCCGAGCGATCAGCCTTCGGCCCCGGCGTTCCAGAACGCCTGTTGTACACCGGGTTCGCCTTCCAGGTGCTGGATCACCGTATCCAGCTCTTCGGCGTGCACCGCGGTCGCGTACAGCGTCGCGGCGATCTCCACGTCGTGCTGGCCGAACGGATGCTGGTCCACCTCGCGCGCCGGGTAGTGGGCGGCTTCCAGCAGCTCGATCAGCCGCTCGCGCACCGCACCGTGCACGCCGCGGGCGCAGATCACGTAGAACACGTAGGTCGCCTCGATCGAGGATTCCTCCAGCGGCCGGCGGTTGATCCGGTTCACCACCGGGCGCAGCAAGGTGTTGCTGAGCAGCACGAACACCGCCGCCAGTACCGCCTCGGCGACCAGCCCGGCGCCGGCGCAGGCGCCGACCGCGCCCGACCCCCACAGCGTGGCCGCGGTGTTCAGGCCGGTGACATTGGCGCCTTCCTTCATGATCGCGCCGGCACCGAGGAAGCCGATGCCGGAGACCACGTAGGCCACCACCTGCACCGCGCCCTGGGTGCCGCCATGGATCTCGAACAGGCGGTCGCCGAGCGAGACGAAGATGGCCGCGCCGACCGCGACCAGGGTGTTGGTGCGCAGGCCGGCGGTGCGCTGCCGCACCTGCCGCTCGAAGCCGATGACCGCGCCCAGCGCGAAGGCGGTGGACAGGCTCACCAGGGTGTCGAGCAGCGAGGCGAGATTGAACAGGCGCAGCGCTTCCATCAGCGCGGCGACCGGTGGCGGAGCGGATGGGTCATCGCAATGCCTGCGGATATGTCGGGCGACAGGGACCGGGCATGATGCGGCAGATGCGTGGCAATCGCGCGTCTCAGCGCCGCCGCCGAATCCGACCACCAGCCCAGCGCCCGCTGCCGCCAGCCCGGCAGCGCCGCCATGGCGGGACCGGGCTGGCGCAGGCGCCGCCGCGCCGACCGCGACAGACGCACCAGTACGCGGATGCGGTCCTCGCCCGGCAGCAGCGACAGCGCATCGGCGAGCACGCGCGCGGGGAAGCCGGACAGGGCCTTGGCGAACGCGCGCACGCCATGCGCGGCGAGCAGCTGGCACAGGATGTCGGCGCGGTGCATGGCCACCGCCGCGCGCAGGGCGCGGTGCAGGGCGCGTTGGAAACGGGACGTATACAGCAGCATGAAAACCTCCTTCCGGCGCGCTGCCGGAAGGAACGCCTCACCCTTGCGGATGGGCGGACGTCTCTGCGGCGGGACCGGGCAAGCGTGAAAAGGACAGCGCAGGCGGGAGCGTGGCGATGGCGCCGCGCGGATGCGGGTCGGGGTCCATGGCGGTCTCCTGATGAGGGCGGAACGTGCGCGGTTGCGGCGCCGGCGACGGACGCAGGCCTCGCGGGCGTGGACGCAGCGGCGGCGTCGGCGCTGCGGCAAGACATGGCATCCGCACGCCGTCAACGCGGGCGGCAGTGGGGATGCACGGGGTCTTGCCGCGGTGCCCGGGATGCAGCTTCGCGACGCGGCAAAGCTTGGCATACGTGGCCTGGCGCCGGCCACCGCGCATGCGGCGCTTTTTCATGGCCATGCGCATCGCCGGCCTATACCAACGTATCGCCGCGGGCAAAGCCAGTACCTGCTGCGGCGCGCGCTGCGCCAAGAGCGGCTACGGGATGCCGTTGCGTCCGTGCGCCAGAAAGCCCGGGCGTGCCGACAGGCGTTCGTAGTACGCGGCCACCGCCGGCAGCGGCGGCCGCGCCATCGGCGTGGCCATCCAGCGCTGGGTGGACAGGCCGAGCACGATGTCGGCCACGGTGAAGTCCGCGCCCGCCGCGTAGGCGCCGGTGCGCTGCAGCTGCGCGTCGAGGATGCCCATGTGCCGATGCCAGCCGGCCATGCCCTGCGCCAGCGCCTGCGCATCGCGATGCGCGGGGCTGTCGCGGACCAGCGCCATGAACGCGTAGCGCCATGCGTTGTTGAGTTCGGTGGCCTGCCAGTCCATCCACTGCTCGACTGTTGCCCGCGCCTGCGGCGCGGTCGGCAGCAGGTCCGCGCGCTGCTGGCGCGCCGCCAGGTAGCGGCAGATGCTGTTGGATTCCCACAGTACGAAGTCGCCATCGCGCAGCACCGGTACCATTGCGTTCGGGTTCAACGCGCGGAATTCCGGCGTGTCCACCTCAGCGAAGCCGGCGCCGTAGGGCAGCTGCTCGATCGCCAGGTCCAGTTCCGCGCACAGCCACAGCACCTTGCGTACGTTGATCGAAGAAGATTTGCCGTACAGGGTGAGCATCGAATCCGGGCCGGGTGCGGGCGAAGCAGCGTGCACCGGCGCGGGTGCCGGCGCAAGACGGCCGTGTCGGCGGCTGTGTGCCGGCCCCGGCTGCGGATGTGTGCCTGCGCGGCGCAGCGCCTGAGACGCGGCCGGCTACACTGGCGGCATGCAAACCGATTCCCATTTCCTGATCCTGGCCGGCCTGCTGTGCGCCGTCATCGTGCTGCTGCTGGTGGTGCTGCTGCGCCGAACCGACCACACGGCGCTGGAGCAGGTCCTGCGCGAAGAACAGCGCAGCGGCCGCGGCGAACTGCGCGAGCAGCTCGACAGCCTCGCGCGGCAGCAGGACGCGCGCAGCGAAGGCTTCGCCCGTCATCTGTCCGACCTGTCCACCCGCACCGACCAGCGCCTGGACCTGCTGCGCGAAGCGTTGACCGAGGACGCGCGGCGCGGCCGGGTCGAGGCCGGCGAGGCGCAGCAACGCGTCGCCGAACTGCTCAACCAGCGCCTGGTCGAAATGCGCAGCCAGCTCGACGCGTTCGGCCAGCAGCAGGACGCGCGCATGCTGCAGTTCGGCCAGCAGCAGAGCGAGCTGATCGCGCGCATCGACGCGCACCTGACCGGGCTGCGCGAGACCCTGGTCGAAGACGCGCGCAAGAGCCGCGTGGAAGGCGCCGAGTCGCAGCAGCGCTTCGCCGACACGCTCGGCCAGCGCCTCAACGAACTGATCCAGCGCAACGAGCAGCGCATCGGCGAGATGCGCAGCACCCTGGAAGAGCGCTTGAAGGAACTGCAGGCCGACAACGCTGCCAAGCTCGAGCAGATGCGCGGCACCGTCGACGAGAAGTTGCAGACCACCCTCAACACGCGCCTGGACGCCTCGTTCAAGCTGGTCTCCGAGCGGCTCGAGCAGGTCCAGCGCGGGCTGGGCGAGATGCAGCAGCTGGCCACCGGCGTCGGCGATCTCAAGCGCGTGCTGAGCAACGTCAAGAACCGCGGCGGCTGGGGCGAAGTGCAGCTGGAGAACATCCTCGAGCAGACCCTGACCCAGGAGCAGTACGCGCGCAGCGTGCGGGTGCGCCCGGAGCGCAACGAGGCGGTCGACTTCGCGGTGCGCTTGCCCGGCCGCGGCCACGAGGACACGCCGGTGTGGCTGCCGATCGATGCCAAGTTCCCGCGCGAGGACTACGAGCGGCTGCTCGACGCGCAGGAACAGGGCGATGCGGAGCAGGTGCTGGCGATGGGTGCGCAGCTGGAGCGCGCGATCCGGGTGCAGGCCAAGTCGATCAGCGACAAGTACATCGCGCCGCCGCACACCACCGATTTCGCGGTGATGTTCCTGCCCACCGAAGGCCTGTACGCCGAGACGCTACGCCGGCCCGGCCTGGCCGACCTGCTGCAGCGCGAGCACCGCATCGTCATCGCCGGCCCCACCACCGTCACCGCGCTGCTCAACAGCCTGCAGATGGGCTTCCGCACCCTGGCCATCGAGAAGCGCTCCAGCGAAGTGTGGGGCGTGCTGGCCGCGGTCAAGAGCGAGTTCGGCAAGTTCGCCGGCATTCTGGAAAGGGCCGAGAAGCAGATCGGCACCGTCGGTAAAAGCCTGGGCGATGCCAGCCGCAAGACCCGCACCATCGAACGCCGCCTGCGCGGAGTGGAGACGCTGGCCGATGCGCAGTTCACCCCGCTGCTCGATCTCGAGTTGCCCATCGCCGATGCCGATACGGACGAAGATCCGGCACGCGACGAGCAGGAATAGGCGGCACGGCGCACCGTGCGCCTCGCTGCGCCAGGCGTCGAGGCTGGCCGGTACGCAGCTCTCGCCGCTTTGAGTTGCCCATCGCGCTGCCGACCGGCATGACGATCGCACGCGAAGACCAGCAATAGGCGACATCGCGCACGCCCTTGCACCTCCTGGCGACGGCGCATTGCGATACTGCGTCGGAACCGGCCGAATGGAAATCCTTATGTCGATGCGATGGTGCATGCCCCTGTTGTCCTGCCTGCTGCTGGCTGCCTGCAGTAGCGGTCCACGCCCGCAGGCGGGTCCCACGCCATCCGCGCCCCAGGCGGGCGCCGATGGCGCCGCTGCGGCCGACGCTGCGGCGTGCACGGCACAAGGCGGCAGCCTGCGCCCGCTCGGCCGGCGCGGACTGCTCAAGTGTGTGATCCCGTTCGCCGATGCCGGCAAGGCCTGCAGCGACAAAAGCCAGTGCCATGGCGACTGCCTGGCGGTCGCACTGGTGCCCGCTGGCGCGGCTGCGCAGGGCGTATGCCAACGCGACATCAGCGAGAACTACGGCTGCCGGCAGGCTGTGCAAGGCGGCGTGGGCGGATCGCAGATCTGCATCGACTGAGTGCGTGTGCTCCCGTCCGAGCGGGCGCGCTGGGTCTGCCATCACCAACCCGCAAGGCCGCTCTTGCGCGTGTGCGGACGGCGCAATGATTCGGACGGGACGATGTCCGCTTCCTGCTCCGTGCACGGCCAGGAGCGGCGCGGCTTGTTCGGGATAATGGACACGCCCAGGTCGCCGCGCGATAGCCGTTGCGCGGCCATGCGCCTATGCTTGCGCTCCATCTTGTTGCAGGAGCTGCACGTGAGCCAATCGATCTACGACATCCCGTTGACCACCATCGACGGCCAGCCCGCTTCGCTGGCCGCGCATCGCGGCAAGGTGCTGCTGGTCGTCAACGTCGCCTCCAAGTGCGGCCTGACCAAGCAGTACGAGGGGCTGGAAGCGCTGTATCGCGAAAAGCAGGCCGACGGGCTGGACGTGCTCGGTTTCCCGGCCAACGACTTCAAGGGCCAGGAGCCGGGCAGCGAGGCGGAGATCCAGCAGTTCTGCCAGCTCACCTACGACGTGACGTTCCCGATGTTCGCCAAGATCGCGGTCACCGGCGAGGCGACGCATCCGCTGTACGGTTCGTTGATCCAGGCGCAGCCGAACACCGAGGGCGAAGGCCCGATGCGCGAGAAGCTGGTCGGCTACGGCATCGAACCCAATCCGGCGCCGGGCGTGCTGTGGAACTTCGAGAAGTTCCTGCTCGGCCGCGACGGCCAGGTGCTGGGCCGCTTCGCTCCAGACGTGACCGCCGAGGACCCGCGCCTGCGCACGGCGATCGAGGCGGCGCTGGCGTAAACGGTTTGCGGCGTTCGCTACCGCGAGGCGATGCCTGGGTTGTCCGGCTGCATGTAGGAGGGGCTCCGCTGGCATCGAGCCATGAGTCCCGACAGGTCGCCGGAAGCTTTGGAAATCCCGCTCCGTTCGTCGCGGCTGAAGCCGCTCCTACAGTCGCTATGCGGCTGGCTTGCTGAGCCGCGATTGCGCGAGCCCACTGCGTCGCCGTCGCCGTCGCCGTCGCCGTCGCCGTCGCTGTTGCTGTTGCTGTTGCTGTTGCTTTGGCTGTCGCTTTTGACTTACCGGGGTTCCCTTCCGCAGCGGCGGATGGACCGGGGAAAAACCCGAAGGGCGGCGCACATGGATGTGCGCCGTTCGCGGCAGGGGCAGGATGCCCCTTCCGCGAATCCCCGGTGCATCCGCGGACCCGGAGCGCGTAGCGCGGAGGGCGCAAGGCAGGGCGCGCTTTCTTTTGGTTACTTTTCTTTGCGCGAGCAAAGAAAAGTAACTCGCCGTAAGGCGAAAGCCTTTGCCCTTGCCTTGGTTCTGGCATTGAGATTTTGAAGCTTTGGAGCCTGAAGCTTTGAAGCAAGAGCAACAGCTTCCGCTGGCGCGGGTCACTTTTCTTTGCTTGTGCAAAGAAAAGTAACCAAAAGAAAGCACACCCCGCAGCGCGCCTTCCGCGCTGCGCGCTCCAGGTCCGCAGGCACGACGGGCATTTTTCGATGGCACATCCATGTGCCAACGAAAAACGTCGCGCATCCTGCGCGCCGCCCTTCGGGTATTCGCCCGCCGAGCCTGCCGCGCTGAGGGGGCCCGGTAAATCAAAGACGAAGCAAAAGCACGAGCAAAAGCACGAGCAAAAGCACGAGCAAAAGCACGAGCAACAGCACGAGCAACAGCAACAGCAACAGCAACAACAACGGCACTAGCAATGGCAGGAGCAATGCATGCTGCTGGCATGTGTCTACCGGACTGCCTGCCGGACACGCCGCTGTAAGTCGCGCGGCGATAGCTGATCAGAATCACGCTGCTCCCGCAGCGGGAACGGCAGAAAGAATTCAGCCATAAAAAAACCCGGCCGAAGCCGGGTTTTTGTGTGCCTCCGGGAAAACGCGCGGCTCAGCGGCTGCCGCCGCGCCACTCCGGGATCGGCATCGCGTCCACCGGCACGGTCGGATTGGTCTCTTCCTCGCGCAGATAGTCGGGCAGATCGTTGTCCTGGCGCTTGTTGTGGCTGTGCAGGTCGCCTTCGATCTGATAGCTGCGGCGCTGCATCCACGCGTCGCGGGTCAGCTGGTACTCGTCCGGCGCGTTGTCGCGCATGCTGTCCAGCGACAGCAGCTGCGCACGCGTATCCACCAGTTGCAGGCCCTGCAGGCCGATGCGCACCGTGTCCTCCCCGATCTGCCGCAGCGGCGACAGCGGCGCGTCGCCGGCCAGGCCGAACACGTCGCGCACCGTGCGCGGCCCGAACAGCGGCAGCTCCACGTAACGCGAACGGCGCCAGCCCCAGGCGCCCAGGGTCTGGCCGAAGTCCTCGCTGCGCCGCGGCAGCTTGGCGTCGCTGGCCGGGTCGAAGATGCCGCCGATACCCAGCGTACTGTTCATCACGAACCGGCCCAGGGTCTGCCCGGCCTGCAGCGGACGGCCCTGCAGCAACTGGTTGACCATGGTCAGCGGCGAGCTGAGGTTGTCGAAGAAGTTGGTCACGCCCAGCCGCACCGGCCGCGGCACCACGTTGACGTAGGCGCGCGCCAGCGGCCGCGCCACGGTGCGGTCGACCACGTTGTTGAACTTGTGCACCTTGCGGTTGAACTTCTCCCACGGATCGTAACTCTGCGGCACGGCGACGCCGGCCGGCAGGGTCGGATCGGCGACCGGGTTGTACGGGTCGCCGCCGTACAGCGCGGCGTAGTCGTCTTCGGCGGCGGTCGCCGCGCCACCGGTCGGCGGCACGCTCGCCGGTGCGGCCATCGCGTCGCCGGCGACGGGGGCCGGCACGGCGGCCTGCGCATCGGCCGCTGGTGCCGCGTCCATAGCACCGCTATCGGCAACGGCGGTGTCGGCAGGCGTCGCCTGCACCGTGGTCGCGGCCGGCGGCGGCGGGGGGCGCTTGGGGGCGCCGGCACAGGCGCCCAGGGCGGCGGCCAGGGCCAGGGAAGTGAGGATACGCAGCACGTTCATGGGGTCAGCTCGCCGCCAGGGGAGATTGGAAATCCAGGGTCGGCGCCAGCCGGTAGGCGGCGCTCAATTCGGTCAGGCCGGCCGGGGCGCCATGGATGGCGACCTCGGCCTGGCCCTGCGCACGCAGGCGTGCGGCCAGTTCGGCGAGCAGCGCTAGGCCGGCGCTGTCCACCTGCGCCACCTCGCGCAGATCCAGTGCCCGCGCGCCGGCCAGCAGCGGCAGCGCCGCCGGCCACAGCGCGGTGGCCGCGGCACGGTCGAGCACGCCGCTCAGCGCGAGCGTGTCGCCGTCGCGACGCAGGCGTGGCTCACTTGCCACTGTTGCTCGCCGGTGCCACTTGCATCGCGCCGTTGCGCAGATCGGCCGCGACCTGCGGGATCGACTTGGTGCGCAGCGGCGTGTCGAACTGATTGCGGAAGGTCTGCACGTACGACACGCCTTCCACCATCACGTCGAAGATCTTCCAGCTGCCGCCGTTGTTGCGCAGCAGGTAGTCGACCGGGATCGGGTCGCCGCCGCTGCGCAGCAGCTCGGTGGAGACCTTGGCGCCGCGGCCGCCCGGCAGCGGGGTTTCCGACTTCACCCGCACCTGCGGCTTGCCTTCGAAGGTCAGCAGCGAGGTGCCGTAGCGCTGCATCAGGTTGTCGGCCATCGCGTCGGCGAACAACTTGACGTCGGCATCGGAGGCGCCGCGGCCGTGCACGCCGAGTACCAGGCGCGCGGCGTAGTCGCGGTCGAAGGACTTGTTCATCTCGCTGTCGATGAACTGCTTGAGCGCGGCGTTGTTGTTCTTGAACTCGGCGCGGCGCTGTTCCAGCGTGGTCAGGATGCGGGTGCTGTTGTCGAGCACGACCTTGCTGGCCGAGCCCTGCTGGGTGGCGGCAGCAGCGGCAGGCGCGGCCTGGGCCAGTGCGATGGCGGGTGCGGCGGCGGCCAGGACGGCGGCGAGCGCGGCGGAAAGCAGTTTGTTGGTCATGGCTTGGGTTCCGTTTCCGTAGAGGGAGTGGCGGTGTTCGCGGAGGATGCGGCAGCGGGCGTCGCGCCGGCGTTACCGCCGCTGCTGCTGCCGCCGCCGAACATGTACTTGCCGACCAATTGGATCAGGTCCACCGCCGGCTGGGTGAAGGCGATCTCCTGGCCGGGCTTGAGCGTGTCGGGGTCGCCGCCGGGCTGCAGGCCGACATAGCTCTCGCCGAGCAGGCCGCTGGTCAGGATGCCGGCCGAGGTGTCCGCCGGCAGGTCCTTGTAGCGGTCGTCGATGGCCAGGGTCACCACCGAGTCGAACTTGGCCGGATCCAGCTCGATCTTCGCCACCTGGCCGATGATCACCCCGCCGATCTTCACCGGCGCCTGCTGACGCAGCTGGCCGATCTGCGAGAAGCGCGCGGTCAGCTCGTAGCGGCCGCCGCCGAAGCCCCACTGGCGGTTGGTGGAGGCGAGCGCCAGCACCAGCAGCGAGGCCAGGCCCAGCAGCAGGAAGGCGCCGACGGCGAACTCGAGACGGGGACCACGGATAGCCATAACGTGTCTACCTTGTTGATTCATCTGGGCCGCGGCGACAGTGCCGCGGCCGGTGTTGCGGAAGCGCCCGCCGCCGAAGGCGGGCTTTGGCGCGCGGTCCCTTACTGGAACAGCAGCGCCGACAGGACGAAATTGAACATCAGCACCAGCAGCGAGGCGTTCACCACCGCGCGGGTGGTGGCCACCGAGGTGCCCTCGATGGTCGGCTCGGCGTGGAAGCCGACATACGAGGCCACCAGCGCCGCGGTGCCGCCGAACACCGCCGACTTCAGCATCGCCACGCCGAAGTCGTCCCAGAAATCCACGCTGCTCGACAGCGCCGACCAGAACGTGCCCTTGTCCAGGCCCAGCACATGCACCGCTTCGAAGTAGCTGGCGCTGATCGCCAGCGAGCAGAAGATGCCGGTCAGCAGCGGCACGGTCAGCACCGCCGCCCAGAAGCGCGGCGCCACCGCCTTGGCCACCGGGTCGATCGCCATCAGCTCCAGCGCCTTGATCTGGTCGGTGGCGCGCATCAGCCCCAGTTCGGCGGCGATCGAGCTGCCGGCGCGGCCGATGAACAGCAGCGCGGTCAGCACCGGCGCCAGCTCGCGGTACAGCGACAGCCCCAGCAGTGTGGACAGCGCATCGGAGGCGCCGTAGGTCTGTAGCGTGCGGTAGCCCTGCAGGGTCAGCACCAGGCCGACGAAGGCGCCGCCGACGGCGATGATCGGCAGCGAGCGCGCGCCGACCTTGTAGATCTCGCGGACCAGTTCGGCCAGGAAATCGCGGGTCGGCAGCGAGCCGCGCAGCACGGTGATCGAGAACAGTCCGGCACGGCCCAGCGCGCGGATCGAGGCGACGGCGCCCATCAGGCTGCACTCCGCGCGCGCGGCGGCGCATCGAACGGGATCGGGCCGTCCGGGCGGCCGTGCAGGAACTGTTGCAACAGCGGGTCGGTGCTGGCCTGCAGCGCGTCCGGCGTGCCGGCGAAGACCACCCCGCCGTTGGCGATCGCCACCGCCTGGTCGCAGATCGGCAGGGTCTCGTGGACGTGGTGGCTGACGATGATGCTGGTCAGGCCGAGGGTGTCGTTGAGGCGCTGGATCAGGCTCATGATCACCCCGGAGGCGATCGGGTCCAGGCCGGTCAGCGGTTCGTCGTAGATCATCAGCGGCGGGTCCAGGGCCAGCGCGCGGGCCAGCGCCACGCGCCGCGCCATGCCGCCGGACAGCTCGCGCGGCCAGGCGTCGGCGGCGGCCAGCAGGCCCACCGCATGCAGCTTGAGCGCCACCAGCCGTTGCAGCACCGGCTCGGGCAGGCGGGTATGGGCGCGCAGCGGCAGCGCCACGTTCTCGGCCACGCTCAGGTCGGTGAGCAGGCCGTTGCCCTGCAGCAGCACGCCGATGCTCTTGCGCGTCTCGCGCAGCGCGCGGCTGCCGCGCGGCAAGGGCTGGCCGAACACCTCGACCGTGCCCGCGACCGGCACCAGCTCGCCGGTCAGCGCCGCCAACAGGGTCGATTTGCCGCTGCCCGACGGGCCGAGCACGGCGGTGATGCTGCCGCGCGGCACCGCCAGCGAGACATCGCGCAGGATCGCGCGGCCGCCACGGTCGATGCGCACGCCCGACAGCTGCACCACATTGGATTCGGAAGACGCCATCGCGGCCTTTAACGAAAAATCAACACAGGATTGAGCCAGTCCGCTGAACTTAACCGAACTGGGCCGTGCAGTATTGTCGCATTCGTGACGCCTGCGTGCGCGTGGTCCGGGGACGCCGTACATGCAACAGCGTGTCTTGGGTCTGGGGCTGGCCGTTTTGCTGGTGCGGGTGACACATCTACGGGCCGGATCCGGCTGGTGTCCGCGGGCCTTGCAGTCCTGCGTCGCGGCAGGAACCGCATGGCCGCCGCTGCCGTCGCTGCTCGCGATCCCGTGCCGCTCGAACTGGGCCGCCGCCATCGCCGAATCGCCAGCTCCGTGTGCCGTTGCGGTGCCGGTCTTGTATGCAGTGCCGGGTCACGCCACGATGCGGGGCGGCGATGGCGCCGCGACAGGAGTCGTGCATGGAATTGCTGACGTTGGAACATTTCGCCGGAAGCGTGAACGAGACCTTCGCGGCGGAATTGAACGAGGGCGAGATCTCCTTCGTGCTGGTCGAGGCCCGGCCTCTGCCGATCAAGACCGCCGCGCCGCGCGCGCCGTTCTCGCTGCTGTTCCGCAACACCTCCTCGTTCCTGTTCCCGCAACAGATCTACCGGATGCGCCATGCGCGCCTAGGCGAGGTGGGGATCTTCCTGGTACCGGTGGCGCGCGAGCGCGACGGCTTCCTGTACCAGGCCGTCTTCAACTGACAGCCGGCGCCGTGCAGGCGGCGCGCCAGTGCATTTGCAGATGGGTGGCGCTGGCATCGCCGGCGACGAAGCCCAGGCGCGCGTACAGGCGCCGCGCTTCGGGATTGGCATGCAGCACATGCAGCGACAGCGCGCAGCCGGCGGCCTGCGCCAGTGCCTGCGCGTGCGTGATCAGCGCGGTGCCGATGCACTGGCCGCGCAGCTCCGGCAACAGGCTGATATCCACCAGTACATGCTGCGCCGCACTGCGGTCCAGGTAGAGCCGGCCGAGCGGTGCCTGCGTGGTTTTCACGATCAGGAAGTCGGCACCGGCGAAGTGGCTTAGATAATGCGCGTGCTGCAGCGCGAACTGCTGGTCGAGGAACGCGCGCTTGGCCGCCTCTGGCCATGGCACCGCCGCCAGCTCCGCGCTGCGGGTGCTGGCGTACAGGTCGCGCAGCCAGGGCAGGTCGGCATCGCGTGCGGCGCGCAGGCCGATGCCGCGCGCGCGCAAGGCGCCCGGCTGGGCGACGGGCTCGCGCCCAGCCGGAAAAGTCGGCGCCGGCGTACCGGCGGCGGCGGGCATGCGGGCCGCCTCAGTCGAACGATGGGTAGACGCCCGACAGCGCGATGCAGAAGTTCACCGCCAGATAGGGCTGCTGGTTCTCGTGCGCCAGGCCGGTGCCGGTGGGCAGCAGTGCCGTCGGCGAGAATTGGGCCTCAGGCTGCGCCACCGTCGCGAACGGACGCGCCGCAGCGCTGCCCAGCGACGACAGCGCCGCGCCGTTGGCGGGCGTGCCGGTTCTCTTGGCCGGGTCCGGTTGCGAGAACGCGGTGATGCCGTGCTGGTGCGGCGGGATCTGCGTAGTCGACAGACTCACTCCGGCCGAGCCGAAGCTGTCGCCGCGCTGCCGGCTACTCAATCCCGGCCCCTGGCCCTGTTCGCAGCTGGCACGCCCGCAGAAATTCGGCAGTTGGAACGTCGTGCTGCCGTTGCCGCCGTAGGCGGTGCCGAGCAGCGAGTACAGCGTGGTGTTCTGCTGCAGCGGCAGCATGGCACCGTTGCACAGCGCCCAGCCGACGGGATTGAAGTCGAAGCCGAACAGCTGGATTTCGCCGATATAGGGTTCGGTCATGAACGCGGTCCTCCGGTGGAACGGGCAGGCACCACGGCGAGCGCGGCGCGGCGAATGGGGTCAGCTCTGCTGCGGAAAGATGCCGGCGGTGGAGATGCAGTACTGCACCGTCAACGTTGGCATGACGTTGTCGTGCGGCAGGCTGCCACCCGTGATCGTGGTCGACTGCGTCGCCATTGGCAACGCAACGACGCCGCTGATGTCGGTCGCATAGAACATGTCGCCGGCGACCGTGCCGGGCAGCAGACCGGTCGGTGCGGTGGCAGTGGCGGCGGCGGTCGTGGCCACCAGCGTATGCGTGTGCGCGGGCATCTGCAGGCCGGTCAGCGTGACCGTCTCGGTGCCAGAGGTTTGCGCGATGACATAGTTGCTCAGGCCCGGTCCCTGTCCCTGATGCAGCGGCAAGCGCCCACGCAGGTCCGGGACCGCGAATGTGTTCTGCCCGTCACCGCCGTAGGTGGTGCCGATCAGCATGAACAGGACTTCGTATTCGGAGATCGACAACAGGCTGCCGTCGCACGCCTGCCAGTTCTGCGGGGTGCGGCCGAAGCCGAACATGCGGATCTCGCCGATGAAGGGAGTGGCCATGGTGTCCTTCCTGGTCGTGGTGCGCCGCGCGCCGCTGTCGGCACGCCGCGTGTATGAAGTGCCGGCGCTAGCTGCGCGAGGGGAAGATGCCGTTCAGCGCGATGCAGAAATTGATCGTGGTGTACGGCTGCAGGTTCGGATGCGGCTGGCTGCCGCCGGCCGGACCCACCGTCGCCGGATTCATCGCCACCAGCGTCCCGGGCGCCGCATACAACGCGGTGGCCGGACCGGTGGTGCTGGCGTTGTTGGCGAACGAGCGGCCGGAGGGATTGCGGTTGTTGCCCGTGGTGTTCGAGCACTCCAGCAAATGATTGTGCGCGGGCAGATTGCTGGGCAGCAGCGAGACGTTCTCGGCGCCGGCGCTCTGGCCCATCGGCAGCGGCGACGGTTGCCAGGCCGGATCGGCCGATGGCGAGGAGCCGACCGGGGTGCGCCCGCGCATGTCCGGCAGCGCGAAGGTGGTGCTGCCATTACCGCCGAAACGGTTGCCGAGCAGGCTGAAAAGCACCTGGTTCTGGTTGATTGGCAGCACCTGCCCGTTGCACTGCGCAAAATACTTGGGCGCGAAAACGAAGCCGGTCATCATGATCTGACCAACGAAGAACTCGCTCATGCGGATCTCCCCCCGAATGGTTTGACGCCGACATCGTGCCTGGCGCAGTCGTACTTAAACACGTCCCTTGCGCGATACAAGTCTTGATAATGCTGAACTAGACAGTTTCAACACATTTGTTGCTTTACGAATATGTGAATTTACTGTTCAAATGTCGCTGCAGCGTGGAGGGGAATATGCCTTTTAAGGCCTATAACCATGCTGTCCGAGGCACCAGGAGCGTTGCCGGCGCCAGTGGGATGGCGTGATCTTCCGGGGAAGTGGAATATGTCTACGAATTGCACCGCTGCGCACGCAAGTGCGCGTGCCTTTGTGCGCTTGCCGCTGATTTTTGCGCTGCTGCTGCTGACGATGTTGTATTCCGGCCTGGCCGCCGCAGCGGCCTCGCAGTACTGCCCGACAGTAAGCAGGACCGTTGTGCAGGGCAACTCCGTCGTCATCGACGTCAGCAATTGCGACGGACCGTCTGATCTCGGACTCGGTGAGGACAGTAGTCAGCCGACAAACGGCACCAGCGTGCTTAGTGGCCTCGGCGCAGGCGGGGCGCAGACCGTCACCTATACCCACAACGGCAATGCGGCAACTTCCGACAGCTTCTATTACTTCGACGGAGACGGCGACACCATCACCTTCAACATCACCATCACCCCGGCGCTGTCGGCCAGCATCGCGGTGAGTCCGGCCAGCCGCAACGAAGACAGCGGCGCGGCCTTCACCTACACGGTGACGTTGAGTCAGACCAGCAATTCGGCGACGACGGTAAACATCGCGTCCAGCGGCACCGCCACCAGCGGCGGGGACTACACCGGCGCGGTGGGCAGCGTCGTGGTCCCGGCCAATACCACCACCGCCACGTTCGCCATCACGCCGGTCGCCGACGGCACCGTGGAAGCGAACGAGACGGTGATCATGAGCGTGGCCAGCGGCAGCGGCTACGGCATCGGCAGCCCGTCCAGCGCCACCGCCACCATCCTCGACGACGACGTGCCCAGCGCGTCGATCGCGGTGTCCCCGGCCAGCGTGTCCGAGGACGGCGCCACCAATCTGGTCTATACCGTCACGCTCGATCAGGCACCGGTGAATGCGACATCGGTCGCCTTCAACGTCGGCGGCAGCGCGACCTCGGGCAACGACTACGCGGCCGTGAGTTCGCCGCTGGTGATCGGCGCCGGCCAGACTAGCGGCACCATCACCATCAACCCGACCGCCGACAGCACCGTCGAACCCGACGAAACCGTGGTGATCAGCCTGGCCTCGGGCAGCGGCTACAGCGTGGGTTCGCCCGATAGCGCCACCGGCACCATCGCCAACGACGATGTGCCCTCGCTGAGCATCAACAATGTAAGCCTCAACGAAGGCGATGCCGGCACCAGCAACGCGACCTTTATCGTCTCGCTGAGCCAGCCGGCCGGCGCCGGCGGCGTCAGCTTCGACATCGCCACGGCCGATGGCTCCGCCACTGCGGGCGTGGACTACGTCGCCTCGAGCCTGACCGGGCAGACCATCCCCGCCGGCAGCAGCAGCGCCACCTTCACCGTGCTGGTCAACGGCGACACGCTCAACGAGGCCAACGAGAACTTCTTCGTCAACGTCAGCAACGTCAGCGGCGCCAGCGTCAGCGACCCCCAGGGCCAGGGCACCATCGTCAACGACGATGCGCAGCCGACGCTGTCGATCGACGATGTCAGCGTCAACGAAGGCAATAGCGGCACCACCACGGCCACCTTCACGGTGAGCCTGAGCGCGGCCAGCGGCCAGACCGTATCGGTCGACTACGCCACCGCCGACGGCACCGCCACCGCCGGCAGCGACTATGTCGCGCGCGTCGGTACGCTGACCTTCGCGCCGGGGACCACCGCGCAAGGCGTTGCGATCACCGTCAACGGCGATACCGCGGTCGAGCCGAACGAGACCTTCAGCGTCGATTTGTCCGGCGCCAGCAACGCGGGCATCGCCCGCGCCACCGGCACCGGCACCATCACCAACGACGACGCGGTGGTGACGGTCGGTCCGGCGTCGCTGCCATCGGCGACCGCGGGCACCGCCTACAACCAGACCCTGACCGCCAGCGGCGGCACCGCGCCGTACACCTTCGCGGTCAGTGCCGGTACGTTGCCGACCGGTTTGACCTTGAGCGCCGCCGGCGTGCTGTCCGGCACGCCCACTGCAAGCGGCAGCTTCAACTTCATGGCGACCGCCACCGACAGCGGCGGCAGTCCCACCAGCGGCAACCGCGCCTACGCGCTGGTCGTGGCCAGCCCGACGCTCACCCTGCCGGCCACCACCCTGGCGGGCGGTACCGCAGGCCAGGCGTACACGGCCGCCATCAACCCGGCGACCGGCGGCATCGCGCCGTACACCTATGCGCTCAGCGCCGGCGCGTTGCCGGCCGGCGTCACGGTCAACAGCGCGACCGGTGCACTCAGCGGCACGCCGACCGTGGCCGGCAATTTCAACTTCAGCCTGACCGCGACCGACAGCACCACCGGCAGCGCCGGGCAGGCGAGCCAGAGCTACAGCCTGAACATCGTGTCGCCGACGCTGACCATCGCGCCGCCGACCTTGCCGGCCGGTACGGCCGGCAGCGCCTACAGCCAGACCCTGACCGCAAGCGGCGGCACCGCACCGTACAGCTACGCGGTCAGCGCCGGCGCGTTGCCGACCGGGCTGAGCCTTGCGGCCGGTGGCGCGCTGGCGGGCACCCCGACGGTTGCCGGTAGTTTCGCCTTCACCGTGACCGTCACCGATGCAGGCGGCTTCATCGCGCCGCAGGCTTACACGCTGTCGATCGTCGCGCCGACGCTGGTCATCGCGCCGCCGACGCTGCCGTCAGGCAAGGTCGGCACCGCCTACAGCCAGACCCTGAGCGCCAGCGGCGGCACCGCGCCTTACAGCTATGCGGTAAGCGCCGGTACCTTGCCGGCCGGTCTGACCCTGGCTGCGGGCGGCGCGCTCTCGGGAACCCCGACCGCCATCGGCAGTTCCGCCTTCACCGTCAGCGTCACCGACGCGCACGGCTTCACCGCGGCACAGGCCTATACCGTGGCGATCGTCGCGGCGGTGCCGGCACCGGTGGCGGTGGACGATACCGGCGCCACGCTGGTCGAGACCGCGCTGACCCTGGCGGTGACCGGCAACGACACCGGCAGCATCGACACGATCGCGGTGACGACGGCGCCGACCCACGGCACCGCAGTGGTGACTGGCGTGCAGCTGGTGTACACGCCGGCCGCCGGCTATGTCGGCGCCGACACCCTGAGCTATACCGCCACCGGCGCCGGTGGCACCTCGGCGCCGGCCACGGTCACCCTCACCGTCAATGCGCGCCCGGTCGCGGCGTCGGTGACGATGCAGGCGGTGTCCGGCGAAGCGCAGACGGTGGACCTGACCCGCAACGCGACCGGCGGGCCGTTCGTGGCCGCCGCGCTGGTGGCGATCATGCCGGCCAATGCCGGCACCGCAACCATCACTCGCAGCGGTGGCGCGGCGGCGGCTGGTGTTCCGACCGCAGCCGCGGCCGATGGCCCCAGCTTCATGATGACCTTCACCCCGAACCCGGCGTTCTCCGGCCAGGCCACGGTGCGCTTCACCCTGTCCAACGCCTATGCGACGTCGGCCGAAGCGGCCATCGTGTTCGTGGTCGCGCCGCGTCCGGATCCGACCCTGGATGCGGAAGTGCGCGGCCTGATCGATGCGCAGGCCGAATCGACCCGGCGCTTCGCCAAGGCGCAGATCGACAACTTCCAGCGCCGGCTGGAGGCGACCCACCGCGGCGATCGCAGCTTCGACAACAGCCTGAGCTTCCAGTCCACCTCGCACTGCCGTCAGGCCGAGCGTGGCATGCCTGCGCAGCCGTGCAGCCAGGCCACCTGGGACAAGGATGCGGATATGGATGCCGACGACGCGGCGGCGACACCGACCGCCAGGACTGCGGTCAACGGCGAACTCGGTCTGTGGGTGGGCGGTGCGATCCGCTCCGGCAGCCTGGACAAGCAGGCCCAGCGCGCCGGCGTGGACTTCCAGTCCGACGGCCTGAGCATGGGCGCCGACTACCGTGCCGCGGACGCGCTGGCGCTGGGTGCCGGTGTGGGCTGGGGCCGCGACGACAGCGACGTCGGCAACAACGGCAGCCGCAGTAAGGCGACTGCCTACACGCTGGCGGTGTATGCCAGCTTCCATCCGGGCCGGCATTTCTTCTTCGACACCCTGGTCGGCTACCAGTTGCTGTCCTACGACCTGCGCCGCTACGTGACCGGCAACGGCGAACTGGCCGAAGGCCGCCGCGACGGCAGCCAGTGGATCGCCTCGCTGTCCACCGGTGCCGACCTGCAGCACGGCGACTGGCAGATCACGCCGTACGCTCGCGTGGACATGGCCCGCGCCACGTTGGATGCTTACAGCGAAGAGGCGATGGTGCCGTACGCGCTGCACTACGCGGACATGGACGTGTCCACCACCACCGGCAACCTCGGCCTGCGCCTGGAGTGGCGCCGCGAGATGAGCTGGGGCCAGTTCACCCCGCAGCTGCGCGTGGAGTACCAGCGCGACTTCCAAGGCCGCGGCGACGCCACGCTGAGCTATGCCGACATCGTCGATGCTGGCCTGCTGTACCGCACCGGGCTGAGCGTGTTCGATCGCAACCGGCTGATGCTGGGGCTGGGCGCGGTGTTCACCACCGAGCAGGGGCTATCCACCCGCGTCGAATACCGCGGCGTGACCGACGGCGACAGCGGCAACGACCAGACCTGGATGTTCAACGTCGAAAAGAAGTACTGACGCGATAAGCCCCTCTCCCGTCGGGGATAAGCCCCTCTCCCGTCGGGAGAGGGGTTGGGGTGAGGGTGCGGCGCAAAGCGGCTCGCGGAGTTGGGGGTGCACGAGGCTGCGCCCGTACCCTCATCCGCCCCTGCGGGGCACCTTCTCCCGATGGGAGAAGGGAGCAGCCGACTAGCCCCTCTCCCCTCGGGAGAGGGGTTGGGGTGAGGGTCTGGCGCGAAGCGTCTCGCGAAGTTTGGGTGCACGAGGCTGCGCCCGTACCCTCATCCGGCCCTTCGGGCCACCTTCTCCCGGTGGGAGAAGGAACAGCCGCCGGCCACCACCACCGCGCAACGCCACCGCACCCGCGCATCCGGCACAATGCCGCACGCATGCACGCCCCTTCCGCGCCCGATTTCCGCCTGTACCCGTCCAATGCGCTGGATACCCTGGCCGCCCTGCTCGCCGAGGAACTGCGCCGGCCGGTGCCGGAGCAGCCGTTGCTGGCGCCGGAGGTAGTGCTGATCCCGCAGGTGGCGATGCGGCGCTGGCTGCAGTCCACGCTGGCCGCCGCGCACGGCGTCGCCGCGAATCTGGAATTTCTCACGCCCGGCGAATTCGTCGCGCGCGCGCTGGACGCCAACCTCGGCCCGGCCGCCGACGATCTGGACATGGCCACCACCCAGTGGCGGCTGTACGCGGCGTTGCAGGCCGATCTCGGCAGCGATGCGGCCCTCGCACCGCTGGCCGGCTATCTGGCCGACGGCGATGCGCTCAAGCCCTGGGCGCTGGCCGGCGAGCTGGGCAACGTATTCGAGAAATACCAGGCCTGGCGCCGCGACTGGCTGCTGCGCTGGGAAAGCGGCGCCGACGCCGACGACCCACAGGCGCGCCTCTGGCGCCGGATCGCCAGCGGCCGCCAGTACCGCGCGCGCCGCATCGGCCAGTACCTGGACCGCTACGCGCGGCCCGACGGCCCGCTGCCGCAAGGCCTGCCGAAGCGGCTGTTCGCCTTCGCCATCCTCAACATCTCGCCCGACGTGCTGCGCGTGCTGGCCACGCAGGCGCGCGTGGGCACGCTGCACTTCTACCTGCCCACGCCGACCCAGGGCTACTGGGGCGATCTGCAGACGCTGTGGCAGCGCCGCCGCGAGGACGGCGCGGTCGACCTGTTCGCCGCGCAGGTGCAGGAAAACCCGCTGCTGCAGGCCTGGGGCGCGGCCGGGCGCGACTTCATGGCGCTGGTCGGCGACTACGAAGTGGTGCATCCCCTGGCCGAGATCGCGGTCTACGCCGATCCTTTGGCATCCGGCCATCGCCCGCTGGCCGACGGCGGCCTTGGCGACAGCCTGCTACGGCGCATGCAGAGCGACCTGTTCCACCGCCGCGCGCCGGCGGTGCCTGCGCCGTTGCCGCAGGTGGATCTGGCCGATCCTAGCCTGCAGGTGCATGCCTGCCACACCCGCCTGCGCGAACTGCAGGTGTTGCACGACCAGTTGCGCGCGCTGCTCGACGACCTACGCTTCGACCCACCGCTGCAGCCGCGCGAGATCGCGGTGCTGTCGCCGGACATCGATCCCTACGTGCCGTATCTGGACGCGGTGTTCGGCGGCCACGGCCGCGACGACGCGCTGCCCTACGCGCTGGCCGACGCCAGCCCGCTGGCCAGCGAGCCGCTGGCCGAGGTGTTCCTGAGCCTGCTCGGCCTGCCGCTGTCGCGCTTCGGCCTGCACGAGATCCTCGACCTGCTGGCCAGCGCGCCGATCGCCGAGGCCGCCGGGCTGGACGAGACCGGGCTGGAGCGCCTGCGCGGCTGGCTGCATGCCGCCGGCGTGCGCTGGGGCCTGGATGCGGCGCACCGGCACCGGCACCAGGCGCCGACCGACGATGCCTATACCTGGCGCTTCGCGCTGGACCGGTTGCTGCTCGGCCACGCCAGCGGCGCCGAGGACGATATCGCCGGCGTCGCGCCATGGCCGCAACTAGAAGGCAGCGCACTGTTGGCGCTGGACACGCTGCTGCGGCTGCTGCGCGTGCTCGACCGCCACCAGGCCATGCTGGCCGAGCCGATGACCCCCGCCGACTGGCGCGAATGCCTGCTCGGTCTGCTCGATGCGCTGATCCCGCAGGCACCGTCGGCGCCGCGTGCGCAACGCGCGCTGGAACGGCTGCGCAGCGTGATCGACCAGTTCGCCCGCGATGCCGCACGCGCCGAGTACGCCGGCAAAGTCCCGGCCGAAGTGGTGCGCGCGCATTTCGCCGCGGTGCTGGGCGAATCGGACACGCGCGCGCCGCTGCTCACCGGCGGCATCAGTTTCGGCCGCATGGTGCCGATGCGCCTGCTGCCGTTCCGCGTCATCTGCCTGCTCGGCATGAACGACGGCGACTTCCCGCGCCGCGACCCGGCCGCCGGCCTCAACCGCCTCACCGCCGAACTGGGCAGCGAGCGCCGCCGCCACGGCGACCGCTCCACCCGCGAGGACGACCGCTTCCTGTTCCTGCAGCTGTTCGCCTCGGCGCAGGACGTGTTCTACCTCAGCTACCTCGGCGCCGATGCGCGCGACGGCAGCGTGCGCGAGCCGTCGGTGCTGGTCAGCGAACTGCTGGCCAGCGCCGCGCAGTACCACGCCGAACCGAAGGCCATCGAAACCCTCGTGGTGCGCAACCCGCTGCAGCCGTTCGCCGCCGCCGCGTTCGGTGCGCTCGGCGAAGACGGCGCCGATCCGCGCCGCTTCAGCTATCGTCGACAGTGGCGGCCGGCGGTGGACAGCCTGGCCGGACAGCGGCAGGCGCTGCTGCCGTGGGTTGCCGCGGCATTGCCCGCGGACGCCATGGCCGTGCCGAGCAGCGTGGCGATCGACGACCTGCGCCGCCTGTTCGCCGATCCGGCCGGGCAGTTCCTGCGCCATCGCCTGGGGATGCGCCTGCCCGACCCGGCCGGCGAGGACAGCGACCTGGAGCCGTTGCTGGCGCCGGGCAGCGGCCTGGACCAATACGGCTTGCAGCAACAGGTGCTGGAGGCCGCGCTGACCGGCAACACGGAGGGGCTGTACGCGCGATTGCGCGCGCGCGCGCTGCTGCCGTCCGGGCCATTGGGTCGGCGCCTGCTCGACGAGCGCCTGCGCCAACTGCGCCCGTACGCGCAGGCGTTCGCGCAGTGGCGCGGCAGCGCGCCGGCGCAGTCGCAACGGTTACAGGTGCGGATCGACGGCATCGAGCTGCACGGCCGCCTGCCCGACTGGTACGCGAGCGGCGTGGGGCGGGTGCAGGTCGGCGCGCTCAGCGGCCGCGCGACGATCCGCCACGGCCTGGAATGGCTGCTGCTGCGCGCCGCCGGCGAACGCGTGCCGTTCGTGCGCTTCTTCGAAGACGACGACAGCCTCGGCCCGCATCCCATGCAGGGGGAAGAAGCCGAACCGCTGTCGCAGGCGCAAGCGCAGGCCGCGCTGGCCGAGCTGCTGCGGCTGTATCGGCAGGGTTTGCAGGCGCCGCTGGCGTTCGCCCCGTACAGCGGCTGGAAATACCACCAGGCCGCGCGCAATGACGATCTCGACAAGGCGATCAAGGACGCGGCCGCGCAATGGCAGGCCAGCTTCGGCTGGAGCGAAGCGGACACCCCGGAACTGCGCCTGGTCCACCGCGGCCGCGACCCGTTCGCCGATGCGCAGCGCTTCGCCGAATTCGCCGCCACCAGCCATGCGCTGTATTCCCTGCTCGAACGCGGCAGCGCCGACAGCGCGCTCGATCCGGCGCGGCTGGCCGAGAGCTGGCGGCAGTGGCGCGGCGCGCAGGAGGATGCCGAATGAGCGCCCCCGCCCACGACCCGTACCTGACCCTGCCGCTGCACGGCGTGCGCCTGATCGAGGCCAGCGCCGGCACCGGCAAGACCTTCACCCTGGCCACGTTGTTCACCCGGCTGGTGGTCGAGCGCGGCCTGCGCATCGGCCAGATCCTCGCGGTCACCTTCACCGAAGCCGCCACCCAGGAACTGCGCCGTCGCATCCGCGAGCGCCTGGCACTCGCAGCGACGCTGGTACCCACGGCTGCTCCTGTAGGAGCGGCTTCAGCCGCGACAGAAATCGCAGGCGACCTGGTGCCGACAGAAATCGCAGACGACCTGTCGCGGCTGAAGCCGCTCCTACAGGACGCGCCCGACGCCGCGCTCACCCGCGCGATCCTCGACGCGCACCTGGCCGCCAGCGACGAAACCCCCGCTGCCCTGCGCCGCCGCCTGCAACAAGCGGTGGAGGAAATCGACCTCGCCGCCATCTTCACCATCCACGGCTTCTGCGCGCGGGTGCTGCGCGAGCACGCGCTGGAGAGCGGCCAGACCTTCGCCGCGCCGGAACTGCTGGCCAACGACCGCGACCTGCTCGGCGAAGTCGCCGCCGACCTGTGGCGCCAGCGCGCCGCCGACGCGGCGACGGCCGACGACCTGGTCGCGCTATGGCCGGGCGGCCCCGACGCGCTGGCCAGCGACCTGCGCCAACTGGTGCGGCATCCGCAACTGCTGCCGGCGGCACCGGCGCTGGCCGACGATGTCGCCGCGGCGGCGCAGCAGGTGCAGGACGCGGCCGTCGCGCTCGCCACCGCGTTCCACGCGTACGGCACCGCGTTCTTCGAAGCGATCGCCGCCGCGATCGAAGACGGCGTGCTGAGCAAGGTCAGCTACAAGCCGGAATGGCTGGCATCGCTGTGGCATTGGTGCGAAGGCTTCGCCGCCGCGCCTGCGGCCGGCCTCCCGCCGCACGCCAAGCTGATCAAGCTCACCGCGACGGAACTGACGTCCGGCACCAACAAGAAATTCGTCGGGCGCACGCCGACCTCGCCGATGAGTCACGAAGTCGACGGCTACCTGGCCGCGCTGGCGCGGTTGGAGGAAGCGCGTGCCAGGCGCCGCATCCGCCTGCTGCACGCGCTGCGCTGCGACGCGGTCGCGCGGCTGTCCCTGCTCAAGCGCCAGCGCCGCGTGCAGACCTACGACGATCTGGTCGATGGTGTCGCGCACGCGTTGCGGCCCGACGGTCCGCAGGCCGAGGCGCTGGCGCGGCGGCTGCGCGCGCAATACGCCATCGCCCTGGTGGACGAATTCCAGGATACCGACGACCGCCAGTGGTCGATCTTCTCCAACGTGTTCGGCGAAGGCGCGCTGGCGCGCGAGGCGGCGCTGGAACCGGCGCTGTTCGTGATCGGCGATCCCAAGCAGGCGATCTACGGCTTCCGCGGCGGCGACGTGCAGACCTATCTGGCGGCGGCCGCCGATGCCGAACCGGCGCCGCCGCTCGGCCACAACTTCCGCTCGCGCCCCGCGCTGCTGGCGGCGATTGACGCGCTGTACGCGCAGGCCGGCTATGCGCAGGCGTTCCTGACCGACGGCATCGCCTTCCATCCGGTGCAGCCCGGCAGCAAGCGCCACGACGCGGAACTGCAGCGCGACGGCGCCACCGCGCCCGCGCTGACCCTGTGGCGCGCGCCGGAGCCGCCGCCGCCTGACAAGGGCAAGCCCAAACCCTGGAGCGCCGGCCGCGCGCGCGCGCTGTGCACCGCCGCCTGCGTCGCCGCGATCCGCGACTGGCTGGCCGGCGGCCGCGCCGGCACCGCCACGCTTGGCGGCCGCGCGGTGCAGGCCGGCGACATCGCGGTGCTGGTGCGCAGCCATGGCGAGGCCAACCGCATCCAGCAGGCGCTGGGCGCGGTCGGCATTCCCGCGGTGGCCGCCGGCAAGCAGAGCCTGTTCGCCACCGACGAAGCGCTGGAACTGCTGACCCTGCTGCAGGCGCTGCTCGATCCGGGCGACGACAGCCGTCTGCGCACGGCATTGGCGACTGTATTGATCGGCGAAGACGCCGCCGCGATCGCCGCCCTGGAACACAACGGCGATCGGCACCGCAGCTGGCAGCAACAGGCACTGGACTGGCGCGAGCGCTGGCAGCGCGGCGGGCCGCTGGCATTGATCGGCGACCTCGGCGCCGCGCACGCGCAGCGCCTGCTGGCGCTGGTCGATGGCGAGCGCCGCCTGACCAACTACCTGCAGCTGGCCGAAACGCTGCAGGAAGCCGACACCCGTGCGCTTGGCCCGCACGGACTGGTCGATTGGCTATCGCGGCGCATCGCCAATGCCGACGACAACGACGAGACCCAGCAACTGCGCCTGGAATCGGACGCGCGCCGGGTACAGATCGTGACCTTGCACAAGAGCAAGGGCCTGGAGTATCCGCTGGTGTTCCTGCCCTACGTCGGCATCGGCCGCAGCGACCGCGGCGCCGGCCGCCACTGCGTCGTGCACACGCCGCCGCTCGGCCGCCAGTTGCACTGGAACACTGGCAAGGACGACCCGGCCTGGAGCGCCGCCGAGGCGGCGTGGAAACAGGAACAGCGCGCCGAGGACGCGCGCCTGCTCTACGTCGGCCTGACCCGCGCCGAGCACGCGCTGTGGATCGCTACCGGCCCGTTCCACCAGCACGAGCGCACCGCGCTGGCGGCGATGGTCGGCGACCTGGACGCGTTGCAGGCGGCCGCAGGCGAGGGCGCGATCGCCATCGACGCTATGCAGCCGCCAGCCACTCTGCCGCGCCTGCCACTGGCCGACGAGATCCAGGTGCCGCCGGCGCGCGTGCCGCAGCGGCATATCGTGCCGGAGTGGTGGGTGTACAGCTTCACCCAGCTGGCCAATGCCGATGCCGGCGCCGCCGCCGACCCGATGGCCAGCGCCACCGTGGTCGGCAGCGGCGGCAACGACGAACCTTCCACCAGCGAGGCGGTGGCGACGACGCTGGACGTGGAAGCCTTCGACCGCCGCTTCACCGGCAACCGCTTCGGCGTGGCCATGCACGACGTGTTCGAGCGCTGCGACTTCGCCGCCTGGCGCGATTGGCGTCCCGGCCAGCCAGCGCCGGACGGGCAGACCGCGGCATTGCTCGAAGCGCTGCAACGCGGCGGCTACGCCCAGGACGAACTGGAGGACGGCGCCGCCATGCTCACCGCCCTGGTCGGCCACACCCTCACCGTCGCCCTGCCCGAAGGCACCCGCCTGGCCGCGGTACCAGAACCGCAGCGCCGCAACGAAATGGAATTCCACTTCGCCATGCGGCCCACCCGCGTCGATGCGCTGCTGGCGCTGCTGCATCGTTTCGGCGTCGTCGGCGAACGCCAGGCCTTCGGCGCGCGCCAGCGCCTGGAAGGGCTGATGACCGGCCTGATCGATCTCACCTACCAGCACGACGGGCGCTGGTACGTGCTCGACTACAAATCCAACCGCCTGCCCAGCTACGACGCCGACGCGTTGGTGCGGGCGATGGCGCACAGCGAATACGAACTGCAGGCGCTGATCTACACCGTCGCGCTGCACCGCTGGCTGCGTTTCCGCCTAGGCGAAACGTACGACTACGCCCGCGACTTCGGCGGCGTGCGCTACCTGTTCTGCCGCGGCCTCGACGCCACACGCGACCCCTCGCCGGGCGTCCACGCCTGGCGCTTCGATCCAGCATTGGTCGAAGCCGTGGACGCACTCTTCGCCGGCGCTGCGCCTGAGCCCCTCTCCCCCCGGGAGAGGGGTTGGGGTGAGGGTACGTCCGCCCACGGAGCCTCCACCCGGTGAACCAACCCAACCTTCTAGCCACCCTCCACAGCAGCGGCGCGCTACGCACCCTGGACGACGCCTTCGACCCCGCGCTCCTCAAAGCCGCCGACGCCCTGTCCGCCGGCGCCCCACTCAAGCGCCTCTCCCCCCGGGAGAGGGGTTGGGGTGAGGGTACGTCCGCTCACGGAGTCCCCGCCCCGTGAACCAACCCAACCTCCTAGCCGCCCTCCACCGCAGCGGCACCCTGCGCACGCTCGACCACGCCTTCGCCCAAACCCTGAGCCGCCTGGACCCGGACACGCCCGACCTGGTGCTAGCCGGCGCCGCCCTTGCTTCCCTGGCAGTCGCCAGCGGCCATGCCGGCCTCGACCCAGCCCACGCCAACGTCCTGCTCGACCCACGCGACGGCCCACCGCCACAACTCCCGGACCCCACCGACTGGCAACGCGCCCTGGCCGCCTCGCGCTGGATCGCCCAGCCCGCGCCCGAAGAACCGGCGGCCGCCGACTGCCCGCTGGTGCTGGAACACGGCCTGCTCTACCTGCGCCGCTACCGCGAATACGAGCGCCGCCTGGCGCAAGGCCTGCGCCGCCTCGCCGCGCAACCGCTGCCGCCCTTCGACGCCGCTGCCCTGGCACCGCTGTTCGCGAAGCTGTTCCCTCTCCCCTCGAGAGAGGTTGCCCGAAGGGCGGGTGAGGGTACGGGCATCACCGACCACCCCACAGACCACCAAGCCCAAGCCGCTGCACTCGCCCTGCGCCGCGCCCTGCTGCTGGTCACCGGCGGCCCCGGCACCGGCAAGACCACAACCATCGCCCGCCTGCTGCTGCTGCGCATCGCGCAAGCGCAGGCCACGGGCGCCGCCGCCCCACGCATCGCCCTGGCCGCCCCCACCGGTCGCGCCGCCGAACGCATGGCCGAGAGCCTGCGCGCGGCGGTGACACGCGCGCTCGACCACGGCATCGACCCGGTCCTGGCCGCCGCGCTACCTGCCGGCGCCAGCACCCTGCACCGCCTGCTCGGCGTCATCCCCGACCTGCCGCGCTTCCGCCATGACGCCGACAACCCGCTGCCGTTCGACCTGATCGTGGTCGACGAAGCTTCGATGGTCGACCTGCCGCTGATGTGCAAACTGGTCGAAGCGGTCGCCGACGGCACCCAATTGATCCTGCTCGGCGACGCCGACCAGCTGCCCTCGGTCGAAGCCGGCGACGTGCTCGCTGCGATCCTGCAGGCCGCCGGCCCCGGCGACGCCCTGCAACTGGACGACGCGCAAGCGCTGCACCCGCTGCTCGGCCACGTCCACAGCGCCACCCACGTCGGCGGCTTGGCCGGCCACCGCGTGCACCTGCTGCGCGGCTACCGCCAGGCGCAGGGCTTCGCACTGGCGCCGCTGGCCGACGCCGTGCGCGCCGGCGATGCCGACACCGCGTTGGCCCTGTTGCGCAGCGGCGAGCTGGCTGGCGTGCACTTCCACGAAGACAGCGAGGACCCGCTCGCCACCCGCCGCGACGCCCTGCTCGCGCACTGGCGCGCCCTGGCCGACGCCGAAGATCCCGCGGCCGCCCTGCGCGACGCCGCCCGCCTGCGCCTGCTCACCGCCGTGCGCGCGGGCGCGCAAGGCGCACGCGGCCTCAACGCCCGCATCGAACAACTGCTGGCCGACAGCGGCGCCGGCGCGCGCCGCCTCGGCACCGCCTCGCCCTGGTTCCACGGCCGCCTGCTGCTGATCACCGAAAACAGCTACCGCCACGGCCTGTTCAACGGCGACGTCGGCATTTGTTTGAGGGATGCGCAAGGCGCCCTGGTGGCCTGGTTCGAAGGCGAGGGCGACGGCCAGGTCCGCGGCTTCCACCCCGCCGCGCTGCCCGCGCACGAAAGCGCCTTCGCCATGACCGTGCACAAGGCGCAAGGCAGCGAGTTCGACGAAGTCTGGCTGCAACTGCCCACCCGCGACGCCCGCGTGCTCAGCCGCGAACTGGTCTACACCGGCATCACCCGCGCGCGGCAGAGCCTGCACCTGGCCGCCAGCGAAACCGTGCTGCGTGGCGCGCTGGCAAGGCACGCCGCGCGGATCTCGGGATTGGCGTGGCGCTTGGGGGCGGAGCAGGAAGCCACACCGGCCACGGAAGCATCAGAAACATCCACTGTTGCGCCCGTGCAGGGCGCGTTGTTCTGATGGAGGCGGACCGGAGCGATGGCGTGATCACCTACGGCAGGACGGCATGTTTGCCTATCGCGGTCCCCAGGCGGGGCCGGATAGCATCGTGGGCAAAGAAAGCCTGGTTGCGCGACATCGCCGGCACGCGAGGCATCAGTGGCAAAAATTCGCCTTGCTGGCCTGCTGGGGCGATGGCAAGATGGACTGTACAGAATTCTGTCATCCAGGTTTCAGGAGTCGACCATGGGCTTTTCCGCCAGCAATGTAGTGCCTTTCACCCTTGCACGCGCCAACCTCTCCGAGTTGGCCGACCAGGCGAAGGCCGGCTCCGAGAAGATCATCACCAAGAACGGCGAGAGCTATGTGGCACTGATCGACGCCGACCGGCTGGACTATTACCACCGGCTGGAACGCGAGCGCATCCACCTCTTGCTGCTCGACGACGCAAAGCGCGGCCTGGCCGACATCGCCGCCGGCCGCACGGTCGAAGCGGACGCGGCCATCGGCCAGTTGCAGCAGCGACGTGCGGCACCCAGTGCGGCAAGCGCTGGCAAGCGCGCGGCCAAGAAGCGCAGCTGACCGTTGTACCGGGTTGAACTGACCGCGAGCTTCCTCGCGTGCCTGGACGCCATCGAGGCGTTCTTGCTGGAAGCCGATGCCGGCGCCGCCTTCGATGACCTGCTCGCCGAGTTACGCGCCACAGTCATCCCGAACCTGCGGCGTTTCCCACGCATAGGCCGGCGCTACCTGGACAACCCGCCGCAGTCGGCCGAGGCATTGGCGCAGTTGGCCGCGTTGCCGGTGGGTGCGCCCGATGCATTACGCAACTATCTGCATGGCGACTACCTGATGCTCTACACGGTGGTGGAGGCGTCCGCCTCTACGAACGCCACTGTGTATTTGCTCTCCATCCGGCACCACCGGCAGCTGTCGTTCGACTTCGCAAGGCTGTGGCCCGGAGGATGATGGCGGCTGGCGGGCACGGGCAGCCTAACGCCGGTTTTCGTTCACCCTCGGCCCCGTGGGGATCGCAGGCGGAGTAATTGCCTGCGTCCCTGTTCGCTCGCGCTCACTTGGCCGGAACGCGCTGGTACTCGTCGCTGCCGGTGCGAAGGTGCCCATTGGCCTGGTCGATGGCGAAGTTCACCGTTTCGCCGTCGTTGCGGATCTCGGGATTGGCGTGGCGCTTGGGCGGGTTGGAACAGGTTTCTGCACCGCCGTCGTCAACATTCCAAACAGAAGGCCAGCCGTTCCCTCTCCAAGGCGCATTGTTCTAACCTATTCGGGCGAGCCGCAACGTCGATCTGATCCGCGTGCCGCAAGAGTCCTGGGCCACTCTCATGGCACAGATCAGCCGGCCTCCCACGGCGGGCGGGGCATCAGCGACAGGTCGCGCGCGCCATGCACGATGGCGAGAATTTCGACAACTGCCGCGTGCGAGCGATAGATGATGCGGTAACTCTGGAAAAGCAACTCGCGCACTGCAGGATTGCCGGCCTCAGGCACTTCTCGGCCGCGCTCGGGGAACGCCTGCAGCGACTCCGCTGCGTCGATGAGGCGATTGACGAAGAGGTCGGCGTAGAAAACGCTGTCGTGGGCGACATAGTCGCGAATGGCTTGCAGGGAATCGACGGCAGGTTCGGTCCAGACGATGTTCATCGGTCGAGAGCGAAGCGCCTTCTGACTTCATCATGCGGTACCACACGACCTTCTTCGGCTGCACGCAAGCCTTGTTCGATCTTCTGGCGAACGTAGATTTCGTACATCAGGTCGTCCCAACTGGCCTGTTCCGGCAGGCTACGCACTAGCTGTTCGGCTTCGGTTTTCATGCTGTTGGGCATGGGTGTGCTCCGTTACAGGGACAGGCCTACTTTAGCGAAGAACGGGGAGGGTAGAAATGGAGCCCCGGCGCAGCTAGCTGCGTTACCCGAGGCAGGCCCGTTGCACGGCGCTCCATCGCCACGCGTGGAGACGCCGCGCCGGCCCGAGAGGCAGCGGCGCGGCGTTCCTTCCAGGCCTAGCGCCCGGGCGACGCGCTCACTTGGCCGGAACGCGCTGGTACTCGTCGCTGCCGGTGCGCAGGTGCCCATTGGCCTGGTCGATGGCGAAGTTCACCGTTTCGCCGTCGTTGGAGACCTGCAGCACGTCGTCCTTGTAGATGGCCGGGTAGCTCTCGGTCTTGGGCTTGCGGCTGAAGAACCGCGGCGTGGTGTTGCGCACCATGAAGGACTCGCCATTGCGTTCGATGTCCATCGTGTCGTCCTGCGATTGCACGTTGACCCAGTGGCCGACGAACTTCTCGCCCTCCACCTTGGCGCAGCCGGCCATCAGCATCGCCGCGGCCAGCGCGGCACCCATCCACTTCGTCATTTCCAGCGCTCCGGTGTTGAAATCGCGGCAAGGATGAGGCGCTTCGGCTGTATGGAAAGTCAAGAGTGCAGGGGGCAAGGAATCAGGCGCCCATCGTGCCGAAAGGGCAAGCGCGCCAAGGACTCACCGGGCCTTGCCAGGTGCTTACGTCCCAGAGCCATTCACGGGGCCACAGCCAGGCAGGGGATGCAGGCCTTCCGGAGGGCACGCTTACGGCAGCGCAGCCCGAAGACGGGCGGCCAGTGCAATGCGCTCCTCGGTGGCGTAGCGCACTTTCTGCCCCCCATACAGCCCGTCGTTCGTGTAGCGCGGGAACACGTGCAGGTGGTAGTGCCACACATCCTGATTGCCGGCCGGCCCGTTGTGCTGGCGCGTGGAGATGCCCTCGCAGCCGAAGGCCGCCAGCATCGCGTGCGCCAGGCGCCGCGTGGCGCGGAAGACCTCGCGGCCCAGCTCGTCCGGCATGTCCAGCACGTTCTCGTAGTGGCCACGCGGGATCACCAGGCAGTTGCCTTGGATGCCGGCGTAGTGGTGCGTCGGCACCAAGGCGTACACGTTGGCATCCACCAGGACAACGGCTGACTCCGGCGCAGGCGAGGGCAGCGTGGTCGCAATACCGCAGAACGGACAGTCGTACCCGGGGGGAGCGTGCTGCATGAGACCGAGCAACGAAGAGAACCCACTGTGGGGCGGGAGCGGATTTTGTGGGGCGCTCCGGCGACGCGTCAATCGGACAACACAGCTGGTGGGCTGGCACCGATCACCGAACCGCTCGGGCAGAGGAGGGCGGCAGGAAAAGTGCACACTGATCCCAAGCGTCGTGACCTGGGCGTTGAGCTACAGCCTGTCGGCCAGGCGAGCCATCAAGTCCATGCGTTCGTGAAAGATCGCCACGATGCTGATGGTCGGGGGCATCCGCGGCTTCCAGCGGCACCACCTGAATCCGTTCCACCAGCCCGTGATGCGGGCGGTGGCTGGTTCGGCAGCGTAAGCGTGCGACTCGATCTGCATAGCAGATTGGCAGCTGAAAGTGATGGGATAGTCTGCGTAAGTGCACTCTGACCCCCGTTTTCTAGACCCCCGTTTTCTACGTAGCTACTAAGGTTGGCAGTAGATTCTTGGTGTAACACCAGCTTCTTTGCAGGCGTGAGCGAAGGAGGAGACTATCCAGAAGAACTGCGTGATGTTTCCTGCCACGGCTTGCTTGCTCTTTATTTTTTTGAATTCCTTGCTCATTTGTGCCTTGGATATAAAAGAGCATGCCAGAACGCATACCCTCTCATATTTGTAATTCCCCACTAACTTTCTGAGAAATGAGGGGAACTGTCCGTTTCTCTTTCGCACTCTATCGATATTTGATCCAGCCATCTTTTTACTACGGATAGACTTTTCGTACTTCGCGACTATTTGATCGATAGAAAAATACATATTTCCAAGATTTTTCATTGCCTGGCCTACAACTACCTGTAAAGCGCTCGCTGAAGAACTCGGTTCGCCGTGTTTTGAGTGTACAAAAAAAACGCAGTTCTCCTTGCTGCTAAAAGAAATATGATCGGCCCATTCATCACCAAGGTCATCACAAAACAGAAAGTCGTCATTGCAGTGAATCTGCTCAACAACAGAAAATACGGTGTTTGTGTCAAAGTCCACCTGTGCGGGAAGAAATTTCCCCTTTTCTGACGTTACAGTCTTAAGGGCTGGAATAGCCAAGAAAAGTGCTAGCAATGCGTCTATTTCAGACGATCCAGAAACATCGATGAAACATCTCTTGGCGAAGTACATGTATCTTGTGTCGTCAAAACAGATAGAATACGCTCCGTTCTTATGGATGAACTTAAGTAGCGTCATTGTCTCTACACCTTCAACGGAAACTTTTACCCGCTGTAAAACCTTTGCATGAAAAGTTAGGCTTTTCCTGCCAGGCTTACCCTTGAGCCAAGCGCTATTTTCGTGGCCTATTACAGCGCCGTTGTTGTCGAATTCGTAAACTTTTCCGATCACGTCGAGGAAGGGCGACCTTGCTTTCCCTCTGATTTCAACAGCGGTTCCGGTCCTTGTCTCAAAGAAGATTTTAATGCTGCCAGATTCGATCTTCTCAATTAGAATGGATGTTTCAATTAGAAGTGATCTTGGAATTACTGGAATATCGTTTGTTTCCAGCTCGGCTAGATCCACTGATCGCGCAAAGTTTTTTAGAAAGCCATCATTTTTATCGTGTGCGTTAGTCATTCGCTTAAGTTCTGATCGAGCCCAAGCTGCGACGACTTCAATGCTCTGTCGATCTGATATTTCAACCAGCCTGCCGGCAGTCAAAGTAACCGATTTGGTGCTAGAACCATCTTGAACGCGCAAGTAAGATGGAATTGATCGGCCAGCAGCGTGCAGTGACATGACGCCATTAAGATTCATTGCTTCGTATGATCTGTTACGGACGGCTCGCTCGGAAATTGTCATGTTTCGAGCATTTATTTTTCTAAACTCCGCAGTATTCGTGTCCACTGCTGCTGCCAACGCATCGTAACTAATTTTTTCAAACTTCTCATCTAGCTGGTCGTTAAGATCTGCGCAATTCTTCTTTGTTATCACCAGGTGGTTGTCAATTTCGATAATTACTATATATCCATAAATCCTGTCTTTGAGCAATGGGTCCGAATGGAAGTGCAAGTCCCGCTCCACCAAGAAAAGCGCCGTCGAATAGCGGAAATTTAAACCGGCCACCTCCTGTCGAAAAACACTGTACTGGTCCAGAACTTCTACGGCGTCCTTAGTCGCGGCTTCAATTATTTCGGCTACATTCTCCTCAAGAACGTGGTTAGCTGTATAGAATCGAGCATTCTTTGAAAGGATGAATTCGTTAGGCATGATTTTATCTCAGACTAATACGTAGGCTTGTGAGGAGATCTCTTAATTAATAAATTTTCCGGAAGGAAATACACTCTGATCCCTATCTCTCTGCCGACGTTTGACTGAGCGGCCAAGAACAACAGCTTTGGTAGCTCGATCGTTGAAAGGGTTAGGTTGCGATTTCAAGGCGTCGAGACGATGCGATAAGTACGTAGTGGGCAATGAATCGCGCAAGATCAATTTCGAAGTGCATGCGGTCAGCCTCGGGTGAGTACGGAAGGAGTAACTCAATATCGCCATCATCTGAGTCGCCTTTCGTATGTACGATCTTGCAGCGTATGTCGTATATGCGTTCAGCTACTTGGTAAGCCAGATCGTTTTGTCGATTGTCTGGGTTGATTAGGCAGCCCGTGACGCCTTTGGATTTAGTCAGGAAGTGTGCTGCTCGTTCCTTGTCGTCACCCAAGAATGCCTTGATATCCTCCGGCGACAGGCATTCCTTTAGAGTCGCGCGCAGCTGATCACGCTCCGAGGCAGGTCCTTGCCGCGACCCACGAAATGCCGCGATTACCCTTGATAGATCAACATCGCGGTCTACCCGGAACGAGGGGTGCTTGAGGATCGTGCGAATTCTACGGCTCATGTCAGCGTTGTAGTAAACGGGGTAGTAGTATTCAATGACTTGGTAATACGCAAGGAACTGAAGCAGTGGCATGCCCTCTGCAGATCGAGCGTACCAATACAGTGCCATTGGCGCCTTATCGTATTCGTGCTTTGGATATTCAATTGGAGCATCTTGTTGATTGGTGCGGGACCGCCTGCGCGAAGATGCATGACGAAGAAGGGCGAAGTGTGCGCCAGTCCCTACATCGATCCCAAAAAACACAGAGTTTGATAGTCGTTCAAGTAAATCCAATGCCGAGTCGTGGGTGATCTGTCCTGATGTTTTTATAAACAGGCTAGCACCAAGGTTATCGGTCGACTGCGATAGTAGCTTTGCAGTTTTTGTTGTTGGGCCAAACGAAACTGAGGGCAACTCAAGTTCATCACCAACGAGCACGCGCGAGCTCAGCTTTCCAGCTGATTCCGATAACCCAAGTGCTTTCAATAGTGCACCCTTTCTCAATACCGGCTTTGACTGCCCTGGTGCGGTCAGGATTGCTTCGATTTGACCAGATTTCCGATCGGCTATTGCTGCGAACGATCCAAGTAACGTGAAGCTCTCGAACTTAAGCTCATCAAAGTCCTCAAGATCATCTTCATCCCAGATAAATATGTTTCGTGTGGCGCGGCCACAGGGAAACTGTACAGTTAGGTCTACATCTAGAGTCTCGTCGAAGTCGCAAGAGTCAATATATTTGATATTGGCCGCATCGAGGCGATCGACGACTTTTTCGTGGAGTTGTTGAATTTCGTCTTTATTCATAGCGTGTAGGTTATCGATGTAAATCTTTGCCTAAGGAAGATATTGAGCTGCGCTTATTGCGGCCTATCGCTTGCAAGGCGCTGACGCCGACCTGCTACTACCGAGTAACGGGGAAGGTCGCTTATGAAGTTTCTCGGCATCGCGGAAACTGACTACAGCCAAAGAACGATTCGCCTGTGCGCCTGTTGGTCCGCTGTACCAGCGTGCTTCCACACTGCCGACATGCGTGTGCTTGACTGGGAGCGTCGATCACCAGGACAAGCACCGGTTCGATGCGCGGCCTTGGAGAAGACCCGGTCGCGCGGTCGCGTTGCGCCGATTGGATCATCGCTAGCAAGAACTCGCCACTAATCAGCTCGATCGGTTTGCCCTGTGCAAACAGTGCCGCATCTTTCGTATAGCTGCCGATGCAAACGATCTTCACCGCGTGCGCCTGGTGATGCGCCAGCAGCCCATATATCTCGCGCACGACGCTGACGCCGACCTGCTGCCACTTCCACTGTTTGCATTGCACCAGCGTGCGGCGGCCATCCTTGCGCAGGATCAGGTCGATACCGCCGTCGGCGCCGCCTAGGCCGGTTTCTTCCACGCTGTAGCCCTGGCGGCGGAAGGCTTCGCCGACGAGCAGTTCGAATTGGCGCCAGCCACCGGCGGCAAGGCTTTCCAGGGTGGTACGAGTATCCAGTAGGCGGCGACGATGGCGTGCGCCGAGGAAGGAGAAGAGCGCAGCGATCCAACAGACGATCAGCACGATCCACGCAAGCGGTGCGAGCGTGCTGTCCGAGTGCTGCGCGATGCCTTGAGCCAGCATGCCGCCGTGCTGGGAGAGCCACCAGGCGAGTCCATAGCGCACGGCAAGAAAGCCAGCGATGCCCATGGCTAGCCCAAGCGGCCACGGCAACGCAGCCAGCGCGTCAAAACCGGTATTTCCCCGTTTGCGTCCCATGCGACCCCCGTCCCAGAACCAAACATAGCGCCAGAATCGGCAGCTGTCCGCCTGGCGATTGCGTCGTCTACGAAACGAGACATGAGGTGCTTCAGGGCAGCGGTCGAGCAGACGGCACCGGCCCTAGGTTATGGGTACGACTGTCGTTGCGCGGCTGAAGCTCTCAGTGAATATCTGATTTTTGGATATCAAAAAGAGCGCGCTACGTTGGCTGCGCGGACACCCCGTCCGCCCACGTCGAGGACGGATGCCATGACGACTTCGAAAGCCCGCACAACCACCGCCGCGCTGCGACACGCCGCGCCAGCGGCCACGCTGCACACGCAGGAAGACCGCTTCACCTTCGGCGTCACCCTGCAGCAGCTCGACCAGTTCCACGCGCTGTTGCGCACCATCACCGCGCAGAGCGACATGGTGGCGGTGTGCAGCGGCGCGCCGCTGGACGACAAGAGCGTGTCGATCCTGGGCGAGAGCATCTTCACGGCCGCCCGCGCGGTGCGCGGGATCGTGGACGAGATCCACGCACAGCGGCTGGGCGGCGATGGCCTGGCGCAGGTATCGCACGGGGAGCCGCGCCATGCGTAAGCCGCCTTCCCGTCCCGCCGCCACCTCGCGCAAGCGTGCGCCGCGCCAGACAGCGCAATTTCGCGACTGGACCATCGTCGAGCCGACGCTCACGCCGATGCTGACGCCCGAGCAGATCGCCGCCGAGCTTGCCGCCGAGGAGGCCCGTACGCCGCGCGCACCCTGCCGCCGGCGCCCGCCGCAGCGCTGCAAGATGGGTTACGGCTATTACCCGGCCAGCAACCAGGTGGTGCCGTCGCTGCGCCTGCGTGGGCGCTGGCTGGAACAGTTGGGCTTTGCCATCGGCAGCACCTTGCGGATCGAGGTGCGCGATGGCGCGTTGGTGGTGCGCATGGCCGGGGAGGAGTGATGCATGTGCGGCCACGCGCGGGCGTGCGCATGGACGGTTGAACACCGACCCGGCCGGCCGTTGCGGTGTGCTCCGCTGTGCGTCGGGCCGGTCCGATGATGGCCTGGCGCTGCGGCTGCCGGGTGGGCGCAGCCGTGCTAGCGTGCCGCTGCCGAGGGTCCGGCAGTGCGAAGGGGCAGGCATGCGCATTGAGTCAGTGCCAGTGGAGCGCCGCGTGGTGGCGCCGCGCACCAAGCCAGGCGTGCGCCTGGCCTGGTGGCTGTTGTGGCTGGCCTTGGCGGTGTTCGCCGGGGAGTTCGTGCACTCGGTGTACGCGAAGTACGCATCGCTGCAGTCGCCGGCCTATGCGATGTTCCTGACCCGGCGCGGTTGGCTGTGGTGCCACCTGGGTGGCGGCGCGGTCGGCCTGTTGCTCGGCGCGCTGCAGTTCGCGACGCAGCGTTGGCGGCGGTGGCCGCGGCTGCACCGCTGGGTGGGGCGGGTCTACTTCGCCGGTATGGCGGTGGCGATGGTCGGGGCGGTCGGCTTGATCGCCACGTCGCCGGCGCCGCTGTCGATCCGGCTGGCGTTTTCCGTGACGGCGCTGGTGTGGCTGGTCACCGCGTCGATGGGGTTGCTGGCGATCCTGCGCGGCCAGGTGCTGCGCCACCAGCGCTGGATGGTGCGCGCCTATCTGGCGACGCTGGCACCTGTGCTGTTCCGGCTGGCGCTTCCCACGGCGATCGGGTTGGGCATGACGCCATCGCCCGGCCTGATCGCGCTGTTGCTGTGGGCCAGTTGGATGGTGCCGTTGCTGTTGTATGCGGTTGGTCGTGCGGGGGTGCACGCGCTGCGCGGTGGCATGCAGGCAACGCCGGTTGCGGGAGCTGCCCGCATCGGCGGCGATGCCGGTTGATCGAGGAGCGCGTGCTGGGAGTGCGGTGGTGCGTCGCGCTTGCGCGGAAGGTCCGCGCCTTGTTGGTCCGCTTTCGCGACACGCTGGTTCGGCCACACCCGCTAGCCGCGATGCGCGATCGCCGCAGTCCGCGCGGCCATCGCCCCGGACGCTGCCGCGCCGATGGTCAGGCGCGGCAGCGTCCGTTCGCTGGCGATCGCAAGGGCATGGGGGAGGGGGCTGCCCCTGCGATTCTCTGCGGCGAAACTCAGCGGCGCTTGTCGAACAGCTGCTGGCGCACGGCGACGGTGCAGGCTTCCTTGGTCAGCAGGTGCTCGAAGGCGCTGTTGTCGCTGGGCTTGCCGCTGCCCAGGTCGAGCACGGAGACTTGGTTGCTGCCGCGGGCCTTGAACGCGGCGATGGCGGTGGTGGCGTTCTTCAGCGGCACGGTGGCGTCGTTGTCCGAGCCGCACAGCAGGGTCGGGGTGCGCGGCGCCCAGTCGAGCAGGTCGTTGCGCTCCAGGTCGCGCAGGAACGGGTCGTTGGCGTTGCTGGCGAAGTCCTTGTAGAAGCCGGGCTGGAAGTACTGGCGGATCTTGTCGACGCCGGGCAGGGTGTCGCCGAGCACCAGGTCGGTCAGGCTGTGCGTGCCGGGGAACAGCGCTTCGACCTGTTTGGCCCACGGATCCTGGAACACCTGCGCCGGGTCGAGGTAGAGGTTGTGGTAGGTGTGCTGCATGCCGACGATGGCGTAGCTGGCCAGCACGATGCCGAAGGTGTTCTCGCCCACGGCGCTGTGGCCGCTCCAGCCGTCGCGGAAGGTCTGGCTGAGCGCGTACGGGCCGGAGATCGGCGCGCTGGCGACCAGGTGGAATTCGTTGGACAGGTGCGCTTCGATCTCGCGCTGGGTGGCCATGGCGGCATGCCCGCCCTGCGAGTAGCCGGTCAGCATGACCTTGCCCGACAGGGGGGTGTTGAGCCGCTGCAGCACCTGGCGCGCGGCGCGCAGGGCGTCGATGCTGGCGCTGGCCTCGGACGCGGCGTGCAGGTAGGGATGGAACGGATAGTTGGACTGGCCGATGCCGAGGTAGTCGCTGCTGACCACCACGTAGCCCTGGGTGGCGAGGTGGGTGACCATGGTGTCGTCGCCATTGGCGTCGCGGATCTCCTTGGCCTGCTCGGCGCGGCGCAGCGACTCGGTTCCCTGGCTGTAGCTCACCAGCGGGAACGGCCCGGTGCATTGGCTGCCGCCCGGCACCAGCAGCGCTGCGGAGGCGGTAGCGGGCTCGCCGCCGACGCCGATGGTGGCGTAGGTGAACTCGGCGACGCGCACATCGCACTTGGCCTGGTCGGTGGATTGGTCGTTGGCCAGCAGGGTTCCGATCGCCTGGTGGGTGTAGCTGGTCAGCACATTGCTCTTGAGCAGCGTGCCGCGCGCCGGTGCGGCCGACGCGGCCAGGGGCAGCAGCGCGCCTGCAACGCCGATGGTGGACAGGACGCGCAGCGCCAGCCGATTCCGCAGTGTGGCCATGAAAAACGTCCTCGCAAGTGAATCCCGGTGGCACGGGACGGTGGGGTGGGGTGGGGGGCAACCCTACTACGGCGCTTCGACTGTTCTTCTGACAATGCGCGGCAATGTTTATCTGCAGTATGGATTCGCGCAGCAATCGGGCGAATATCGAGACACGCAGCGAAAATAAATCCTGTAGCGCGTCTGTGTGGCAGCGTGCGGAGTGGCACGCCGGTGCAGAAATTCGCCTGAAATCCGCATGCTTTCGCTGGATTTCTGCCTGTTTCGCCAATGGCGAAAAAATCAGATGGCGCCGCGCTTCATTCGAAAATGGATATTTCAGTATTCGATAATCTGGCGATAAAGGTGATCGCCGCGCATTGAAAGATAATCCGGCATGCAGTGCATGTCGGGTATGGGCGATCGCATCGATTGGGTGGCGCGACGCGGCGAGGCAGCGGCGTCGGATGGCCGCCTGGTTTCGCCTTAGGTCATGGCGTATGCCGCGCTCCCGGATGTGTCCAGCAGTGCGCGCGGCGCAGAAGACAAAAAAGCCGGCTGCCCCATCAGGGCATGCCGGCCGGGTGTAGCTGCCTGCGCGGCTGCGCAGGCCGGACGAAGCGGATTAGCGCACCTTGTACAGCACCGCAGCACCGGGCTTGGGTTCGAACATGGGCACGGTCTGCTGCTTGAGTGCTTTGCCGTTGGCGTCCCACACCAGGGTCTCGGCGGGATATTCCTCGTTGCGGGTCATGGCGCCGATCTGCTTGACGATCACCGTGGAGCCGGCCTTCACTTCGGGATTCCAGGCGAACACGCCGAGCCTGCCGTAGAACACGGCCGGCGCTTCGGCATCCAAGCGGCGGTCGGGACACATGACCAGGCCGCGGTCGAGCATCACGCGCAACGCGCCGACGGGCACGGCTTTCACGGTGGGCGCGGTGCGGTCGGTGCTGTGGCCGGGGCAGACATTGGCCGAGCGGAGCAGCATGTCCTCGACCACTTGCCGATCGGGCTGGGCGAAGGCCGGCAGGGCGGCGGCGGACAGGGCGAGCATTGCGACAGTGGACTTCCAGTGCACGTGACACCTCCTATTGAATGAATTGCTCCAAGCGTCGCGGTCGGCCACGTGGCACAGGTGGGCTGCCGCTGGGGACGCGCGGCGACTCTATCAACAAGGCCAATGGGCAATTGCAAATGAAGCGTGATGGTGCGTGAGGTTGCGCACGCTTCTATTCACGTTGGGTGTGTTGGTTGATGGTGGTGACGGCGAGGTGTTTGCACAGTTGCGGTAGGCGCGCGGGGAGTGCGGCGACGCGTTCTTGCACATTGCATGGCGCGCGCTCGCGTGTGGGTATCGCTGCGGAAGGTGAGCGAACATTTCGAGACGCCGCCGCATGCATCGTGGGTGGAAGCGCTGTCTGTGCAGCAACGCCGGATGCAGGGAGGGGCGGAGCCTTGCGCACTCAATTCCGCGAGACGCTTCGCTCCGTACCCTCACCCCAACCCCTCTCCCGGGGGGAGAGGGGCTTTGGCTGTTCCCTTCTCCCATCGGGAGAAGGTGGCCCGCAGGGGCGGATGAGGGTCCGGGCGAAGCCTCGTGCACCCAAACGCCGCGAGACGCTTCGCGCCGCACCCTCACCCCAACCCCTCTCCCGGTGGGAGAGGGGCTAGTCGGCTGTTCCTTCTCCCATCGGGAGAAGGTGCCCCGCAGGGGCGGATGAGGGTCCGGGCGAAGCCTCGTGCGCCCAACTCCGCGAGACGCTTTGCGCCGCACCCTCACCCCAACCCCTCTCCCGAGGGGAGAGGGGCTAACGGCTGTTCCTTCTCCCGTCGGGAGAAGGTGCCCCGCAGGGGCGGATGAGGGTACGGGCGCAGCCTCGTGCACCAACTCCGCGAGACGCTTTCGCGCCTTACCCTCACCCCAACCCCTCTCCCGGAGGGAGAGGGGCTTTTGGCCGATCGTGCGGACTCTTATCCCCACCCGTCCCAGGGGAGATGGGCTACTTGTACGGCCCCGGCCCACGCCAGACCAATTCGCCCTGCTTGTAGACCTGCAGCATGGTGATGACCTCGCGGGCGTCGCCGATGTCCTTCAGTTCCGGGGAGTCCGGCGGCAGCGCGCGGCATTTGCCGGAGCCGCGCTTCATCGCGATCTCCAGCGGGCAGGCCATGCGGTACTGGGTGCCGGGCAGCAGGATGAAGAATTCCTTCATGCCCTGGTCCATCCAGGCGCGCAGCAGGGTTTCGCTGCGCAGGTCGTAATAGACCAGGTAGCCGCCCAGTTCCATGCTGGGGCCGGCGTCGCTGGGGTCGCCGCGGCGCCCGCCGCGACCGCCGCCGTCGCGCACCAGCCCCGCTTCGTTGGGCCCCAGGTCCTGGTCGATCGCGCCCGGCGGCCGCCCGGTCCAGGTCTCGCGGCGCTGGGTCGGTTCGGGTGCGCTGGCGGCAGCCTGCGCCTGCTGCTGGGTGGTGGGGTCCGGCTGCGGCGGTGCCGGTTGCTCGGCGGGCGTGGGCGCGGGCGGCGCCGGCGTGCTGGCCGTGGCGGCCGGATCGGGCGGCGGCACCGGGTGGTCGGACTGCGCGACCAGCGTGGACTGCACCGGTGAGGTGGCACGCCGTTTCTTGGCCGCGACCGGCTTTTGCGCGGGGGGGGGCGAGGGCGGCGTCTTGGCTGGATGCACCGGCTGGCGCGTGGCGCCGATGAAGTCCACCTTGGTCCGGCCGCCGCTGGCCGCGCCTTGCGGCGTGCTCATGGTGGGCGGGTCGGCCAGCAGCAACAGCAGCAACATCAGCAGATGCAGCACTGCGCTGACGATGGCGGCAATCCAGGGGTCCAGGCGTTCGACCCAGGATTTGGCCCGGGGGTCCGCGCGATGCGACGCGTTGCTCATGCCGCCGCGGCTGCGTCGGGAGTGCGGGCCTTCATGGGGGGTCTGCAGGGTGCGGCCGTGGGGGCGCCATCGTAACGCGTGCGGGGCTCCGTTCATTTGTCGGGCCGCAGCACGCTTAGGGTCTGTTGCTGTTGGCGGGACAGGGCGATCCGGCCAGGCCACGCCTGCGCGCGGTCGGCGTGGGCCGCGTCCGCAACACCGCACGGAGGTCCGCGACCGGCGCGATGAGGCGCTCCAGCGCGGCGACACGAGGCCCGGCGGCTGCCGGAATCACCCGCCGGCACGCAGTGCTATCTTCCGCGCCATGTCCAAAGGCAATGCCACCATTCGCTTCAAGACGAAGCTGCTGCGGCCGGCCGCGCCGAAGGATGCGGCCTGGACCTTCCTGGTCCTGCCCGCCGAAGCCAGCGCCAGGCTGCCGACGCGCAGCATGGTCAGCGTGGACGGCACGCTCGCCGGCCAGCCGTTCCAGGCCACGCTGGAGCCGGATGGGCAGGGCAGCCATTGGTTGAAAGTCGAAGAAGCGCTGCGGGCAGCGGCCGGGGTTGCCGCGGGCGAGACGGTGGCGCTGGAGATCGCGCCGGTGGCGGTGGAGCCGGAACCGGCGGTGCCGCCGGACCTGGCCGCCGCGCTCGCCGCGGAGCCGGCCGCGCGTGCGACCTGGAACGACATCACCGCGCTGGCGCGGCGCGACTGGATCTTCTGGATCGTCTCGGGCAAGAAGGCCGAGACGCGGGTCAAGCGCATCGCCAGCGCCTGCGACATGCTCGCCTCGGGCAAGCGCCGCGCCTGCTGCTTCGATCGCTCGGGCATGTACAGCAAGTCGCTCGGCGCGCCGCAGGCGGCGCAATGACGCGCGGCGGCAACGCGCCGCGCGCGCGTGCCGCTCGGGTCGGCTGAGGCGGTTCGCGACAGCGTCCTCGCACATCGCCACCTATACTCCGGCGATGTCCAGCTGAAGGGTCTCATCGCATGAGCACACCCGCATCTTCGACCGCCGCCGTTTCCGGCGCCGCGCCCGGCAGCCTTCGCCGCTCGGTGTCCAATACGCTCAAGGGCTCGGCCGGCAACCTGGTCGAGTGGTACGACGTCTACGTCTACTCGGTGTTCGCCACTTATTTCGAATCGCAGTTCTTCTCCAAGGAAGACAAGAACGCCACGATGTTCGTGTGGGCGATCTTCGCGATGACCTTCCTGATGCGGCCGATCGGCGCGTGGTACTTCGGCCGCTTCGCCGACCGCTACGGCCGCCGCCTGGCGCTGACCATTTCGGTGTCGCTGATGGCGCTGTGTTCGTTCGCGATCGCGGTGACGCCGACGGTGGCGACGATCGGCATCGCCGCGCCGATCGTGCTGCTGTTGGCGCGGCTGCTGCAGGGCTTCGCCACCGGCGGCGAATACGGCACCAGCGCCACCTACATGTCCGAGGCGGCGATCCCGGGCCGGCGCGGCTTCCTGTCCTCGTTCCACTACGTGACCCTGGTCGGCGGGCATGTGCTGGCGCAGACCACGCTGCTGCTGATGCTGCATTTCGCCGACAAGGGCTGGGTGTCCGAATGGGGCTGGCGCCTGGCGTTCGGCCTGGGCGGCATCGGTGCGCTGGTGGTGTTCTGGCTGCGCCGCACGATGGACGAATCGCTGGGCTCGGATTCCATCGCCGAGGCCAAGAAGGGCGGGGCGCGTTCGGCCGGCTCGCTGCACGAGCTGTTCGTGCACCAGTGGCGGCCGCTGCTGCTGTGCTTCCTGGTCACTGCGGGCGGCACCATCGCCTTCTACACCTATTCGGTCACCGGGCCGAAGATGATCCAGACCGCGTTCGCCGGCGACGACGTGATGGCCGGCACCATCATCAACCTGGTCGCGCTGACCGTGCTGATGCTGATGCAGCCGGTCGGCGGCTGGCTGTCGGACATCATCGGGCGCAAGACCCTGCTGGTGTTCTTCGGCATCGGCGGCGTGCTCTACACCTGGTTCCTGGTGCTGGAGCTGCCCAAGCAGAGCGATTGGCTGACCGCGTTCGCGATCCTGACCGGCGGCTTCGTGATCCTGACCGGCTATACCTCGATCAACGCGGTGGTCAAGGCCGAACTGTTCCCCACCCACATCCGCGCGCTGGGCGTGGGCCTGGGCTATGCGCTGGCGAACTCGGCGTTCGGCGGCACCGCGCCGCTGCTGTACCAGGCCTCGCTGAAGACCGGCCACGTGACCACCTTCGTCTGGTACGCCACGGCGGTGATCGCGGTGTCGCTGGTGGTGTACATGTTCTTCCTGAGCAACAAGGGCGCGAACTGGCTGGACGACGAGCGCGCGATGCGCGAGCGCCGGGCGGCGAAGGCGGCGGCCGGACGCGGCTGAAGCCGGCGGCGGCATGGGCGCGACCACCGCGCCCGTGCCGCGGCGAGCGCCGCGATCCCGGCGGGACGTTGGCCTCCGGTTTCGGCGGCACGCGTGCGACTCGGGTACCATGCAGCCCCCCTCACGGGCGTTTTCGCTCATGGCCGATTCCAAGAAGACCCCCGACTCCCCCGTTACCCAGGACCAGGCCGAAGCCGCCGTGCGCACCTTGCTGCGCTGGGCCGGCGAGGACCCGGACCGCGAGGGCCTGCTGGACACGCCGCGGCGCGTGGCCGAGGCCTATGGCGACTGGTTCAGCGGCTACAAGGCCGACCCGCGCGAGTACATGCTGCGTACCTTCGAGGAAGTGGCCGGCTACGACGAACTGATCGTGCTGCGCGACATCGAATACGAAAGCCATTGCGAACACCACATGGCGCCGATCATCGGCAAGGTCCATGTCGGTTATTTGCCGCGCGGCAAAGTGGTGGGCATCAGCAAGCTGGCGCGCGTGGTCGAGGCCTATGCGCGGCGCTTCCAGGTGCAGGAGAAGATGACCGCGCAGATCGCGCAGTGCATCCAGGACGTGCTGCAGCCGCTGGGCGTGGGCGTGGTGGTGGAAGGCGCGCACGAGTGCATGACCACCCGCGGCATCCACAAGCGCGGCGTCAGCATGGTCACCTCGAAGATGCTCGGCACCTTCCGCGAGGACGCGCGCACCCGCGCCGAATTCCTGCGCTTCATCGACGGCGGCGTGCGCTGAGCGTGCCGCATGCGGTGCCGCGCTAGCCTTTCCGCCTGTTCGTCACACCCGTTGCGCCCGGCAGCATCGGCATGAAGCACCGCGCCCGCATCGCCCGCTACCGCGCCATGCGCGAGCAGCCGCTGTGGAAGCTGCTCGCCGCCGACCAGGCGCCGGAAGTGATCGGCCTGCTGCAGTCGCTGTTGCTGGACAGCGAACGCCGGCTGCCGGCGGCGGTGCTGCACGAACGCCTGCAGCGCATGCTCGACGAACTCAATGCCGACCAGCTCTCGCGCGAGTTGCCGCGCACCGCGCAAGCCTATGTCGCGCACTGGCTGGCGCAGGGCTGGCTGGAGCGGCGGCTGCCGGAAGGCGCGCAGCAGGAGGAATACGAACTCTCCACCCAGGCCACGCAGGCGATCCGTTTCGCCGACGGCCTGGAGCATGCGCGCGGCGCGGCCACCGAGAGCCGCCTGGCCTTGGTGATGCAGCAGCTGGCGCAGCTGGCGGCGCTGACCGAGACCAATCCGGACGCGCGGCTGTCGGCGCTGCGCGACGAGCGCGACCGCATCGACGCGGAGATCGCGCGGGTGTCCAAGGGCAAGGTGGCGGCGCTGGACGGCAAGCGCGCGCTGGAACGCGCGCGCCAGGTGATCGCGCTGGCCGACGAATTGACCGAGGATTTCCGCCGCGTCCGCGACGATTTCGAGCAGCTCAACCGCGATTTCCGCGAGCGCATCATCGACGACGAGGGCGAGCGCGGCGAGATCCTGGGCAAGCTGTTCGAAGGCGTGGACGTGATCGGCGACAGCGATGCCGGGCGCAGTTTCCAGGCGTTCTGGGCCTTGCTCAACGATGCCGAGCAGAGCGCGCAACTGGATGCGGCGCTGGAGACGGTGCTGGCGCGCGGCTTCGCGCGCAAGCTGGACCGGCGCGAACGCGGCTTCCTGCGCGGGCTGACCGGCACCATGCTCGAGCGCGGCGGCCAGGTGCACGACGTGATGCAGCATTTCGCGCGCAGCCTGCGCGGTTTCGTGCAGAGCCGCGGCTATCTGGAGCAGCGCCGACTCAACCAGTTGCTCAAGCAGGCGCAGGCCGAGGCCTTGGCGTTGCGCGACCACATTCCCGCGCAGCGCGGCATCGGCCGCGATCTCAACCTGACCACCAGCCGCCTGCGCTCGCTGGCGCAGTGGCGCCTGCACGACCCGCGCCAGCAGCAGGTCGAGGGCGGCATCCAGCGCAACGAGGCGGCGGCGATTTCGCTGGACAGCGTCGGCGACCTGGTGGCGCAGTCGGAAATCGACTTCCGCAGCCTGCGCCGCGACCTGTTCGACCTGCTCGCCGAGCAGCCGCAACTGTCCATCGCCCAGGTGCTGACGCAGCGTGAGGCCAGCCAGGGCCTGGGCAGCGTGATCGGCTATCTGTCGCTGGGTACCCGCCATGGCGTGGTCGCCGCCGGGCAGCACGAGATCGCGCAATGGCGCGGCGGCGACGGCCAGTGGCGCCGCGCGCGCATTCCGTTGGTGTGGTTCACCCAGGAGAAACGCCATGAACTGGCATGAGCACGAAGTGGATGCCGAGCAGGAACGCCTGCCGGACGCGGCCGACAGCGCGGCCCCCGACGCCGGCACCGGCCTGTTCCCCGGCGACAGCGGGCGCCTGCCGGTGGAGGCGCGGCGCGCGCTGTGCCAGCTGCTCAGCGGCCCCAGCGTGGACGCGCAGCGCCACAGCAAGCTGTGGCCGGCGCTGCTGCGCAGCGAGGCGGCGATCCGCAGCGCCCTGGCCGAGCTGTTCCTGGAGCTGGTGCTGGACCGCGAGGCCGGCATCGCCTTCACCCGCCAGGCCGACACCGGCGAACTGGAAGCGCCGGTGCTGCTGCGCTCCTCGCCGCTGACCTTCATCGATTCGGTGCTGCTGCTGTACCTGCGCCAGCAACTGGCCGAAGCCGATGCGCGCGGACTGCGCGCGGTGGTGGAGGACGCGCAGCTGGGCGAGGCGCTGGCGGTGTACGAGAAGAACCTGTCCACCGACCGCGCCGGCTTCCTGCGCCGGGTCGGCAATGCCGTGCAGAAGATGAAGGACAACCACATCCTGACCCGCCTGCGCGGCGAGGACGAACGCTACGAAGTCTCGCCGGCGCTGAAGCTGCTGTTCTCGGCCGAGGACGTCGCCGCGCTGGCGCAGGTGTACCGGCAGCTGCGCGAAGGCCCGGGCAGCGGCGAGGACGACGCCGAAGCTGCGCAGGACGCCTAGGGCGCGCTTTCGCCGGCGCGAACTGCCGCGAAAGCGCCCGCGCCGGCTTGGTTCCGCGCGTCCCCGTCCCTAGACTGTGCGGATGAAATCCTCCGCTTCCACGCCTGGCCTGTTCGCCGGCGATCTGCCCGATCCGCGCCTCCAGCAGTTCCGCATGCGCCGCCTGCAGGTGCACAACTGGGGCACGTTTTCCGGCCTGACCGAGATCCCGATCGCCGCGCGCGGCTTCCTGTTCGTCGGCCGCTCCGGCTCGGGCAAGTCCACCCTGCTCGATGCGATGTCGGCGTTGCTGACGCCGCCGAGCATCGTCGATTTCAACGCCGCCGCGCGCGAAGCCGAGCGCAGTGGCCGCGACCGCAACCTGGTGTCCTACGTGCGCGGCGCCTGGGCCGACCAGCAGGACAGCGAATCCGGCGAGATCGCCACCCAGTACCTGCGCAAGGGCGCGACCTGGACCGCGCTGGTGCTGGAATACCGCAACGGCGAGGACCGCGTGGTCAGCCTGGTGCGGCTGTTCTGGATCGCCGGCAACGGCACCGCCGCGGCCGACGTGCGCAAGCACTACATGGTGGCCGAGCGCGCGTTCGATATCGCCAGCGACCTGGACGGTTTCGACCTGGACCTGCGCAAGCTCAAGCAGCGCCTGCACGACGTGCACCATTTCGACAGCTTCGCCGGCTATGCCGAACGCTTCCGCCACCAGCTCGGCATCGGCAACGAGATGGCGCTGCGGCTGCTGCACAAGACCCAGTCGGCGAAGAACCTCGGCGATCTCAACGCGTTCCTGCGCGGCTTCATGCTCGAGGAGCCGAAGACCTTCGACGCCGCCGAGCGCCTGGTCGGCGACTTCGCCGAGCTCGACGGCGCGCATCAGGCGGTGGTGACCGCGCGCCGCCAGGTCGAGACCCTGCTGCCGGCGCGCGGGCACCACGCCGAGCTGATGGCGGTGCGCCGCCAGCGCAGCGAACTGGACGAACTCAAGCTCGGCATCGACAGCTACCGCGAGCAGCGCCGGCTGGCGTTGCTGGATGCGCGGCTGCAGGAACTGGACACGCAGGACCGCGGCCTGGCCGGCGAGGAAGGGCAACGCCGCGCCGTGCTGGAGAACCACCAGCGGCGCCTGGACGACCTGGAAGCGCAGCGCCGCGCGCAGGGCGGCGAGCGCATCGACGCGCTGGAACGCGAGCGCGGCCAGCAGGAAACCGAGCGCGACCGCCGCGCCGCCAAGCGCAGCCAGGCCGAGCAGGCCTGCCGCCAGTTGGAGCAGGTGCTGGCCGGCAGCGCGCATGGCTTCGCCGAACAGGCCGCACAGGCGCGCGCGGCGCTGGAGGACGGCACGCGCGCGGCCGCCGAACTCGATGAGGCGATCGGCCAGCGCATCGCCGGCAAGGCCGAGGACGCCAAGCGTTTTGCCGAAGTGCGCGCCGAGATCGACGCGCTCAAGCGCAACCCGTCCAATATCCCGGCGCCGATGCAGGCGCTGCGCGCGCGCCTGAGCGCCGACACCGGCGTGCCCGAGGCCGCCTTGCCGTTCGTCGGCGAACTGCTGCAGGTGCGCAGCGAGGACGCCGACTGGCGCGGCGCCATCGAGCGCGTGCTGCACGGCTTCGCGCAATCGCTGCTGGTGGACGAGCGCCATTACGCCGACGTGGCCGACTGGGTCAACCGCACCCATCTGGGCATCCGCCTGGTCTATTACCGGGTGCGCGACAACGAACACGCGCTGCCTGCGCGGGCGCCGGCCGCCGGCTCGCTGCTGCACAAGCTGGAACTGCGCGAGCACGCCTTCGCCGGCTGGCTGCGCCGCGAACTGGGCAAGCGCTTCGACTACGACTGCGTGGACAGCGCCAAGGCGTTGCGCCATGCCGAGCGCGCGATCACCCGCGAAGGCCAGGTCAAGCATCCAGGAGAGCGCTACGAGAAGGACGACCGCCACGCGGTGAACGATCGCCGGCGCTGGCTGTTGGGCTTCGACAACCGCGACAAGCTGGCCTTGTTCGAAGAGGAAGGCCTGGCGCTGGCGCAGCGCATCGCCGCCTGCGATGCCGACGTGGCCGCGCTGCGCGCGCGCCGCGAACGCGATGGCGCGCGGCGCCTGGCCCAGCACACCCTGGCCAACCTGGTTTGGGACGAGATCGACGTGGCCGCGCCGCTGCAGCGCCTGGACGACATCGCCACGGCGCTGCGCCAGTTGCGCGAGGGCGACGCCAACCTGCGCGCGCTGGGCGAGGCGATCGACCATGCGCGCGCGGACATCAAGCAGGCCGAGCGCACCTTCGAGGGCGTGCGGACGGAGCGGATCGCGCTCGGCGTCGAGCGGACACGATTGGAGAAGCAACGGCTGTCCTGCGCCGACGCGGACGCGCGCGTGGTCACGCCGCTGCAGCGGCAGGGACTGGACGAACGCCTCGCTGGCCTGGGCGTGCTCAGCCTGGACAATCTCGAGGCGCATTTCCGCCAGATCGGCAATGCCCTCGTCGAGCAAACCAGCGCCAGCGATAAGGAACACAACCGCCTGGAGCAACTGCTGCTCGGCTGCTTCCGCCGTTACTGCCAGCAGTGGCCCGAAGACAGCGGCGATTTCACCGTCGGCCTGGGCAGCGCCGAGGATTTCCTCGCGCGCCTGCAGCGCCTGGAACGCGACGGCCTGCCGCAGCACGAGGCGCGCTTCTTCGACCTGCTGCAGAGCCAGAGCAAGAACAACCTGCTGGCCTTGCAGCGGCATACCGCCGAGGCGCGCAAGTCGATCGCCCAGCGCCTGGACGAGGTCAACGCCAGCCTGGAGCAGGTGCCGTTCAACCGCGGCACCTTGCTGACCATCGAGTTGGGCGACCGCCGCCTGCCGGAGGTGATCGAGTTCCACCAGCGCCTGCGCGACGTGCTCGGCCACCACCAGACCGAGCAGCGCGAACTGGCCGAACAACAGTTCGCGGTGTTGCGCGAACTGGTGCGCCGGCTCGGCTCGCAGGACGGCGAGGACAAGCGCTGGCGCGAGCTGGTGCTGGACGTGCGCCTGCACGTGGAATTCGTCGGCGTCGAGCTGGATGCCGCCACCCGCCAGCAGGTGGAGATCTACCGCAGCGGCGCCGGCAAGTCCGGCGGCCAGCGGCAGAAGCTGGCCACCACCTGCCTGGCGGCAGCGTTGCGCTATCAGCTCGGCGGCGAGGACGGCGAACTGCCGCGTTACTGCGCGGTGGTGCTGGACGAAGCCTTCGACAAGGCCGACAACGAGTTCACCGCGCTGGCGATGAACATCTTCGAGAACTTCGGTTTCCAGATGGTGGTGGCCACGCCGCTGAAATCGGTGATGACCCTGGAGCCGTTCATCGGCGGCGCCTGTTTCGTCGAGATCAGCGGCCGCCACGACTCGGGCGTACTGCTGATCGAATACGACGAGCAGGCGCGCCGGCTCAAGCTGCCAGAGCGCACGCGTGGCGCGAATGCGGCGGACGCCACCGCGGCCGCGCCGGACGAACAGGAAGCGCCGGAGGCGGAGCAGGCGCAGCCGGCGCCGCAGCGTCTGCGCGCTGGCGCCGTGGCGGTGGTGCGCAGCGCTGTGGCTGACCCTGCGCTTTCAGATGCTGCCGCCGCCACGGCAGCCACGCCGCAGCGCACGCCGCCCAAGTCCAAGCCGACGTCCAAGTCCAAGCCGACGTCCAAACCCAAACCCAAACCCAAATCCAAGCCGAAGGCCTGACGTGGATGGCGCGCGCTAACGCGATGCTGCTGCCCGACGCCGCGCTGGCCGCGCTGCGCGGGCAATGGCGGCTGCACCGCGGCGCCTGGCTGCTGGGCGAGGCCGTGCCGCAACCGGTCGCGCTGCGCATGCCGACCCAGGCCCAGGCCAGCGCCGGATTCGATGCGTTTGGCGCCTGGCTGCGCGCCTGGCGCACCACGCCGTTGCCGGGGCACGTGGAATGGCGCGATGTGAAATGGCCGCAGCTCGGCCCGCAATGTCTGCCGCAGGCCTGGCAGCCGAACGCCGACGAGGCCGCGCTGGCGCTTGGCGAACACGCGCGCTGGCAGCGCGCACGCCAGCGCTGCGCGGCGCTGGTCGCGCGCTGGCCGCAGGCACTGGGGTTTGCCGCGCGGCTGCGCCGGCAGTTCGACCTGCTTGCCGATGCGCCGGAAGCGGACTTCGTGCGCCTGCTCGCGGTCGTCGAGTGGCTGCACGCGCATCGCGACAGCGGCCTGTTCCTGCGCCAGTTGCCGATCGCCGGCATCGACAGCAAATGGATCGAGCCGCGCCGCGGCATCATCGCCGACTGGCTGGCCGGGCTGCGCGGCATCGCCGAACCGCGCAGCTTCGACAGCCTGTCCGGACTGCGCCACGCGCCCGACCGGGTCCGCCTGCGCCTGCTCGATCCGGACCTGCGCGCGCGGCTCGGCGGACTGGACGACATCCAGGCGCCGATCGCGCAGGTCGCCGCGCTGCAGCTGCCGGTGCGGCAGGTGCTGATCGTGGAGAACCGCGAGACCGGCCTGGCCTGCGAGGACCTGCCCGGCACGCTGCTGCTGATGGCGCGCGGTTACGCGGTGTCCTATGTCGAGCAGATGCCGTGGCTGCAGCAGTGCCCCCTGTACTACTGGGGCGATATCGATACCCATGGCCTGGCCATCCTGGACCGGCTACGCCGACATGCGCGGCATGTCGTCTCGGTGCTGATGGACGAACCGACCCTGCATGCGACGCCGCGCGAGCTCTGGGGCCACGAACCCGCGCCGCATCCCGCCGAGGCTGGAGAACTCGTTGCGCTCACGGATGCCGAGCGCGGCTTCTACGCACGGCTGCGCGGCGGCGAGTTCGGCCCTGCCCCGCGCCTGGAGCAGGAGCGCATCGCCTGGAACTACGCGTGGCCGCGCCTGCGCGCCGCAATGGCCGGCTAGCGCGACGACCCATCTGCGATCGCGTCGATACGGCCGCGACGCGCCTCAGCGCAGCAGATCCCAGCCCATCTTGCCGATCAGCACCACCACCAGCACCAGGAACAGCTGCCGGATCAACGGCGTGCCGCCGCGCAGCGCCAGCCGCGTGCCGGCCACCGCGCCGGCGATGTTGGCCACGGCCATCGGCACCGCCATTGCCAGCAGCACCTGGCCGCTGGGCACGAAGAAGCACAGCGCGGCCAGGTTGGTGGCCAGGTTCACCACCTTGGAGGCGGCCGAAGCGCGCAGGAAGTCCAGGCCGAAGAAGCGGATGAACAGGAAGATCAAGAAGCTGCCGGTACCCGGCCCGAAGAAGCCGTCGTAGAAACCGATCGCCGCACCCATCGCCAGCGCGATGGCCAGCTCGCGGCGGCCGATCTGGCGCGGCCGGTGCAGCGCGCCGAAGTCCTTCTTGATCAGCGTATAGACCAGCATCGCGATCAGCAGCGCCAGGATCAGCGGCCGCACCGCCTGTTTCGGCAGCAGGCTGACCGCGGTGGCGCCGAGGAAGGAGAACGCGAACGCGGCCGCGGTGGCGTATAGCACCGGCCGCCACGGGAAGCGCACGTTGCGCGCATAGCGCCAGGCCGACGCGCCGGTGCCGGCCATCGCGCTGAATTTGTTGGTGCCCAGCAGCACCGCCGGCGCCTGCTGCGGCAGGGTCGCGAACAGCCCCGGCAACTGGATCAGGCCGCCGCCGCCCACCGCCGCATCCACCAGCCCGGCGACGAAGGCGATGCACAACAGCCACGGCAGCTCGGTCGGGATCAGTTCCAGCAAGGCGGCGCTCCGTGCGATGGGGGGCGCAAGCATAGCCGGGGGCCGCCGCGCACGGCAGCGCAGGCGTGCGCCGCGCCGTCACAGCCGGCACAATCGGCGCATGTCTCCGTCCGCCCCGCGCCTTGCCGACCCCTGTCCCTGCGGCCGCCCGCGCGATTACGCGCAGTGCTGCGGGCTCTACCACGCCGGCGCCGCCGTGCCCGACGCGGAAACGCTGATGCGTTCGCGCTACAGCGCCTACGTGCGCCGCGACGCCGACTATCTGCGCGCCAGCTGGCACCCGTCCACGCGCCCGGCGGAACTGGAGTTGGATACGCACACCACCTGGCTCGGCCTGACCGTGCAGCGGGTCGTCGCCAGCGGCGCCGACCGCGCCGAGGTCGCGTTCCTGGCGCGCTACCGCATCGGCGGCGGCAGCGCCGTGCGCATGACCGAGCACAGCCGTTTCGTGCGCGAGGACGGCCGTTGGTATTACCTGGACGCGCTGGACTGACCCATGGCCGGGCGCGGCATCAGGTTTGCGCGTGGCTGGCCGATGATGTTGCAGTGTCCGCCGTTCCTGCAGCCGTGATGTCTTTCCTGTGTACCGCGCTCTTCGCCCGGTTGCGCCGCTGGCGCAGCCATGGCCGCGCGTTGCTGTGCTGCTGCCTGTTGCTCGCCTGCCACGGCGCCGTGGCGGCTTCCGCGCCCATGCCGGCGCTGGAAGGCGCCTGGCGCCCGGTCGCCGCCGCCGACCGCGGAGTGCCGCCGTCGCGCGCCGATCCCGCGCTGCAGCGTTTCGACCCGAACCGGATGACCCAACTGCACGGCGGCGATGCCGGCGCCTGGGTGCTGCTGTGGCCGGCGCAGGGGCCGTGGCCGCCGGCGCCGTGGGTGCTGGAAGTGCCCAGTCCTGCGTTGCAGCGGGTCACCCTGCTGGCGCCGGTCGCCGGCGCGGCGCCGCAGCAGCGCGGGTTGATGCGCGACGACCCGCAGGCGCTGCCCGGCAACGGCCGGCTCGGCTTCCGCATCGACGCCGCGCCGGCCGCCGGACAACCGCTGCGGCTGTGGGTGGACCAGCACGGGGTCATGGCCGCGTCGCTGCGCTTCCATTTGCGCAGCGAGTCCGACTACCTGCGCCAGGACAGCCGCTGGCTGGTGGTCGCCAGCCTGAGCTTCGCGATCATGCTGAGCATGGCGGCGATGGCGCTGGTGTTCGCCTGGCGCCTGCGCGAGGCGACGTTCCTGTATTACGCCGTCTACGTGCTCAGCTATGGCCTGGTGATGGCGCTGGAAACCGGCTATGTGGTGCATCCGCTGGGGCTGGAGGCGATCGGCCAGGCCGCACGGTTCTGGGGGCGCCTGGGCGTCACCACGTCGATCGTGGCCGCGGTGCTGTTCCTGGAACGCTTCGCCGACCTGGCGCAGTACCTGCCGCGCGCGCGGCGCTGGTTGCGCGGCTATGCGCTGCTGGTCGCGTTGATCGGGTTGCCGGCGCTGCTGCCGCTGCCGTGGCTGGACGCGCTCGGCCGGGCGCTGGTCAACCCGCTGCTGATCCTCGGCGGGCCGCTGCTGATCGGCATCGCCGTGGCGGCGGCGTGGCGCGGCTCGCGCTATGCCGGGCTGTTCCTGCTCGGCTGGACGCCGCTGCTGCTGGTCACCGCGCTCAGCAGCCTGCAGGGCTTCGGCATGGCGGCGCACTGGACGTGGAGCGAAGAGGCGGCACTGGCCGCCGGCGCGTTCGAGGCGCTGGTGCTGTCGCTGGGCCTGGCCGAGCGCAGCACCTCGCTGCGCCGCGACCGCGACCAGGCGCGGCAGCTGGCCGACCTGGATCCGCTGACCGGGCTGCTCAACCGCCGCGCCTGGCACGAGCGCCTGACCGCGCTGAAGCAGGTCGCCCGGCGCCGGCGGCGACCGTTGGCGCTGATGTTCCTGGACGTGGACCACTTCAAGCGGCTCAACGACCGCTACGGCCACCGCGCCGGCGACGACGGCCTGCGCGCGCTGGCCCAGGCGCTGCGCGAGGAACTGCGCGGCGAGGACCTGATCGGCCGCTATGGCGGCGAGGAATTCGTGATCGCGCTGCCCGGCATCGACGCGGCGCAGGCCACGCCGATCGCCGAACGCATCCGCGAACGCTTCCGCGCGCAAGCCGCGCTGGCCTTTCCCGAGCTGCAGCCGACAGTGAGCATCGGCGTGGTCCAGCTGCGCCCCGGCGACGACGCCAACGGCCTGGTGCAGCGCGCCGACGAGGCGCTGTACGCGGCCAAGAGCGGTGGCCGCAACCGCGTGGTCGCCGTGCATTGACGGCGCAACAGCCCACCAGCACCCCTGTAGGAGCGGCTTCAGCCGCGACAGGATCTATCGGTAAAGCCCGTCGCGGCTGAAGCCGCTCCTTGTATCTGGACATAGCGCTCCTATGGCGTTATGTCTTCCGACTGATCATCGGAGGAGGTGCGGGAAGTCCAGTCGCTCCTGAAGCTTCGAGCTTGTGCTGTAGATCGGCTCGCGCCCTCCACATGCTGGCCCATCGGTGTCCGAACGGTATCCAGAGTCCGCCCTTGGCGTGAACTCGCATCCACAAGGCAGGACCGGGCGCAGCGATGATCGTCTTCACCCTACGATGGAGGATTCTTCATGCCCCTAGTCGTCGGTATCGACGTCGCCAAATGCAGTTTCGACCTGGCCATCGAACTGGCCAACGGCAAGCACCGCACCAAGGCCAAGCTCCCCAACGAGCAGAAGGGCTTTCAGGCACTGCAGACATGGCTACAGACCCATGCGCAGGCCGATAGCTGGATCGTGATGGAGGCCACCGGCGTTTACCATGAGGCCCTGGCGGAGTTCGTGTATGCGCTGGGCTACCGCGTCTGTGTCCTCAACCCAGCGCAAACGGCGCTGTATGCGCGCAGCCAGCTGACCCGGGTCAAGACCGACCGCAGCGATGCCAAGCTGATCGCCAGCTACGGCGCACGCCACCAAGAGCAGCTACGGCCCTGGCAGCCCGATCCGCCGGCACTCAAGCAGCTCAAGGCGCTGGTACGCCGTCGCGGCGATCTGCAGCAGATGCTGCAGATGGAGCGCAACCGTCTGGACGTGGCCGGGTCCGCCGTGCAGGACTCCTTGCACACGCATATTGCCGATCTGCAGGTCCGCATTGCCGAGATCGAACGGGCGATCGAGGACCATATCGACCAGGATCCGACCTTGCGCGGACAGCGCGAACTGCTGGTGAGCATCGACGGCATTGCCGACACCAGCGCGGCATTGATGCTGGCCGAGCTGGGCGATGTGGCCCGCTTCGCCGATGCCGCGGCGGTGACGGCGTTTGCGGGCCTGAACCCGCGACTGCAGGAGTCGGGCAAGCGCCAGGGCCAGGTCTGCATCTCCCGCACCGGCTCACCTCGCCTGCGTGCCGGACTCTACATGCCCGCGCTGGTCGCCATGACCCACAATCCGATTGTCCGGGCGCTCAAGCAACGCCTGCGCGAGCGCGGCAAAGCCAACAAGCAGATCATCTGCGCCGCCATGCGCAAGCTGCTGCATATCGCCTACGGCGTCCTCAAATCACGGACGCACTTCGATCCTGAAAAGGCTCTTGCCTGTTAGCAGGGAAGACGGTATCTACAAAAGCGCGCGTGAGCAGCCATTCCCCACCGTTGTTTATGATGTCCGGCCTGCTGTTGGCGAGGAATTCCGATGATGCGTTTCGCCTGGGCCCTGCTGCTGGCCGCGCCCTGCGCCGCCGCGCAGACCCTGCCCGCGCCGCCCGTGGCGCCGGACCCCGCCTTCGTCGGTTGCCTGTCCACGCTGCGCACCGCCGCCGCCAAGACTGGCGTGGCCGCCACCGCGTTCGACCGCTTCACCGCCGGCGTGCAGCCGGACATGAGCGTGCTGCCGTTGCTCGACGCGCAGCCCGAATTCACCACGCCGATCTGGGATTACCTGGCCGGGCTGGTGGACACCCAGCGCGTCGCCGACGGCCGCGCGATGCTGACCACGCACCGCGACCTGATCGCGCGGGTGGCGCAGCAGTACGGCGTGGACGCGCAGACCGTGGTCGCGGTATGGGGCGTGGAGAGCGACTACGGCCGTGTTTCCGGCAAGCGGCCGCTGCTGGTGTCGCTGTTGACCCTGTCGTGCAACGGCCGCCGCCAGCCGTTCTTCCGCGGCGAACTGTTCGCGCTGCTGAAGCTGCTGCAGGCCGGCGACCTGCAGCCCGACGGCCTGAGCGGTTCCTGGGCCGGCGCGTTCGGGCACACCCAGTTCATGCCCAGCACCTATGCGCGCGTCGCCGTCGACGGCGATGGCGACGGCCGCCGCGACCTGGTCGCCAGCATTCCCGATGCGCTGGCCTCCACCGCCAACTACCTGAAGCTGGCCGGCTGGCAGAGCGGGCAGCCGTGGGGCATGGAGGTCAAATTGCCGGCCGGGTTCGACCCGGCCCTGGCCGGGCGCACCCAGCGCCGGCCGCTGTCCGACTGGCGCACGCGCGGCGTGACCGCCATCGACGGCAGCGCGCTCGAGTTGCCCACGCTGGCGCCGCAGACGCCGGCCGCGGTGCTGATCCCGGCCGGCACGAAGGGCCCGGCGTTTCTGGTGTTCCGCAATTACGACGCGATCTACGCCTACAACGCCGCTGAAAGCTATGCACTGGCGATCGCGCTGCTGTCCGATCAGTTGCGCGGCAAGCCCGGCCTGGTCACCGCCTGGCCCACCGACGATCCCGGCCTGGGCCGTCCGGAGCGGCGCGAACTGCAGACCTTGCTGCTGGCGCGCGGCCACGACATCGGCCAGGCCGACGGCATGATTGGCAGCGCCAGCCGCCGCGCGATCCAGGCCGAGCAGCTGCGCCTGGGCCTGCAGCCGGCCGACGGCCGCGCCGGGCAACGCATCCTCGACGCGCTGCGTCGTGAGGCGCCCGGCGCACCCGCCACTGCGCCTGCCGCACCGACCACGCCAACGCCAGCACCCGCGCCATCCAGGCCGTTCGGCGGCAAGCCCGCGACTGCCTTCCGCATGCCGGCGCGTTACCCGGCCTTCGTCCAATCCCCCGCGCCACGGAGCATCACCCCCATGTCCGAGATCCCCGGCCTGAGCACAGGCGATTTCCACGGCTACCCCTCGCTGCTGGTGGAGACCCCGCACTCCACCGCCGCGATCAGCCTGTTCGGCGGCCAGCTGCTGTCGTTCGTGCCCAAGGGCGGCACCGAAGTGATGTGGTTGTCGCCGAGCGCGCAGCCCACGCCCACCCCGATCCGCGGCGGCACCCCGGTGTGCTGGCCGTACTTCGGCCGCCAGGACCAGAGCGCCGACGTGCCGGCGCACGGCTTCGTGCGCACCGTGCCGTGGCAACTGCAGGACGCGCGCCGCGAGGCCGACGGCAGCATGCTGCTGACCCTGGCGCCGCCGGACTTCGACGACCTGCCGCTGCGCCTGCGCATGCAGCTGCGCATCGGCGCGACCCTGGAGCAGCGCCTGATCACCGACAACGTCGGCCGCGAACCGGCACGCTTCACCCAGGCGCTGCACAACTACTTCCATGTCGCCGACGCCACCGAGGTGCGGGTGCAGGGCCTGGATGGACTCGACTACCTCGACAAGTTCGAAAACTACGCCACGCCGCACCGCCAGCAAGGCGACTGGAGCCTGCAGGACCCGCGCGATCCGGGCCGCAGCGACCGCATCTACACCGGCGCCGGCGGCCGCTACACGCTGCTCGACCCGGGCCTGCAGCGCCGCATCGAGATCGCCACCGCCGGCAGCCGCACCCTGGTGGCCTGGAACCCGGGCGAAGCCGGCGCGCAGAAGATGGCCGACGTCGGCGCCCACTGGCGCCAGTTCGTGTGCCTGGAAGCGGCCAACGCCGGCCCCGAGGTGATCGAGCTGGCCGCGGGCGCGCAGCACGTGTTGCAGCAGACCATCGCGGTCGCGCCGCTGTAACGGCGCGCACTTGCGCAGGCGTTCGCGCCGGATAGGCCGTGGCGGCGGGGCGGCCTCGCGCCCCAAGCCGCAACGGCGTGAGCGACCTGCACCAGGCGGATCGACCGGCGTCAGGCCCGCGCGATCCCTGTGGGAGGGACGTCAGTCCCGACGCGCGCTACCGACGCGATGTCGGGACCGAACCTCGCCGCCGCGCTCGCACCTGCGCAGATGCCGGCGGACGCGGTGTTCACTGGCGGCGACGACGGTGTGACTCCAGTCGACACATCGACGCGACGTACTGACGCGATCAATGAAACCAACCCAAGGAACGCACACCCGCATGGCTTCCACATTCCTCAGATCTGCCTTCCTGGCGCTGGCCATTGCCGGATCGCCACTGTGCGCAAGTGCATCGGTGCGAACGGCGGCCGACAGTCCGGGCAACGCGACGCAGCAGGAACATGCGTCGCTGCTGAACGGAAAAATCAAGTTTGACGTGCCGCCCGGTTTCGTCGGCATGGCGCTGCCCCCCGAGCCACCCCAGAACGGGGCTGCGGGCGTCACCGCCATGGCCTACTCAAACCGTGCGCAGCAACAGATGATCCTCGCCAGCGAGGAGGAACCGATGCCAGACGGTGTGCGCGTCCAGGACAACGACGCAACGTTCCTGGATGGTGTCGTGGCCAGCTTCATGGAACAGCAGCAGGCAAGGTGGCAGCAGTATCGACGGTTGGGTGAAACATCCATCGCCATCGAGGGCTTGGGCCTGCGCCGAGTGGACGCGATCGCCAGTTTCGATGGCATTCCCATGCGCGTGACCATGCTGTTCGCGGGCTCGGGCACTGCCTTGGCGCTCATCCGCATCACCTCGAAAGCCGACGATGCCGACGGCCACGACACCCTGGTGTCCACTGTGCTGGATGGGATTCGGGCCGGGCGCTGACGCGACAGCCGGTGTGCGGCCGATTTCCGGATCAAGCCGACGCCGCTGGCCATCGATGCCGGGATGACGAAACCGCTCCTGCGCGCGGGAATGACCACGGCGTATCGCCTGGCGTAGCGCGCCCTGGGCCATGACCCCGCCCAGGGCGCTGGTGGCGGACCGCCAACCGCTCCCCTATCGCCCCTCCACCCCGCCGCCCGCCCGAAACCCCACGCCTGCCGCTTACACTGCCGCCTCCATCGGGAGACCTGCCGTGCATTCCTCGCCCCCTGCCGCGCGCACGCGCCGCGCTGCCCTGGTCTTCATCTTCATCACCCTGCTGATCGACGTGCTGGCCTTCGGCGTCATCATTCCGGTGTTGCCGGGGCTGGTGCGCGGCTTCACTGGCGGCGATTTCGCTGCCGCGGCGAAGTGGGTCGGCTGGTTCGGCTTCCTGTTCGCCGCGCTGCAGTTCGTCAGCTCGCCGCTGCAGGGCGCGCTGTCCGACCGCTACGGCCGGCGCCCGGTGATCCTGGCCTCGTGCCTGGGACTGGGCGTGGATTTCGTGGTGATGGCGCTGGCGCAGAGCCTGCCGTTGTTGCTGCTGGCGCGGGTGGTGTCGGGCGTGTTCTCGGCCAGCTTCACCACCGCCAACGCCTACATCGCCGACATCACCACGCCGGACAAGCGCGCGCAGGCCTACGGCATGATCGGCGCCGCGTTCGGACTCGGCTTCGTGATCGGGCCGCTGCTCGGCGGCTGGCTCGGCAGCTACCACCTGCGCGCGCCGTTCTGGTTCGCCGCGGCGTTGGCGCTGCTCAATTTCCTGTACGGCCTGTGGGTGCTGCCCGAATCGCTGGCGCCGGAGCGGCGCACCCCGCGCCTGGACTGGAAGCACGCCAATCCATTCGGCGCGCTGCGGCTGCTGCGCAGCTATCCGCAGGTGTTCGCGCTGGCCGCGGTGATCTTCCTGGCCAACCTGGCGCACTACGTGTATCCGAGCATCTTCGTGCTGTTCGCCGAGTACCAGTACCAGTGGGGACCGAAGCAGGTCAGCTGGGTGTTGGCGCTGGTCGGGGTGTGCAGCATCGTGGTCAACGCCTTGTTGGTCGCGCGCGTGGTGCGCCGCCTGGGCGAACGCGGGGCGCTGCTATTCGGATTGGGCTGTGGCGTGGCCGGTTTCGCCATCTACAGCGTCGCCGGCAGCGGCGCGATGTTCCTGCTCGGGGTGCCGGTCAGCGCGCTGTGGGCGGTGGCGTCGCCGTCCGCGCAGGCCATCGTCACCCGCCACGTCGGCGCCGATGCGCAAGGCCGCGTGCAGGGCGCGCTGATGAGCCTGGTGAGCCTGGCCGGGATCGTCGGGCCGCTGCTGTACACCTGGGTGTTCGCGTTGTTCATCGGCAAGCACGCACCGGCACATCTGCCCGGCGCGCCGTGGCTGCTGGCCGCGCTGTTGCTGGCCGCCGGCTGGGTCGTGGCCTGGCGCCGTGCGCGCGTGCCCGCCAGCGTCACCGCTTAGCACGCCGAACCGCACTGCGGCGGACCGTTGCGCGCATGGCCGGCGTGGTGCCGCTGGCGGTGGATGAATCGCTCAGCTTTGAGCCGGCGCGGCGCGCTGTGCGGCCGCCGCAGCGCCAGGAGCTCTGTATCCACGATGCTACGCTGTGCGGCCTCTCCGCCGTCGCGGCCGTTTCGGCTGCTGTAGACCGCACGCCCTCCATGATGTCGCCCCCCGACGGTTCCGCCGTGCCCCTCACCGCCTCGCGCCTGTTGCGCGAAGCCACCGCGCAACAGCATCTGGCCGTCGAACAATTGCCGGCGATGCGCGCGCTGATGCGCGACTCCCTTTCCGTGTCCGACTACGTGCAGGTGCTGCGCCGCCATCACGCCGCGCTGGCCGGCTGGGAGCAGCGCGAGTCGGCCTGGCTGCACGCCAGCGGCGATGCCGCCTGGCGCTACCAGCCGCGCAGTCCGCTGCTGGAACAGGATCTGGCCGCGCTGCAGGCGACCCCGCCGCTGCCGGCGCCCGCGCCGCCAGCGCCCGACACCGGCAGCCGCTGGGGCATGCTGTACGTGGTCGAAGGCTCGCGCCTGGGCGGGCGTCTGATCGCCCGGCAGCTGCGGCACAGCCTACCCGACGCCGCCCCGGCGCTGAGCTATTTCGAACTCGGCCATGCCGACCCGGCCTGCTGGCGGCGGTTCCAGCAACGCCTGGAGCAGGCCCTGCCGACGCCGCGATCGCGGCAGGCCGCCGTCGATGGCGCACGCGCGATGTTCGCGCACTTCCACACCCACTTCGCCCTGGAGACCGTCGCATGAGCGAGACCGCCGCGCCCTTGGACATGGACGCCTGCGCGCGCGAGCCGATCCATATCCCCGGATCGATCCAGCCGCACGGCGCGTTGCTGGTGATCGAACCCGGCGACGGCCGCATCGTGCAGGCCAGCACCAGCGCCGCCGACCTGCTCGGCGTGCCGCTGGCGGACCTGCTCGGGCAGCGCTACGACGCGCTGCTGACGCTGCAGGAACCGCGCGTGTCGGCGGACGCCTCCGAACGTACCCAGCTCGCCTACGTCGACGTCGCTTTCCCGCGCCGCGCCACCGCCCCGCGCCAGCGCTGGGTCGGCGCCTGGCATCTGTACCCGGAGCAATGGCTGCTGGAACTGGAGCCGCGCGATGCGCCGCTCGCCGATGCCACCTTGCGCGAGGCCTTGCCGTTGCTGCGCCGGCTCGAGACCGACAACAGCATCGACGAAGCCTGCCAGCGTGCGGCCAAGAGCCTGCGCACGCTGATCGGCTACGACCGGGTGATGATCTACCGCTTCGACGACGAGTGGAACGGCGACGTCGTGGCCGAAGCGCGCACGCCCGAGCTGGAGTCCTATCTCGGCCTGCACTATCCGGCCAGCGACATCCCGGCGCAGGCGCGCACCCTGTACCTGCGCAACCGCGTGCGCCAGATCGCCAATGTCGGCTACATCCCCTCGCCGATCCAGCCGACCCTGCATCCGCGGCTGCACGCGCCGGTGGACCTGAGCGACGTCAGCCTGCGCAGCGTCTCCCCGGTGCACCTGGAATACCTGGCCAACATGGGCGTCACCGCCACCCTGGTGGCCTCGATCGTGGTCAACGATGCGCTGTGGGGGCTGATCGCCTGCCACCACTACCGCCCGTACTTCTGCAACCACGAGATGCGCGACGTCACCGACGCGGTCAGCCGCGCCCTGGCCGGGCGCATCGGCGCGCTGACCGCGGTGTCGCGCGCGCGCGTGGAAACGGTGCTGCTGACCGTGCGCGAGAAGCTGATCACCAACTTCAACGAAGCCGAGACGCTGACCGGGGACATGCTCGACGACATGGCCTCGGACCTGCTCGACGTGGTCGATGCCGACGGCGTGGCGGTGTTCCACGGCGACCACGTCACCCGCCACGGCATGGTGCCGAGCGCCGCCGAGCTTGCGCGGATCCGCGAGCAGATCGAAGCCAGCCACCACGAGGCGCTGCGCCACGACGCGGTCGGCGCGCTGCATACCGAGCAGATCGGCGCGACCTTCCCGGAGCTTGCCGACCTGGCGCCGCTGGCTGCCGGCTTCATCTTCGTACCGCTGATGCCGCAGGCGCGCAGCGCGCTGCTGTGGACGCGGCGCGAGCAGGTGCGCACGGTCAACTGGGCCGGCAACCCGCAGCTGTCCAAGCTGCAGGACATTCCCAACTCGCGTCTTTCGCCGCGCAAGAGCTTCGACCTGTGGCAGGAAACCGTGCGCGGCCGCGCGCGGCCGTGGTCGCCGCTGAGCCTGGAGTCGGCGCGCAGCCTGCGGGTGCTGATCGAGCTGATGGAGCGCAAGCGCTTCCAGCAGGATTTCGCGCTGCTGGAAGCCTCGCTGTCGCGGCTGCGCGAACCGGTGGCGATCATCGAGCGCGGCAGCGACGGCCGGCCCAGCCGGCTGGCATTCGTCAACGACGCCTTCGCCGTGCTGTACCAACGCGAGGTCGCCGAGCTGATCGGCTGCGAGCTGGACCAGCTGTACGCCACCGACGCCGCGCCGGTGGAAACCCAGCGCATCGCCACCTTGCTGCGGCAGGGGCGCGCCGCCTACGTGACCTTGCCGCTGCGCATCGAAGCCGCCGCGCCAGTACATCGCCAGTTCGATTTCGAACCCTTGCCCAGCCCGTCCGGCGTCTCCACGCACTGGCTGCTGCAATTGCGCGATCCGCGCTGAGCGCATCCGTGGCGGCGCTCGTTCAGCGCGTGCGCCGCCGCCACAACAGCGACGTCGCCGCACCGGCCAGTAGGCCCCAGAACGCGGCGCCGATGCCGAACAGCGACAGTCCCGAGGCAGTGACCAGGAAGGTGATCAGCGCCGGCTCGCGTTCGCCCTCGTCCTTCAGCGCCATCGCCAGGCTGTTGCCGATGGTGCCGAACAGCGCGATACCGGCGATCGCCATCACCAGTTCCTTCGGGAACGCGGCGAACAGCGCGGCCACGGTCGCACCGAACAGGCCGATCAGCAGGTAGAACAGGCCGGCGAACACCGCCGCCATGTAGCGCCGCTGCGGATCTTCCTGCGCCTCGCGGCCCATGCAGATCGCCGCGGTGATCGCCGCCAGGTTCAGCCCATAGGCCCCGAACGGAGCCAGCAGCGTATTGACCACGCCGATCCAGCCGATCGTCGGCGAGATCGGCACCGCATAGCCGGAGGCGCGGATCACCGCCACCCCGGGCAGGTTCTGCGAGGCCATCGTCACCACGAACAACGGCAACGCGATGCCGAACAGCGCCTGCCACGACAGCGTCGGCCATACGAACACCGGCCGCGCCAGGCTCAGCTGCGCGCTCTCCAAGTGCAGCGTGCCGCTGCCGGCGGCGATCGCGATGCCCACCGCCAGCGTCGCGATCACCGCGTAGCGCGGGAACGCGCGGCGCCCCAGTAGATAAACCGCGAACATCGACAGCGCCATGCCCAGCCGGCTCTGCATCGCCACGAACACGTCCAGGCCGAAGCGCAGCAGCACCCCGGCCAGCATCGCCGAGGCCAGCGACACCGGGATGCGCCGGATCATCCGCTCGAAGACGCCGGAGAATCCCGCCGCCGTGCCGAGCAGCGCCGCCACCACGAACGCGCCGATCGCATCGGACAGCGGCAAGCCGCCCCCGCTGCTGATCAGCATCGCCGCGCCGGGGGTGGACCAGGCCGTCACCACGGGCATCCGGTAGCGCAGCGACAGGCCGATGCAGGTGATGCCCATGCCCAGCCCCAGCGCCCACATCCACGAGGCGATCTCCGCCTGCGAGGCGCCCAGCGTGCGCGCGGCCTGAAACACGATCACCGCCGAACTGGCGAAGCCGACCAGGACAGTGACGAAGCCGGCGACCAGCGCCGGCAGCGAGGCGTCGCGCCATAGGGAGCGTCCGGCAGTGGAGGGCATTGCGAGATCCTGCGGGGGTGAACCCGCATTCTCGGCCAAGCGCGCCGCCAACGGCAGCAGTGGCGTGAGGCGGCCGCCGCGCGTGCGCGTTCTACTAATGGGATCGCTGCCGGGAAGCGCCTGCGATGGCCGCAGACACACCGAGCGCAAAAAAGCGGTTGACGTTTTTTCCTGGCCCGGTAGACTGCGCGGCCCGCTACGCAGCTGCCGATCTTCGGCTCGACGGAAGCGAAACGGGGCCGGAAACACTTAGCGAACATCGGGTGTTGACGGCGTGAAAAAAACGGCTAATATGGCCGGCTCGCTTCAACGAAAAGACCTCCGGGTCCTCATCAAGAAGCGGCGTCAACCTCCTGATAAATCAGGGTATTGACGGCAACAAAAAAGCCGCTATGATGGGCGGCTCGGTTCAGCGGAAAGTCTGCGGGTTTGAAGCGAAGCCGGCGTCAAAGCCTCCGAAACGAGGTGTTGACGGAAAGAAAAAGTCCGCTATAATGGGCGGCTCGCTACGACGGAAACGTCGCAAGCGAAACGGGAAAGGCGCTGAGGCCGGCCCCGAAGTTCTTTGACAGTGTGCGCAGGTAACTTGTGAGGGCGCCTGCAGGTGGAAGTATGTCCATCTTGCAGACGTTCGAATCAAGAGCAACAAATCAATTGCTAAGCAAGCGATACGTAAGCTTGGTTTGAACTCTGCATATTCAAAGTATTGACCTTCGGGTCTGTAATTTTAAGTGAAGAGTTTGATCCTGGCTCAGAGTGAACGCTGGCGGCAGGCCTAACACATGCAAGTCGAACGGCAGCACAGTGGTAGCAATACCATGGGTGGCGAGTGGCGGACGGGTGAGGAATACATCGGAATCTACCTTTTCGTGGGGGATAACGTAGGGAAACTTACGCTAATACCGCATACGACCTTAGGGTGAAAGCGGAGGACCTTCGGGCTTCGCGCGGATAGATGAGCCGATGTCGGATTAGCTAGTTGGCGGGGTAAAGGCCCACCAAGGCGACGATCCGTAGCTGGTCTGAGAGGATGATCAGCCACACTGGAACTGAGACACGGTCCAGACTCCTACGGGAGGCAGCAGTGGGGAATATTGGACAATGGGCGCAAGCCTGATCCAGCCATGCCGCGTGGGTGAAGAAGGCCTTCGGGTTGTAAAGCCCTTTTGTTGGGAAAGAAAAGCAGTCGGTTAATACCCGATTGTTCTGACGGTACCCAAAGAATAAGCACCGGCTAACTTCGTGCCAGCAGCCGCGGTAATACGAAGGGTGCAAGCGTTACTCGGAATTACTGGGCGTAAAGCGTGCGTAGGTGGTTGTTTAAGTCCGTTGTGAAAGCCCTGGGCTCAACCTGGGAATTGCAGTGGATACTGGGCAACTAGAGTGTGGTAGAGGATGGCGGAATTCCCGGTGTAGCAGTGAAATGCGTAGAGATCGGGAGGAACATCTGTGGCGAAGGCGGCCATCTGGACCAACACTGACACTGAGGCACGAAAGCGTGGGGAGCAAACAGGATTAGATACCCTGGTAGTCCACGCCCTAAAACGATGCGAACTGGATGTTGGGTGCAACTTGGCACGCAGTATCGAAGCTAACGCGTTAAGTTCGCCGCCTGGGGAGTACGGTCGCAAGACTGAAACTCAAAGGAATTGACGGGGGCCCGCACAAGCGGTGGAGTATGTGGTTTAATTCGATGCAACGCGAAGAACCTTACCTGGTCTTGACATCCACGGAACTTTCCAGAGATGGATTGGTGCCTTCGGGAACCGTGAGACAGGTGCTGCATGGCTGTCGTCAGCTCGTGTCGTGAGATGTTGGGTTAAGTCCCGCAACGAGCGCAACCCTTGTCCTTAGTTGCCAGCACGTAATGGTGGGAACTCTAAGGAGACCGCCGGTGACAAACCGGAGGAAGGTGGGGATGACGTCAAGTCATCATGGCCCTTACGACCAGGGCTACACACGTACTACAATGGTTAGGACAGAGGGCTGCAAACTCGCGAGAGTAAGCCAATCCCAGAAACCTAATCTCAGTCCGGATTGGAGTCTGCAACTCGACTCCATGAAGTCGGAATCGCTAGTAATCGCAGATCAGCATTGCTGCGGTGAATACGTTCCCGGGCCTTGTACACACCGCCCGTCACACCATGGGAGTTTGTTGCACCAGAAGCAGGTAGCTTAACCTTCGGGAGGGCGCTTGCCACGGTGTGGCCGATGACTGGGGTGAAGTCGTAACAAGGTAGCCGTATCGGAAGGTGCGGCTGGATCACCTCCTTTGAGCAAGACAACTACGCCTACAGGCGTCCCTCACAAGTAACCTGCATTCAGAGAGTTCCGCCACAGGGCGGGGCACCCCGATTTCGGGGCCATAGCTCAGCTGGGAGAGCACCTGCTTTGCAAGCAGGGGTCGTCGGTTCGATCCCGACTGGCTCCACCAGATTTGCAGATCCCTCTGCAAACGCCCGCACATCCATGTGCGGACTGTCTAAGGGAACTGCAAGAGCAAAGACTTTGGGTCTGTAGCTCAGGTGGTTAGAGCGCACCCTGATAAGGGTGAGGTCGGTGGTTCGAGTCCTCCCAGACCCACCACTCTGAATGTAATAAGCACACTAAGAATTTAAGATGCGCCAGCATTGAGGCTGGGGTATGTTCTTTTAAAATTTGTGACGTAGCGAGCGTTTGAGATCAAACTATCTTGACGTGTCGTTGTGGCTAAGGCGGGGACCTCGAGTCCCTAGAAATTGAGTCGTTATAGTTCGCGTCCGGGCTTTGTACCCCGGACTCAGCATAGCTTGGAGGCAACTTCAGGTTATATGGTCAAGCGAATAAGCGCACACGGTGGATGCCTTGGCGGTCAGAGGCGATGAAGGACGTGGCAGCCTGCGAAAAGTGTCGGGGAGCTGGCAACAAGCTTTGATCCGGCAATATCCGAATGGGGAAACCCACTGCTTCGGCAGTATCCTGCAGTGAATACATAGCTGCTGGAAGCGAACCCGGTGAACTGAAATATCTAAGTAACCGGAGGAAAAGAAATCAACCGAGATTCCCTAAGTAGTGACGAGCGAACGGGGACTAGCCCTTAAGCTGGTATGGTTCTAGAAAACAACCTGGAAAGGTTGGCCATAGAAGGTGATAGCCCTGTATTTAAAAGGGCCATTCCAGTGAAGACGAGTAGGGCGGGGCACGTGAAACCCTGTCTGAATATGGGGGACCATCCTCCAAGGCTAAATACTCCTGACCGACCGATAGTGAACCAGTACCGTGAGGGAAAGGCGAAAAGAACCCCGGAGAGGGGAGTGAAATAGATCCTGAAACCGTGTGCGTACAAGCAGTAGGAGCTCGCAAGAGTGACTGCGTACCTTTGTATAATGGGTCAGCGACTTACTGTTCGTGGCAAGCTTAACCGTATAGGGGAGGCGAAGGGAAACCGAGTCTGATAAGGGCGCATAGTCGCGGGCAGTAGACCCGAAACCGGGTGATCTAGTCATGCCCAGGGTGAAGGTCAGGTAACACTGACTGGAGGCCCGAACCCACTCCCGTTGCAAAGGTAGGGGATGAGGTGTGATTAGGAGTGAAAAGCTAATCGAACCCGGAGATAGCTGGTTCTCCTCGAAAGCTATTTAGGTAGCGCCTCGGACGAATACTGCTGGGGGTAGAGCACTGTTATGGCTAGGGGTCATCGCGACTTACCAAACCATTGCAAACTCCGAATACCAGTACGTACTATCCGGGAGACACACGGCGGGTGCTAACGTCCGTCGTGAAAAGGGAAACAACCCAGACCCACAGCTAAGGTCCCAAATTCACTGCTAAGTGGAAAACGATGTGGAAAGGCACAGACAGCCAGGAGGTTGGCTTTAGAAGCAGCCACCCTTTAAAGAAAGCGTAATAGCTCACTGGTCGAGTCGGTCTGCGCGGAAGATTTAACGGGGCTAAGCAGTGAACCGAAGCTTGGGGTGCATCGCGATAAGCGATGCGCGGTAGAGGAGCGTTCCGTAAGCCGTTGAAGGTGGATTGAGAAGTCTGCTGGAGGTATCGGAAGTGCGAATGCTGACATGAGTAACGATAATGCGGGTGAAAAACCCGCACGCCGAAGCCCAAGGTTTCCTTGCGCAACGTTAATCGGCGCAGGGTGAGTCGGCCCCTAAGGCGAGGGCGAAAGCCGTAGTCGATGGGAAGCAGGTTAATATTCCTGCACCTCGCGTAAGTGCGATGGAGGGACGGAGAAGGTTAGGTGTACCGGGCGTTGGTTGTCCCGGGGAAAGGCGGTAGGTTTGGATCTTTGGCAAATCCGGGATCCTTTAAGACCGAGCACCGAGACGAGTCTTTTAGACGAAGTCACTGATACCACGCTTCCAGGAAAAGCTCCTAAGCTTCAGCTTACGCAGACCGTACCGTAAACCGACACAGGTGGGTAGGATGAGAATTCTCAGGCGCTTGAGAGAACTCGGGTGAAGGAACTAGGCAACATGGCACCGTAACTTCGGGAGAAGGTGCACCCTTTTGGTGGCTCATGCGAGCTATAGCTGAAGAGGGTCGCAGAAACCAGGCCGCTGCGACTGTTTATCAAAAACACAGCACTCTGCAAACACGAAAGTGGACGTATAGGGTGTGACGCCTGCCCGGTGCTGGAAGGTTAATTGATGGGGTCAGCCGCAAGGCGAAGCTCTTGATCGAAGCCCCAGTAAACGGCGGCCGTAACTATAACGGTCCTAAGGTAGCGAAATTCCTTGTCGGGTAAGTTCCGACCTGCACGAATGGCGTAACGACAGCGGCGCTGTCTCCACCCGAGACTCAGTGAAATTGAAATCGCTGTGAAGATGCAGCGTTCCCGTGGCAAGACGGAAAGACCCCGTGAACCTTTACTATAGCTTTACACTGAACGTTGAGTTCGTCTGTGTAGGATAGGTGGGAGGCTATGAAACTGTGGCGCTAGCTGCAGTGGAGCCATCCTTGAAATACCACCCTGTCGTGCTTGACGTTCTAACCTAGGTCCGTAATCCGGATCGGGGACCGTGTATGGTGGGTAGTTTGACTGGGGCGGTCTCCTCCTAAAGAGTAACGGAGGAGCACGAAGGTACGCTCAGCGCGGTCGGACATCGCGCACTGTGTGCAAAGGCATAAGCGTGCTTGACTGCAAGATCGACGGATCAAGCAGGTACGAAAGTAGGTCTTAGTGATCCGGTGGTTCTGTATGGAAGGGCCATCGCTCAACGGATAAAAGGTACTCCGGGGATAACAGGCTGATACCGCCCAAGAGTTCATATCGACGGCGGTGTTTGGCACCTCGATGTCGGCTCATCACATCCTGGGGCTGTAGTCGGTCCCAAGGGTATGGCTGTTCGCCATTTAAAGTGGTACGCGAGCTGGGTTCAGAACGTCGTGAGACAGTTCGGTCCCCATATCTGCCATGGGCGTTGGAAGTTTGAGAGGGGCTGCTCCTAGTACGAGAGAGGACCGGAGTGGACGAACCTCTGGTGTTCCGGTTGTCACGCCAGTGGCATTGCCGGGTAGCTATGTTCGGAAGCGATAACCGCTGAAAGCATCTAAGCGGGAAGCGCGCCTCAAGATGAGACTTCCCGGGGCACAAGCCCCTTAAGGAACCATGTAGACTACGTGGTTGATAGGTCAGGTGTGTAAGTGCAGCAATGCATTGAGCTAACTGATACTAATGATCCGTGCGGCTTGACCATATAACCTCAAGTTGCTTCCTCAAAAAGCAACCCTTAGCACGACACACGTCGATAGCTATCCAATCGCTCGCTACGTCACACCCTATGAGAGGCTGGCGCCCAATGCCGTCCTTCGACCTCCGCACACATCCGTGCCTTGTTCGAACGACGCATCGCGGCGACACTCCAACCGTCTCCCTGGTGAAATTAGCGCTGTGGAACCACCCGATCCCATCCCGAACTCGGAAGTGAAACGCAGCTGCGCCGATGGTAGTGTGGCTCAAGCCATGCGAGAGTAGGTCATCGCCAGGGGCTTTACCCCAAATCCCCGTCCTCACAAGGACGGGGATTTTTTATTGGGCGCAAAAAAGCAACACCTCAGTCCCGCTCCGCGCTCACCACGCGCCCGTCCACAGGGTCCGCGTACACCTCCACCCGCTCCCCCGTCGCGCTGTGCGCCTGCGCTTGCCACAAACCGTCGTCGTACTTCACGTCGTGTACCTGCGTGTAACCCGCCGTCGTCAATGCCGCACGCACCTCCGCTTCGCTCAGCTTCGACGGCACCCCTTCCGCGTAAATGCGACCCCCGCGTGCGCCGACCCGCACATCGCCGCGCTTGCCGTCGCCGCTGGTGGCTTCGGTCTTCCAGAGGCCGTCTTCGAATTTCAGCTTGTCCAGCTTGGTGTAACCCTGCTCGCTCAGCAGGGCCTTTACCTGCGCCTGGGTCAGTGCCGGGCCGGCCGGCGCCGGTGCTTGCGCATGGGCACTGCCGACGGCCAGCGCAAGCGAAAGCGACATCGCCAGCAGCGGCCGCGACAGGATCTTGTTGGTGTCGTTCATGACGTTCTCCGTTTGACCAGAATCGTCATGCTCCCAACCGGGAGTTCTGCAGCGAGTGAATATGCGGACGCTGCGTTCAGCTTGCGCCGTAGCGGTCAGCGCCCGGCATCCAGCAGCCAGATCTCGACCCGCTCGTTGCGCGCCTTGGCCGCCGCATCCTCGCCGCCGACCAGGGGGCGTGCCGCGCCCAGTCCACGCGCGCGTTTGACCACGATGCCGCGCTGGGACAGATAGGCCGCGACCACGTCGGCGCGGTCGTTGCTGGCGATGGTCGGATACAGGCGATTGGCCGTATCCGGCGTGGCGAAGCCGATGATGCCCAAGGCGCGACCGCGCATGGCCGGCTGCTGCATGTAGGCGATCAAGCGATCCAGGTCCTGCGCGCTGCGCGCCTCGAACATCGAGTTCAACGACTGCAGGCTGAAACGCAGGGTCGTGGTCAGGCGCTGCCCACCGGCGCCGGCCTGCAGGTAGGCATCGGTCTGGCGCTTGTCGGGGCCTGCCTGGGCCGTTTGGGTTGGATCGGACGCGATGCTCATCGGGATCGGCCCGATCCGGCGCACGACCTGCTGCGCCTGCGCGCCGACCGAATACAGCGCCAGGCTGCGGCCGAGGGCCGACATCATCTGCCCGCCGTACAGGCTGTAGCGCTGTACCAACGGATAGTCTTCGCCACGGATGCTGGCCGGCGTGGGCAGCACGGCGATGCCGCCGTCGGCGATGGCGAGCGCACGCGTGCCGGCCGGCAGCGGCGTGGTCAGCGCGACGATCGCCAGCGCCGCCGGGTGCCCGGCCACGGCCTGCGCCGCTTCGGCCAGGCTGGGATGGATCTGTTGCGAGGCGGCCCGCGCCGTCGCCGGCAGCGGCAGGCGTTCGCGCAGGAAATCGCCCAAGCCGCTGTGCTCCGCATTGCGTTGCACTTCGATCGGCAGATCGGCGCCACCGAGTTGCGACCAGCGCGTCAGCCGCCCGCTGAGGATGTCGCGCAATTGCGCGACGCTGAGCGAGGCCAGCGGATTGTCGGCGGCGACCAGCAAGCGCGCGCCGTCCAGGGCGAGGACGAAGTTCTGGTCCGGCGAGGCCAGGTCGCCAAGCTGCCAGGCGGCATCGCGTTCGCGCGCATCGGGGACCCGCGCCAGCATCGCCAGCTCTGCGTCGCCGCGGACCAGATCGGCGAAGCCGGTGGCCGAACCGGCGCTGCCGATCTCCACTACCAGCGGTGCGTCGTCGCGCAGTGCGGAGATTTCCAGCGTCGCCGCATCGACGCGGCGGCGCTGGATCTGCCGATAGCCGATGCTGTGCAACCAGGATTCGACCAGTGCCGGCATCAGCTGCACGCCGACGCTGTTGGAGCCATGCACGCGCAGGCGTTCGGCCTGCTGCGCGGCGGCGGACGGGATGGAGCACAGCACTGCGGCACCCAGCAACAGCAGGTGCAAGATGAAACGCGACATCGGATCCCCCCAGGATCTGGACAGGCGGAAGTGTTGGCGACAGGCGTGACATGGCAGTGACTGTGAGCGCGGTCACGCGATGTGTGCGGGGCGTACGAGGTGTGGCGCTCGCGCGTGCGTATCTTCGGCTAGGGCTGACGCAGCTGGCTGCGGCGGCCTAGCGGGTCACGGGACGGGGGAGCATGCAGACGTGTCATCCAGTCTGCGCAGGCTTGCTGGCTGCTATCGCGTGTGCTCGAGAGCGAAGCGAGGGGCACGAACAAGCGCCCAGCACAGTGCGGGAAAAAGCACTTGGATAAGGTTACTGCTAACGGCTGAACCCAGCACGGCACAGCTGGTCCCTTTCTGGAACCGTGCGTCCGGCCCAGTCTGGCGGCGTCCGGACACCGCCGGGAGCATTCGACTTGGAGACGATACTAGGACACTAGTTGGGAGCGACTGCAGATGGCTTCGCGCCAAAATCGCGACGGGCATGTTTCTCGGTAATGCGCGTCGCGACTGAAGTCGCTCCTACAGGGAGCGAATGGCCTGGAGAAACGCTTGCACCATCGCTCAGGCCGACGGCAGCGCCCGCTTCGCCGCCGCCTGCGCCCAGCGTGCGGCGACCAGGGGCGAGGTGATGCAGACCGCGCTGTCGGTCACGGTGGTCACCGCGCGCTCCAGCAACTGGATGTCGGCCTCGTGCTGGCGCGCCACGTGCGGATCCTCGAAGAAGATCGCGCGTTGGCAGCGCCGTTCCAGCACGCGGTCGGCGATCTGCGCATCGCCGCCCATCGGTCCGCTCTGATAGCGATGCACCCAGTCCTGGCCCTGCGGCCAGCCGCGGCTCCAGGCCAGTTCGTTGAGGCGCTGACCGGTGGTGCCGGTGGCCACGCGCTCGGCGAAGCGCGACAGCAGGTCGAAATGCTCGCTGGCGAAGGCCAGCATCTGCGGCTTCATCGCATCGTGCGCGATCAGCGCCAGGGTGTGCCGCTCCAGCGCGTGCAGGTCGTCGGCGCCGGCGTCTGCCGCCAGCCCGGCGTGCACGCGCTCCATCTCGATCCAGTCGCGGGCGCTGGCCACGGTGGAGATGAAGGGCTTGCCGTGGATCACGCATTGGCGCTTGAGCGCGATGGCTTCGGGAAAGATCGACGAGGGATCGACCGGGTCGATGAAGTAGATCGCACCGTCGAGGGTGCGTTCGGCGCCTTCCAGGCCCACCACTTCGGCGACCAGTTTCATCAGCCCGCCTTCGCGGCCGAACGGATAGCGCTTGAGTTCCGTGTAGCCGGACAGCCAGCCGGCGCGCGCGATCGCCTCGTGGGTGCGGCCGACCGCGTGCAGGCCGAGCTGCAGTTCGCGGATGCCAGCCTCGCAGGCGCGCAGCCAGCGGAACAGGGCGGCGTCCTTGCCCTGGTGGTGCAGTCGGTTGGCGGCCAGGCCCAGGCGCATACGTCGATCCGTGCGGAAGAGGAACGACAGTCTGCGCCGGATCGCGGTACGGACTCAATCGCCCGCTATCGCCACAGACCTAAGGTCCACGCCGCTGAACCCAGCCGCCCCGCGCTCCACCAATCCCGTCATCCCGAATCCCCAATCCCGGCTACTGCACGATCTCCCGCGCCCGCGCCGACAGCACGCTCATCTGCGGCTTGTCGCTGCCGTCCTGGTTGGGTTGCAGGTTGAACGCGTAATCGGTCTTCCACCACGCGCCGGCGGCCCAGGCGGTCCAGCCCAGCCACACGTCGGCATTGTCGTGCACGTAGCCGAGCATGTCGTCGAGCGCGGCCATGCAGGTGGCGTTGCCGCTGGCGCCGAATTCGCCGAGGAAGCCCTTGTAGCCGTTGGCGCGGAGCCACTGGGTGAAGCCCTGCAGTTTCTCCGAGCCGATCGTGGCGCTGACGCAGTCGGCGCTGGTGCCGCTGTAGTCCTGGTCCAGGTACTGGTGGACTTCGAACACCAGGTTTTCGACGGGATCCTCGATCGACACCAGCGATGCCGCGTTGGACACGCCGTACCAGGTGCTGTTCCAGCTGTGCGCGCCGGTGTACGCGGTGCCCGGCACCATGATCAGGTTGTAGGCGCCGGCGCCGCGGATCGCATCGATCGCCAGTTGCGCGGCGGCGGTCCAGTCGCCGGAGGAGATGCCGTTGGGCTCGTTCATCAGCCCGAAGATCACCGCGTCGTCGTTGCCGAACACGATCGCCAGGCGCCGCCACAGGTCGGCCAGCATGCTGGCGGGGGTGCCGTCGCTGCCGATCCGCGCGCCGTTGTACTTGGCGTAGTTGTGCAGGTCCAGGATCACGCGCAGGTTGTGGCTCTTGGCACGGCTCACCGCGGTCTGCAGGTAGCCGAGCTGGGCGGCGTCCAGCTCGCCGTTGGCGGTGGGCTGCAGGCGTTCCCACAGGAACGGCAGGCGCACGATGTTCATGCCTTGCGCGGCGACGTAGGCGTAGTCGCTGTCGCGCGGATACAGGTAGTCCTTGAAGACCACGCCCGGTTTCTTGGCCGAATTGAATTCTGCGCCGGCCAGGTTGAGGCCGGCGTAGTGCGCGCCGTTCTGGGCGAAAGCGACGAACGTACTGGTGACCAGCAACAGGCACAGCGCTGCGCGCAGCAGCCAGCGTGAGGGAGTGGGGAGGTTGGGATGGCGTTGCATGGGATTGCCTTCTTCGTGGGGGGAAGAGCGAATGGGCGCCGCCGCGCACCAGGTGTGTGGCGCGGGCTGTCCCCATCCGTTGCAATCGGCATGCCAGCAGTGTGCGTGCGTGGAGCCGGCGCGCCGACGCCACGCATGCCTTTGCCGACGCTCAGGCTTTGTTCGGCCCGCGTTGCGGTGTTCTCCCTTGCAGGAAACGCGGTGTCAGCGCGCGATGCGTTTCGCCCTGGCCGACAGGATCGACATCTGCGGTTTGTCGCGGCCATCCGCGCCGGGTTGCACGTTGAATGGATAGTCCGCGTTCCACCAGGCGCCCCCGGCCCAATAGCTCCAGCCCAGCCACACCGCGCGGTGCTGCTCGATGTAGTCGAGCATGCCGTCCAGCGCCTGCCGGCAAGCGGCATTGTCGGCGGCGCCGAACTCGCCCAGGAAGCCGATGTGTCCGGTCTTGCGCAGCCAGTCGGTGAAGCCGACCAGGCGTTCGGCACCGATGCTGCCGCTCACGCACGTGGCGCTGGTGCCGCTGGAATCGATGTCCAGATACTGATGCACTTCGATGGCGGTGCGCCGCAGCGGGTCGTACAGCGACGCCAACGCGGTGGCATTGGATTCGCCGCCGACGGTCGAATACCAGCTGTGCGCGCCGCTCCACAGCGCGCCCGGCACCAGGATCAGATTGCGCGCGCCGGTGACGCGGATCGCATCGACCGCCGCCTGCGCGGCAGCCGCCCACAGCCCGGGCGCGATGTTGTTCGGCTCGTTCATCAGGCCGAAGACCACGCTGTTGTCGTCCTTGAACTCCAGCGCCAGGCGTTGCCACAGATCGCTGAAGGTCTTGATCGGCACGTTCGCGCTGCCGATCTTGTTGCCGTAATAGCTGGCGTAGTTGTGGATGTCCACGATCAGGTGCATGCGCTGCGCCTTGGCCTGCTTCGCCGCGGCCTTGATCAACGCCAGCTGCGCGGGGTCCAGCCGGCCCTGCGGCGTGGGCTGCAGGCGTTCCCACAACACCGGCAGGCGCACGATGTTCATGCCCTTGCCGGCGAAATAGGCGTAATCGGCATCGCGCGGATAGAAGTAGTCGATGTTGACCACGCCGGGCTTCTTGCTGGAGCTGATTTCCGCGCCGGACAGATTGACGCCGGCGAATTTCAGCACGCCTTGCGCGTGCAGTGGCGGCAGCACGGCAAGCAGGGACAACAACAGCGCCAGGCGCAGTGCGCGCAGGCACGGCGACGAATGCACCATGGGGAGCCTCCTTCTGCATCAGCGGGGGGAGACTCGGCCAGGCGGATCGTGGGCTGGCCGAGCTGATGACAAACGGTGTGCTTGCTCGCACCGTAATGCATTCCCGCTTCCGCCACTACGACCGGCATGCGTGCATGCGCGGATCTGTGCAGGGCTTGGCATGGCCAACACGCACTGGTTCTCTCTCGGCCCTCGCCGCCGCAAGGCATGCGGCGGCGTACGTACGCGATGTTGTCCGAGAGCTTCTGTTCTTCTTTCGCAACGGCGCGCCGGACGATTGCCCGGTGCGCCTGTGCGCCTACTTTCCGGTCACCTTGTGCGCGTGCTTGGACAGGATCGACATCTGCGGCTTGTCGCTGCCGTCCTTGTTCGGTTGCACGTTGAACGGATAGTCGTTCTTCCACCACGCGCCGGCCGCCCACCAGGTCCAGCCGACGATCACGTCGTTGTTCTGCTCGATGTAGCTGAGCAGGCCTTCCAGGGCCTGGTTGCAGACGGGGGTATCGGCGGTGGCGAACTCGCCGATGAAGCCGACCTTCTTGTTCTCGCGCAGCCAGCTGACGAAGCCGGCCAACTTTTCGGCGCCGGCGGTGGCGCTGACGCATTCGCCCTTGGTGCCGCTGTTGTCCTTGTCGAAGTACTGGTGCGCTTCGAAGGCGATGCGGTTGCCCGGATCGGTCAGCGGCTGCAGCGCCACCGCATTGGAGGTGCCGTAGTAGGTGCTGCGCCAGCTGTGCGCGCCGGTGTAGGCGGTGCCGGGGACCAGCACCAGGTTCTTGGCGCCGGCCTTGCGGATGGCGTTGATCGCCGCTTGCGCGGCCGCGGCCCAATCGGTGGAGGACACCGCGTTGGGTTCGTTCATCAGGCCGAAGATCACCGTGTCGTCGTCCTTGAACTCGGTCGCCAGGCGCCGCCACAGGTCGGCGAACACGGCGGCCGGCGCGCCGTCGCTGCCGATCAGCGCGCCGTTGTACTTGGCGTAGTTGTGCGGGTCCAGGATCAGGTGCATGTGGCTGGCCTTGGCCTGCGCCACCGCCTTCTTGATCTGCGCCAGCTGCGCCGGATCGAACTCGCCTTTGGCGGTGGGCTGCAGGCGTTCCCACAGGAACGGCAGGCGCACGATGTTCATGCCCTTGCCGGCGAAGTAGCTGTAGTCCGCCGGACCCGGATAGGTGTAGTCCTTGTACAGCGTGCCCGGCTTCTTGCCGGAATTGAATTCGGCGCCGGACAGGTTGATGCCGGCGTACTTGAGCACGCTCTTGCCGTCCTGGGCGGACACGCTGAAGGCGGCGGCGAGCAGGAACACGGCGGGCGCGACGGGGCGCAACCGCGACGACCAGAGAGAGGAAAGCGACATGGGGGAGCGTCCTTGGGGGAGGGGAGGATGCCGTTTTGCCATCGGGGGGAAGCAGCCGGCGGTGCAAGGGTGCGCGGATCGCACCCGCGCGGCCAGCCTAGGCGCTCGTGCGTTAGCGCCTCATTCACCCGCGCGAAAAACGGCGTTGCGCGTGTGGTGATGCAGGGGCGATCGCCGTTCTGTGGCGCATAGGTGGTTGGTGTGGTCCGAGTTGCCTGCGTGAGCGGTCGCAGCCCCGCTCACTGGCGCTTTTGTAGAAGGGGCTTCAGCCTCGACAGGCAGCCGAAACCAGTGGGTTTCGACTTCGCTCGTCGCGACTGAAGTCGCTCCCACAGGGGGGGGCGTGCACTTCGAGTGCACTTGTGGGAGGAGACTTCAGCCCCGACAGATAGCCAAACCACGCGGTTCCGACGCTGCTCGTCGCGATTGAAGTCACACCCACAGGGATCTTCTGGGCCCGGTGAGGCACTTGTGAGATGAGAATTCAGCCCTCACAGATGGCCGAGCCGCAGGGTCTCCGGCTCCGCTCGTCGCGGCTGAAGCCGCTCCTACAGGGGGCTGCGGTGCCTGTAGGGTGCACTTGTAGGAGGGGCTTCAGTCCCGACAGGTAGCCGAAACCACACGGGTTCCGACGCTGTTCGTCGCAACTGAAGGTCACCTCGAACAACCCGTCATTTCACTGATGTGAGCTGCAAAGACGCTCCCGCTACGTCTGTTTGAGGAAGCCGACGTGCTTCGCAGGGGGCGCTGGGCGTCCTGGATGTGGGAAGAGCGGCCGTTTTTGGCCGCCTCACCCGCTCACGCGGGCGCCATGGCCCGCTCACGCGGGCGCCATGGCCCGCTGCTGCAGCCGCGCCAGCCGCATCAGGTTGTGACTGGCGACCTTCAACCCGATCACCACCGTGGCCCGTGCCAACCCGATGGTGCGCAGGCATTTACCGCCCTGCTGCGCCAGCCGCGCGAACGGGTGTTCGCCGAACACCCGGTCCTTGGCAAGCCGCCGGTTGCGACGTTGTTCGGCCGCGCTTAGTGGCTTGCGCGCCTGGCCCTGGTGCTGAATGGCCGCCCGATAGCCGCGTTGCGTGAGATCAGCCTCCCGCGATGCGTCGGCATAGCCACTGTCGGCCCACACCGTGCGTCCGCGATTGCTGGGGTCCAGCACCTCCTCGAAGTGTCGGCTGTCATGCACGTTGGCTGCGCTCACCGCATGTCGGCGGATGAAGCCCCAACGCCGATCGGTGCTGGCGTGCAGCTTGTAGCCGTAGTGCGCCTTGCCGTGCTTGCGGGTCCAGCGGGCTTGCACATCCTTCTGTGCGCGCTTGGCGTCGCTCCAGTCTTGGCCTACCTCGCCACCCTGCTTGATCTGTGCGTTCTCCTCGCGCGTGTTGCGTTGGATCGGGGCGCTGACGATGCTCGCATCGATGATCTGACCGCCACGCGCGATGAATCCCGCACGCTGCAATTGCACGCCGACCGCTGCGCTGATGTCGCCCATCACATCCTGCGCCTTGAGCCGCTCGCGCCACACCCAGATCGTCTTGGCGTCAGGCACCTTGCCGCTGTGTTCCAGCCCAAGGAACTGCTGGAAACTGCGCCGATCCAGCACCTGGTACTCCAGCGCATCGTCAGAGAGGTTGTATAGCTGCTGCAACAGCAGCAGTTTGACCATCACCACCGTCGGCCAGGCCGGACGACCCCCGCGCGTACCGGTGCCCAAGGACAGCTTCGCATCGACGGCTTGGGCAATCGCTGCGAAATCGATATGGCGCGAAAGCAGGGTCAGCGGGTCGCCTATCTGCTGGCGCTTGGCTTCGCGTTCGTGTCCGGCAAACAGGCTGATCATCGCGGGGCCTCGGCTCTCTCTTCTGACCATATGATGCCAAAGAAGGAGGTTTTTAGAGGTGCCCTGAAGTCGGCTCCCACAGGGCATCTTCTGCGCCTGGTGAGTGCGCTTGTGTATGGGAGGGGATTTCAGCCCTGACAGATGGCTGAGCCGCAGGGTTTCGGACTCCGTTCGTCGCGGCTGAAGCCGCTCCTACAGGGGGCTGGGGTGCCTGATGGGGCACTTGTGGGAGGGGCTTCAGCCCCGACCCGACCATGCGGGCGCCGCTGAGTTCGGCGGACGCTGTTCCCATGGGCGAATGCCGCTGTATTGCGGTCAACCCGCAACCCGCAACCCGGCCGCTCGCCGCCGGGCATGCAACGCCGTTGCCTAGATGCGGTAGAGCTCGCTCAGGCCGCGGCCTGGGTGGTCACCGGCAGGCGGTTGCCGATCCATTCGGCGATGCTGGCGGCCGCGTCGCGGCCTTCGGCCACCGCGGTCACTACCAGGTCCGCGCCGCGCACCGCATCGCCGCCGGCGAACAGCTTCGGGTTGGTGGTCTGGTACGGCAGGCGGCCGCTGCCATCGGGGTCGCTGCCGCCGGCCAGGATGCGGCCGTTGGCGGTGCCTTCCACGCCCTGCGCGGCCAGCCATTCCGGCACGCTCGGCGAGAAGCCGAAGGCGATGATCACCACGTCCGCGTCCAGCAGCGATTCGCTGCCTTCGACCGGCACCGCGGCCTGGCGGCCGCGCGCATCGGGTTCGCCCAGGCGGGTCTGCACCACGCGCACGCCGGCCAGCTTGCCGCTGGCGTCGGCTTCCACCGCCAGCGGCTGGCGGTTGAACAGGAAGCGCACGCCTTCCTCGCGCGCGTTGGCCACTTCGCGTGCCGAGCCGGGCATGTTGGCCTCGTCGCGGCGATAGGCGCAGGTGACCTTGGCCGCGCCCAGGCGGATCGCGCTGCGCACGCAGTCCATGCCGGTGTCGCCGCCGCCGAGCACCACCACGCGCTTGCCGCTCAGGTCCGGCAGCGCGATCTTGTCTTCCCAGCCGGCGATCGGCCGGCCCCAGGGATCGTTGCCGCTGACGATGCGGCTGTTCTGCACCAGGAACGGCAGCGCCGGCAGCACGCCGGGCAGGTCCTGGCCGGTCAGGCCGCCGTCGGTGTAGCGGTAGGCGCCGGTGCCGAGGAACACCGCGTCGTATTCGCCGAGCAACTGCTCCAGGCTCACGTCGCGGCCGATCTCCACGCCCAGGCGGAATTCCACGCCCATGCCTTCGAGCACCTCGCGGCGCTTACCGATCACGCTCTTGTCGAGCTTGAAGCTGGGGATGCCGAACTGCAGCAGGCCGCCGATCTGCTCATAGCGGTCGTAGACCACGGCATGGATGCCGGCGCGGACCAGGCGGTCGGCGCAGCTGAGCCCGGCCGGGCCGGCGCCGATCACCGCCACGCGCTTGCCGGTGGCCTGGACCTGGCTCAGGTCCGGGCGCCAGCCGTTGCTGAGCGCGGTATCGACGATGTACTTCTCCACCGCGCCGATGGTGACCGCGCCGAATTCCTCCAGCGTGCAGCTGCCTTCGCACAGGCGGTCCTGCGGGCACACCCGGCCGCACACTTCCGGCAGCGGATTGGTGCTGTGGCACAGTGCCGCGGCTTCCTCGATGCGGTTCTCCTGCACCAGCTGCAGCCACTGCGGGATCGCGTTGTGCACCGGGCATTTCCAGCTGCAGTACGGATTGCCGCAATCCAGGCAGCGCCCGGCCTGGTACTGCGCGTCGGCCTTGTCGAACTTGCCGTACAGCTCGTTCCAGTCGCCGGACGTACGCAGCTCCACCGGGATGCGCTGCGGCATCTGCCGGGGCAGGTCGAGGAACTGGAAGGCTTGTTTGCGGCTCATAAAAAATTCCGTGGCGTATTCCCTTCTCCCCCCGGGAGAAGGTGCCCCGAAGGGGCGGATGAGGGTACGGGGCGCGCAGCGCCTTCGCGATCCCCTCTCCCCAAAAGCAGGAGAGGGGATACATCGATCAAGCAGCTCGCCGCAGCGACTCGGTCAACGACTCGATGCTCGCCGCCTTCGGCTTGACCAGCCAAAACTTGCCGACATAGTCGCGGAACTCGTCGAGGATCTGCTGCGCCCAGATGCTGCCGGTCAGTTCGCGATGGCGGCTGATCAGCTTGTGCAGGTGCTGGCGGTGGCTTTCGAAGCCTTCGGCGGAGATGCGATGGATGTCGATCAGCTCGTGGTTGTAGCGGTCGACGAAATCGCGGTCCACGTCGAGCACGTAGGCCAGGCCGCCGGTGAAGCCGGCGCCGAAGTTCAGTCCGACCTTGCCCAGCACCAGCACGATGCCGTCGGTCATGTACTCGCAGCAGTGGTCGCCGGCGCCTTCGATCACCGCCAGCGCGCCGGAGTTGCGCACGCCGAAGCGCTCGCCGGCGCGGCCGGCGGCGTACAGCTCGCCGCCGGTGGCGCCGTACAGGCAGGTGTTGCCGATGATCGCGGTGCTGCGCGCCTCGAAGCGCGCGCCGCGCGGCGGACGCACCACCAGGCGGCCGCCGGCCATGCCCTTGCCGACGTAGTCGTTGGCCTCGCCTTCCAGCTCCAGCTGCAGGCCGCCGGCGTTGAACGCGCCGAAGCTCTGCCCGGCCGAGCCGCGGAAGCGCAGGGTCAGCGGCGCGTCGTCCATGCCGTGGTTGCCGTGCACGCGGGCGATGGCGCCGGACAGGCGCGCGCCGATCGAGCGGTCGGTGTTGTGGATCAGGAAGCGATGGTCGCCGCCGGTCTTGTTGGCGATCGCGTCGGCGAGCAGGCCATCCATCTGCGTGGCCAGGCTGTCCGGCGATTCGTACAGGCGCTGCGCCGCGCAGTGACCGCCGTCGTAGCGCACGTCCTTGAGCAGCCGCGACAGGTCCACGCGCACGCCTTCGCGCGGCGACACGTCCAGCTGCTGCAACAGTTCGGTGCGGCCGATGATCTCGTCCAGCGAGCGCGCGCCCAGGTACGACAGCCACTGCCGCACTTCTTCGGACAGCAGCTTGAAGAAGTTCTCCACGCGCTCGGGCAGGCCGGTGAAGTAGTTGGCGCGCAGGCGCTCGTCCTGGGTGGCCACGCCGGTGGCGCAGTTGTTGAGGTGGCAGATGCGCAGGTACTTGCAGCCGAGCACGATCATCGGGCCGGTGCCGAAGCCGAAGCTGTCGGCGCCCAGGATCGCGGCCTTGATCACGTCCAGGCCGGTCTTCAGCCCGCCGTCGGTCTGCAGGATGGTGCGGTCGCGCAGGTTGTTGGCGACCAGCGCCTGGTGCGACTCGGCCAGGCCCAGTTCCCACGGCACGCCGGCATAGCGGATCGAGCTGACCGGGCTGGCGCCGGTGCCGCCGTCGTGGCCGGACACGGTGATCAGGTCGGCGCCGGCCTTGACCACGCCGGCGGCGATGGTGCCCACGCCGGCATGGCTGACCAGTTTCACCGACACCAATGCTGTCGGATTGACCTGCTTGAGGTCGTAGATCAGCTGCGCCAGGTCCTCGATCGAATAGATGTCGTGGTGCGGCGGCGGCGAGATCAGGCCGATGCCCGGCTTGGCGTAGCGCAGCCGCGCGATCAGCTCGTTGACCTTGTGCCCGGGCAGCTGGCCGCCTTCGCCGGGCTTGGCGCCCTGAGCGACCTTGATCTGCAGCACTTCGGCATTGACCAGGTATTCGGGGGTGACGCCGAAGCGGCCGGAGGCCACCTGCTTGATCTTGGAGCGCTTCTCGGTGCCGTAGCGGGCCGGGTCTTCGCCGCCTTCGCCGGAGTTGCTGCGCCCGCCGAGGCGGTTCATCGCGATCGCCAGCGCCTCGTGCGCCTCGGGCGACAGCGCGCCCAGGCTGATCGCGGCGGTGTCGAAGCGGCGCAGCAGATCGGCGGCCGGAGCCACCTCGTCCAGCGGGGTCGGCACCTCGGCGCGCTTGAGCTGCAGCAGGTCGCGCAGCGCCGACGGCGGGCGCGAATGCACCGCGTCGGCGTACGTGGCCCAATCGGCCTGTTCGCCGCTGCGCGTGGCGCGCTGCAGGGTCATGACCACGTCCGGGTTGTACATGTGGTACTCGCCGCCGTGCACGTACTTCAGCAGACCGCCCACTTCCGGCTTGAGCAGGTCGTTCCAGGCGCGCGCGGTCAGCTGCCGCGCCTCGGTGTCCAGCCGCGCCAGGTTCACCCCGCCGATACGCGAGGCGGTGTCCGGGAAGCACAGCTGCACCACGTCCGGATCCAGCCCGACGATCTCGAACAGCTGCGCGCCGCGGTAGCTGGCGATGGTGCAGATGCCCATCTTGGAGATGATCTTGGACAGGCCCTTGTAGATGCCCTTGCGGTACTTGCGGCCGATCTGCGCCTGTTCGCCGCCCTTCTTCAGCAGCAGGATGCCGCGCCGGCCCAGGTCGAACAGGGTCTGGTAGGCCAGGTACGGATACACCGCGGTGGCGCCGAAACCGAGCAGGCAGGCCATGTGGTGCGGATCGCGCGCGGTGCCGGTCTCGATGATCAGGTTGGCGTCGCAGCGCAGGCCGGCGCGCGACAGATGGTGGTGCACCGCGCCGGTGGCCAGCAGCGCATGCGCCATCGGCCGTTCCGGCACCGGGTAGCGGTCGGTCAGCAGCAGCATGACCTTGCCGTCGCGCACCGCCTGCTCGGCCTGCGCGCAGATCCGTTCCAGGCCGGCCTTGAGGCCTTCCTCGACGCTGTAGGACAGGTCGATCTGCGCGTTGCGGGTCTGGTACTGCTCCATCTTCAGCAGCTGGCGCAGCTTGCGCTGGCTGAGCACCGGCGAATTGAGGATGACGTGGTTCACCGTCTCCGGGCCGGCATGGAAGATGTTGGTCTCCTTGCCGAGCTGGGTGGTCAGCGACATCACGCAGTCTTCCCGCAACGGGTCGATCGGCGGGTTGGTGACCTGCGCGAACGCCTGGCGGAAGTAGTCGTACAGCGGCCGGGTGTGGCGGCTGAGCACCGCCATCGGGGTGTCGTCGCCCATCGAGCCGGTGGCTTCCTGCTCGGTCTCGGCCAGCGGCCGCAGCACCTGCTCCACTTCCTCGGTGCTGAGCTGGAACAGCTTGTGGTAGCTGCGCAGGGTGCTCTCGTCGAACGGCTCCTCGACCAGCGAGGGGTCGATCAGCTCGGTCTGCAGATAGGTCACGCCCTGCTGCAGCCACTGCTTGTACGGGGCGCGGCCGCGGTTGATGCGGTCGATCGCGTCCGAGTCGAGCAGGTCGCCGCGCTTGAGGTCGATGGCCATCATCTCGCCCGGGCCGAGCTTGCCCTTGCGGGTCACGCGCTCGGCCGGCAGTTCCCACACGCCGGCTTCGGAGGCGACCAGGAAATGCCGGTCGGAGGTCAGCATCCAGCGCGCCGGGCGCAGCCCATTGCGGTCGAGCATGCACGCGGCATAGCGGCCGTCGCAGGCGACGATGCCGGCGGGGCCGTCCCACGGCTCGGTGTTGAGCCCGTAGAACTCGTAGAACGCCGCCAGGTCGGCGTCCTTGAACTCCAGCGACTGGGTCGCCGGCGGCACCAGGATGCGCAGCGCCTGCAGCAGGTCCATGCCGCCGGCGACCAGCAGCTCCAGCATGTTGTCCAGGCTCTGCGAATCGGAGCCGTGCATCGAGATCACCGGGTCGAACTCGGCGATGTCGAAGCGCGGCGTCTTCCACACCTTGCTGCGCGCCTGCGCCCAGTGCCGGTTGCCCTCGATGGTGTTGATCTCGCCGTTGTGCGCGAGCAGCCGGAACGGGTGCGCCAGCGGCCAGCGCGGCAGCGTGTTGGTCGAGAAGCGCTGGTGGAAGACGATGGCGCTGGAGGCCAGGTCGCTGCGCTGCAGGTCCGGGTAGAAGGTGCTGAGCTTGTCCGGCAGCACCATGCCCTTGTAGCTGATGCCGTTGGGCGAGAGCGTGGTGACGTAGAAATCGGCGATGTCGCGCAGGCGCTGTTCGGCGCGGCGGCGCGCCAGGAACAGGGCCAGGGCGAAGCCGTCCTCGCTATGCTCGGCGCCGGCATCGACGAACACCTGCTCGATGTGCGGCAAGGTGTCCTTGGCCAGCTGCCCGCACACCGAATCGTCGGTGGGGGTGACCCGCCAGCCGCGCGGCTGGGTGCCGGCGCGGAGCAGTTCCTCTTCCAGCACCTGGCGGCAGCGTGCGGCGCCATCCACGTCGTCGCGCGGCATGAACACCTGACCGGCGGCGAAGCGCGCGCCCACCGCGATGCCGGCGTCGCGCGCCAGCGCGCGCAGGAACGCATCGGGTTTGCGGATCAGCAGGCCGCAGCCGTCGCCGGTGAGGCCGTCGGCGGCGACGCCGCCACGGTGGGTCATCCGCGACAGCGCGGCAATGGCGGTATCGACCAAGGCCCGCGAGGGTTGGTCATCGAGTTGCGCGACCATGCCGAAACCACAGGCATCGCGCTCATCTTGGGGGTCGTAGAGCCCGTGGCGGTTGCGGGGGGCCATGTCTGCCTCTGAAAAGCGATCCGAAGGAACGCGGCGACACTCGCCCCCGCTCTATCCTGGAGCGCATCTTGAGGTCACCGGAACATCGACTAAAGCACATGTTGGTGCGGTGCCGCAATACACGGTTGCAGCTGCAACCGTAGTGACGGCAACCGCCTTGCCGTCGCAACCATGCGCGGTGCCTGCAGGCGCCGCCGGACGGGCCTCAGCCGCAGCGCACGCCGGTGATCTGGTTCTTGGCATCGACCTCGATGTTGAGCCGTTCGCCGTCGAACTCCATGGTCACCGCCTGGTTCGGCTTGAGCACGCGCACGCTCTTGGCGCCGGTGTCGCTGCGCGCCTGATCCAGCAACGCCTGTTCGGCAGCCTGGCCGACCAGGCCCTGCGCCTGCGAGGCGTCGCAGGTGCCCACCGGCGGCGGCTGCGGGGCACTGGCCGGATCGGGCGCGGCGGCCTGCTGCGCGGCGGCCTGGGCCTTGGCCCCCACCTGTTCCTGCTCGTCCGGCGGCGGCGCGCTACATGCGGCCAATGCCAGCGCCAGGCACGCCGTGCCGAGCAGGCCGGCACGCGCGCACGCACGAGAAGAAAGGAAAGTGCTCATCGAGGCTCCTGGTGGGTGGAGGAAGACGGGTCCAGCATACGTGCAGAAGAATCGGACAAGTCGCGTTCGCCGCACGTTAACCGGTCCGCCGTTGACGCGGCCTAGGCGCCGCGCTGCCGACAATCCGGGCTCCCCATCCGCTGGCGTCCCGATGTCCAACGCGTCCCGCACCACCGCCGCCACCGAGGCGGCCCGCGCGCTGCAGGCCAGGCAGGCCGCCAGCAGCGCCGGCCTGGTCTATGTCAGCGACGAAGAGCCCGGCATCGTCCGCCGCCGTGCCGGCAAGGGCTTCAGCTATCGGCTGCCGGACGGCCGCCCGGTGCGCGATGCGCAGACCTTGCAGCGCATCCGCCAACTGGCGATCCCGCCGGCCTACACCGAGGTGTGGATCTGCACCAAGCCCAACGGCCACGTGCAGGCCACCGGCCGCGATGCGCGGCGGCGCAAGCAGTACCGCTACCACGCGGACTGGGCGCAGGTGCGCGGCGACGGCAAGTTCGAGCGGATCATGGCCTTCGGCCAGGCCTTGCCACGGCTGCGCCGGCGCCTGCGCCGCGACCTGGCGCTGCCCGGCTACCCGCGCGACAAGGTGCTGGCGATGGTGGTGGCGCTGATGTCCGAGACCCTGGTCCGCGTCGGCAACGCCGAATACGCGCGCAGCAACCGCTCCTACGGCCTGACCACGCTGCGCAACCGGCACCTGGCATTCGTCAAGGGCGGCCGCGCGCGGCTGAAGTTCCGCGGCAAGGGCGGGCAGGAGCACGACATCGAGGTCGACGACGTGCGCCTGGTCAAGCTGATCCGCGGCTGCCAGCAATTGCCCGGGCAGGCGCTGTTCCAGTACCGCGACGACGACGGCCAGCTGCAGCCGGTGGATTCGGGCGAGGTCAACGACTACCTGCGCGAGGCGATGGGCGAAAGCTTCACCGCCAAGGACTTCCGCACCTGGGGTGGCACCCGCGCCGCGCTGCAGCGGCTGGCGCAGCTGCCCTTGCCCGACCCCAGCAGCGAGCGCGCGCTGAAGCTGGCGCAGAACGCGGTGATCCGCGAGGTGGCCGACGCGCTGGGCAATACCCCGGCGGTATGCCGCAAGGCCTATATCGACCCGTGCGTGTTCGACGGCTGGCGCGGCGGCGAACTGCACGGCCTGTGCGAGCGCGTGCGCGGCGAGCGGCAGTGGGACCTGGCCACGCTGAAGTACCTGGCGCGGGCGCGCGCCGCGACCCGCAAGGCGGCCAAGGCCTCGGGGGCCAAGAAGACCGGATCCAAGGCGGCCGGTGCCAAGCCGGCGAAGTCCACGGTGCCGCGTCGCGCCGGCGGCAGTGTTGCGGCCGGGAACGCTGCGCGTTCACGCGGCCGCGCCTGATCGCAGCGCTGGCGCGGCTGTGCCATCAGCGCAGGTCGCGACGCGGTCGCGGCAAGACCGCGCCGCGTCCTGCGCTCAAGCTGCGGCGCGCACCATCAACCGCAATACAGCGTGGTGATGTTGTTGTACGGGCCGACCTCGATGGTCAGGCGATCGCCACCGCTTTCGCCTGCACCGCGCGACGCGCTGTCCACGCCGCTGGAGGTGGCGCCGCTGTGGCCGACGCTGCTGTTCACCACCTGCACCTTCAGGCTGTCGCTGTCGACGCGGGCGCGTTCGACGGTGGTCTGCGCGGCGGCCAGGCCCGCCGCGCCGCGGACCTTGTCGATGTGGCACTGGCCGGAGATGACGCCGTCGATCGGCTGCACCTCGGCGACCTGGGTGGTGCTGCAGGCGCCGAGCAGCAGGCTGGCGGCGAGGGGAACGGCGAGGGCGAGCGGGTGGCGGATCATGGACGGGTTCCTTGTGCGGATAGCGCGAGCGTGTCGCGGCGGATGTTTGCGCTGCATGAAGAGATCGGCGGCCGGCTTCACCCGACGTGGCCGCGGGCTTGGCCAGACTGTGGCTTCCCCAGCCAACCGGAGCCTGACCATGGCCACCTGCGATGTCTGCGGCAACGACTACGACAAGGCCTTTACCCTGACCCAGGGCGCCCGCAGCGGCACCTTCGATTCGTTCGAATGCGCGATCCACGCCTTCGCCCCGCACTGCAGCCACTGCGACTGCCGCATCGTCGGCCACGGCGTGGAAGCCGGCGGCCGCATATTCTGCTGCGCGCATTGCGCCCAGCATGCCGGCGTCGAAGGCGTCGCCGACCGCGCCTAGCGCGCTCGCGCCCGATCGCCCACGTCTGTCCATTCCCCGATGCGGCGCCCTGCAGCGCCGCGTCGCGTATTCCGGAGCAATGCCGATGGCTTCCAGCAACAAGCGTCCTGCCGCGTCCACCAAGACCGCTTCCTCCAAGCCGGCGTCGTCCCGATCCGGCGCGGCAGCCGCCAAGACCGCACGCCAACAGCGCGTCCTGCAGCGCGCGACCGATGCCGACGAGGCGCAGTCGAAAGCCAAGGCCAAGAAGTCCGCGCCGACCCAGGCCGGGGTACGCAAGCAGCCGGAGAAGATGCCCAGGCAGCATTTGCGCAAGCCTGGCAAGGAGCAAGACCTGGCATTGCAACCGCGCTTCGAGGCGCCTGAGTACGTCGGCAGCGGCAAGCTGCGCGGCATGAGCGCGATCGTCACCGGCGCCGACTCGGGCATCGGCCGCGCGGTGGCGGTGCTGTTCGCGCGCGAAGGCGCCGACGTGGCGGTGCTGTACCTGGACGAGCACGAGGACGCGCAGCTGACCCGCGCGCACGTGGAGAAGGAAGGCCGGCGCTGCCTGACCATCGCCGGCGACGTGAAGGATCCCCAGTTCTGCGAAGACGCGGTGGCGCAGACCGTGCGTGCCTTCGGCGGACTCGACGTGCTGGTCAACAACGCCGCCTTCCAGTTGCACTGCCACGCCCTGGAAGACCTCAGCGAGGAACACCTGCAGGAAACCCTGCAGACCAACATCGGCGGCTACTTCCACATGGCGCGCGCGGCCTTGCCGCATCTCAAGCGCGGCGCGGCGATCATCAACAGCGGCTCGGAGACCGGCCTGTTCGGCAGCAAGTCGCTGCTCGACTACTCGGCCACCAAGGGTGCGATCCACGCCTTCACCATGGCCCTGGCCAGCCAGCTGCAGCCGCGCGGGATCCGCGTCAACGCGGTCGCGCCGGGGCCGGTGTGGACCCCGCTGAACCCGGCCGACAAATCCGCCGAGGACGTCGCCGAGTTCGGCAAGAGCAGCGCGATGGGCCGCCCGGCGCAGCCGGAGGAACTGTCGCCGGCCTATGTGTTCCTGGCCTCGCCGATCACCGCCAGCTACATCAGCGGCGCGATCCTGCCGGTGATGGGCGGGCCGCAGGGCTGAGGCGCGGCAGACAGAGAAAGCGGGCGGGCGCGGCAGGTTCCGACGGAACCGATAGCGAAGCGCTCCGAACGCCGGTGCCAGCGAGGCCCATGCTTGTCGCCATGGACGTTCGCGACCCAGCGCCGCATGCGGTGTGCTGACCGCTTCATCGCCCAACCGTAACGGCAGGTTCTGCTTCGATCTTGAGTAAGCGGCGCCCCTGTGGAGCCATGGCTTCCGCCGCGGGCGCCGCACTTCTCTTACAGCGTAGCCAATGACCGACGGCCTATTGACTACAGATGTCGCCACGGGTACGTTGGCGACACGTGTAGTCACTGGGGCGGGCGGATGCGACGCAAATCGATCGGGGACCAGGAGCTGGCCCTGCTGCAATACATCGGCGAACAGGGCGAGGCCAGCGTCGGCGAGGTCGCTGCCGGCTTTGGCGAGACCCGCGGGCTGGCCCGCTCCACCGTGCTGACGATGATGGAGCGGCTGCGTGCCAAGGCCTATCTGCGCCGGCGCCAGGTGCAGGGCGTGTACCGCTACGCCGCCACCAGCGGCCAGGACGACGTGGTGCGCAGCGCGGTCGGCAGCTTCGTCGAGAAGACTCTGCAAGGCTCGGTGTCGCCGTTCGTGGCGTGGATGTCGCAGCGCGCCGAGGTCAGCGACGACGAACTGGCCGAACTCGAGGCATTGGTCGCCAAACTGCAATCGCAGCGGCGGGAGGACTGAGGCATGGACACGATTTTAGGCACGACGTTGTTCGAGACCCTGCTGTCGCGGCTGCTGGCGACCAGCGTGCAGGCGGCGATCCTGGTCGCGGCGATCTGGGCGCTGTGCCGCTGGTTGCCGGCATTGCCGGCGGCCACGCGCTGCCGGCTGTGGTGGCTGGTCGGCGCGCAGACCGTGCTCGGCCTGCTGTGGGCCGGTGCGCTGCACCTGCCGGTGTTGCCCGCTGCGCCGGCACAGACCGCCGTTGCCGCGACCGCGTTGCCAGCCGCCTCGCTGCAGGACGCGGGCGCTGCGACTGCCGCATCGCCGCGTGCCGCCACGCAGCAGGCCGCTGCTGCAGCGTCGCTGTCCTGGGCGCAGGCGCTGGTCGCGCTGTGGATGGCGGGCGTGCTGCTCGGCGCGCTGCGCAGCGGCCATGCCTACCGCGCCAGCCGGCGCCTGGTGCGCGCCAGCACGCCGTGCACCGATGCCGCCTTGCTCGGCGCCTTGCGCCTGGCCGCCGAAGCGCACGGCCTGCGCCAGCCGCCGCAGCTGCGGCTGTCCGCGCAGATCGATTCGCCGCAACTGATCGGCCCGTGGCAGCCGGTGCTGCTGCTGCCGGCGCGGCGCCTGGCGGCGATGCACGCCGACGATCTGGACATGGCATTGACCCACGAACTGGTGCATCTGCAGCGCCGCGACCTGTGGTGGGGCCTGTTGCCGGCGCTGGCGCAGCACCTGTTCTTCTTCCACCCGATGGTGCACCTGGCGGTGCGCGAATACGCACTGGCCCGCGAAGCGGCCTGCGATGCGGCGGTGGTCGCCGGGCACCGGCACTGCCGGCACAACTACGCGCGGCTGCTGGTGCAGTTGGGTGTGGCGCCGCGGCCGGCGGCCGGCGTGGCCAGCGCCTCGCCCAGCTTCGTCAGCCTGAAGCGGCGGCTGCTGATGCTGCAGAGCACCGCCTCCTTTTCGCGCCTGGGCGCCGGGTTGATCACCGCCGCGATCGCGCTGGCCGGAGTGATGCCGTTGCGCCTGGTGGCCAAGCCGGCGCCGGCGAACGCGGCAGCGGTGGCTGCGCCGGCCGCCGCGCCGGTCGCAGCGGCCACACCGGCCACTGCCGCGCCTGCGGCGCAGTCGACCTCGATCGTGGCCAGCGTGCTGGCACGGCCTGCACCCGTGGCGCCGGCAAGCCCTCCGGAGCCGCCGACGGTGCCGGTGCCACCGACCCCACCCGCTGCGCCGCCGGAAACCGATGCGCCGCTGCTCACCCAAGGCCGCATTTCGCTCTCGCCGCACAACGAGCAGGACGCCTACGTGCTGGTGCAGGACGGGCACAATCTGATGGATGCCTCGCTGGACGACCTGCGCGAAGCGCGTCGCCTGGCCGGCAACGATGGCGAGATCCTGTGGTTGCGCCATGCCGGTCATCGTTACGTGGTCCGCGATCCGGCGGCGCTGGCGCGCTTCCAGGAACTGCATGCGCAGACCCTGGAGCTTGCCGATGCGCAGGCCGAACTGGGCGACCAGCAAGGCGATCTCGGCGAGCGCCAGGGCGACCTGGGCGAACGCATGGCGGAACTGAGCGCGCAGATGGCCGAGAGCGCCGCGCGCCAGGCCGAGGCGGCGGTCGCCGCCAGCCATGGCGCCGCCAGCCAGGCGCAGATCGAGCGCATGGCGGCGCAGCGGGCGACCGAGCAACTGCGCCGGCAGGACCTGGGCAAGAAGATCCAGGAGCTGGCCAAGCAACAGGCGCAACTCGGCCTGCAACAGTCCCGGCTGGGCAAGCAGCAGGCCGATGCCAGCGCACGCGCACGGCAGCAGGCCGAGCAGCTGATCCGCGAGGCCATCGCGCAAGGGCTGGCCACGCCGATCGACGGCTGAGCGATTCCCCGCAGGCGGCGCCCGCGCGGATAATCGCCGCGGACGCCGACAGGAGGGGGCAAGGGCAATGGCTGTTTGCAAGGTGGTAGTGCTGGGCGGCTACGGCCATTTCGGCGCGCGGATCGTGCGCGCGCTGGCGGCGACGCCGACGCTGCAGGTGATCGCGGCCGGACGCCATCCTGGCGCTGCCGCCACCAATCTCGCCGGCGCGGACCTGGGCGGCGTCGCGGTGTGCCGCCTGGACACTGCGGCGGCGGATTTTCCGGCGCAGCTGACCGCTACCGGCGCGGACATCGTGGTGCACACCGCTGGGCCGTTCCAGGGCCAGGACTACGCGGTCGCGCATGCCTGCCTGCAGGCCGGCATGCACTACATCGACCTGGCCGACGGCCGCGCGTTCGTGCGCGACTTTCCCGCCGCGCTGGATGTGCTGGCGCGGCAGGCCGGGCGCACCGCGATCAGCGGCGCCAGCACGCTGCCGGCGCTGTCCAGCGCGGTGGTCGATGCGTTGCGTCCGCGCTTCTCGCAGTTGCACGACATCGACCTGGTCATCGCGCCGGCGCAGGCCACGCCGTTGGGCATGGCCACGGTGCGCGCGGTGCTGTCGTATTGCGGCCTGCCCTTCGACTGGTGGTGCGATGGACGCTGGCAGCGCACGCTGGGCTGGGCCGCACCGCAGCCGGTGACGTTCGCGCGGCTTGCGCCGCGTCTGGCCGCGCCCTGCGACGTGCCCGATCACGACCTGCTGGTGGCGCGCTATCCCGGCGTGCGCAACGTACGCTTCCGCGCGGCGCTGGAACTGCCGTTCCTGCAGCGCTGCCTGGCCGCGCTCGCGCGCCTGCGCGGGCTCGGCGTGCCGCTGCCGATGCGCTCGCTGGCGGCACTGTTCGCGCACGCCGGACGCTGGTTCGATCGCTTCGGCAGCGACCTGGGCGGCATGTCGGTGCAGTTGCGTGGACTGCGCGATGGCCGCCCGCACGCGCTGTGCTGGGAACTGACCGCGCCGACCCTGCACGGCCCGGAGATTCCCTGCCTGGCCGCGATCCTGCTGGTACGCAAGCTGGCCAGCGGCGCGCCGCTGCCGGTGGGCGCGCATGCGTGCATGGGTCTGCTGAGTTTGGCCGAATTCGAAGGCGAGTTCGCGGCGTGGCGGATCGAGACGGAGGTGCGGGAGAGTTAGGGTTGTTGTCTGGAATCCATCAGCGTTGAGAGGTGGGGCTACAACACAGTGCGGCTATTCCCTTCTCCCACCGGGACCATGGCCCCCTTTTCGGGGGAAGGTGGCGCGAAGCGCCGGATGAGGGTACGGGCGAAGCCTCGTGCATCCAATCTAGCGCCGCGCCTGGGGCCGTACCCTCACCCCAACCCCTCTCCCGGGGGGAGAGGGGCTAACGCGCTGCGGCTGTTCCTTCTCCCACCGGGACCATGGCCCCCTTTTCGGGAGAAGGTGGCGCGAAGCGCCGGATGAGGGTACGGGCGTAGCCTCGTGCATCCAATCGAGCATCGCGCCTGGTGCCGTACCCTCACCCCAACCCCTCTCCCGGTGGGAGAGGGGCTAAAGCGCTGCGCTACGGCGCTTCCACGAACGGCACCACCTCGCGCTCTTCGGCTTCATTGTCGACCAGGCGCTGCAGCAGCAGCGCAAGCGTCACCACGTCCTGGTGGTTGTGCGCGGCGACGCGGCGCAGGTTGCGCGCGCTGCCGCCGCGCAGGTAGCTCAGCCATGCGGCCGGCGCTTCGGAGCCGGGCAGGTCGTCCTCGCGCACGATGCGCAGCAGCTGGCGTTCGATCGTGGACAGCTTGCAGTTCTCCCAGGTGCCGCGGTAACGACGGCGGGTGGGATGCAGCAGGTCCACATGGTCCAGCGCCGACAGCGGATCGGCGCAGCGCGCCAGCCGGTAGCGGGTCTTCAGCAGCGGCGCGTCGTAGCAGCGGCCGTTGTAGCTGGACAGCACCGTGGTCGGCGCCAGCCATTCGCGGAACGCTTCGAGCATGGCCTTCTCCGCGCCCATCGTCGCCATCATCAGCTGGCGGATGCGCAGGCCGGGACCTTCGACCGGATGCAGGTACCAGTCGGCCGCGCCGATCATGAAAGCGCGGGTGCCGGTGCCGCCGGCCAGGCCGGTGGTCTCGGTGTCGAAGAACAGCAGGTCCGACGGCTGCACCGCGTCCTCGCGGCGGGCGAAGGCCAGCGACAGCGCGGCGGCGGGGATCGGTTGCGGCAGGAACGCTTCGATCAGGTGCAGGCCGGGCGCGATTTCCACTCCGGGCAGGTGGCGGTCGGCCGCCTGCGGCTTGCGTGGTGACGCGGCCGGCGCCACCGCGCGCTCGCGCATGCCGAGCAGGCGCCGTAGCGACGCGACGTCGGCACCGCGCCGGTCGAACGGTTCGATCGCGATCGGCGGCGCCACGGCGACGGCGGTGTCGACGCTATGCGCAGGCAACGGCGCGCGTGACGTAGGTGGGGCGGGCGCCGCAGCGGTGTCGCGGGGTGGCTTGCGCAGCAGCGTGGATCCGCTGGCGGGCGCGGCTGCCCTTGCAGGCACGGGTGCCGAAGCTTTGGCACCTGCGGCGCCGGAAGGGCTGTTTGGCCGCACGCCCGGCGTCGACGGACGCGGCGCGTCCACACTCGCATCGCCGGCCTGCTTGCGCAGCGCGCGCAGGCGCTCGAGGCTGATGCTCATGCGCGCGACACCGGCAAGGCTGCGGGACCGGCATGGACCGCGATCGCTGCGTGGTCCAACACCGCCCGTTCCAGCAGAAAACGCGATGCGTACCGACATTCCAGGCTGCCGCTCATACGCGCGACTCCAGCAACGCTGTGGGATCAGTGGGTCGATTCGATGCGTTGTCGCGCGCCGATCGTTCCGGCAGCAAGCGCAACCTGCACGGATGTCCGAAGCCGACGCTCATGCGCTCCGTTCCGTCAGCATGTGGAGATCGACGTCGACTGCGCTCGACGCGCCATCCGGCACCACATCTTGCGGCAACAGGCGCAACGCCCACGCAAACTCTGGGCCGACGCTCATGCGCTCCACTCCGGCAGCGCATCCAGTTCGCTGTCGATCGCGGTGGTTTCCTCGTCCAGCGCCGCGCCACCGTCCAGCAACAGGCGCAGTACCTGCAGCGCCAGCGCCTTTGGTGTGGTCGCGCTGTCTTCCTGCGCGGCCAGCACCGGGCCGACGCAGGCCGGGCAACCGGCCACGCAGTCGCAGCGCTGCACCAGTTCGCGCGCGCGCTGCACCAGCTCGGCCTGGCGCTGCCACAGCGGTTCGCTCAGGCCCACGCCGCCGGGGAAGTTGTCGTACAGGTATACGGTGGGCACGAACTGCTGCAGTTCCACGCCGACCGGTTCGCCGTTGTCGCCGCCGCGCAGCTGGCCGCGGCCCTTGGCATCGGCCATCGCGAACCAGGCGCCGTCGCCGTCGCCCACCGCTTTCTGCAGGTCGCGCGCGTCGGCCATCACCGCCACCGTCGCCACCACGTGCAGCGCGTAGGCCGCGCCGAGGAAGCCGTCCAGCGCGTCCTGCTTGGCGGCGAATGCCTTCAGTAGCGTGGCCTGCGGCAGCTGCCACCACACCGCGGTGGTATGCAGTTCCTGGTCGGGCAGGGTGACCGGGCCGTAGCCGATATTCTCGTGGGTGTAGTAGCGGATCTTCTTGTAGCCGGCCACGCGCCGCACAACGTGCACTTCGCCGTGGTGGCTGTCGCCGCGCCCGGCCGCGCCGCCGTCGAAGCGGTCCAGCACCTTGAGCTTGGTGAAGTCGATGCTGTCGGTGTAGTAGTCCACGTGGGTGCGGGTGACGTAGGCCTTGCGCCCTTCCCAGTCCAGCTTCTCCACCTGGTACGGGGTGCTCTGCACCATGTGGATCGCGCCTTCGTACAGGGTGAGCGCGGCGGCGGAATAATCCACCTCGGCGATGATCTGCTGCTTGCCGTCGGTCTTGTCCACCACCACGAAATTGCCGTCGGCCACCGAGCGCAGGCTCACCGCGTTGGCCGGATAGCTGTCGGCGATCCATTCCCAGCGGTCGCCTTCCTGGTGCACCACATCGCTTTCCGCCAGCGCTTCCAGGAACACCGCCGGATCGACCGGGCCGAACGCTTCGCCGGCGACGAAGGTCAGCTCGAACGCGGCGCAGCGGATGTGGTCGAACAGGATCAGCGGCTGGTCCGGGGCGATGCGCGCATGTTCGGGCGAGGCGTCGGCGAAGAAGTCCGGATGCCGCACCACGTACTGGTCCAGCGGCTGCGAACTGGCCACCAGCACGCCCAGCGACGGCTGCTGGCGGCGCCCGGCGCGGCCGAAACGCTGCCAGGTCGCGGCCACGCTGCCGGGGTAGCCGTTGAGCACCACCACGTCCAGCGAGCCGATGTCCACGCCCAGTTCCAGCGCCGAGGTGGAGACGATGCCGTCGATGCTGCCGGCACGCATCGCGCGCTCGGCCTCGCGACGCTCGGTGGGCAGGTAGCCACCGCGGTAGGCGCGGATGCGCGGCGGCTTGCGCGGATCGTGGTCGAAGATGTCCTTCAGGTACTTGGTCAGCACTTCCACCATCAGCCGGGTCTGCGCGAACACCAGGGTCTTCAGTCCGCTCTTGATCGCGATGCGCGCGATGCGGTTGCTCTGCGAACGCGCCGACGCGCGCAGGCCCAGGTCGGCGTTGACCACCGGCGGGTTCCACAGCAGTACGTGCTTGTCGCCGGACGGCGCGCCGGACTCGGTGATGGCATGCACGCGCTGCTCGATCAGCGCTTCGGCGTGCGCACGCGGATTGCCGATGGTGGCCGAGCACAGGATGAACTGCGGGTTCACCCCGTAGAACGCGCAGATGCGCTTGAGCCGTCGCAGCACGTTGGTGACGTGGCTGCCGAACACGCCGCGGTAGGTATGGATCTCGTCGATCACCACGTAGCGCAGGTTCTCGAAGAACTGCGCCCACTTGGTGTGATGCGGCAGGATCGCCTGGTGCAGCATGTCCGGATTGCTGACCACGATGTCGCCGTGCAGGCGGATCGCCTGGCGCGCATCGCCCGGGGTGTCGCCGTCGAAGGTGAAGGCCTTCACTCCCAGCTCGCCGGCCCGGTTGAGTTCCAGCAGCTCGGCCACCTGGTCCTGCGCCAGCGCCTTGGTCGGGAACAGGTACAGCGCCTTGGCCTGCGCGGTCATCGCCGCGGCCACCACCGGCAACGTGTAGCACAGCGACTTGCCCGAGGCGGTGGGAGTGACGATGGCCACGTGTTCGCCGCGCTGCGCCGCGTCCCAGGCCTCGGCCTGGTGGCTGTACAACTGCTCGATGCCGCGCGCCTTCAGCGCCGCGACCAGCGCCGCCGGCACGTCGTCCGGGATCGGCGCGTAGCGGCCTTCGCGCCCGGGGATCATGAAGCTGCCGGTGATGCGGTCGTGGTAGCGCCGCTCCAGCCGCTCGGTCAGCAGCGCACCGTCGCGCGAGGGCTCGCCGCCGGTGGTGGACAGGGCGCGCTCGGCGTCCTCGGTGCGGCGGGCTAGGGCGTGGGCGGGCATCGGGACGGCTCTCAAAGCGGGACAGGGAAGCGGAACGGCGTCTCAGGGTATGAGACAGCAGCCAACCGGGCGAGGGCCGCTGGCTGAGCAGATTCAGCCAGCGCAGCGAAAGACGCGCAGGATCTCCATGACGGGTTGCGTCATATGACGAGCTGCGTTATGGTTGCTGCGTGATCCGGAACTTTGTCGACAAGGAAGCCGAAAAGATCTGGCAGGGCACGCCTTCCCGGCGATTGCCGGCCGACATCCAGGCCGTGGCGCGGCGCAAGCTGCGCATGCTCAACAGCGCGGCCACGCTGGACGATCTGCGTGTTCCGCCGGCCAACCGTCTGGAGGCGTTGAAGGGAAACCGTAAGGGTCAGTGCAGCATCCGGATCAACGATCAATGGCGCGTGTGCTTCCAATGGAAGGACGGCGATGCGCTGGACGTGGAAATCGTCGACTACCACTGACCCATCGAGCCGCCATGAAGACCCTGCCCAACATCCACCCCGGCGAAGTCCTGCTGGAGGAATTCCTGATCCCGCTGGGCATCAGCCAGAACGCACTGGCGCGCGCCGCCGGCGTGCCGCCGCGCCGCATCAACGAGATCGTGCTGGGCAAGCGCAGCGTCAGTGCCGACAGTGCGATCCGGTTGGCGGCCGCGCTCGGGACCAGCGAGCGCTTCTGGCTCGGCCTGCAGGCCGACTATGACCTGGAACAGGCGCGGCGCGCGCTGGGTGCGCAAGCGCGCAAGATCGAACGCATCGCGGCGTAGCCGCCGCCATGCGCGCGGCCGTTGCCGCCGCGCCGCACGGCTGTAGCGGCCGGCGGCCGAGAAAGCCGACTGATCGTCGCGGCCAGCGCGTATCCTGTGCTCCCCCCTCGCGCAGCGGCGCCGTCCCCCGACGTGCCGAAGACTCGCCTTGTCCGTGCCTGCCCCCGCTCCCGCCGCCCATTACAAAACCGCCGGTGCCCGCCGCGCCGACCTGATCGTGCACGCCGCCGGCCTGCTGCTGTCGATCGTCGGCGGCGCCATGCTGATCTGGCGCCCCCACGCCAACCACGCGCTGCTCCTGGCCACCTGCGTCTACGCACTGGGGATGCTGGTGATGTTCGCCTGCTCGGCGGCCTACAACTTCGCCACGCCGCAGCGCCAGCCGATTCTGCGCAAGCTCGACCACGCCGGCATCTTCGTGATGATCGCCGGCTCCTACACGCCGCTGTTCGTGCTGGCGCTGTCTGGCGCCTGGGTCTGGTCGATGACCCTGGCGGTGTGGGGCGTGGCGCTGTTCGGGGTGTTCGCCAAACTGTTCCTGCCCGGCATCAGCAAGGGCTTCTGGGTGGCGATCTACCTGCTGCTGGGCTGGGCCGGCATCGTCGCGATCAAGCCGCTCATGGCCAGCCTGGACAGCGCCGTGCTGTGGTTCATCGCCGCCGGCGGCATGTTCTACACGGTGGGCGTGGGCTTCTACGTGCGCAAGTCGATGGTCTACAACCGCGCCATCTGGCACGCGCACGTGCTGGGCGGCGCGCTGTCGCACTGGTGCGCCATCTGGTTGTGCCTGCAGCCGTTGCAGACGGCCTGAACCGGCGGGCAAGGGCGAGCGCCGGCGGCGGCATGCGTCCTCCCATCGCCGCGGCAATGGCGACGTTCAGCCGCCGACCGTAAGCTCGGCAGTTGCCATGGCGATGCATGGAAAAGGATCGATCTCGATGTGCAATGCCGCGCGTTTCGTCGTTGCCGCCGCGCTGCTTGGCGCGGTCGCGCAGGCGCATGCCCAACAGGTCGACCCCGCGCCCGCCGCGGCCAGCCCGCCGCAGCAGGACATCCAGACCCTCGACGAAGTGCGCGCGCTGCCGCCGGACGTGGAGCAGCCGCTGGACCTGTATCGCTTCAAGAATCCGGTCAGCGCCCAACCCAACCGCTTCGACAAGGATTGGCGGCCACCGCCCTCGGTGGAGCAGGTCAGCCAGGGCGGCGGCTACATCGCGCTCGGCGTCTATTACGTTGCCGGCAAGGTCGCCAAGGGCCTGCATACGCTCACTGGCGCGCCGGACCAGGTTCAGGCGGCGGTCGCCCGCCCGCCGCCGTTGAGCGATGCGCAGATCCGCCGCGCCGCAGAGATCTGCGACGCGCAGAATACGGACTGTGCTGGGCAGCAGTGAGCGTGTCCCGGATGGTGCTAGCAACGGTCTGGGCCGCTCGCCGGATGAGGCCGCTCATCCCGTAGAAAATTGCGCTGCTGCACTTCGTTATTCGACCAGGCCCGCGCGCGTTGCGCTCACCTGGCATCGAGAAGCCTGCCCCGCGTTCTGCGCCGCTTGCGCAAAACGCGGGCAGGCGCTTGCCGCTTACAGCGAGCAGCGCAGGCGGCGGCCGCGATGGACGAAGGTGTCGGTGCGCGCGTCGTAGCTGCGGTAGCGCTGCTGGCAGGTGCGCACGTGGCGATACCAATCGTCGTGCCGCGCGCGGTGCGCGGGCGGGTTGCCCGGACGCGGGCCCCACTTGGGATCCCAACGCCCATAGCGCTTGTCGTCCGGGCGGTCGTCCCTGCGGTGGTCGTCGCGGTGGTCGCCGGGCCGATCGTCATGGCGGTTGTCGTGCCGCGCTTCGTCGCGGCGATCCGTGCCCAGTTGGCCCGGCCGCGGCGGGTCGTCGTGACGGCGGCCGTCGTCGTGGCGGTCCTGGGGCGGGACCTGGTCCGCGCCTGCAACGGCAGGAAAGCCGGCGGCCAGGGCGCAAGCGAGCACAACGCCAAGCATCTTGTTCATTCGATTCTCCATGGGCGGGTAACGCACTGCGTGCGATCCGGCGCTGACGCTACGCGCACCGGTACGTTGACGCCGTGATGCCGTCCGTCCGTGCAGGCGGGCGACCGCCTGGCGAACTTGAGCGACCTGCGAATAGAGCTTGGCTGGCGGGTAGCCAGGGTCGAATGGCGGCCGGGATGCCGGATGGAGTTGCCGCCGGACGGCAGTCGCCAGCCAGGTGTCAGCGGGCGAGGATGGCCTGGGCCAGTTGCAGGTCGCTGGCCTGGCGCGCGCCCGGGTCGCGTTCGCGCAGCGCGCGCAGCGCCGATTCCAGTTGCGCGCCGCGGATGCGGCCGTCGCTGGCGACGAAGCTCGCGGCATCGTCGCGCGCCTGCAACACCACTTTGTCGTCGCCGGAACTGCTGCTGCCGGCCGAGGACGCGCCGGCAGAGCTGCCGGCGAAGCTGGAGGCCTGGGCCAGCATCGGCAGGGACAGGCTCGCCAGCAACGCGCCGGCCAAGGTGATCTTGTTCATGGATATCGCTCCAGGGTGGGTGCAGCGTGTTGCCGGCGCTCGGCGCCGGACGTTCCGACATCGCCGCAGCGGATGGCTGCAGCGACCGTATCATCGCGTCGAATGGCGCTGCGTGCTGCAGCGATCCGATATGCGCTGGGATGGCGCCGCTCGCATGCGCCCGTTACCGGGCGCCGGCGCGTTCAATCGCGTCGACCGCAACGGTCCGAGCGACTGCGCGACAGCATCGCGGCGATCGTGTGCAGGCGCCGGCTCATCCAGCCGGCTGCCGGGCGCACGCGCGCCGACGGGATCTCCGGAAGGTCGAACAGCGCCTGCTCACCCGGACGCAATGCGGGTGAGGAAACAGAAGGAGTGGGATGGTGCGGCTTCATGGGGGAGGCCTGGCGGGGGTGGCAAAAAAGCACTGGGGGGGACGAACAGCACAACACGATGCAGCATTGTTGCTACGCGGTAGCGACGGGTCAGCGCTGCCGTCGTTGCCTGCTCGGAAGGCTATTCCAAATAGCTTGTATAAAAACCAAACTGTACGGTTCTATTATTTGGCGGCTGTCTGTTGTTGTCAACACGAAACCCAGCAAGCAGTTCAGCTCGCGGTGTGGCGTTCGGCGACATCGCTGCGGCCATCGGCCTGCACCTGCAGTTGCCGGTGCGCTCGATCCTGGCCGAGGCAGCGCCGGCGCAGTTCGGCTGGAAGGCGCGCTTCGCCAGCCAGGACGTCCCCACTTCCAGCGCATGGACGCGCGAACGGCTGGGCTGGCAGCCGACCGGCCCGAGCCTGCTGCAAGACCTGGACAGCGCAGGCTATTTCGCCGGTTAAGCCGATCGCGAGTAACGTTTACCCGCGTTGCCGACCTCAGCCGCAGGCCCAGTCGAACTGCATGTCCTTGAAGTCCAGTTGCGCGTTGCCGCCGCCGAAGTTGTAGCCGCCGAAGTCCTCTTCGAACCCGATGTAGTAAGGGCTGAATTCCGGCACGTTCTGCACCGGGCGCATGGTGCCGCCGAGGTGGTTGGCGGCGTGGCCGGCGGCCCAGTCGTGTTCGCGGTAGTTCTCGGTCGCGATCTCGCCGTCCAGCCAGTAGTGGAAGGGTTGATAGTCGCCATCGCCGGGCGTGTCGCCGAAGTATTCCCGCGGCGGCCTGCCGGCGTTGGGATCGTTGGCGCGCGCGCTCAGCTCGAACGGGCGATGGACGATGTGCGGGTCGCGCGCTTCCGGCAGTGGTATATCCCGCCGCTCCCACGCAGCGAAGCCGGCTGCCGCCCCGGCGCCTAGCCACTGCGGCACGGCCAACACGTGCTGCAGCGGACTATCCACCAGCGCCGGCGGTGGGCACGGCGGGCCATCGGCTTCGTCCTGGCTCAGCAGGATCACCGCGTAGGCGCAACCCAGGATGTCGCGCATCCGCCACAGCCGCGGATGCGCCTGCCGCGCGCGTTCCCAGAAGGGCAGCAGTGCCACGTCGTCCGGCGGCAGCGGGCTTGGCGCATCGATCACGTCCTCCATGCCATCCGGTCCGCCGATCGGGCCGCCGTCGTTGTGATCCAGCGACGTGGCGAAGAACGACAGTGCCACCACGTCGGAACCATGCACGCGATAGTCCGCCGGCAGCCGCAGGGTGAAGCCGTGCAGCATCGGATAGCCGCTGTGCGGATCCAGCGGCCATTGTGCCGGGCGAATCCCGGGCGGCAGGCCGAAGCACCAGCCGTCGCTGTCGTGCGCCGGTGGGCCGCTTTGCCAGTCGCCCAGAGTGATGTCGTAGGCCTGCATCGGGTGCTCCGGAGGTGGGGCGGAATTGCGCGAAGCAGATCGCGTGCACTCACCATGCCGGGATGCGCCGCGCAGCGTACTGACCACATAGTGCATGCTGCAGCGCCCACCGAATCGGGCGCTGCGCATTTCTCTGCCTCAGGGGTTTATGCGCGTGTATTTCTCCAACTCGTTGGCGCGCGAGCTGACCCGCTCCAGCGCGGCTTCTGCGCTCTGCAGGGCGGCCGCCTGGCCGTGGCCACCGAGTGCCTTGTCCAGATCCCTCGCCTGCGCGTCGGACTGCAGCCAGGTGTATTGCGCATCCATCAGCGTGGCCCGGTCGCGGCCTCCGAGCCGATAGCGCAGGGTGTCGTAAGCCTTGGTCATGCGCTGTTCCTGCAGCCTGCGTTCGCGCTCGATGCAGCGCTGTTGATCGTAGACGCCGCTGGCCTGCTTGCGGCAGTCCAGGTAGGCTGAGGACAGGCCCTTGGAAGACTCGGCGTTCGCCGACTGCTGCTGTTGCTGCTGGAGTTGCAGTTGCTGAAGCTGTTGGAGCTGCTGCTGTTGTTGCATCTGTTGCTGCTGCAGTTGCAACTGTCGCTGTTCTTGGTCCTGCTGCGCGCTCGCTTCGGCGCTGGCCGCCGCAGCGGCCAGCAACACCACCCACAACAGCCAGCTGCGCTTGTTTTCCCTGGTACCCATGCGTCCTTCCCCTTGTCTCGTATCCATGTGCGGAGACAGCTTTACAAGCCTGCAGTTAATGTTTCGCTAAGGATACGGCGCGCAGCGCCATTGGCGATGCCGGATCCGGAAGCCTGAAAATGGTATGGACTTAGAGATGAGGCGCACGGATGCCGATGTAGCGTGGCTATACTTCGAGCGCTTTTTCGTCTCGCGACCCTCGATCGGCTCAGGACCACGGATCGGTTCGTGTGCGCTCACTGGATGCGTCCCCGTAGTGTCATGACTTCCAAACTCCCGCCACTCCGGCTTCCTCGTTGCGCGCCGCGCTGACGGTCCTTGCCGCCGCGCCGCCGCCTTCCTGGACGCAGGTGAAGGCGATTGCTGGTCTAGACAAGCGGCTGTGTGACTGGCGCATTTGCCTCCTTTCTTCGAACTTATCCTACCCATGGCACCAAAATCCCTGCTGGTCCGCACCCTGTTCGCTCTCGTGCCGCTGTTCGCGGCCACCGCCCATGCCAACGACAGCAGCTTCGGCGATGCCAACGGCACCATCCAGCTGATCCAGCAGCCGGATATCCGCATGAGCAAGGAGGCCTTGTTCATCAGCGAGGACCTGGTGCGGGTGGACTACGTGTTCACCAACACCAGTGCGCGCGATCTGGTGGTGCCGATCGCGTTTCCGATGCCGCCGATGTACTTCGGCATGGCCGACCACAGCAAACTGACCGAGTTCAAGCTGTGGGTGGACGGCAAGCCGGTGCGTACCGAGCGCAAGCTGGTGGCGCAGCTGGAGAATGGGACCGACGTGTCGCGGCAGTGGGCGGCCAGCGGCTGGAGCAGCGACGACCTGGCCAGCTACACCGAATCCGGCGAGACGCCGAAGGGCCGCAAGCCGCTGCCCAAGAGCTGGTTCGACCCGGATGGGCAGCCGCTTTTCACGCTCAGCGAGTATTTCACCTGGCAGCAGCCCTTTGCCGCGGGCAAGGCGGTGTCGATCCGTCACAGCTATGCGCCGAGCCTGGCGAGCGGCGTACCGCAGCCGGCCAGCGAGTTGATCCGCGACTACGCCAAGGACACCTGCATGGACGCCGGCGCGCAGCAGAGCGCGCGCCGCCGCGAGGGCGAGCAGGGCCTGCAATGGAGCAACCTGCGCTACATCCTGTTGACCGGCAACAACTGGAAGGGGCCGATCCAGGACTTCCACCTGACCCTGAAGAAGCGCGCGCCGAGCGACATGCTCAGCCTGTGCTTCGACGGCGCGCTGAAGCGCACCGATCCACTGACCTTCGAATTCGAGCAGAAGGAGTTCGTGCCGAAGCAGGATCTGAACGTGCTGTTCCTGCACTAGTTGGCTGACGCTGCGCGCGGGCCGAAGCCGACGTCCCGCTGAACGCGAGCCGGACTGCGCCGGCAACCATCGCCGCTTGCGGTAGCGGATACGCAGGGCAATCGGGCAGCATGCGCCAGCGCCGACGGTCGAGGCCGTCGGCGACCCTTTTCGCCGGTGCATGCCCATGCTCGATCCTGTCGCTGCTCGTTCCGATTCCGTCGCGCTGGTGGCCGCGCGCATCGATCGCCTGCCGGCCACGGCGACGCTGTGGCGCCTGGTCGCGCTGCTGGCGCTGGGCGGCTTCTTCGAACTGTACGACCTGTTCCAGACCGCCTACATCAGCCCGGGCCTGCTGCGCGACGGCATCTTCGCCACCGGCGCGGCCGGCGCGTTCGGAATCGCCGACCAGGCGGCGTTCGCGTCGGCCACCTTCCTGGGCCTGTTCCTCGGCGCCAGCCTGCTCAGTCCGTTCGCCGACCGTTTCGGGCGGCGTCCGGTGTTCACCTTCGCGCTGCTCTGGTACACCGCCGCGACCGTGGCTATGGGCCTGCAGAGCACGGCGTTGGGGGTGATCGGGTGGCGCTTCGTGGTCGGCATCGGCCTGGGCATCGAGCTGGTCACCATCGATACCTATCTGTCCGAGCTGATGCCCAGGCACATGCGCGGGGCGGCCTTCGCGTTCGCGTTCTTCGTGCAGTTCCTGGCGGTGCCGGCGGTGGCGGTGAGTGCGTGGGCGCTGGTGCCGCATGCGCCGTTCGGGGTCAGCGGCTGGCGCTGGGTGGTGCTGCTCAGCGGCACGTTCGCGGTGGCGATCTGGTGGCTGCGCCGGAGCCTGCCCGAATCGGCGCGCTGGCTGGCCGCGCAGGGCCGGCATGCCGAAGCCGACGCCGTGCTGCGCCAGCTCGAGGCAGGTTGCACGGCGGACCTGGGCCGCGCACTGGACGCGCCACAGCCCGAACCGCAGCTCGCCACCACCGCGGCGACGCAGGGGCGTTTCGCCGCACTGTGGAAAGTGCCTTACCGGCGCCGCGTGGCGATGCTGGTGGCGTTCCATGTGTTCCAGGCGATCGGCTTCTTCGGCTTCGGCAACTGGTTGCCGGCGCTGTTGTCGGCGCAAGGCGCGGACAGCGTGCACGGGCTGGGCTATGCGTTCGCGATCTCGCTGGCCTATCCGCTGGCGCCGCTGCTGTTGCTGCGTTTCGCCCAGCGCTGGGAGAACAAGTGGCAGGTGGTGTGGTCGGCGCTCGGCGCGGTGCTGTTCGGCGCGCTGTTCGCCTGGCAGACCCAACCGCTGGCGATCATCGCCTGCGGCGCGGCGATCACCTTCTGCAACGCCTGGATGAGCTTCGCCTACCACGGTTACCAGGCCGAACTGTTCCCGACCGCATTGCGCGCCCGCGCGGTGGGCTTCTGCTATTCCTTCAGCCGCCTGTCCACCGCCGGCAGCAGCCTGCTGATCGGGCTGTTGCTGGAGCGCGCCGGCAACCGCGGCGTGCTGGCCTTCATCGTCGCCAGCCTGCTGGCGGTGGCCGGGATCATCGGCTTCTTCGGCCCGCGCACCCGCAACCGCACGCTGGAGCAGATCGCAGGCTAGGGCGTGTCACCGATTCCGGAGTAGGTCGCGTTGGGTCTGTCAGGTCGCCAGCCGGTGCTGCGTGGCGCAGCGCCTGACTGGCGGTCAGGTCAAGCCGCGCGGCGCCGGCTGGCGGCCTGACAGGCCCAACCCGCAGGGCCGCTCTTGTGCGCCCTCGGCGCACGTCATCGCCTGGGTGGAACCACGCACAAGAGTGGCGCGATCTGCTCGGGGATTGATGACGCGCCCTAGGGCGCCGTGTTCCCGGTCTCGTCATCTGCTCTCGACAGCATCGCGGCGGCGGCCGGTGCATGCTGTGCGTTCCCACGCCACGACTCCTGGCCATGACCTCCAATCTCCCCGTTCCCGCCATGGATGCCGCCGACCACCGCGATCTGGCCCAGGCGCACGCGCTGCTCGAACATCCCGGCCTGGCGGCGAAGATCGCCAATACGGTCGGCGCGCCGATCGAGGATCTGCTCAGCAAGCGCCTGCCGAAGGCGCTGTCCTCGCGGATCGACGCGATCAGCCATCGCGCGCTGCGCATCGCCTTGCGCTCGGCGCTGCTGACCCTGCGTACCCAGGCACCGGGTGCGGCGCGGCCGCGCCTGCATGGTGTGGCGGTGGCCGCCACCGGTGCCGCCGGCGGTTTCTTCGGCCTGCCCGGGTTGCTGGTGGAATTGCCGCTGACCACCACGCTGATGCTGCGTTCGATCGCCGACATCGCCCGCGCCGAGGGCGAGCGGTTGGACGATCCGGCGACCACCCTGGCCTGCCTGGAAGTGCTGGCGCACGGCGGCCGCAGCGCGCGCGACGACGGCAGCGAATCGGGCTACTTCGCGGTGCGCACGGCGATGGCGCAGCAGCTCAGCGCCGCCGCGCAGTACATCGCCGCGCACGGCATCGGCAGCAAGGGCGCGCCGGCGCTGGTGTCGCTGATGTCGCGGATCGCGGCGAAGTTCTCGATCACGGTCAGCGAGAAGCTGGCCGCGCAGGCGGTGCCGCTGGTCGGCGCGGCCAGCGGCGCGCTGCTCAACACGGTGTTCATGGCCCACTTCCAGGCCATGGCGCGTGGCCACTTCATCGTGCGCCGGCTGGAGCGGCGCTACGGCGAGGCCGCGGTGCGGCAGGCCTACGAGGCGTTGCCGGCGTCGGCATAAGCCAGGGCGACGTGCTTCCCGGCACGGATTGACCACGCTGTAGCCGTTGTGCGTTTCCTGCCTGAAGACGGGCGGGCGCGCGTTGGCATTGCGCGCAGCGTCGCCTGCGTTCGGCGGGATCGCGCAAAGCCACGCGCGTTCGCCGCCGGTATCCTTTGCGCTCGATCGCCGCCTGGGAGGGCGTGTACGTGACGGGATACCTGCGCAAGACGACACCGGCGCTGTTCGCGCTGCTAGCGAGCCTGGCGGCTCCGGTGGCGATCGCCGCCGAGGCTGCGGCGCACGACGGCATCCGCCACATGCCCGCATTCGACCTGCCGCTGTCGCCGTTCCTCAGCCCGCAAGCGCAGGCGGTGGCGCGCGACGGCATGGCCCATGGCGATCCCTTGGCGAAGATGGACAACGCCACGCTGGCGCGCGAACTGCCGCGCATCCGCGCCGAGACCGAGGCCTGGGCGAAAGGCGTGGTGGAGCCGCTGCGCGAGCGCTATGGCGTGAAGATCACCACCGCGACCTGGAACGGCGTGCCGGTGACGCTGGTGCAGCCGCGCGCTGCGTCGCCGGCGCAGCGCCAGCGGCTGTTGATCGAACTGCACGGCGGTTCTTTCGTGATGGGCAGCGCCGCCTCGTTCGGCATGATGGAGGCGATTCCGGTGGCGGCGATGACCGGCGTCACCGTGGTCAGCGTCGACTACCGGATGGGGCCGGAACACAGGTTTCCCGCGGCCAGCGAGGATGTGGCGACGGTGTATCGCGAAGCGCTCAAGCGCTATGCGCCGCAGCACATCGGCCTGTTCGGTTGCTCGGCCGGCGGCGTGCTGACCGGCGAGTCGCTGGCCTGGTTCGCCAAGGAGAAGCTGCCGATGCCGGCCGCGGCGGGCATGTTCTGCGCCGGCGGCGATGCGCGTTACCGCGGCGATTCGCGCTATGTGGTGGCGGCGGTGAACGATGCGCCGCTGCCCGATGTGCAGGGCGCGCTGCCGATCATGGAGGACCTGTACTACGGCGCAGACGTGGATTTCCACGATCCGCTGGTGTCGCCGGTGTTTTCCGATGCGGTGCTGGCGCAGTTTCCGCCACTACTGTTCATCACCGGCACGCGTGCGGCCGAGCTGAGCAATGTCGCCTACACCCATTCGCGGCTGGTCGATCTGGGCCGCGAAGCGGATCTGCACGTGTGGGACGGCATGGGCCATGCGTTCCATCTCAATGACGCGCTGCCCGAGAGCCAGCAGGCCTTGCGGGTGATCGCGCGCTTCTTCCACAAGCATCTGCAGTTGCCGCCCGCGCCTGCGGCAACGCCCTGACAGCGGGATCGCGCCTGGCGACGCGGCGACCGCCGCCATTCTTCGAGACTGGCCGCCGCTGTGCCGGAGTGGCACAGTGGGGCCTGGCGCCGAGCGCGCCGGCGTCACCACGCTGCGCTCGGCGCCGCCGCTTTCGTTTCCACGCAGGTCCTTGCCATGAAAACCCGTTCCAGATCCGAGACCGACGACGACCAGCCGCGCCTGGCGGTGCTGATCGATGCCGACAACGCGCAACCGTCGGTGATCGAAGGCTTGCTGGCCGAAGTGGCCAAATACGGTGTGGCCAGCGTCAAACGCATCTACGGCGACTTCACCAGCACGCGCATGACCCAGTGGAAGCAGGCGCTGCTGAAGCACTCGATCAGCCCGGTGCAGCAGTTCGCCTACACCAGCGGCAAGAATGCGACTGACAGCTCGCTGATCATCGACGCGATGGACCTGCTGTACACCGGCCGTTTCGACGGCTTCTGCCTGGTCTCCAGCGACAGCGATTTCACCCGCCTGGCGCAGCGCCTGCGCGAGGAGGGGCCGACCGTGTACGGCTTCGGCGAACGCAAGACCCCGGATGCGTTCGTGCAGGCCTGCGACAAGTTCATCTACACCGAAGTGCTGCGCAGCGAGGCGGCCAGCCCCGAACCGTCCAAGCCGGCAGCGGCGGTCGCCAAACCGGCGCGCAAGGGCCGCAAGACGCCACAAGGTGCGCAGGCTGCGCAGACGGCCAAGCCCGAGGCGACGGCCGTGGCCGCAACCACGGCGGCGCCCGCTGCGCCGGCCGATGCGAAGGCCGCGCCGCTGTCGGCACCGCTGAAACTGCTGCGCCAGGCGATCGAGGAAGCCTCCGACGACCAGGGCTGGGCCGGACTCGGCAGCGTCGGCAGCTATCTCAACAAGGTGCGCCCGGATTTCGATCCGCGCCTGTACGGGCACAAGAAACTCAGCGACCTGCTGCGCCGGCTGTCGGCGCAGTTCGAACTCGAGGAGCGCGGCAACGAAGGCGGCAGCAAGCGCATCTTCGTGCGTTCGCGCAGTTGACCGCGACCCGCCTGCGCGCGGCCGTGGCACGCGCGCAGGCCACACCCAGGCGATGAGCGATGAACGATAGACCCTACGCCCCCTCCTGCGACCGCAATCGCGACCCGATCCTGCAGGTGCTGCAGCGGCATTTCGCCGATCGCCGCCATGTGCTGGAGATCGGCAGCGGCACCGGCCAGCACGCGGTGCATTTCGCCGCCGCCTTGCCGCAGCTGACCTGGCAATGCAGCGAGCGCGCCGAGCACCTGCCCGGCATCGCGCAATGGCTGGACGCGGCGGCATTGCCGAACACGCCGCCGGCCTTGGCCCTGGACGTGCAGGAGGGGCCATGGCCGAGCGCCGGCTACGATGCGGTATTCACCGCCAACACGCTGCACATCATGGGCTGGCCCGCGGTGCAGGCGTTCTTCGCCGGTGTCGGCACGTTGTTGGCCGACCGCGATGACGGCACGCTGGCGGTGTACGGGCCGTTCAATTACGGCGGCACCTTCAGCAGTGACAGCAACCGCGAGTTCGACGCCTGGCTGAAGGCGCGCGATGCCGCGAGCGGGATCCGCGACTTCGAGGCTGTCGCCGCGCTGGCGCAGGCGCAGGGCCTGGTGCTGCAGGAGGACGCGGCGATGCCGGCGAACAATCGCTGCCTGGTGTGGCGGCGCGGCTGAGTCCGCATTAACTCGTAAAGGCGCGTTCGGTTCCTGCCGCGGCACGGCGCCTGCGCAGCGGGCACCGCGGTTCCCCGGTATAGTCGCGCTGCGATTTCAGGGACGCTGCCGTCCCCTCCCGTTCGAGCGCGCAGGCCATGCGGTCGTGCGCGGCGCGGGCCATGGACGCCTACCGGGACTTGTTCGATGTCGATGCTCATTGCCGCACGCAGCGCCCTGGTCCTGGAGACCAACAATCTGCGTGGCGGGGACGCGGCGGCGGTGCGCGCCGAGGCGAGCCTGCAGCGGGTCATGCGCGCCTTGGCCGCGCAGAGCGTGCCGCTGGACGCGCTGGCGCAACTGATCGTGACCCACGATGGCTTGAGCGAAGCGGCCTGCGCGGCGCTGGTGGCGATCGCCGGGCGCCCGATCGGGTTCGTCTGCATCGACGCGGCGACCGGCTATTACGACGCCAAGAACGCCGGCTTCGCCGCCACCGATCCGCAGCGCTGCGACTATGTGGTGTTCGCCGACGCCGACTGCCTGCCGGATCGCGAATGGCTGGCCGCACTGTTGCAGCCGTTCGCGCAGCAACCCGCGCCGGCGGCGGTGGCCGGCCGCACCAGCTACCGTGCCGACGTGCTCGGCACCGCGCTGACCACGCTGGACTTCATGTACTTCCCTAGTCCGTTGCAGGCGCAGGCGACGCGGAACTTCTATGCCAACAACGTGGCGTTCCGGCGCGAGGTTTTCGCCCAGCACGCTTACCAGCCGCTGGACGGCGTGTACCGCGCGCACTGCCAGGTGCTGGGGCTGCGCCTGCAGGCGGCCGGGGTGGCGGTGCACTACGCGGCGCAGGCGCACACCGTGCACCGGCTGCCCGATACCCGACGCGAGGCACTGCAGCTGCGCTGGTGGCGCGGCCAGGACACCTTGGGCCTGACGCCTCACCTGGTGCGCGCCTACCTGCCCGGTGCGCTGCATTGGCTCGGCCGCAGTGGCCCGCTCGGCCCGCTGTGCGTGCTCGCCTCGCGCCTGTGGTTCAGCGTGGGTGCGTTGAACCGGCAGAACCTGCCGCCGCTGCGCGGCCTGCGTTGGTGCGCGGCGCTGCTGCTGATCGCCGGCTTCTCCGCGGTGGACATGGCCGGCGCGCTGGCGCGCGGACTGGGCTGGCGCCGTGGCGGCCAGGCCGATGCGCAGGCGCTGTCCTATCACCGCGCGTGAGCGGCAGCCGGTGACGGCGCTGCCCGAGGGCGAGGGCGCCACCATCGCCACCCTGCGCGACCTGGAGCCGCCGCCGCTGCACGGCCCGCTGCGCTGGCAGGCGTGGCTGGTCGATCGGATCAAGCGTGCCGCGCTGCGGCAACTGCATGCCAGCGTCGCCGGCGAACGCCTGCTGCTGCGCATGTACCTGATCGGCGAGGAAGCCACCGAACTGGCGTTGCAGCGCGAAGTGCCGGTGCAGCGGCCGGCCTGGCTGGTGCCGCTGATGGACCGGCACCTGCAGGAAGAGCAGTGGCATGCGCAGGCGTTCGCCGCCGCGCTGGCCGCGCGTGGCGACCTGCAGCCCTCGCGCCGGCCCGATCCACTGAGCAGGCGCAAGATCGCGCAATGGCATCGCCTGGCCGAGCGCTATGCCGGCGCCTTCGCGCAAGGGCTGCTGGTGCCGGCGTTCGCGATCGGGCTGTGCGCCGAGCAGATGGCGTCGCGGGTGCTGCAACGGCATTGCGCGACCTTGCCTGCCGAGCATGCGCTGCAACCCTTGCTGAGCCGGGTGCTGGGCGACGAACAACGGCACGTGCGGCAGTGCCGGCAGATCCTGCAGCGGTTGGTGAGCGCGCAGGAGCAGCCGGCGTTGAGCGCCTTGCTGGCGCAGGTGCGGCGGATCGACCGTGCCTTCGGCGTCAGCGGCGCGCTGGGCATGTACCTGGCCGGGTTGCTGCTGCGCGTGCGCGGCGCAGTGTGGCGCTGAGCGCGCCGCGGCTGTTGTACCTGGCCACCGCCGATGCGCGCGGGCACCTGATGCGTGCGCAATTGCTGACCCACGCGCTGCGCGCGCAGGGCGCGCACGTGGATGTGCTGACCACCTCCGAGGCGGGTGTGCAGTTCCTGCGCCGCTTCGGCATCGAAGCCGCGCTGCTGTCGCCGCGCTACGCCGTGCAGTTCGATGCGCGGCAGAACATGCGCGCGGCCGCGACCGACGCCAATGTCGCCGCCTACCTGCTGCACCCGGCACGGATGCTGCGCGACATCCTGCGGCTGCGGCGTTGCCTGCGCGGCGTTGACCTGATCCTCAACGATTCGTTCCATCCGGCCTTGCTGGTGATGGGCATGCTGCCGGGCTGGCGGCGCAGGATCGTGCATGTCTATGGCGCCAGCCTGCGCGCGGCGCTGCAGGGGAATTTCGACGGGCGCCTGCCGCGGCGGGTGGCGGCGCTGTTCGCGCGGCTGATCGGCTGGCAGATCGACGCGGCGGCGGGGCAACTGGAGCACGATTTCGCGCAGCCGCGGCTGCAGGCGTGCGGCCGACGTTTCCGCCTGCCTACCCCGGTCGCGCTGGCCGCACCCGCGATGCCAGGTGCGCCGCCGCAGGCACCGACCGCGGCGGTGTACCTGAATCCGCACTTCCGCGATCCGGCCTTGGCGCAGGCGCTGGAGCAGGGCCTGCAGCGTGCCGGCCTGCACAGCCACCGGGTCGGTGAAGGCTATGCCGATCGCGCCGGCTGGGTGGGCGAGGATCTGCAGTGGATCGCCTGCGCTGCCGCCAGCACGCTGCTGGTTTCGGCGCCGGGCATGGCCGCGCTGTCGGTGGCGCAGGTGTATCGGCGGCCGATCCTGCTGCTGCTCACCGAGCAGCCCGAACAGCAGCGCAATGCGCGCCGCGCTGCGGCCTGCGGGCTGCCGCACCGGACCGTGGTGTGGCGCGGCGATGGCGAGGCGTTCGCGCTGGCGGTGGCAGTGGCCTGCCGTGCGCTGCAGTCCGAACCGCTGCCGCCCGCGCCGGAGCCGGCCCCGCTCGATGCGCCCGCGCGGCTGCAGCTATGGGTGCAACTGATCCTGGCGCTGGCGCGTGGGCAATGCGTGTCGAGCGCCGATGCTGCCGTTCCCGCACCCGCTCCCGTACCGCTGCGGCAGGAGCAGGGCGCATGATCGCTGCCTTGCCGCCGGCATTGCGCCGGCTGAGCCCGTGGCGCAGCGCGCTGGCCTTGGCATTGGACTGGGCAATGATCGCGCTGTGCTTCGCCGCGGCGATCCGCTATCCGCACCCGCTGGTGTATCTGCTGGCGGCGCTGCTGGTGGCGCGCACCCAGTTGGCGCTGGCGGTGATGATGCACGAGGGCGCGCACGGCCTGCTGGCGCGGCGGCAGACGCACAACGACCGGTTGGCGCAACTGTGCGCGGCCGGGCCGTTGTTCCTGTCGCTGTTCGCCTATCGCCAGGGTCATCTGCAACACCACCGCGCGCCGATGGCCGACGACGATCCGGTGGCCATCGTGTTCGGCATTGCCGATTACCCGGTCTCGCGGCGTCGGCTGGCGGCGCGCTTGCTGCGCGATGTTACCGGCATCGGCTACGTGCTCGCCGTGCGCGATGCGCTGCGGCGGCGCCGCGCGCGTGCTTCCGAGTCCGGCGCGTCGGCGCCGGCCGGCCATCTGCCGTTGGTGCTGGGCTCGATCGCGGTCAGCAACGGCGTGCTGCTGGGGACGCTCGCCGCGCTCGGCCACGCAGGGCTGTACCTGGGCCTGTGGCTGCTGCCGGCGCTGACCTTCCTGCAATTGTTCGCGCGCATTCGCGCCATCGCCGAACATGCCGGCTATCCTGCCTGCGCCGACCAGCGCCGCAACGCCCGCAGCATCGTCCGCCGCAGCTGGCAGACGTTCTTCTGCGGGCCGCACGCCATTCACTATCACATCGAACACCACCAGCACGTGCGCGTGCCGTTCTACCGTCTGCCGGCGGTGCATCGCTGGATGCACGCGCACGGGCAGTTGCCTGCAGCCAATCTGTATCGTGGCTACGGCGCGGTGCTGCGCGAAGTCAGCCGCGGCCCGGCGGCGTGATCGGTGTGCGATGCAACGTGCGGCGCGTGGCGCGTGCAGCCGATGCAGTGCATGTGGCAGCGCACCGATACGGCGATGGTCGCGTTTGCACGGAGCCTGCGGGTAGTGGATGCACCGCAGCATGGCGTTGCCGCGCCGCCGCCTGCCGAGGCGACGTTGCGGGCACGTGAGGACGGGGGCGTGCAGCCTCATCGCGCGCTCACCCCGGTGGCACGAGGGATTAACCGGACGTTCGCCACTGTGCGACCACCACGGGCCGATGCAGATGGCCGGTGATCCCATCAACTGCGGAGCGTTCCCAATGAGCAGCAACAACGAAGCACGCGATCTGAATCGCGATCCCATCTCCGGCACGCCGGGCTCGCATCCGGTCGGCGTCGGCATCGGTGGCACCGCGGGTGGCGTTGCCGCCGGTGCGTTGGCCGGTACCGTGTTCGGACCGCTCGGCACGCTGATCGGCGCCGCGGTCGGCGTGGTCGCCGGCGCCGCCGCGGGCAAGGGCGTGGCCGAACGCATCGACCCCACCGGCGAGGCCGAATACTGGCGCGAGGAATACCGCAACCGCGACTACGTGAAGTCCGACTACGACTACGAGCGCGATTACGCGGCCGCTTACGGTCTTGGCCTGCAGGCGCGCGAGCAGTATCCGACCCGCAGCTGGGAAGAGAACGAAACCGAGTTGTCGCGCGACTGGGGCACGCGCCGCGGCGAATCGCGCCTGGAGTGGGAAGACGCGCGCCTGGCGGCACGCGATTCCTGGCAGCGCGCCGACACCACCTATCGCACTTACGAAGACAGCGACCGCTACTACGCCGAGCGCTTCGACCGCGTCGACTACCGCGATCCCGATGCCGGCTACGACGACTACCGTCCTGCCTACCGCTACGGCATCCAGGCGCGCAGCCGCTATCAGGACCGCGACTGGGACGACCGCCTGGAATCGGATCTGGAAAGCGGCTGGGAACGCGCCAAGGATCGCTCGCGGCTGACCTGGCAGCAGGCCAAGGCGGCGGTGCGCGAGGCCTTCCATTCGGACCGCTACGGTTCGGGCCGCGGCACGCCGACTGATCCGCGGGTTTGATAGCGCAGTGAGGTGACCCTTGCAATCGCGCGGGCGTAGTCGCAATCGCCCGCCGCGATCAACGCGCTTCGCTCTGTCCTCTAGAACGCTGCCGGCACGATGCCGGCAGCGGTTTTTATGGAAAACCGGATGCTTGGCCCGTGCACTGTAGGAGCGGCTTCAGCCGCGACCGCGTTTGTCCGATCGGCGACCTGGTTGACTAGCCGACACACAAAAGGTCGCGGTTGAAACCGCTCCTACAAGAGCGTGCGGGGCGCAGTGCAGGAGGAGCTTCGGCCCCAAGCGCCGTTGCTGCGTTGCGCGCGCCTCCATTATTCAAGCCGCCTGCACGATATGCAGCGCCTTCGGATTGCGCCAGGTCGCCAGCAGCCGCGCCTCGCGCTGCTTGGCCTCGTGCAGATGCGCTTCCTTGACGTGGCCGTAGCCGCGGATGTGTTCCGGCACGCTGGCGATCTCCACCGCCAGCGCCAGATTGTCCGTCGCCAGCCGTTCCAGCAGTTCGCCCACGGTGCGTTCGTAGTCGGCGATCAGCTGCCGTTCGCCGCGGCGTTCGGCGCTGTAGCCGAAGAGGTCGAACGCGCCGCCGCGCAGCACGCGCAGCTTGGCCAGCCACTTGAACGCGGTAAACATCCACGGCCCGTACTCGCGCTTCAGCGCGCGGCCTTGCGCGTCTTTCTTGGCCAGCAGCGGTGGCGCCAGGTGGAAGCGCAGCGAATAGGCGCCGTCGAACTGCTGCTGCAGCTGGCGCTGGAAATCGCCGCTGGTGTACAGCCGCGCCACTTCGTATTCGTCCTTGTACGCCATCAGCTTGAACGCGTAGCGCGCCACCGCCTCGGTCAAGGCGGTGGAACCGGCGGCGACGCGCTGCTCGGCCTCGCGCACGCGTTCCACCAGCGCGGCGTAGCGCGCGGCGTAGGCGGTGTCCTGGTAATCGACCAGGAACGCGCGGCGGCGCGCGACCAGTTCGTGCAGCGAGCGCGACAGGCGGGTGTCGTCTAGCGGCGCGTGACCGGTGTCGGCGGCATCGCCGGCGGCGGGCAGGTCGCGCGCCTGGCGTGCGTTTTGCGGATTGCGCGGCGCGGCGCTGGCGCCGCCCTCGTGGCCTTCCCACTCGCCGGGCGGCAGCTGCTGCAGCCGTTGCGCGGCGGGTTCGGCTCCGGCGGCGACGCTGCTGGGCATGCCCGCGGCCTGCTGCACCGCGGCCAGGTCCAGCGCCGCCAGGCGGCCCCAGGCGAAGGCCTGCTGGTTCATCGTCACCGCGGCGCCGTTGAGTTCGATCGCGCGCATCAGCGCGTCGTGCGACAGCGGCACAAGACCTTGTTGCCAGGCGTAGCCGAGCATGAACAGGTTGCTGGCGATGGCGTCGCCGAGCAGCGCGGTGGCCAGTTGCGTGGCGTCGAGCAGCAGGGGTTCGCGCCCGCCCAAGGCCAGGCGCACGCCGGCGATGATGTCGGCCGCGGGGAACTGCATGTCCGGATGCGTGGTGAAGGTGCCGGGCATCGCTTCGTAGGTGTTGAGCACCACCTGCGAGCGGTCGCCGCGCACCTTGGACAGCGCCCAGTAGTCGTTGACCACGACCATGTCGCAGCCCAGCACCAGGTCGGCCTCGCCGGCGGCGATGCGCACCGCGTGCAGGTCCTCGGGCTGGCGCGCCAGGCGGATATGGGTGGTGACCGCGCCGCCCTTCTGCGCCAGTCCGGTCTGGTCGAGCACGCTGGCGCCCTTGCCTTCCAGGTGTCCGGCCATGCCCAGCAGCGCGCCGATGGTGACCACGCCGGTGCCGCCGACGCCGGTGATCAGGATGTTCCAGGGCTGCGCCAGGTCGCTGCGGAACACCGGCGGCGGCAGGTCCTGCAGCAGCGTGGCCGCGTCGGCCTTGCGGCCCTTGCGCAGCGCGCCGCCATGCACGGTGACGAAGCTGGGGCAGAAGCCGGAGACGCAGGAGTAGTCCTTGTTGCAGCCGGACTGGTCGATCTGGCGCTTGCGCCCGAACTCGGTTTCCTTCGGCAGCACCGACACGCAGAAGCTCTTCTCGCCGCAATCGCCGCAGCCCTCGCAGACCAGCGAATTGACCAGCACGCGCTTGGCCGGATCGGGCAGCTTGCCGCGCTTGCGCCGGCGCCGCTTCTCGGTGGCGCAGGTCTGGTCGTAGATCAGGATGCTGGTGCCCTTGACCTCGCGCAGGCGCTTTTGCACCGCGTCCAGCTCGCCGCGGTCGTGGAACTCGACCTCGCTGGGGAACTGCTCGCGGCGCCGCGTCCACTTGCCGATGTCGTCGCTGACCAGGGCGATGGTGTGCACGCCTTCGGCACGCATCTGCCGGGCGATGTCGGGCACGCTCAAGGTGCCGTCCACCGGCTGCCCGCCGGTCATCGCCACCGCGTCGTTGTAGAGGATCTTGTAGGTGATGTTGACGCCGGCGGCGATCGACTGGCGGATCGCCAGCGAGCCGCTGTGGAAATAGGTGCCGTCGCCCAGGTTCTGGAACACGTGCGGGGTGTCGGTGAACGGCGCCTGCCCGGCCCAGGTGACGCCTTCGCCGCCCATGTGGGTGAAGGTGTCGGTGGAGCGGTCCATCCACGTCACCATGTAGTGGCAGCCGATCCCGCCGAGCGCGCGCGAACCCTCCGGCACCACCGTGGAGGTGTTGTGCGGGCAGCCGGAGCAGTAATGCGGCACGCGCGGGAAATTGGCGCGCGGCAGGGCCATCTCCGCTTCCTTGGCCTCCATCCAGCGCAGCCGCTGCTCGATCGACTCGGTGTTGAAGAACCGCTGGATGCGCTTGCCGATCACCGCTGCGATCGTCGCCGGGGTCAGCTCGCCGGTGGACGGCAGGATCCACTCGCCGGCCTCGTCGTACTTGCCGACGATGCTCGGGCGCGGCCCGGCGCTGGCCGGCCAGTTGTAGAACTGCTCCTTCATCTGCCGCTCGATGAAGGCCTTCTTCTCCTCCACCACCACGATGTCGTCCAGGCCCTGCGCGAACGCGGCGATGCCGATCGGCTCCAGCGGCCAGGTCATGCCGACCTTGTACACGCGGATGCCGATGTCGCGGCAGGCGCGTTCGTCCAGGCCCAGGTATTCCAGGGCCTGCAGCACGTCCAGGTAGCTCTTGCCGGTGGTGACGATGCCCAGCCGCGCGTGCGGCGAATCCATCACCGTGCGGTCCACGCCGTTGGCGCGGGCGAAGGCCTGCGCGGCGCGCACCGCGTAGCGGTGCAGGCGCATCTCCTGATCCAGCGGCGGGTCCGGCCAGCGGATGTTGAGCCCGCCCGACGGCAATGCGAAATCCTCCGGCAGCACGATCTGCCGCGCGAACGGATCCACTTCCACCGAGGCCGAGGATTCCACCGTCTCGGCGATGGTCTTGAAGCCGATCCAGCGCCCGGTGTAGCGGCTCATCGCCCAGCCGAGCAGGCCCAGGTCGAGGATGTCCTGCACCCCGGCCGGGTTGAGCACCGGCATCATCGCGCTGACGAATTCCTCTTCCGAGCCGTGCGGCAGAGTCGAACTGCGGCAGGCGTGGTCGTCGGCGGCCAGCGCCAGCACGCCGCCGTGGCGCGAGGTGCCGGCGGCGTTGGCATGCTTGAACACGTCGCCGCAGCGGTCCACGCCCGGGCCTTTGCCGTACCACATCGCGTACACGCCATCCACGCGCGCGCCGGGGAACAGGTTGGTCTGCTGCGTGCCCCACACCATGGTCGCGCCCAGGTCCTCGTTGAGGCCGGGCTGGAATTTCACGTTGGCCGCGTCCAGGTGCTTGCGCGCGCGCCACAGCTCCAGGTCGAAGCCGCCCAGCGGGCTGCCACGGTAGCCACTGACGAAGCCGCCGGTGTTGAGTCCGGCGGCGCGGTCGCGCAACTGCTGCATCAACGGCAGGCGCACCAGCGCCTGCACGCCTGAAAGATAGATGCGGCCGTCGGTGCGGGTGTACTTGTGCTCCAGGGTGTAGCCGGCGTCGACGCCGGCGGCGGCCGGCACGGCGAGGGAGGACGGCGGACGCGGATCGGCGATGCGGTTCATGGCTTGCCTGGAGATGGAAGGCTGGCGCGCGCGCGGCGCAGGCCGGGCACGATCCCCCGATTGTATCAGCGGCATTTTGTGCGCCCGCCCCTCGCCCCCGGCGGCGGACGCGGTTAGGATGCGGATGGGGGAGGGGACCACCTCCAAGGGGTTGTCAGCAGTGAATGCACATAAATACGCACTGGCCGCGATGCTGGCCTGGGTGGGCACGGCCGCGGTCGATGCGCACGCGCAGGCCTTGCCGGCGCCGAAGGAGTTCTATTTCGACCAGGACCGCAGCACCACGCGGCCGGTGGCGGCGATCGCCGGCAGCGGCGAGGCGCTGGTCGATCGTCTCGCCAGCACCGTGCAGCGCGATCCGAACGCGGTCGAAGCACGCGCGCAGTTGGCGGCGATCGCCATGGCCGGCGGGCGCCGCGAACTGGGCGAAGAGCTGTACCAGACGGCGCTGCGTGCCTTGAGCGCCGGCGCGCAGCGCCGCCAGATCGAGTGGAACTACGGCTGGGACCTGTTGCGCGCCGGCGATCCGGCGCGCGCGCTGGCGCAGTGGAGCGGCCTGGTCAACGGACGTCCCGCGGCGCCGGACTGGGTGCCGCCGACGCTGGCGCTGGTGCTGTGGCGGCTGGATCGCAAGGACGAGGCGGTGAAGTGGTACGCCGCCGCCGTGCGCACCTGGCCGGACCAGTGGGGCGCCGGCGCCGATTTCGCCAAGCTGCTGCCGGCCTGGCGCGACGACGAACGCGCCAGCCTGGCCGACGTGCAGGCCGCCTGGCAGGCCAAGCCGCCCGCCTGGCCCTGAGCTGCGCTTGTCCTGGCGCTGTGGCCTGAGTCGCCGCCACCGTTACAGCTAGGGATGGCGTGGCTGGGTCACTGCAGCAGGGTCTTCGGCTCGACGGTGTGCGCGATCGTCATGTGCATCGCTCCGTTCGTCGCGGCTGAAGCCGCTCCTACAGGGGCTTGCGTCAAGCTGGCCGGGTGCACTGTGGGAGGGGCTTCAGCCCCGACGCGGGAACGTTGCGTGCGCTAGCACCGTCGTGCCGCACGGTGCATTCGGCCTCGACCGACTAAGCGGCAACCGCATGCGATGATGCCCGCGGACCCGCCACATTCCCGTTGTACCGATGGCTTTCGACGCGTTCGCCCTGATCCTGGCCATGTTGGCGCTCGGCATGCTGTTCGCGCGCCTGCGCGTGTTGCCGGTCAACACCACCGAAGTGCTCAACGGCGTGGTGCTGTACCTGTGCCTGCCGGCCTCGGTGCTGATCTACGTGCCGCGCCTGCAGTTGAACCTGTCCCTGCTCGGGCTGATGCTGACTCCGTGGCTGCTGGCCGGCGTCACCGTGCTGGCGGTGCTGGCGCTGCGCCGGCCGCTGCGGCTGCGCCGCGAGGAGCACGCCGCGTTGCTGCTGTGCGTGGGCCTGAGCAATTCCAGCTTCATCGGCTATCCGATGGTGCGCGCGCTGCTCGGCGAGACGGCGCTGCCGTATGCGGTGGTCTACGACCAGTTCGGCACCTTCGTGCTGCTGTCCAGCTTCGGCCTGTACGTGCTGGCCCGCTACGGCGGCGAGACCCCGCCGTCGCTGCGGCAGACGCTGCTGCGCATGGCCCGCTTCCCGCCGCTGTGGGCGCTGGCGTTTGCGTTGACCCTGATGCCGGCGCAGCCACCGGCGTGGATCGCCTCGGGCCTGCAGCATCTGGCCGATGCGATGCTGCCGCTGGTGATGCTGGCGGTGGGCTTCTCGATCCAGTTGCGGCTGCCGCGCGAGGAGCTCAAGCCGCTCGCCGCGGGCCTGCTGCTGAAGCTGCTGCTGTTGCCCGCCCTGGCCTGGCCACTGTCGTGGGCGCTGGGCCTGCGCGGACAGGCATTGCAGGCCAACGTGCTCGAATCGGCGATGCCGACGATGATCACCGCTGCGGCGCTGGCGATCTCGCACCGGCTGGCGCCGCGGCTGGCGGCGGCCTTGGTCGGTTACGGCATCCTGCTGTCGCTGGCCACGCTGCCGGCATGGGCGTGGCTGCTGGGGGCGCTGGGCTGACGCTTTCCGTTTCGGCGTGCGCGATCGCGAGTCGGGCGCCGTAGGCGGCGCTAGGAGGGCACTACAGGCAAAACCCGGCTCGAGGGTGAAGCACCTTCCGCAGCTAGACAGAACCCAGCCGGCCACTCAATCCGCCGGCACCGTGCGCTCGCGCGCCCACTCGCGCAGCGCCTGTACCTGTTCGGCCATCATCACCGACAGCGGCCGCGTGCCACGCAGTTCCTGCATCAGCAGCTCGGTGTCCAGCGGCCGGCTCTCGGCATGCGCCGCATACAGGCCGGAGACGATGGCCTGCTCGATCTCGGCGCCGGAAAAACCGTTCGCCGCGGCGGCCAGCGCCGGCAGCGCGAAGTCGTCCTCGCGCAGTTTGCGCCGCGCCAGGTGCAGGCGCAGCAATTCCACCCGCGTGTCGGCATCGGGCAGGTCGACGAAGAAGATCTCGTCGAAGCGGCCCTTGCGCAATAGTTCCGCCGGCAGTTCGTGCACCTGGTTGGCGGTGGCGACGATGAACACGCCGCCGCCAGCGGCGGTGCCGCCGCGCTCGGCCATCCAGGTCAGCAGGTAGCCGAGCACGCGCCGCGACACGCCGCCGTCCTCGCCGCCGCTGGCCAGGCCCTTCTCGATCTCGTCGATCCACAGCACGCACGGCGCCAGTTGCTCGGCCGCGGCCAGCGCGCCGCGCAGGTTCTTCTCGGTCTCGCCGTGGTACTTGTCGTACAGCGAGCCGAAGTCCAGGCGCAGCAGCGGCACGCCGAAGCCGGCGGCGGTGGCCTTGGCCAGCATCGACTTGCCGCAGCCCTGCACGCCCAGCAGCAGCACGCCCTTGGGCGGGTCCAGCCCGGGCGGGGCGGCGCCGGCGAACACCGCGCGGCGTTGCTCGATCCAGCGCTTGAGCCGGCGCGCGCCGGCCACGTCGGCGAAGCGGGTGGCGTCGTATTCGTAGTGCAGGTGACCGCTGCGGTTGAGCAGCTCGAACTTGAGCTTGGCCAGCTGCGGCAGGTCGGCGGCGTTGAGCGCGCCGTCGGCGTAGATCAGTTGGCGGGCGATGCGACGCGCGTCGATCAGGCTCAGCCCCTGCAGGTTGCGCACGACCTGCTTGACCGCTTCGCCATCCACCTCGACCCGGCGCCCGCCGAACTCGCGCGCGTAGCCGGCGGCCTCTTCCTGCACCATCTTCAACAGCGCGTTGGCGTCGGGCAGGCGCGGGTTGAAGCGCGTGGCCAGCGCTTCCAGCTCGGCCGGCAGCTCGATCCTGGCGCCGATCAGCACCAGCACGTGCGGCTGGCAGTGGCGGCGCTCGACGATGTCGCGCAACAGGCGCTGGTGGCTGGCGTAGCCCAGGTACGGCACCACGTCCAGCAACAGGTAGATGCCGCGCTGGTCGGCCTGCTTGATCGCCTGCAGCACCGCGCTGGCGTCGGGCGGGCCGCTCGGCTCGTCCTCGCGGTCCAGGTCGATGCGGCGCAGGCCTTCGGTGATCGACCAGCGGTACAGCGCGCGCCAGACCTGCATCAGCGCCTGCCGGAACAGCGCCACGATGCGCGCCTCCTCCTGGGTCTCGATGACGATCAGGGGGGTGTTGGCGCGGATCAGCGCGGTCAGGTCCTGCAGCTCGCTCATGGGCGATCCGTTGCCGTGGGGCCGCCACGATAGCAACGCGCCGCCCCGCCCGCTACGCGTTGACTACCGGCCAACATGGGGCCGGTGTACGCTGCGGCCTCTTCTTCCGGAAGCGAGGCGCGCATGAAGACGATCCTGGTGGCCGGCTCCAAGGGCGGCGTGGGCAAGACCACGATTGCCACGCACCTGGCCGCGTACTACGCGCTGGCCGGCAAGCGCACGGTGCTGGCCGATGCCGACCCGCAGGGCTCCTCGACCCGCTGGGCCGAGCGCCGCGCCGGCCTGGACAGCGCGGTGCTGCCGATCGACGCCAGCCGCAAACGCAACTGGCGCGCGGCGCTGCCGGACGACACCCAGCGGGTGATCGTCGACGCCGCCGCCGGCGCCATGGCCGAAGACCTGGCCCAGTTCCTGGACGAGGCCGATGCGGTGGTGGTGCCGGTGATGCCGTCGGCGCTGGACATCGAGGCCACCGTCGGCTTCCTCAATACCCTGGCCAAGGTGCCGCGGGTGCACCAGCGCAAGCTGCCGGTGGGGTTGGTGATCAACCGCAGCAAGCCGTGGACCCACGCCGCGCAACAGGCGCTGGAGATGCTTGGCGGCTGGCCGTATCCGGTGCTGGCGCAGCTGCGCGACAGCCAGGCCTACGTGGTGCTGGTCGGCCTCGGCCGCAGCCTGTTCGACTACCGTTCCGCTCAGGTGCGCGATCACCAGCAGGACTGGGAACCCTTGCTCAAGTGGCTCAAGAAGGCCTGACCGATGACCATCGTCCTGCGTGAAGTGATCCTGCTGCGCCATGCCCATGCCGAGCCGGCCGACACCGGCCAGGCCGATTTCGACCGTCCGCTGTCGCCGCACGGCATCGCCGAGGCCGAGGCCGCCGGGCGCTGGCTGCTGGAGCAGCGGCTGGTGCCCGACTGCGTGCTGTGCTCGCCCGCGCGGCGCGCGCGAGAGACCCTGGAAGCGGTGCTGGAAGTGACCGGCTATGCCGAGCAGCGACTGGAGCCGCGGATCTACGAGGCCACCTCCGGCACCCTGGCCGCGCTGATGGACGAGCATCGCGACGTCGAGCGGCTGCTGCTGGTCGGTCACAACCCGGGCCTGGAGCAGCTGGCGGCGCTGATGCACAGCGGCCAGTCCGGCGACTACCGCGGCATGCCCACCGCCAGCGTGGTGGTGCTGACGGTGCCGCAGGACGCGGCGATCGAGCCGGGTGTCGCCCGACTGACCGCGTTCTGGTGGCCCTGAACGCACCGCGCCGGCGCCTGAGCCCGGCGCTGTGCACCGCGCTGCTGTCGCTGTGCCTGGTGCCGGGCTGGGGCCGCGCGCAGGCGCCGCCGCTGTCGCCGGGGGAGCATGCCTTCGACCCGGCCCAGTCGCGCTTCGGTTTCGAGATCCGCACCCGCTTCGGGCAGCGCATCGAGGGCTTCTTCCCGCGTTTCGAAGGCACCGTGGAGATGCTGCCCGACGGCCGCCACCAGGTCCGCCTGCGCCTGTTCACCGCCTACGTGCAGATTCCCGGCAAGCCGCGCTACACCGGCTGGATGCGCGGCGAGGATTTCTTCGACGCGGAACGCTTTCCGACCGTGTCCTTCGATTCGCAACCGTTCTCCCCGCAACTGCTGACCACCGGCGGCGCGCTGGTCGGCACGCTGAGCATCCGCGGGGTCGGCCATACCGAGACCCTGACCATGATGCCGTCGGCCTGCAGCCGTCCAGGCTATGATTGCGATGTGATCAGCCGCGGTACGGTTCTGCGTGGACGTTATGGAATGGACAAGTGGGATCTGGCCTTGAGCGATCGGGTCACCTTCGTGCTGCGCGCACGGCTGACCGGAGCGGACGCCCGGTGACGGCGTGGTTGAGGGTCCTGGTGCTGGCGGCGATGCTGCTCGGCAGCGGTTGCGCGAGCCTGTCGCAGGCCCAGCACGGCCGCGCGGTGGCGATCGCCGAGGCGGCGCGCGATGGCCGCGTCGACTGCACGCAAAGCGACCACTGCGCGCTGGCCTCGCCGCTGCGCGCGCTGGCCGGCAAGGCCTTCGCCGCATCCGGCGACGCCGCGCCGCACCACTACGCCACCATCCTGGACCACGGCGAGGAAGCGCTGGTGGCGCGGGTCAACCTGATCCGCAGCGCCAGCCGCAGCATCGACCTGCAGACCTACATCTTCGACAAGGACGACAGCGCGCGGCTGGTGATGGACGAGCTGCTGGCCGCGGCGCGGCGTGGCGTGCAGGTGCGGGTGCTGATCGACCAGCTGTCGGCGATCTCCGACCTGCAGATCCTCGGCGCGCTGGCCGGCGCCCACCAGAATTTCTCGTTGCGCATCTACAACCCCACCTTCGGCCTGGCCAAGCCCAACTACTTCCACTACGCCGCCAGCGTGGTGTGCTGCTTCCGCCGCTTCAACCAGCGCATGCACAACAAGATGCTGGTGGTGGACGACGCGGTCGGCGTGGTCGGCGGGCGCAACTACCAGGACGACTATTACGACTGGGACGCCGAGTACAACTTCCGCGACCGCGACGTGCTGGTGGCCGGCCCTGTGGCGCGCGAGATGGCGGCCAGCTTCGATGCGTACTGGGCGGCGCGGCGCAGCGTGCCGGTAGCGCGGCTCAACGACGTCGGCAAGCTGCTGCTGCGCGACGGCGTGCCGACGATGCCGCCGGCGCAGTTCCTGCGTCCGGAGCGGGTGCAGCGGGTCAGCGAGGAGGCGGCCGATCCGGCCTTCGTCGAGGACGCCTTCGTGCTGCCGGCGCTGCCGGTGAGCAACGTCAGCTACGTCGCCGATCCGCCGCAGAAGCACCGGCGCGATGCCGCATCCAAGCGGGCGCTGGCGGTGGCCGTGCCCAAGCGGGTCAGCCTGATCACCGGCGCGCAGCGCGAGATCATCCTGCAGACGCCCTACCTGGTGCTGTCGGACCCGGCGCAGGAGATCTTCCGCAACCTGCGCAAGCGGCCCACGCCGCCCAAGATCATCGTCGCCACCAACAGCCTGGCCTCCACCGACAACCCGGTGGTGTACGCGCTGTCGTACAAGTACAAGCGGCGCAACCTGCGCGAACTCGGCTTCGACATCTACGAATACAAGCCGTTCCCGCTGGACGCGCCGGTGAACTACGCCAACCTGCTGCCGTCGCCGTTGCTGCCCGATGCCGACGTGGCCGACGGTGGTGGCCGCAATCCGCTGATCGGCGGCAGCGCCGCCGGCCGTTCCAGCGCGCTCGGCAGCGGCGGCGGCAGCGGTAGCCCGGGCGGCAGCGGACGACGCGCCGACGGCAGCCAGGTCGACCGCCGCGTGCTGCGCACCGAGACGCGCCCGTCGTTCCTCAGCCGTCGGGCGGCCAACCGCCCGCTGCCGGTGACCCGCGAGGGCGCGCGCATGGGCCTGCATGCCAAGTCGCTGGTGGTGGACCGGCACATCGCGGTGATCGGCACCCACAACTTCGATCCGCGCAGCGAGAACTACAACACCGAGGGCGCGGTGATCATCGACGACCCGGCCTTCGCCCAGGCGCTGGCCGCCAGCATCCTGCGCGACATCGAGCCATCGAACTCGTGGACGGTCGCACCGCGCGCCAAGCCGCCGGTGCTGTCGGGGCTGAACTACAGCCTCGGCAAGGCATCGGAGGCGCTGCCGGTGCTGGATTTCTGGCCATGGCGCTACGCCACCAACTACGAATTCCAGCCCGGCCCCGAATGCCCGGCGCCGCTGACCCGGCGCGATCCCGGCTTCCACCGCTGCTACAGCGCGGTCGGCGACTTCCCCGAGGTCAACGTCGGCCCGAAGTGGCTGCTGGTGCGGATGCTGACGGCATTCGGTTCGGGGTTGGTGCCGATTCTTTGAGGGCCGGGATTGGGCATTGGGGATTCGGGATTGGCAAAAGCGGTAGTACTGTTTGAGGGAGAGCCGCTGGCGAATTCCCGATCCCGAATCCCTAATCCCTAATCCCGGACCCAAGATGACTTTCCGCGACCCCGTCGATCTCGATGCCCTCAACGCCGCCGCCCGCGACACCCTGATCGCGCATCTGGGCATCGTCTTCACCGAGGCCGGGCCGGACTGGCTGCGCGCGACGATGCCGGTCGATGCGCGCACGCTGCAGCCGTACGGGCTGCTGCACGGCGGCGCCTCGGTGGTGCTGGCCGAAACCCTGGGCAGCAGCGCCGGCAATCTGTGCGTCGGAGCTGACCGGATCTGCGTGGGCCTGGAGATCAACGCCAACCACCTGCGGGCGGCCCGCGCCGGCTCGGTCACCGGCACCGCGCGGCCGCTGCACGTGGGCCGCGCCACCCAGGTCTGGGAGATCCGCGTCGAGGACGCGGCCGGCAAGCCGGTGTGCGTGTCGCGGCTGACCCTGGCGGTGATCGCACGCGATTAGCGTGCACTCAGCCGTAACCGTCTTCATGCTGACACAATAAGGTGCTTCCCTCCCGGCTTCCGGTACCCTGACCAGAATGAGCGAGTTCTCCTCACCCGCCACGCGCCAACACGGCGAGGCGCTGCGCTGGGTCCGTTACGGTTACCGCATTCCGCTGCTGGCGCTGCACGTGTTGCTGTCGTTGCCGTTCCTGCTGGCGTGCATGGCGCTGTCGCCGGGCCGGGCCGGGGTCGAATCGTTCGGCGACCGCGTGGTGTGCTGGTGGTCGACCTGGCTGCTGCGCATCTTCGGCCTGCGTGTGCGCCGGGTCGGCACGCCGTTGCCCAATCCGGTGCTGTTCGTGGCCAACCACGTCAGCTGGATCGACATCGTGATGCTGCACAGCCAGCGCATGATGGGCTTCGTCGCCAAGCGCGAGATCGCCGGCTGGCCGCTGGTCGGCTGGCTGGCCACGCGCGGGCAGACCATCTTCCACCAGCGCGGCAACACCGAATCGCTGGGCGGGGTGCTGCAGGCGATGCTGGAACGGCTGCGCTCGGGGCGCTCGGTCGGCGTGTTCCCGGAAGGGCGCACCCGCGGCGGCCACGATGTCGGCCCGTTCCACGCGCGCATCTTCCAGGCCGCGGTGGAGGCCGAAGTGGCGGTGCAGCCGGTGGCGGTGCGCTACGGCGCCGGCGGCTCGGCGCAGACGGTGATCGCGTTCGGCCCGCACGAGAGCTTCTTCGCCAATTTCCTGCGCCTGCTCGGCGAACCGGGCCGGGTGGCCGAGGTGCACTTCCTGGAGCCGATCCGGCTGCAGGACGTGGAAGGGCGCCGGGGCATCGCCGAGATCGCGCGCGCACGCATCGTCGCCGCGATGGCGCAACGCTGAATCATGGAACACTGCGGTCCGGACGATTTGACCTATTGCTCCAATCGCCCGGCGCAAGCTCGCGGCCGATGATGAATGCCGCCGACTACCTCCCCCCGCGTTGGCTGCGCAACCCGCACCTGCAATCGGTGCTGGGTTCCAGCGCGCTGCGCGTGCGCCGCGGCGAACAGCTGCTGGCCGCCAGCGGCGCGACCACTACCTCGCATATCCTCGACGGCGGCGACGGCGTGCGCCTGCAGGGCTGGCTCAGCGTGCCGGCCGGCACCGCCGAGCCGCGCGGCACCGTATTGCTGCTGCACGGCTGGGAAGGCAGCGCCGACTCCAGCTACATGCGCCTGACCGCCGCACAGCTGCTGGCGCGCGGCTACCAGGTGTTCCGGCTCAACTTCCGCGACCACGGCGGTACCCACCACCTCAACGTGGACCTGTTCCACTCCGATCGCCTGGACGAAGTGGTCAACGCCGCCGGCGACCTGTGGCGGCGTTTCCCGGCGCCGACGTTGCTGGCCGCCGGCTATTCGCTGGGCGGCAATTTCGCGTTGCGCCTGGCGCTGCGCGCGCCGGCTGCCGGCCTGCCGCTGCAGCACGTGGCCGCGGTGTGCCCGCTGCTGGATCCGGCCACGACCATGCAACGGATCGAGCAAGGCCCGCAGTTCTACGACTGGTATTTCCGCCGCAAGTGGCGCGAGTCGCTGCTGCGCAAGCGCGAGCTGTTCCCCGAGCGGCACGGCTACGACGACGCCACCCTGGCGCTGGACATGCGCGAGCTGATGGGCTGGCTGGCGCAGCGCCACGCCGGCTTCGCCAGTCTGGACGCGTACTTCGAAAGCTATTCGATCGCCGGCGAGCGCCTGCGCAACCTGAGCGTGCCGGCCGACATCCTGATGGCCGAGGACGACCCGGTTATCCCGCTGGACGATTTCCGCAACCTGCGCCTGCCGGCGCTGGCGCGGCTGGAAATCGCGCGCTGGGGCGGGCACTGCGGCTTCATCGAGAATGCGCGCGGCGACGGTTTCGCCGAGCGCTGGGTGGCCGAACGCCTGACCGACGGGCTGCCCGCCTGAGCCAGGGCATGGCGCCAGTTCCAGGGCAGGCGACAGGCGTGGCCCTGCCGGTTGCGCCTGGCAAGCGACCAGTCGGCACCGCGTAGCTTGACCCGACCGCCGTCGCGCGACGCAGCACCAATCGACGGCTCGCCAGCCCGACGCAGCCTGCCCGCGAATTGATGACACACCTGCCGCGCCAAGGCGCAGGCAGGCCGGGCGCTCCCGTTACAATGCCGGTTTGCCCAGAGCCGGACCCTCATGCAAGAGCAAATTCTCGACGCCCTGCGCCGCCAGGCCAACGCCGACGCGCTGCGCATCGCCCAGGCCTGGGTGGCCGACGCCGCCGCCGACGCGCAGGCGCACCGTTGGCTGGCGCTGGCGCAACAGCAGAACGGCGACACCGCCGCCGCGCTGGTCAGCATCGACCAGGCCATCGCGCTGGCGCCGGAAGACGCCGGCCTGCACATGCTGCGCGCCGGCATGCTGCTCAGCGCCAACGACCTGGCCCAGGCCGAGGACGCGCTGGCACGCACCGCCGCGCTGGATCCCAACCAGTTCCTGGCCTACGTGATGCGCGCCCATCTGGCGCTGGGTCGCGGCGATCTGGACGAAGTGGAGCGGCTCAGCCGCACCGCCGCGCGGCTGGATCCGGACCATCCGCAATTGCTGGGCCTGGACGGCATGCTGGCGCTGCGCCGCGGCGATGCCGATCGCGCGCTGGCGCTGCTGTCGCGCGCCAGTAAGGCGCTGCCCGACGATCCGCGCTTGCTGTACGCGCTCGGGTTCGCCTACCTGGACAAGCAGCACCTGGCGTTCGCCGAGACCGCGTTCCGCCGCGTCGCCACGCTGACCCGCGGCACCAGCGCGCTGATGGCGCTGGTCGCGCAGCTGGCGCACCGCCAGGGCCGCCTCGACGACGCCATCGCCGCGCTGGACGCGGTGCTGGCCGATCCGGTCAGCGATACCGCCGGCATGCGCCGGCTGGCGGGCGAATACGCCTTGCAGGCTGGGCGTCCGGCCGATGCGCTGGAGCACCTGCGGCGCGCGCTGGGCGCCGCCCCGGCCGACCGCCGCACCCTGCATGCGGCGCTGATCGCCTGGCAGCGGCTGGGCGCGGTCGAGGATGCCCGCGCCACCCTGGAAGCGGCGCTGGCCACCACCACCGACGCGCACGACCTGTGGCTGGCGCGGCTGGCGCTGGAGCCGGTCGGCGGCGCCGAGGCGCGCGCGCTGATCGCGCGCTGGCAGGCGGCGATGCCGGGCCATTTGCCGGCGCTGGAAGCGCAGCTGCGGGTGCACGACATGGCCGGCGAACGCGACCAGGGCGAGGCCGTGGCGCAGCGCATCGTGGCGCTTGAGCCGGGCCGCATCAGCGGCGAGGAGCGCCTGGTCGAGGCGCTGCTGGAGCGCGGCGAGCACGACGAGGCCATCGCCCACGTGCGTGGCCTGATGCAGCGCATGCCCGAGAACGAGCAGACCACGCTGCGGCCGTGGCTGGCGGCGGTGCAGGACCGCGCCGGCCATTCGACCGAGGCGCTGGCGACGTGGCTGGCGTTCCAGCAGGAACAGCTGCCGCACCGCCTGCCGCTGCCGCCGCTGGGCCAGGCCACGGCGACGTGGCCGGCGCTGGCCGAGATCGATCCGCAACAGCCTGCGCGGCCGCTGTTCGTATGGGGTGCGCCGGGTAGTGGCGTGGAGCGGGTGATCGCGGTGATGGACGCGACCAGCCAGGTGCTGCGCAGCGACCGCTTCGGCGTGCAGCCGCCCACCGACGGCTTCCAGCGCTACCGCACCGTCCCCGAACTCGATAGCGGCGAACTCGACGGCGCGGCGCTGATCGCCGAGTGGCGCGCGCAGCTGCCGGCGCGCGGCATCGACGACGGCAACATCGTCGACTGGTTGCTGTGGTGGGACAACGCGCTGCTGCGCGCGCTGCGCCCGCAGCTGCCGGAAGGACGGCTGCTGATCGCGCTGCGCGACCCGCGCGACATGCTGCTGGACTGGCTGGCCAACGGCGCCCCGGCACCGCTCGGCCTGGCCACCCCGGAGACCGGCGCGCACTGGCTGGCGGCGGTGCTGGCGCAGGTCGCCGACTTGCACGAGCAGGACCTGTATCCGCACCGCCTGCTGCGCCTGGACGGCATCGAGGCCGATCCGGCCGGCGTCGCCGCGGCGCTGGAACAGGCCTTCGGCATTCCGTTCCCGAGCGTGCCCACGATCGGTCCGCCGCGCCTGCCGTCCGGCCACTGGCGCGCCTATGCCGCGCCGCTGGCGGCCGCGTTCGCGCCGCTCACGCCGGTGGCCGTGCGCCTTGGCTACGCCGAAACCTGATTCCCCCCACAGGAGTTTTCGCATGCGCCTTCGCAGTGACAGCATCCAGCCCGGCCAGCCGATCGCCGCGACCTACGCGATGGGCCAGGCCGACGGCTTCGCCGCCAACCGCAATCCGCACCTGGCCTGGGACGACGTCCCGGCCGGCACCGCGGCCTTCGCGCTGCTGTGCCTCGATCCGGACGTACCGACCGTGGCCGAGATGGTCGGCCGCGATGACGTGCAGATCCCGGTCGAGCAACCACGCACCAATTTCGTGCATTGGGCTGCCGTTGATCTTCCGGCCGATCTGCGCGAGATCGCCGAGGGCAGTGCCAGCGACGGGGTCGTGGCCAAGGGCAAGCGGCAACCGCCCGGTTTGCCTGGCGCGCGGCAGGGCTTGAACAGCTATACCGAGTGGTTTGCCGGCGATGCGCAGATGGGTGGCGACTACTACGGCTACGACGGCCCGTACCCGCCGGCCAACGACCTGCGCGTGCACCGCTACTTTTTCCGCCTGTTCGCGCTGGACGTGGCCACGCTGGACCTGCCGGCACGCTTCACCGCCGCCGATGTACTGCGCGCGATGCAAGGTCATGTGCTGGCCGAGGCCAGCCTGTACGGCACGTACAGCCTGAATCCCAAGCTCGCCTGAAGCCCCTCTCCCGTCGGGAGAGGTGAGTCGCCGCGTAGCCCCTCTCCCGCCGGGAGAGGGGTTGGGGTGAGGGTACGGCGCGAAGCGACTCGCGGAGTTTGGGTGCGCGAGGCTACGCCCGTACCCTCATCCGCCCCTGCGGGGCACCTTCTCCCGAGGGGAGAAGGAACAGCCGCTTAGCCCCTCTCCCCTCGGGAGAGGGGTTGGGGTGAGGGTACGGCGCGAAGCGCCTCGCGGAGTTTGGGTGCACGAGGCTTCGCCCGTACCCTCATCCGGCCCTGCGGGCCACCTTCTCCCGATGGGAGAAGGGAACAGCCCTCAAGCCCCAGGCAACCACAGCAACAACGCCGCACCCAGCACGATGCGATACACCGCGAACGCGGTGAAGCGGTGCGACTTGATGTAGCCCAGCAGCCACTTCACCACGATGAAGCCGGTCACCACCGCGGCGGCGAAGGCGATGGCCACGTCGCCCCAGTCCTCGCTGCCCACCGCGCCGTTCTTGTAAAGCTCCAGGAACGAGTAGCCGCTTGCCGCGAACATGGTCGGGATGCCGACCAGGAACGCGAAATCGGCCGCGGCCGAGCGCTTGCTCAGGCCCAGCAGCATCGCCAGGAAGATCGTCGCGGCCGAGCGCGAGGTGCCGGGGAACACGCCGGCCACCACCTGCGCCAGGCCCACCGCGATGGCCACCTTCCAGGTCACCAGCTCGCGCTCGGGCATGCGCGCGGCGAAATGCTCGGCCACCAGCATCCACACGCCGCCGATCACCAGCGCCCAGGCCACCGGTTGCACCGATTCCGGCAGCTGCCAGCCGGCCTTGCGCACCGCCAGGCCGACCACCGCGGTGACCAGGAACGCGGCGCCCAGCTTGAGCACGTAATCGCGGTTGGCGCGGTCGCCCAGCCCGGTGGCCAGCGTCCATAGCTTCTGCCGGAACACCAGGGTGGTGGCCAGGATCGCGCCGGCCTGGATCACGATGTTGAAGAAGTCCGAACGGCGGCCGAGCCATTGCTCGGCGATCAACAGGTGACCGGTGCTGGAGACCGGCAGGAATTCGGTCAGGCCTTCGAGAATGCCCAGCAGCAGGGCGGAGAACATGTCGCTCATGGGGGAGGGTTCGGCTCGTGGGGGAGGAAAAGCCGGGCAAGGATAAAACATTGCCTCGAGCACCATTTTGGTGCTCCAAATCGCTGCCGAACTATTTTGGTGCGTTGATTTCGCCCCGTTGGCGTGCTCCCTTCACCAAAATCAAGGACTTGTGAACCGGTCACAGTTGGCACGGCGATTGCTGTTACTGGGCAAGCCATTCACCAACCCGAGGTTTCATCGATGTCTGCGGAAAATATTGAGAAGCTGGTCAAGGACAACAAGGTCGAGTTCGTCGACCTGCGGTTCGTCGATATGCGCGGCGTGCAGCAGCACGTGACCTTCCCCGTGAGCATCATCGAGCCGGCGCTGTTCGAAGAAGGCAAGATGTTCGACGGCAGCTCGATCTCGGGTTGGAAGGGCATCAACGAGTCGGACATGGTCCTGCTGCCCGATGCCGACACCGCGTTCATCGACCCGTTCATGGCCGATCCGACCCTGGTCCTGACCTGCGACATCCTCGACCCGGCCACCATGCAGAGCTACGACCGCGACCCGCGTGGCGTGGCCAAGCGCGCCGAGGCCTACCTGAAGTCCAGCGGCATCGCCGACCAGGCGTTCTTCGGCCCGGAGCCGGAATTCTTCATCTTCGACGGCGTGCGCTTCGGCAACGAGATGGGCCACACCTTCTTCAAGATCGATTCGGAAGAAGCGGCCTGGAGCAGCGGCAGCAAGATCGAAGGCGGCAACAGCGGCTACCGTCCGGCGGTCAAGGGCGGCTACTTCCCGGTGCCGCCGACTGACTCGCTGCAGGACCTGCGCGCGGAAATGTGCAAGACCCTGGAGCAGGTCGGCATCGAAGTCGAAGTGCACCACCACGAAGTGGCCACCGCTGGCCAGTGCGAGATCGGCACCAAGTTCAACTCGCTGGTGAAGAAGGCCGACGAACTGATGATGATGAAGTACATCATCAAGAACGTCGCCTACCGCAACGGCAAGACCGCGACCTTCATGCCCAAGCCGATCGTCGGCGACAACGGCTCGGGCATGCACGTGCACCAGTCGCTGGCCAAGGGCGGCACCAACCTGTTCTCCGGCGACGGCTACGGCGGCCTGTCGCAGATGGCGCTGTGGTACATCGGCGGCATCTTCAAGCACGCCAAGGCGATCAACGCCTTCACCAACTCCGGCACCAACAGCTACAAGCGCCTGGTCCCGGGCTTCGAGGCGCCGGTGATGCTGGCCTACTCGGCGCGCAACCGCTCGGCCTCGTGCCGCATTCCGTGGGTGTCCAACCCGAAGGCGCGCCGCATCGAGATCCGTTTCCCGGATCCGCTGCAGTCCGGCTACCTGACCTTCGCCGCGCTGATGATGGCCGGCCTGGACGGCATCAAGAACCAGATCGACCCGGGCGCGCCCAGCGACAAGGATCTGTACGACCTGCCGCCGGAAGAAGAGAAGAAGATCCCGCAGGTGTGCTCCAGCCTCGACCAGGCGCTGGAAGCGCTCGACGCCGACCGCGAGTTCCTCAAGGCCGGCGGCGTGTTCAGCGACGACTTCATCGACGGCTACATCGCGCTGAAGATGCAGGAAGTGACCAAGTTCCGCGCCGCAACGCACCCGCTGGAATACCAGCTGTACTACGCCAACTGAGTTCCACGCGCGGCGATGGCGAAGGTTACCCCTCCCTCCTTCGTCATCGCCGCCACCTACTCGGCTGGGGAGCCGTGTCGGTGGTCCGCGCCCGAATCAGTCGCAACAGCCGGTTTTCCAGGGGATGCACCACGAAAGACAGCGCTTGCGTGCCGTGGGCCACGCTCCCTCCCACGTCGCCGTTGCCGTCGCACTCCGGTGCGCCGCGCCACGGCGTGATCCGCGGGACGCACCGCGCAGCAGGACGGCGCCGTTCGCGGCGCCGATGACATGCAAACCGCCGGCCGGCGTTCGCCGGCCGGCTCCTTCCACCAACGGGGTATGCGCATGAAACTGATCACCGCCATCATCCGGCCATTCAAGCTCGACGAGGTCCGCGAGGCCTTGTCGCAGGCAGGCGTGTCCGGCATCACCGTCACCGAGGTCAAGGGCTTCGGCCGGCAGAAAGGCCACACCGAGCTGTATCGCGGCGCCGAGTACGTGGTCGACTTCCTGCCCAAGATCAAGATCGAGACCGTGGTGACCGACGAGCGCCTGGAAGCCGTGGTCGAGGCGATCCAGACCGCGGCCGGGACCGGCAAGATCGGCGACGGCAAGATCTTCGTCACCGCGATCGAACAGGTCATCCGGATCCGCACCGGCGAGATCGGCGCAGATGCGCTCTAACCCCACCCTGGAGCCCCTCATGAAGACAGGTCTTTTCTCCGGGTGGAAGGCCCGGTTCTACGCGGTATGCATGCTGATGCTGGTCAGCGCGATGGCGGTGGGCGTGCCGGGCACGGCCTTCGCCCAGGCCGAAGTGACCCCGGCGCCGACGCCGGACGTGGTTACCGAACAACTGACGCCGCCGGCGCCGCCGGCCGCGGCCGCCGCGCCCGAAGCCGCCGCACCGGTGGTGGACAAGGGCGACGTCGCCTGGATGCTGACCTCCACGCTGCTGGTGCTGCTGATGGTGGTGCCGGGCCTGGCGCTGTTCTACGGCGGCATGGTGCGCTCCAAGAACGTGCTGTCGGTGCTGATCCAGGTCGGCGTGGTGTTCTCGCTGATCGCGATCCTGTGGGTGCTGTACGGCTACAGCCTGGCCTTCGCCGATGGCGGCCCGTTCGTCGGCACGCTCAACAAGGCGCTGCTGCACGGCGTGGATACCACCACGCTGGCCGATACCTTCTCCAAGGGCTTCAAGCTGCCGGAGTACGTGTTCGTCGCCTTCCAGCTGACCTTCGCCGGCATCACCGGCGCGCTGATCGTCGGCGCCTTCGCCGAGCGCGTGAAGTTCGCCGCGGTGCTGTTGTTCATCGTCATCTGGTTCACCTTCGGCTACCTGCCGCTGGCGCACATGGTGTGGGCGGCCCCGGGCTTCCTGTTCACCAAGGGCGCGCTGGACTTCGCCGGCGGCACCGTGGTGCACATCAACGCCGGTGTCGCCGGCCTGGTCGGTTCCTACTTCGTCGGCAAGCGCCTTGGCTTCGGCCAGACCGCGCTCAAGCCGCACAACGTGACCCTGACCTTCGTCGGTGCCTCGCTGTTGTGGGTGGGCTGGTTCGGCTTCAACGCCGGCTCGGCGCTGGAAGCCAACGCCACTGCCGCGCTGGCTTTCCTCAACACGCTGCTGGCCACCGCCGCCGCGGTGCTGGCCTGGTCGCTGGTCGAGAAGCTGGTCAAGGGCAAGTCCTCGGCGCTGGGCGTGGCCTCGGGCATGGTCGCCGGCCTGGTCGGCATCACCCCGGCCGCCGGTACCGTCGGCCCGTTCGGCGCGATCGTCATCGGCCTGGCCGCCGGCGCGATCTGCGTGTGGGGCGTGACCGGGCTGAAGAAGCTGCTCAACGCCGACGACACCCTTGACGTGTTCGGCGTGCACGGCGTCGGCGGCATCGTCGGCGCGATCCTGACCGGCGTGTTCACCGACAAGGCGCTGGGCGGTGCCGGCTACGCCGAAGGCGTGACCATGGGCCACCAGCTGCTGGTGCAGGCCACCGGCGTCGGCGTGACCGTGGTCTGGATCGGCGTGGTCTCGGTGGTCGGCTTCCTGGTCGCCAAGCTGGTGTTCGGCCTGCGGGTGTCGGAAGAAGCCGAGCGCGAGGGCCTGGACATCACCTCGCATGGCGAAGCCGCGTACGAGTCCTGAGCAAGACCGGCCCGCGACCATGCGTCGCGGGCCGCTGCGGCAATCCGCCTGCGGCCGGTATGCGCCGGTCCTGGCGGTCAGAGGCCATCGCCGGCGCTCCATGGGGCGGAACGACGGCAGTTTTCTTAGCGATCTGAGGTATTCCCGCGTGGCCGCTAGCCTCGCCCGACCCCCAATTCTTTTCTTCTCCGTTGCCCGCGGCGCCTCGTGCCCGCCGGCCGCGGTGGCTGCGACAGGCTGCGCCTCGGCGCCGGCCCACGTTGCCGGCAGGTTCCGGCAAATGGCCCGCCCGGCCGGGCGTTCAGCGCCTTCCGGCAGCCTTTGCACTACATTGGTGCAATGCTGATGTCCTCGCCTCCACCCCCGCTCGACGCGCTCGGCACTCCGGTGGTCTGGGCCGATGCCGACGGCCGCCTGCTCGGTGCCAATCCGGCCTTCGCGCGCTGGCTGGGCGTGAGCGTGCGGCGCCTGCTCGACCAGCCGCTGGCCTCGCTGGAAGTGCAGGGCGACGCGCTGGCGCGGTTCCTGCTCAACGACGAGCGCGACGTGCTGCGCCTGCACCGCATGGCGCTGGCCATTCCCGGCGAGGCCCCGCGCTTCGCCGAGGGCTGGCTGTCGCGGATGGACGATGGCGGCTGGCTGCTGGAAGCGCACCCGGTCGACGAATTCCCCACCCCGGATCCGGCGCAGGCGTTGCCCAACGCGCTGGGCGCGGCGCTGAAGGGCCTGGCTCACGAACTGCGCAACCCGCTGGCCGGGCTCAAGGGCGCCGCGCAGCTGCTGGCGCGGCGCGCGCAGCACCGCGACGAGGACGAGCGCGAGCTGATCGAGCTGATCGGCGCGGAGATCGAGCGCCTCAACAGCCTGCTCGACCAGTTGCTGTCGCCGGCGCCGGCGCGGCCGCACGCCATGCTCAACATCCACGCGGTGCTGGAACGGGTGCTGCGCCTGGCCGAGAACGAGGGTGGCTGGTCGGTGCGCCTGCAGCGCGACTACGACCCCAGCATTCCCGAATTCCTCGGCGATGCCGACCGCCTGACCCAGGCGGTGTGGAACCTGGTCCGCAACGCGATCCAGGCCGGCGCCGCGCAGGTGACCCTGCGCACCCGCGTCGAGCACGCCCAGCGCATCCGCGACCGCGTGCACGCGCGCGGCGTGCGCCTGGAGATCGTCGACGACGGCCGCGGCGTGCCGGAAGAGCTGGCCGAGCACCTGTTCCTGCCGCTGGTCAGTGGCCGCGCCGAAGGCAGCGGCCTGGGCCTGGCGCTGGCGCAGCAGGTGGCGCGCGAGCACGCCGGTTCGCTGACCTTCCGCTCCCGCCCCGGGCATACCGTTTTCACCCTGCTGCTGCCGCAGGCCGCAGCGGACCCCGAATAGGAGCATTCCGATGACCGAATCCCTGGAAGGATCGCAACGCATCTGGGTGGTCGACGACGACCGCTCGGTCCGCTTCGTGCTGTCCACCGCCTTGCGCGATGCCGGCTACAGCGTGGACGGTTTCGACAGCGCGGCCTCGGCGCTGCAGGCGCTGGCGCAGCGCCCGCTGCCGGACCTGCTGTTCACCGACGTGCGCATGCCCGGCGACGACGGCCTGGTGCTGCTGGACAAACTCAAGGCCGCGCATCCGCAACTGCCGGTGATCGTGATGTCCGCCTACACCGACGTGGCCAGCACCGCCGGCGCGTTCCGCGGCGGCGCGCACGAATTCCTGTCCAAGCCGTTCGACCTGGACGACGCGGTGGCGTTGGCCGCGCGCGCGCTGCCGGAGGCCGGCGGCGTCGCCGAGGTCGCGCTGCCGGTGTCCAGCCAGGGCAGCGCCGAACTGATTGGCGACACCCCGGCGATGCGCGCGCTGTTCCGCGCCATCGGCCGCCTGGCGCAGGCGCCGCTGTCGGTGCTGATCAACGGCGAAACCGGCACCGGCAAGGAACTGGTCGCGCACGCGCTGCACACCGAGTCGCCGCGCGCGCGCAAGCCGTTCGTGGCGCTCAACACCGCGGCGATCCCGGCCGAACTGCTGGAAAGCGAACTGTTCGGCCACGAGGCCGGCGCCTTCACCGGCGCGCAGCGGCGCCACATCGGCCGCTTCGAACAGGCCGACGGCGGCACCCTGTTCCTCGACGAGATCGGCGACATGCCGCTGCCGCTGCAGACCCGGCTGCTGCGCGTGCTGGCCGAAAACGAATTCTTCCGCGTCGGCGGCCGCGAACTGATCCGGGTCGACGTGCGGGTGATCGCCGCCACCCACCAGGACCTGGAGGCGCTGGTGGAACAGGGCCGCTTCCGCGCCGACCTGCTGCATCGGCTGGACGTGGTGCGGCTGCAGCTGCCGCCGCTGCGCGAACGCCGCGCCGACGTGCCGCAGTTGGCCGAGAACTTCCTGGCGATGGCCGCGCGCAAGCTCGACACCCCGCCCAAGCGGCTGTCGCCGGCGGCGCTGGACGCGTTGCGCGGCTACGCCTGGCCGGGCAACGTGCGCGAACTGGAGAACGTGTGCTGGCGGCTGGCCGCGCTGGCGCCGGCCGAGGTCATCGACGCGCACGACGTGGACGGCGCGCTGCTGCGCGGCAGCCGCCGCGAGCGCAGCGGCGAGGGCGGCGAATGGGACGCGCAGCTGTCGGCCTGGGCGCAGCAGCGCCTGACCGACGGCGCCGAGGGCCTGCACGCGGAAGCGCGCGACCGCTTCGACAAGGCGCTGCTGGAAGTGGCGCTGCGCTTCACCCAGGGCCGCCGTGCCGAAGCCGCCGCGCGCCTGGGCGTGGGCCGCAACACGGTGACCCGCAAGCTGGGCCCGGGCCGGCGCCGCCGTTGAGTGGCGCCGGGACTCGGGACTCGGGACCGGGGACCCGGAAAGCAATGGGCCTTGTCTGATTTCTCCGCAGGCTTCGTAAGCAACCGCTGCGACGCTCTGCCGATTCCCGATTCCCGATTCCCGATTCCCGAATCCCGAATCCCGAATCCCGAATCCCGAATCCCGAATCCCGAATCCCGAATCCCGAACCGGCGCGCAGCGCCGGTTTAGACTTGCGCGGCCGACGCCGCCTTCATGAGCTGTGAACGGCCATCCCTCTAGTTTTCGCTGCACAAGGAGTCAATGCCGATGCGTTACAGCCTGTATGCCGTCGTGGGAAGCGCGTTGCTGATACTGGCCGGCTGCAGCAGTGCGCCGCCGGTAGCGCCACCGCCGCCGCCGCCGAAAGCGCCGCCGATGCCCACCAGCGGCACCGCGCAGCAGGCGCAGGCGGTGCTCGCCCCGGCCTCCGGCAGCCTGGTCAGCGGCAAGCTGTCGCTGGTCGCCGCGCCCGGCGGCGTGCGCATCACCGGCACCCTCGGCGGTCTGCAGCCCAGCCGCGCGTTCGCGTTCCACGTGCACGAGCGCGGCGATTGCAGCGCGGCCGACGCCAGCAGCGCCGGCGGCCACTTCAATCCGCTCGGCGGTCCGCACGGCCGCGCCGGCAGCGGTCCGCACCACGCCGGCGACATGGACAACCTCAGCGCCAACGCCGACGGCGTCGCCCAGGTCGATGTGCTGCTGCACGGCGTGGTGCTCGGCGGCGGCGCGGCCAACGACATCGCCGGGCGCGCGCTGGTCGCGCATGCCGATGCCGACGACTACCGCAGCCAGCCGGCCGGCAACGCCGGCGCGCGCGTTGCCTGCGGCGTGATCCGCGTGCTGCGCTAACCGATCATCCGCCCGGGGCTTGCTCCGCGGCGAACGTCCGCATTCCGCGGCCCCTCAAGGAGAACCACCATGCGTACGCTTCCCACCGTCCTGTTCCTGGCCACGACCCTAGCGCTCGGCGCCTGCAAGCGCGAAGAGCCGGCCGCTGCCGACGCGCCCGCTGCGGCCGCGACGCCCGCCACCCCGGCACCGGCCGCAGAACCGGCGCCCGCCGCCACGCCCGCCCAGGCCGCCGCCAGCGCCGCGCTGAGCCCGACCCAGGGCAACCAGGTCGCCGGCGAGGTCAAGTTCGACACGGTCGATGGCGTCGTGCACGTCACCGGCACCATCACCGGGCTCAAGCCCAACAGCGAGCACGGCTTCCACATCCACGAGTTCGGCGATTGCAGCGCGCCCGACGGCAGCAGCGCCGGCGGCCACTTCAACCCGGCCAAGTCCGAACACGGCCAGGTCAGCGCCGACCCGCACCACGGCGGCGACATGCCGAACCTGAAGGCCGACGCCGACGGCAAGGCCACGATCGACGCGCCGGTGTCCAACAACGTCAACATCGGCAAGGGCGACGGCTTCGACATCCTCAACCACGCGGTGATCGTCCACGCCGACGCGGACGACTACAAGACTCAGCCCACCGGCAATGCCGGCGGCCGCCTGGCCTGCGGCGTGATCAAGGGCAACGCCAACGCCGCCGCCCCGGCGGGCGCAGCGGCGGCGCCTTCCGCGCAGTAAGCGGCAGGTCGCCGTAGGCAGATGCAAGCGCGCCGCCGGTGGCTTCGGGCCATCGGCGGCGACGGGTTTCGAAGTCGGCAAATCCGCCGACTTCGGAGCGCCGTTCGAGCTTGAAACCGCCGCTGCGACGACGGTGCAAGCCGCCAGGCTCTGCCTGTGCAGAAGATGCATCCGCGTGTGTAGGAGCGGCTTCAGCCGCGACGAGCGGAGTCGGGAAGTTGGCCGGCTTCGGTGCCTATCTGGGTCGATGGCACAAGGCGGGATCTGCCGGGAGGCTGCCGGCTTCGGCACAGGTCGGGTTGAAATCCCATCGACAGAGCGCTCAGCGCCCAGCCGCAACTCCTGTGGGAGCGACTTCAGTCGCGACGCACGAAGCGCTAGACGCAGACGGTGTTGGACAGCACTGGCACCGAAGCGCTAATCGCAGGACCACACGGCCAGATCGCTGCAAGTTCGCTTGCTCGCCCCGTCACCCGAGCCACCTCCGCGATCAAACGCGCTTCACGCCGCCAGCAACGCCTGCTTCGCGTCCTCGCCGGCCTCGCAATGCACGTACAGCACCGGCATGCCGTGCGCTTCCAGCACCGCGGCCAGTTGCCGCTGCCGGGCCAGGTAGTGTTCGTAGACCCGCTGCAGGCGCTCGCAGTCCTGGCGGTCGTGGGCGTAGTGCGCGCACCAGCTGGCCGGGTCGAACAAGGCCATGCGCACTTCGCCGCCGCGGTAGCGCAGCAGCGGTTCGGGCGGGCTGGCCAGCCATTCCTCCTGGTCCGGCGCCAGCAGCGCGGTCTCGATCAGCGGCCACAGCGGCGCCAGGCCCTGGTTGTCGTACTGCATCGACATCATCGCGGCCAGGTCGTTGACCGTCAGATAGCGCGCGTGTTCGATCTGCGCGCCGAACGCCTGCTGCGCCAGCAGCGCGGTGTCCGGCTGCGCCATGCCCTGCGCCAGCAACACGTCTTCCAGCGCCTCGGCGACCGGTTGCAGCGTCTCGGCCGGACCGCTGAGCAGGAACGGCACCACCCGCAGCGCGCCGCCGAGCAGGGCGGTGTCGGCCTGGAACGGCAGCGGCACGGCGCCGTCGGCATCGGCGCCGAACGCCAGCAGGCGCGGGCCGGCGTCGCGGCCGGGCGCGCGCGCGCGCAGCTCGTCCAGGCGCCGGTGCATCGGCCAGCCCGGGCGCAGCGCCTCGGCGGGGTCGAAATGCGCGCCGGCCAGGCTCAATTCCAGTTCGCGCACCGCCGGCACCAGTTGCGCCAGGTCGCGGCCGACCTTCTCGGCCAGCTCCGCGGCCAGGGCGTGCGGCAGCGCCGCGTGGGCCGGGGCGAGTCCGGCGGACAGTTCCAGGGCGATCACGCCGCGGGCATTCATGCTGGCAATGGCTTGGCTCATGGCTTGGCGGTTGGCCCGTCGCGGGCGCAAAGCTACACTCGCTTCATTATGCCTGCGCTAACGTGCAGGTCATGTCCCCGACCCCTCGCGCGAGGTAATCCCATGCCAGTAGCCCGTCCCGTCGCCATTCTCGGCGGCGTCCGTATTCCGTTTTGCCGGCAGAACACGGCGTATGCGGATGTCGGGAACCTCGGCATGTCGGTGCGCACGCTGGGCGCGCTGGTCGAGCGCTACGGACTGCACGGCCAGCAGCTGGGCGAGGTGGCGATGGGGGCGGTGATCAAGCACTCCAGCGACTGGAACCTGGGCCGCGAGGCGGCGCTGTCGTCCGGCCTGTCGCCGCTGACGCCGGGCATCACCCTGCAGCGCGCCTGCGGCACCAGCCTGGACAGCATCATCACCGTGGCCAACAAGATCGCGCTGGGGCAGATCGAGTCGGGCATCGGCGGCGGTTCGGACACCACCTCGGAAGTGCCGATCGTGTACGGCAAGAAGCTGCGCGCGCGGCTGCTGGCCGCCAACCGCGCCAAGACCACCGGCGACAAGATCCGCGCGCTGATCCGCAGCTTCAAGTTCGCCGAACTCAAGCCGGAGTTTCCCGGCGTGGCCGAGCCGCGCACCGGCAAGAGCATGGGCGACCACTGCGAGGACATGGCCAAGCAGTGGAACATCGCGCGCGACTCGCAGGACGCCTGGGCGGTGTCCTCGCACCACAAGCTGGCCGCAGCCTACGAGCGCGGCTTCTTCGCCGACCTGATCGCGCCGTTCCGCGGCGTGGAGCGCGACAACATCCTGCGCGCCGACACCTCGCTGGAGAAGCTCGCCACGCTGAAGCCGGCGTTCGACAAGGTCAGCGGCCGCGGCACCCTGACCGCGGCCAACTCCACCCCGCTGACCGACGGCGCGGCCGCTGTGCTGCTGGCCTCGGAGGAATGGGCGCAGGCGCACGGCCATGTGCCGATGGCGTATCTGCGCGATGCGCAGGTCGCGGCGGTGGACTTCGTGCACGGCGAAGGCCTGCTGATGGCGCCGACCATCGCCGTGCCGGACATGCTCAAGCGGCATAACCTGAGCCTGCAGGACTTCGATATCTACGAAATCCACGAGGCCTTCGCCGCGCAGGTGCTGTGCACGCTGCGCGCCTGGGAGAGCGAGGACTACTGCCGCACCCGGCTCGGCCTGGACGCGCCGCTGGGGCAGATCGATCCGGCCAAGATCAATCCGCTGGGGTCCTCGCTGGCCACCGGCCACCCGTTCGCCGCGACCGGCGCGCGCATCGTCGCCACGGTGGCCAAGCAACTGGTCGAACGCGGCGGCGGGCGTGCGCTGATCTCGATCTGCACCGCCGGCGGCATGGGCGTGGTGGCGATCGTCGAGCGCTGAGCCGCGGCGTGCGGTCCGCGCGCCTGGGTGCGTCGGACCGCGAAGGCGTGCAGGGGATGGCCGCCCGAGAGGCGGAGCGTGGCTCGACGCGGCCACGCCGACACCATCGTCGTACGCGTCTTCCTGCCATCGCCCGCCAGCAGCGCTTGCCGCTGCGCTACCATGCGCGCCGATCCGCCTGCACGACGCAGGCCGAACGGCGCGCAGGGGGCGCATGCCATGAACCAGCAGGACAGCTTCAATCCGTATCAGGCGCCCGACGCCGCCATCCAGACCACCACCATGCCGCCGCTGCCGGGCGAGACGCTGTGGCGCGATGGCGACGACTTGCTGTGCCTGCGCGATACGCCGTTCCCGGCGCATTGCGTCAAGTGCGGAGTGGCGTTGCGCAACGACGAACTGAAGAAGCGCACGTTCTACTGGCATGCGCCGGGCTGGTACGTGCTGATCCTGGTGAGCGTGGTGATCTACGCGATCGCGGCGATGATCGCGCGCAAGCGCAGCATCCATGTGCTCGGCATGTGCGCCGAGCATCGGCGCCGACGCAACCGCTTCGTGCTGCTCACGGCGGCGGCGTTCGTGGCCGGGCCGCTGCTGGGGTTCGCCGTCGGCAATGAGGCCGGGATTTGGCTGGGCCTGGGACTGTTCCTGGCCATGCTGGTCGCCGGCCTGCTCGGCGCGCGCATCCTGGTGCCGCGCCGCATGGACGAACGCTATGCGCGCTACAAGGGCGTGGCGCCCGCATTCCTGGCGCGCCTGCCGGCGCTGCCGGCCGCGTTGCGGCGCTGAGCCGGTCGATTCAACCGGCCGAGCGCTGGATTCGCAATCGTTGAACGAGAAAGCCGGCGCCGGCTGCAGCCGACGCCGGCCCCGGACAACGGCGCCTCGTCCCTGGTGCCGCCGCGTTATTCCTGCAGGCGCGGGAAACCGTGTTCGTCGCGGCGCTCGGCGCTGTCCGGATCCGGATCGATCGGGATCACCGCCGGCGCGCTGGCCGCGGGCAGCGGCTGGGCCAGTTCGCCGCGTTGCAGGCGCAGCGCGTTGGCGTAGCAGTGCTGCGCCAGGACCGGGTCGCCGGCCTCGGCATAGCCATCGCCGAACGCCTCCCAGGCTTCGGCGCCGGCGCCCAGCGCCAGCGCGCGGTGCAGGAATTCCTCCGATTGCGGCCATTGCTGCTGCTGACGCGCCAGCCGCGCCAGGGTCAGCAGCAGCCCCGGGCTGTCCGGATGGCTCTGCAGCCAGCGCTGCGCGCTGGCGCGGCGCGAATCGTATTTCTCCACCGGCAGGCGTCCGTACAGCGCCGCCAGGCCTTCGTCCCAGCGCGTTTCCAGTGCCTGTTCCACCGCGCGCAGCGCCGCGTCGTCCCAGTGCAGTGCGGCGGCGCGGGTGGCATAGGCCTCGACCACCGCCGGTTCGCTGCGTTGCGACTTGGGCAGGCTTTCCCAGCGTTCGGCCAGCGCGTTGGCATCGTCCGCCTGCTGCAGCGAGGCGGCGGCCAGACGCGATTCCAACGGACCGATCGCTTCCAGCGGCAAGGCCTGCTGCTGGCGGATCGCACCAAGCTGGCCATAGGCCTCGCCGGCACGGCCGATGCTGGTCAGCGCCTCGGTGCGCAGCAGCAAGCCGCGCGGCGGCAACGGCTGCGCCGCGGCCACGTCCAGCGCATTGATCGCATCGACCGGCCGTTGCTGGGCCAGAAGGCGTTCGCCCTGCAGCAGCGCGTGCGCGCCGGCGTCGCGTTCGCTCAGGCGCTGCAGGTAGCGGTTGGCCGCCTCCGCGTCGGCGCGCGCATCGGCCACGCGTACCGCCGCGACCAGGGCGATGGCGCTGACGTCGGGATCTTCCGCAGCGGCATTGAGCTGTTTCTCGGCGCGCGTCCACTGACCGTTGTGCAGCGCGGTCAGGCCTTCGATCAGGCGCGCGCGCGATTGCTTGCGGCGATGCCGGCCCCAGGCGCGGAACGGGAAGCTGAGCAGGTTCCACAGCAGCAACAGCACCAGGAAGGCGATCACCAGCAGCAGCGCCGCCTGCGGCAGCGGCGAGATGTAGTCATTGCCACCGGCGCGCACGATCACTTCGCCGAGGTCGCCCAGCTTGTCCTGCGCCAGCCACTGCGCGCCGATCACGCCCAGGGCGATCACCACCAGCAACACGATCAGGGAACGGAGGGATTTCATGGTTGGCTCCTTGCATCACGCATGTTGCGCAATTGCTGCAGGGTGGTGCCCAGCTCGGGGACGGCCGGACGCAGGGCGGCGTTGCGCAGGGTCTGCAATGTGGCACGGCGTTCGCGCAGCGGCGCCGAATCCGGCCACAGGCGTTGCAGCCAGGTGCCGGCGCGGGTCAGCGCGCCGCGGTAACCGCGCGCGTCGCCGCGCTCCAGCGCGGCGCGCGCCAGGCTCAGGTCCAGCTGCAGCGCGTCGCGCGCGGCGACCCGCTCCGAACGCGCGACCAGCACGCCGCCCTGGGCGGGGCGGATCTTGACCAGCGGCGACAGCAGCCGTTGCCACAGCGGCGCTTGCGTGCGCTCGGGCAGTTGCGTGGGCAAGGCCTCCAGGCTGGCGGCGAAGGCGTCCAACTGCGCCGACAGCCGGGCCTGCGGGCCCTCGCCGAGCGCGTCCAGCGCGGTGCGTTCCTGCAGCAGCACTTGGCGCAGGTTGAGATAGCGCGGATCGTCCACGCCTTCCAGCACGCCGCTGGCCAGCGCATAGGCGCGGCGGGCGCCCTGGGTATCGCCAGCCACATCCAGGCGCTGCTGGCCCTGGCTCAGCAGCAGTTCCACCTCGTCCAGGCGCAGCGCCTGTGAGCCGTGGCGATTGGAGTCGGCGAGCTTGGCGACGTTGTCTTCGAGCAGCGCGCTGCGCTGGCTGAGGCCGAGCATCTCGTCGCGCAGCACGCGGTTGGTGCTGGCCGCGTCCTGGACCCGCTGCACGGTGGCGCGCTGGTCGCGGCGCAGGGTTTCCAGATTCTGTTGCAGGGCCTGCAACTGCAGTTGGGTCTCGGATTGCTCGGCCAGCGCGCGCGCATTTCGCGCCTGCCACCACTCCCAGCCGCGCCAACCGGCCAGCGCGAGCGCAACCAGCATGGCCAGCACCAGAAGCAGCCAGATCCAGCGCGTGGAGCGGCGAGGCGGGGACGAGATTTCGGTCATCGGCGGGGGCATCCTTTTAGCCTGCGTCCCGTCGCGACGATGGCGACGGCCGGACCCACGGCACGCGGGAGCATGGCGTGAGCGGCACCGCGCCCGCAAGCCGGGGGGCGGCGCGCGTTCAGCGAGGTGGCGAGCGCGTTACGACCGCGGCGGCGGCCGCGGCCAGTTGCTGCGGCAGCGGACCGGCGGCGCGCGCGATGTCGGCGAAGCCGAGTTCGGCGGCCAGCGCGGCCAGCCGCGCGCTGGCGGCGACCAGCGGCTGCGCGCGCCACGCTGCGGCCAAGTCGTCGGGCAGGTGCTCCAGCACCAGCCGCAGCGCCTCGCCGCTGCTCAGCGCCAGCACGCCCGGCGCCGCGGCGCGCAGCCGGGCGATGCACGCCGCGGACAGCGGCAACGGCACCCGGCGGTAGACATCGGCGCGCTGCAGCGGCGTGCCGCGCGCCTGCAGGTGCGCGGCGATCAGGCCGCGTCCGCCGGGCGCGGTGACCAGGCCGACGGCGCCATCGCTGGCCGCCAGCTGCGGCAGCGCCAGCAGGCCGTCGCTGTCCATCCGTTCCGGTACCGCGACCTCGGCGATGCCATGGCGCCGCAGCGCGCGCGCGGTGCCGGCGCCCACCGCCAACCAGCATTGCCCGGGCGCCGCCGCCAGCGGCTGCAGCGCCGCGGCCGCGCGCACCGCCGCCGGGCTGCTGAAGATCACCCGCGGCGCGGCCAGCGCCAGGGCCAGCGCGCTGCGCGTGGCAGCGTCGTCGCAGGCCTGCAGGCGCCATGGCGAGACCGCCAGCAGCCGCGCGCCGACCCGCGCCGCGGCCCGCCGCAGCGGCGCGTGCTCGCCCTGCGGGCGCAGCGAGATCAGGGTCCAGGCCGCGGCGGCAGCGGTTGCATGTGCGCTCATGCCAGGCATTATGCGAGCCCCCACCGGCAGCACAATCGCACCATGGCAGCGGATCTTTCTTTCGATGCGTTCCTGCAGCAGCTGCAGCGGCAGTTCGACGCGATGCCGCCGGTGGCGGCGCTGCAGGTCGCGCTGCAAGGCTATGCTGAACGGCGCTTGCAGGTGGTCGCGCCGCTGGCGGCCAACCTCAACGACAAGGGCAACGCCTTCGGCGGCAGCCTGGGTTCGGTGATGACCCTGGCCGGCTGGGCGCTGGTCACTTGCGAACTGCACCGCGCCGGCCTGCAGGCCGACGTCTACGTCGCCGATACCCAGGTGCGCTACCTGGCGCCGCTGTACGCCGACCTGCACGCGCAGGCCAGCGCCGACGCGCAGGCCGACTGGGACACCTTCGTGCAGACCTTCCGCCAGCGCGGCCGTGCCCGGATCGGCATCCAGGCCCAGGTCGGGCCGGCCGATGCCGCCGCGGCGGCCACGCTGAGCGGGCGTTTCGTCGCCATCGCGAAAGGGTAGGATGCGCGCACCGCTCGCGCCCATCCGGAAACCCGCCATGCACTCGACGTTCCGCGCCCTGGCGCTGCTGCTGGTGCTGGGTTTCGCCGGCACCGCGCTGGCCGGCAGCCGCAGCCAGCAGAACAAGCTCGACGACCTGCAGACCGCCTACGGCACCGCGATCCGCTGGAGCGAGTTCGAGTCGGCCTGGGAAGCGGTGGACCCGGCCTACCGGCAGGCGCACCCGCTGACCGATCTGCAACTGGAGCGCTACCGCCAGGTGCAGGTGTCCTCCTACAAGGTCGGGCGGGTCGGCGTGCTGGACGGCGACGCGGTACGCGACATCGAACTGGGCGTGATCAACCGCAATACCCAGGCCGAGCGCATCGTGCGCTACCGCGAGCGCTGGCGCTGGGACGCGCAGGCCAAGACCTGGTGGCTGCTGGACGGGCTGCCGGACTTGTGGAACGGCCAGTAGCGCCGCCGGCCAGCTGTGCGACAATCGGCGCCCGCTTCCAGCCCCCTATTCCTGTGAACTTCGAAGAACTGCTGGCCTTCGCCGGCCGCAACCCGATGCTGGCCCTGGCCCTGGTCGGCCTGACCATCGCCCTGATCGTCACTGAAATCGCGCGCCTGTTCCGCGGCTTCAAGACCCTGCGCCCGGCCGAACTGACCCTGCTGATCAATGCCGGCAACGCGGTGCTGGTCGACCTGTCGGCCGCGGCCGATTTCGAGAAGGGCCATATCGCCGGCAGCCGCAACGCCACGCCGAGCCAGTTCGGCCCCGAGCACAAGCTGGTGGCCAACGCCAAGTCCTCGCCGGTGGTGCTGGTGTGCCGTACCGGCAATACCGCCGATGCCGCCGCCAAGCAGCTGAAGAAGGCCGGCTTCGAGCAGGTCTACGTGCTCGACGGCGGCATCGCCGCCTGGCAGCAGGCCGATCTGCCGCTGGTCAAGGGCCGCTGATCGCGCCTCCCGGCCCGGCGCCGAGCGCCGCGGCCGGCATGTGATAATCCCGAATCTTTCTGTTACCTGAATCCACCGGAGTCAAGAAATGTCCGACGTCACCAACAACGGCGCCACGGCGCCGGCCGAAGCCGCAACCGGCCCCGCTTTCACCATCGAGAAGATCTACGTCAAGGACGTGTCCTTCGAGTCGCCCAACGCGCCGGCGGTGTTCAACGACAACGTGCAGCCGGAGTTGCAGCTCAACCTCAACCAGCGCGTGCAGCGTCTGAACGAGCAGGCCTTCGAAGTGGTGCTCGCGGTGACCCTGACCTGCACCGCCGCCGGCAAGACCGCGTACGTGGCCGAAGTGCAGCAGGCCGGCGTGTTCGGCTTGGTCGGCCTGGACCCGCAGGCGGTGGACGTGCTGCTCGGCACGCAGTGCCCGAACATCCTGTTCCCGTACGTGCGTTCGCTGGTCAGCGACCTGATCCAGGCCGGCGGCTTCCCGCCGTTCTTCCTGCAGCCGATCAACTTCGAAGCGCTGTACGCGGAAACCCTGCGCCAGCGCGCGCAGCAGGGCGAGACCCAGTCGCTCGCCGACTCGGAGCCGGCCGGCAACGCCTGAGCGCGTCTGCCGTTCCACATGCGCGATAACCCCGCGAAGAAGATCGCCGTTCTCGGCGCCGGCTCCTGGGGCACTGCCCTGGCCGCGCTCGTCGCCCGGCACGGTTTCCCGACCGTGCTGTGGGGGCGCGACGCCGTCGTCGCCGAGGCGATCCAGCAGCGCCACGAGAACCCGCGCTACCTGCCGCAGATTCCGCTGCCGGCGACCCTGCAGGCCACCACCGACCTGGCGGCGGCCGTGCACGGCGCCGACTGGATCCTGGTGGTGGTGCCGTCGCACGCGTTCACCGAAACCCTGCAGCAGCTGGCGCCGCTGCGCCCGCCGCAGGCCGGCGTGGCCTGGGCGACCAAGGGCTTCGAGCCCGGATCGGGGCGCTTCCTGCACGAGGTGGCGCAGCAGATCCTGGGCGAGGACGTGCCGCTGGCGGTGGTGACCGGGCCGTCGTTCGCCAAGGAAGTGGCGCTGGACCTGCCGACCGCGGTGACCGTGCACGGCGATGCCGCGTTCGCGCAGCAGGTCGCCGACGCGATGCACGGCCCCACCTTCCGCGCCTACACCGGCGACGACATGGTCGGTGCCGAGCTGGGCGGGGCGATGAAGAACGTGCTTGCGGTGGCCACCGGCGTGGCCGACGGCATGGAGCTGGGCCTGAATGCCCGCGCCGGCCTGATCACCCGCGGGCTCAACGAAATGCTGCGGCTGGCCGCGGCGATCGGCGGCAAGCCGGAAACCCTGATGGGCCTGGCCGGACTCGGCGATCTGGTGCTGACCTGCACCGGCGACCTGTCGCGCAACCGGCGCCTGGGCCTGGCCCTGGGCCGCGGGCAGACCCTGCACGACGCGGTTCGCGCGATCGGCCAGGTGGTCGAGTCGGTGCAGACCGCCGACGAGGTGATGCGCCAGGCCGAACGCCATGGCATCGACCTGCCGATCTCCAACGCGGTGCGCGCGGTGCTGCACGGCGAACTGACCCCGGCGGTGGGTCTGCAGCAGTTGCTGGCCCGCGAGCAGAAACCCGAGTATCCGACCACGCTGTTCAGTTGATCGGATCGCTTACCGTTGCAGATACGAAAAAGCCCGGCCGAAGCCGGGCTTTTTCGTATCTACGGTCACTCGGCACGAACGACGCGCAAAAAAGAAGCCCGGTCCTGGGACCGGGCTTCGAACCGCGCGCAGCGGGAGAGAGAGACGCGGCGCGCAGTGCTACGCGGTGTCGCTTACCAGCTGAAACGCGGGCCGACGAACCATTCCTTGTCGCCATCGCGGTTCATCTTCAGGTCCGCGCTCAGGCCCCAGTTCTGGTTGAGCTTGGCCTGGGCGCCGAGGCGGCCATAGAACTCGCCGTCCGGGTTGATGCCGTCCTTCTTGGTGTAGTCCTCGTAACCGCCCAGCGCATACACCTCGAGGTACGGGTTGAACGCGGTACGGATGCCCACTTCGGCGCTGTAGCCGTTGAACTTGGTGCCGTATTCCGGGTCGAAGCGGTTGTAGGCCACGCGGGTCACCAGGTCGGTGCTGGTCGAGATCTCGTGGTTGTAGCCGGCGCCGATGCGCCACTGGTCGACGTCGACGTCGCCGAAATCGGTCTTCTGGCGGTTGAAGTCGCCGAACACGCTGAAGTTCGGGTTGATCGCGTAGGAGCCCTTGACGGCCCAACCATCCGCGTCGCCGCCGTCGGCGTCGGTCTTGATGTAACCGCCTTCGACGTAGTTGTAGGACAGGCCTTCAGCCGCAGAGGCAGCGAACGGCAGAGCGGCCAGGAGGCCGAGAGCGAGCAGAGAAGTCTTCATGATCGGGATACCCTTGTTATTGGTTTAGTCGGCGCTGAGGCGTGGGCCGTTCGCTGCCGATATGTAAATTATCCGTTAGCCACCCGAACTTCCCCTGAATTTCAAACTGACCGGTATATAAATCAGACGCCCTGTTCAGGAACTTTCGAAGGCATGGTTTCGAGGGCGCATGGCCCGCACGGTCCGCGCTGCTACCGGATCACAAGTCGCCCCATTGCGGGATGCCAAACCGCAATCGACTCGTTGCCGATGGGATTGGTGGCGGGCTCTTCTTTGTACCTACCGCTGCGGCCGCGTCCCCGTCTGCTCGTTCAGCGCGCTCCCAACAGCGGCGCGCGCGGTGCGCTTACCAAGTGATCAGCGGCGAACGATGTATCCAGTCGCTGGCGGTCACCTGGTCCAAGACGAACGCCGCGACATCCGAACGCGCGATGGTGCCGCCGTGGAAACCGGTGAGATCGGTGAGCGTGCGGACATCGCCGCGGGCAGGCTTGTCGTTGAGGACGGAGGGGCGCACCAGCACCCAGTCGAGGCCGCTGTCGCGGATCAGCGCTTCCTGCCGATTCTTGTCTGCATACACCTTGCGCAGGAGTAGTGGAAAGATCAGCTTGTCGAAGAGAAAGCCGCCGTGTCCCGCGCTGTCGCCGGCCCCCATGCCGGTAATGCCGACCAGGCGTGCGACCTGCTCCGCCTTCATCGCACTCACCAGCGCCCGCGTCGCGGTGGAGAGCAGTGTGACCTCGCGGCGCGGGCTGGCCGGTGTGCCCAGTGCGCTGATGACGGCGTCGCGGCCGCGCAGCGCCTGGCGCAGGATCGTCTCGTCGCGGGCGTCTCCTACGATGAGCCGCGCCCCGCCGAGATGCCGCGCCGCGTCGGGCGAACGCACCAGCGCCGCGACGTCGTAGCCTCGGGCCAGCGCTTGGCCGACGATGAGTTGGCCGGTGCCGCCGGTCGCGCCCAGGACCAGAATCTTCGGTCGGTCAGGCGCGATATTGCCGCTGTCATGCTGTTGCATGTCGATTTCCTCAAGGCAAGGGGCGCCTGTTGCAGGTCGCCCAGGATGGGTCTGACTTTTCGGCCAGGCATCGCTGCTGGCTGAGCCGTTGCCAGTTCGTCAAATGGGGCCGAGCGTGGGGGCGTCGGCGTGGCTTTCCGTATCGCTGCCCGCATGGAACAGCTCCGTGCGGACAGGGAATGGAAGCGGATGCTTGTTCAGAGCCGGCCGTCCGCGAGCAGTTCGCGGGTGCGTTTCAGCGTCGAGTGCAGCGCCGCCTTATAGCCCTTGTCGCTGTCGAACTGCGCCTGCTCGGCCTGCTCCTCGGGGCCACCCGGCACCTTGCCGCGCAGGCCGAGATAGCAGTAGAAGCGCAGCTGCAGCGCTCCGGCCGCGTCTTCGAACAGCACGTTGACGATCGCGCCTTCGCGCGGGCCGGTGGCTTGGAAGAAGGTGATCTTGCTTTCCGGTTCGAGGGCGATGATCTCGCGCAGGTTGGTGCCGGCGATCGTGGCTTCGCGCACGAAGTGCGTGGCGCTTTCCTCCACGACATCGCAGCGGGTGCACAGGCCTTCGGGCAGGAACAGGCGGGCGTCGCGGGCCTTGAGCAGCAGGCCCTGCCAGGCCTGCGCGCGGGTCAGCGGGAGTTCGCCGGGAGGGTTCACGGCGACGGTAGCGGTCGAATAGATCATGGTGGCGTCCTGGTGGTGTAGGTGCGCAAGCGCTGCGTGTCAGGAGGAGGTCGCGACCCGGGTGGCGAACTCGCGATAGGAGTGGAGCGGGCGCCCCAGCAGCGTGGTCAGGCGTTCGACGTCGCCGGTGGCGGGGATCATGCCGTCGCTGATGAAACGCTCGCTCATCAGGCGCATGTCGTAGGCCATCCAGCTCGGCATGAACTGGCGCAGGTTCTGCTCGAATGCGGCGGTGTCCTCGCCCGGATAGGAGATCTGGCGGCCCAGCGCGTCGCTCCAGATCGCGGCGATGGCGGTGCCGGTCAGCGTTTCGGGGCCGACCAGATTGATGCGCTCCAGCGCCAGCGGCACGGCCGACTGCTCGCGGCGCAGCAGTTCGATAGCCGCGACCTCGCCGATGTCGCGGGTATCGACCATCGCCAGGCCCTTGCTGCCGATCGGCATCGGATAGACGCCGTAGCCGCTCACCACGTCCTTGATCGTGAGGTCGTTGTCGATGAAGTAGGCCGGACGCAAGATGGTGGCGTTCAGGCCCATCTGCTCGATCATGCGTTCCACGCCGTACTTGCCGGCGAAGTGCGGCACGTTGACGTACAGGTCGCTGTGGATCACCGACAGATAGACGAACCGCTCGATCCCGGCCTGGCGAGCGACGTTCAGTGCGATCAGGGCCTGGGTGTACTCGTCGGCCACCACGGCGTTGAGCAGAAACAGCGTGGAGACGCCGGAGAAGGCGCCACGTAGCGAATCGACATCGAGCAGATCGCCCTGGACGACCTCGACGCCTGCCGGCAGGTTGGCCTTGGCCGGGTCGCGGACCAGCGCGCGGACATCGGCGCCGCGCTTGACGAGTTGTTCGACGACCTGACGGCCGACATTGCCGGTGGCACCGGTTACGAGAATGGTCATGGTGATTTCCTTGGTTGGGGTTTGGTGTGGGTGTGGGCAAACAATAGGAGGTTCCATATTCAAAACACAGACTCTAAAATGTGGACGCCTCGTATCAAATCTGAGACACAATGGACCTGAATGCCCTGGAAGATTTCCAACTGGTGGCCGTGCATGGCGGCTTCGGCAGAGCCAGCCGCGCCAGTGGCCGGTCCAAGGCGACCTTGTCGCGCCGGGTCGCCGATCTCGAGGACTCGCTGGGCATACGGCTCATCGAGCGAGGCGAGCGCAGCCTGGGCCTGACCGAAGCCGGCCAGATCCTGCTGGCCAGACTCGAGGGACCGATGCGCGAGGTGGCCGACGCGATCGCGGCGGCACGGGACGGGCTGGCGGCCCCGCGAGGCCGGCTGCGTGTCGCCGCGCCGCTGCTGTTCTCGCAAGTGGCGCTGGGACGGCTTGCCGCCGCGTTCCAGGCGCTCTATCCGCAAGTGCATATAGAGGCCGTCTCCGAGGACCGTGTCGCCAACCTCGTCGAGGAGCAGTTCGACGTCGCCATCCGCATCAATCCGCGCAAGGACAGCGTGCTGGTCGGCAGGTGTTTCGCCAAGGACCGCTTGCTGCTTGCGGCGGCTCCCACCATCGAGAGGCCAAAAGGGCGCAAAGGCGAGACGCCGCGCGTCCCGGCCGTGGTGACGCCGTCCTATCGCGACGGCGAGCTGTGGTCCGTGCAGGGCGGCCAGCTCGTCGTCGAGCCACAGCCCGTGCTGCGGCTGTCCTCGCTGCTGACGGTCCGCGACGCGGTCACCGCCGGCGCGGGCGCGGCCATGCTGCCGCAATCGCTCATTGCACGCCTTCTCGACCAGGGCGAACTGGTCGCGTGGGGCGCGGCCGGCGACGAGGTCGAACTGTGGGTGCTGCATACCTCGCGGCGCCTGCAGAGCCCTAAGGTCCGGGCGTTCGTCGAGTTCATCTGCGGCTGCTACCCGAGTGGCGTGTTTGTCGTCGACGCCTGACCTGAGCCAGTCGGCGCACGCCATACGGATGTGCGGATTGCGCACCTGCCCCTGGCTGCCAGGCAGCGCCACGCATCGTCTGGAGCGATCCGCTACCGACCGACCGTGCAGGGGACGATGCGGCTTGCGAGATGACCTAAGGAAATTCGGAACGGCTGCATCGCCGCGCGCGCTGTCACGGATGCAGCGACAGGCGCTTGGTGGCTTTTTCCACGGCCTTCTTCGACCCGCGCAACCCGATCCCCACGAGGTTCAGATCGCCCGGGTCTTCCGCGGCGAAGGCCTGGCGATTGGCGTCGTCGTGTCCGGTCGCGAACATGGCGAACACATACGGCAGCACGGTGATCTCGCGTTCCAGGCCCACGCGGTGCGCGGCCTGGAGCCCGGCGATATCGGCCTCGAACACCAGCATCGGCTGGCCGAGCATGTTGCCGTAGCGGTGGCCGTTCGCATCGACGTAGGGTTCGCCCATGGCGTCGGGGGCGGCCGCTGCGATACCTGTCGCCAGGAAGGCAACGACATTCAACCGCTGCCAGGTCGCCAGGTCGTTGCGGACGATGAGAGCCACTTTGGTGTCGAACATGGGGGAACTCCGTTCTCGCTGGACTGTGGCCATGGTCGGAGCGCCCCAGGATTCAATCTAGAACGCCTGTGCACTGCCGCTGGTAGGCGGCCGGGGTGAGCCGATAGGCGCGCTTGAACCAGCGGCCCAGATGGCTTTGATCGGCAAAGCCGACCTTGAGCGCCACGTCCGCAGGTTCCTGGCCACTGGCCAGCAGGGCGCGCGCGACGCGCAACCGCAAGCGGATCAGGTAAGCGTGCGGCGACAGGCCGAACGTGCGCTGGAATTGCCGGGTGAGGCGGAACCGGTCCATGTCGGCGTAGCCGGCAAGTTCATTCAGGCCGACGTCGCGTTCCATCTGCGCGTGCAGGAAATCCCTGGCCCGCGCCATCCTTGCCGCCGAATCGCGCGTGGGCTGCGCATCCGCAGACAGATGCGAGGACAGCAGCCGCATCATGCGATCCAGGCTCTGGTCCCGCGCCAGGCGGCCTTCGCCGTGATGCACGGCGAGGAACGCCTGGCGTATCGCCGCGCTCAGCACGGCGTCGCCGGTCAAGGTGCTCCGGAACGCCGGTTGAATCGCGGAGATGTCCCACTGGCCGAGCCGCTGCAGCATCTCCGCCACCCAGGACTGGGGGAGGTAGAGCATCGCGTAGGTGAAGCCGTCCTCCTCGGGCGCATGCCCGTCGTGGACCGCCCCGGGCTCGATCAGGATGGCGCGCCCGGGCGTACTGGTATGCAGCGATCGATGGCAGTGGAACCGCTGCACTCCCTGCAAGGTGACGCCGACCAGCACTTCGTCATGATCGTGGGGATCGTAGGCGTGTCCGCGGAAATGCGCGTGCACGCTCTCGATCCCGGTTTCCCGGTCGCGGCGAATCCTGACCCAATCGTCGGTGGTGATCGTTTTTCGGGAGCTGGATGTCATGGCGCTACCCTGCAAGAGCGCGGCGGGCAGCTCGCTCGGATCGACTCAGGCGATGTTCCTGACGGCCGAGTGTAAGAACGAAGCGTTGCCGACTTCAACTGCAAGCAGGGACGCCCGTAATGCACGTTCGCGAGAGGTAGCGGTGTTCCGGCGGAAACCTCGGCGTGCAGCTTTCGTGGCGTTGTCGTGGAGAAGGCGTCATGCCTGCGCCGCCGCCGCCGTGTGTCGAATCGCGCGGCAGTCGTGGTCTATGTTGTTGCGCCGTTCGGCCCAAAGGACGTGTCGCCATCAACCAGTGTCCTGCCGCGCGTTCAATCCGCGCCGGGGAAGCCCAGTTGCCGCCATGCTTCGAACACTACCACCGCCACCGCGTTGGACAGGTTGAGGCTGCGGTTGTGCGGGCGCATCGGCAGGCGCAGGCGTTGCGCGGGCGGAACCTGTTCCAGCACCTCGGCCGGCAGGCCGCGGGTCTCCGGGCCGAACAGGAACGCATCGCCGTCGGCGAAGGCGGGCGCATCGTAGCGGGTGTCGCTGCGGGTACTCAGGGCGAACAGGCGGCGCGGGGCGATGCTTTGCAACGCGGCGTCCAGCGAAGCGTGGACCTGCAGGCGTGCGTACTCGTGGTAATCCAGGCCGGCGCGTTTGAGCTGCTTGTCCTCGAGGTCGAAGCCGAGCGGCTCGATCAGGTGCAGCTGCGCGCCGGTATTCGCGCAAAGGCGGATGGCGTTGCCCGTGTTGGGCGGTATTTCGGGTTGGAACAGCAGGACATGCAGCGTGGGCGTGGCGGTCATTGGCGCAGTTTACGCGCCGGCTCCGGCCTGCGCCGGCGAAGCGTCGCCGGCTCAGCGCGCCAGGCTGGTGGTCAGGTCCTGGCCCAGGTTCTGCAGGCTCGGCTGCAGCTGCAGCATCGCGCTGTCCAGGGCGCCGCTGACCACGCTGCCGATCGCGAAGACGCTCTGGGTGTCGGCGCTCGGACGCACCTGCACTGCGGTCAGGGTAACAACGCGCGGGCTCGTGGCCTGCTCGGTAGCGCGCTGGGCGATCTGCTCGGCGGACGGACGCACCTGCACCGACGCCAGCGTGGCGATGCGGCTGGACAGCTCGGCGTCGCGCTGCGCCAGCTGCTCGGCGGAGGGACGCACCTGCACCGCGGTCAGGGTGGCGATGCCGCTGTTGCGCTCGAAGGTGCGCTGGGCGATCTGCTCGGCGGAGGGGCGGACCTGCACGCTGTCCAGGGTGGCGGTCGGTGCGGCGATGGCCGGCGCGGCGAGCAGGGCGGCGATGGCGAAGGTCAGGGCGAAGGAAGCGGTTTTCATGGCGGGCCTCGTTGGTGTTGTTGAGCAGTGGTGTGGTAGTAAGGTAGAACACCCAATCAGGGTGTGCAAGAACTTTCTTCTGTTTTTTCTACTTATTAAGCTTTCATTCATTATTTGATTTGACGGTGTTTGTTGCGCCCCAGATACAAAGCAGATCCTGTGCCAACTTCAAAGCATTGTTATTCAAGGTTTTTTTGCGGAGCCGTGTGTCCGCAGGCGGACACACGGTCGCTTGCGTACGTCCGTCTTCGGCCTGCCGGTCACCCCTCCGGCAGCGTCGTCCGCCCATCGCGTTCAGGATCGAAGGCGCCAGCGATGCTCAGGAACGGGCCGAAAGGCATACGCGGGCGCGGCATCGGCCCGTTACGATCGAGGCCTGGCTGTCCTTCCATTCATTACTCAAAAGGAACTTGCATGACCGTGTCGATCCGCCCCCGTGGGGCGCTGCTGGCCATCGCCCTGTCCACCGCGCTCGGCGCGCTGAGCTACGCGCCTCCGTCCAGTGCGGCCAGGCAGCCGGCTGCGGCGAAAGTGGACATCGCGTTCGAGCAGTTCACCCTGCCCAATGGCCTGCGCGTGGTGGTGCATACCGATCGCAAGGCGCCGATCGTGGCGGTCAATCTCTGGTACCACGTCGGCGCCAAGGACGAGCCGGCCGGGCGCACCGGTTTCGCGCACCTGTTCGAACACCTGATGTTCCAGGGCAGCGAGAACCACAGCGGCGAATTCTTTGAACCGTTCAAGCAGGTCGGCGCCACCGACCAGAACGGCACCACCAACAGCGACCGCACCAACTATTTCGAGAACGTGCCGACCACCGCGCTGGACATGGCGCTGTGGATGGAGTCCGACCGCATGGGCCACCTCGTCGGCGCCATCGATCAGGCCGCGCTCGACGAGCAGCGCGGCGTGGTCCAGAACGAGAAGCGGCAGGGCGAGAACCAGCCCTACGGCCAGGCCTGGGACAAGCTGAGCCGCGCGCTGTACCCGAAGGGCCACCCGTACCACCACAGCGTGATCGGCTCGATGAACGACCTCAACGCCGCCTCGCTGGCCGACGTGAAGCAGTGGTTCCGCACCTGGTACGGGCCGAACAACGCGGTACTGGTGCTGGCCGGCGACATCGACGTGGCCACCGCCAAAGAGAAGGTCGCCCGTTACTTCGGCGATATTCCGGCCGGGCCGAGCATGGCGCAGCCGCAGGTCGACGTGGCCCAGCACACCCAGTCCACCCGCGAGACGATGACCGACAAGGTGCCGCAGGCGCGCATCTACCGCGTCTGGAACGTGGCCCAGACCGGCACCGAGGACATCGACCGCCTGCAGCTGCTGGCGCAGGTGCTGGGCGGCGCCAAGTCGTCGCGGCTGGACCGGCGCCTGGTGCACGAGGACAAGCTGGTCGACCAGATCAGCGCCGGCGCCTGGCCGTCGCAGCTGGGCTCCAGCTTCGGCATCATCGCCACGGTGAAGCAGGGCGTGGATCCGGCCAAGGTCGAGGCGGTGATCGACGAGGAACTGCGCAAGCTGCTCGACAAGGGGCCGGACAAGGACGAGCTGCTGCGCGCCAAGACCGCGTTCCGCGCCGGCTTCGTGCGCGGCATCGAGCGCATCGGCGGGTTCGGCGGCAAGGCCGATGCGCTGGCCGAGTGCACGGTGTTCACCGGCGATCCGGGCTGCTTCCGCACCTCGTTGGCCACGATCGAGTCCACCCGCGCGCGCGATCTGAAGGCGGTGGGCCGCAAGTGGCTGGGCAAGGGCGACCACACCCTGGTGGTGGAGCCGGGCGAGCGCGTGGCGCTGGCCGAAGAGCCGGCCGTGCAGCCGGCGCCGCTGAATCCGCCGCCGGTCGATCCGAAGTACCGCGCGCTGCCCAGCGTCGTCGATCGCAGCGCCGGCCCGCCCAAGACCACCCAGTTCCCGCAGCTGAAGTTCCCGGCGCTGCAGCGCGCCACGCTGAAGAACGGCACCCGGTTGATCCTGGCCGAGCGCCACGACGTGCCGGTGGTGCAGTTCAGCTACGAATTCCCGGGCGGCTTCAGTGCCGACCAGGGGCGCAAGTCGGGCACCGCCAACTTCACCATGGGCATGCTCGACGAAGGCGCCGGCACCTACGACTCGCTGGGCTTCGCCGATGCCGCCGACACCCTGGGCGCCACGCTCAGCGCCGGCGCCTCGCTGGACGGCAGCAGCGCCTACTTGTCCGCATTGAAAGAGAACCTGGCGCCGTCGCTGGCGCTGTACGCCGACATGCTGCGGCGCCCGCGCTTCGAGCAGAAGGAGATCGAGCGGATCAAGGCGAGCTGGATCGCCGGCATCCGCCAGGAGAAGGCGCAGCCCAACGCGGTGGCGATGCGGGTGCTGCCGCCGCTGCTGTACGGCGCCGGCCATCCGTATGCGATCCCGTTCAGCGGCAGCGGCACCGAGCCGGCGATCGAGGCGCTGGAGCGCACCGACCTGGTGGACTTCCAGCGCGACTGGATCCGTCCCGAACAAGCCACCCTGATCGTGGTCGGCGACACCACCCTGGCCGAGGTGGTGCCGCTGCTGGACGCGCAGTTCGGCGACTGGAAGGGCGAGGGCGCGGCACCGTCGCTGCAGGCGCCGGCGGCGGTGCCGCGTCCGAGCAAGTCGCGGGTGTACCTGATCGACCAGCCCGGCGCGGTGCAGGCCAACCTGTTCGCCGCCGAACTGGTGCCGCCGACCACCGATGCGTCCTCGATCCGGTTCGACACCGCCAACGGCGTGCTCGGCGGCGACTTCACCTCGCGGCTGAACATGAACCTGCGCGAGAACAAGCACTGGTCGTACGGCGCGCGCAGTTCGGCCTCCAACACCCTTGGCCAGCGCCCGTGGTCGGCCGCCGCGCCGGTGCAGATCGACAAGACCGCGCCGGCGCTGCAGGAGATGCAGAAGGAGATCAGCGTCTTCGCCAGCGGCAAGCTGCCGCCGACGGCGGAGGAAGTGGCGCGGATCCGCAACATCCAGACCCTGAGCCTGCCTGGCGCCTACGAGACCGCCAGTTCGGTGCTCGGTGCGATCGGCGGCATCGTCCGCTACGGGCGCCCCGACGACTACGTGTTCAAGCGCAAGGCCGAGATCGAGGCGATGACCCCGGCGCAGGTGGCGCAGGCCGCCGCGACCCTGGACGCGAACGCGCTGACCTGGGTGGTGGTGGGCGACCTGAAGCAGATCGAGCGCCCGGTGCGCGCGCTGAAGCTGGGCGAAGTGACGGTGATCGACGCGGACGGCAAGCCGCAGGGCGCGGCCGCGCCGGCAGCGCCCAAGCGCTGAGGCGGTGGCCTGTGGGGCGGGGGGCGGATGAGGATATGGGCGGAGCCTGTGCGCCCCAATTCCGCGAGTCGCTTCGCGCCGTACCCTCACCCCAACCCCTCTCCCGGTGGGAGAGGGGCTTAGGCGGTTCCTTCTCCCATCGGGACCATGGCCCCCTTTTCGGGGGAAGGTGCCCCGAAGGGGCGGATGAGGGTACGGGCGAAGCCCCGCGCTAGCAGGCTTCCATGCCTGCCAGCCACCGGCGGATCCGCCAGCGTCATTGCCAATTCAGCGATCTGCGGCACAATCCGGGTTCTCTCAGCCTGCGGTCCCTCTCCATGCGCCTACCGATCGCGTTGCTCCTGCTCGCCAGTCTCGCCGCCTGCACCTGGGTGCCGATGGCGCCGGAAGGCAAGACCGTGCGCGTGCTGCCGCCAGGGCAGGCGCCGGCCGGCTGCGAGAAGCGGGGCGAGGTGGTGGTGTCGGTGAAGAGCAGCGTGGGCTTCTACCAGCGCAACCCGCTGCGGGTGCGCGAGGAACTGGAGACCCTGGCGCGCAACGAGGCCCCCGGCGTCGGCGCGAATACCGTGCAGGCGATGGGCGAACCGGTCGACGGCGACCAGCGCTACGCCGCTTATCAGTGCAGTGTTCGCTGAACAGGTTAAGCCATACGCTCTGTTCCAGTTTGTTAAAGATGCGGTAAAACCGGGCAGCCGCTAGAATTGGCGCCCCTTCGCCTTATCCCGGCGTACATCTCGATGCTCTTCAACAATGTCTCCATCGCGGGACTGGCGCATATCGATGCGCCGCACACGCTGACTTCCAAGCAGATCAACGAACGCCTGCAGCCGACCTATGATCGCCTCGGCATCCGCACCGACGTGCTCGGCGACGTCGCCGGCATCCACGCGCGGCGCATGTGGGATGCGGACATGCAGGCATCCGATGCGGCCACCCTGGCGGCCCGCAAGGCGATGACCGACGCCGGCATCACCGCCGGCCAGGTCGGGCTGCTGGTCAATACCTCGGTCAGCCGCGACTACCTGGAACCGTCCACCGCCAGCATCGTCTCCGGCAACCTGGGCGTGGGCGAGGAATGCGTGACCTTCGACGTCGCCAATGCCTGCCTGGCCTTCATCAACGGCATGGACATCGCGGCGCGGATGATCGAGCGCGGCGAAGTCGACTATGCGCTGGTGGTGGATGGCGAGACCGCCAACCTGGTGTACGAGAAGACCCTGGAGCGGATGACCTCCCCGGACGTAACCGCACAGGAATTCCGCGACGAGCTGGCCGCGCTGACCCTGGGCTGCGGCGCCGCGGCGATGGTGATGGCGCGCGCCGAGCTGGTTCCCGACGCCCCGCGCTACCGCGGCGGCGTGACCCGTTCGGCCACCGAGTGGAACACGCTGTGCCGGGGCAACCTGGACCGCATGGTCACCGATACCCGCATGCTGCTGATCGAGGGCCTCAAGCTGGCGCAGAAGACCTTCGTCGCCGCCATGCAGGCGCTGGGCTGGGCGGTGGACGAGCTGGACCAGTTCGTGATCCACCAGGTCAGCCTGCCGCACACCCAGGCCTTCATCAAGAACTTCGGCATCGACCCGAAGAAGGTGATGACCATCTTCGGCGAGCACGGCAACATCGGCCCGGCCAGCGTGCCGATCGTGCTGAGCAAGCTGCGCGAACTGGGGCGCCTGAAGAAGGGCGACCGGATCGCGCTGATGGGCATCGGCTCGGGCCTGAACTGCTCGATGGCCGAGGTGGTCTGGTAGGCGGAAGGCGTTTGTTGTGGGGCTCCATTGCGCCGAATAGGCCAATAATTTTCCTTGTCCGGCGCAATCTGGCGCTTTGGGAAAATTATTGGTAGTTTTCTTTCTTAATGGCCGCATTCGGTGGCTGTAAGGAAAGCCCGATGCCTCCCCGCCGTTCCACCGGCCATTACGTTTCCGGTTCGCTGGCCGGGAGTCGTTACCAGGCGTTCGTCCCTGATCCGCTGCCGCCTGTGCCGCCGCTGGATCTGGCCGCGCCGGAATTGATCGCTCGCAAGGAGCGGGCGGATCAGGCCCTGGGACGCCTGGATGGCATCACCTTGATGCTGCCGGATCCGGAACTGTTCCTCTATCAATACGTGCGCAAGGAAGCGCTGCTGTCCTCGCAGATCGAGGGGACGCAGTCGTCGTTGTCGGACTTGTTGCTGTTCGAGTTGGACGAGGCGCCGGGCGTGCCGCTGGACGACGTGGAGGAGGTGTCCAACTACGTCGCCGCGCTGAACCACGGGCTCAAGCGTTTGCGCCAGGACGACTTCCCGCTGTCCTTGCGCTTGATCCGGGAAATGCACGCCTTGCTGTTGCGGGGTGGGCGCGGTGCCGGCAAGCGGCCCGGCGAATTCCGCGCGGGACAGGTATGGATCGGCGGCGCCTCGCCGGCGTTGGCGTACTTCGTGCCGCCGCCGCCCGACGCCCTGGAGACGGTGCTGGGCGCATTCGAACGCTTCCTGCATGCGCCGGCCAGCGACGTGTCGCCGCTGGTCAAGGCCGCGTTGGCGCATGTGCAGTTCGAGACGATCCATCCTTTCAGCGACGGCAACGGCCGGCTGGGGCGGCTGCTGATCGCGTTGATCCTGTGCAATGAAGGCGTCTTGCGCGAACCAAGTCTGTATCTGAGCCTGTTCTTCAAGCGGCATCGCGTGCAGTACTACGAGCGCCTCAACGGTGTGCGCACCGAGGGTGACTGGGAAGGATGGCTGGGATTCTTCCTCGACGGGGTCGCGGATACGGCGCAGCAAGCGGTCAGCACGGCGCAGCGTTTGCTGGCGCTGTTGGCGCAAGATCGTGCGCGGATTGCCGGCCTGGGCACGCGTGCCGGCAATGTCGGACTGGTGTTCGAGCAGTTCGCGCGCAGGGTGCTGCTGGGCGTGCCGCAGGTGCAGCCGCATCTGGCGCTGAGCGCACCGACGATCCGCGCGGCCATCCGTACCCTGCAGGAACTGGCGATCGTCAACGAACTCACCGGCCAGCAGCGGCATCGCGTCTTCGCCTATCAGGCGTACCTGGACATCCTCAGCGAAGGCGCGCAGCCGCTATGAATGTGCCCGCGCCCGCGTGTGCAGACATGCCATCTGCATGCCTTGCCCGCGATGCAGATGCACATGCTTCGCTTCATTACCCACTTTCAATTGGTCGACCCATATGAACTACCCCGGCTACCCCTTCACCCCGCAGCGTTTCCAGGTCCGTCCGGGGCTGGCGATGTCCTACCTCGACGAAGGCCCGCGCGACGGCGAGGTGATCGTGATGCTGCACGGCAATCCGTCGTGGAGCTACCTGTGGCGGCATCTGGTGAGCGGACTGTCGGACCGCTATCGCTGCATCGTGCCCGACCATATCGGCATGGGCCTGTCGGACAAGCCGGACGACGCGCCGGGCGCGCAGCCGGGCTACGACTACACCCTGCAGTCGCGCGTGGACGATCTCGACGCGCTGCTGCGGCACCTGGGCATCGACGGGCCGGTGACGCTGGCGGTGCACGACTGGGGCGGCATGATCGGCTTCGGCTGGGCGCTGTCGCACCACGCGCAGGTCAAGCGGCTGGTGATCACCAACACCGCTGCGTTCCCGTTGCCGGCGGCCAAGCCGATGCCGTGGCAGATCGCGATGGGCCGGCACTGGCGCCCGGGCGAATGGTTCATCCGCACCTTCAACGCGTTCTCCTCCGGCGCGTCGTGGCTGGGCGTGTCGCGGCGCATGCCCGCCGACGTGCGCCGCGCCTACGTGGCGCCGTACGACAGCTGGGCCAACCGCATTTCCACCATCCGCTTCATGCAGGACATCCCGCTGTCGCCGGCCGACAAGGCCTGGTCGCTGCTGGAACGTTCGGCGCAGGCGTTGCCGTCGTTCGCCGACCGCCCGGCGTTCATCGCCTGGGGCCTGCGCGACATCTGCTTCGACCATCACTTCCTGGCCGGTTTCCGCCAGGCGCTGCCGCAGGCCGAGGTGATGACGTTCGAGGACGCCAACCACTACGTGCTCGAAGACAAGCACGAGGTGTTGGTGCCGGCGATCCGCACGTTCCTGGACACGCATCCACTGGGCTGACGCGCCGTTGTCTGTGCGCATCGGCCCGGCAGCGGCGTGCATCGCGCTGAGGCGCGCCGTTGGCCATGGCGCGCGTCGCAGCGGGAGCCGTCGCCGGCATGTTCGCGGAAACTGCAAACGATTGCCGCTCTGTAATAAACCGGTCCCTGTACAGTGCGGGCGATTCACGCAACCGGACCGGAGACAGACGAAGTGAGAGCGATCGCAATGTCGATGTTGTTGATGTCGATGAGCGCCACTGGCGCGCACGCGGAAGACCTGACGACCTCCCCCGACGGCAAGCGCCTGGCGGTCGGTTTCGGCCAGCCCACCTACAAGCAGGTGCTGCATTACCGGAAGATGTACGACAAGAAGCCGTTTCCCGATGCCGAGCTCTATTACTACAGCAACGGCATGTACAAGCTCATCTCGCAAGGCGAGAACCACTACGGCGTGTATGTGTTGCAAGGCAGTTTCGACGACGAGAGCTATACCGTCCGCTTCATTTCCCTGCCTTCCGAGGATTGGGGCAACAAGACCGCCTTCCACCAGTTGACCTTCGTCCGCGGCGAGGACAAGAACATCTTCATCCAGAACGCGATCGTCGACACCGGCGAAGCCATCGCCCAGCAGAACGGCACCTACACCATGGAAAAGAACACCGTGACCAATCCGGTGTCGACCAAGTGGAAGGATCGCTGAAGCGGGTTCGTGCTCGGCCGTGGCGTTGGCAGGCGGACGTCGCCAGCGTTATGGGCGCCCGGCACCGATGAGAGGGTGGTCATCGGACGACGGGATGTAATGCGCGCGGACGGCGTTGCGCCGAGCGCGGCGGCACCGCGCAATCAGGCGTCCGGAAGATTGCGCTCGGTCACGCCATCCCAGTCGTCCGCGGTCAACAATGGCAAACCATGCGCCAGCCGCGACTTGTCGCACTGCGCGCTGCGCTCGCCGAACTCCAGCGAGGCGGGTACCGCGGCGCACACCGAGGGACGCCGGTCGTGGATCGTGCAGCGGCTGTAGCGGCCGATCTCGGCATCCAGCGCCACGCAGCGCGGCTGCGCCTGCGAGGTGCCGCGCATCACCCGTTCGTGGGTGCGCAACGGCTCGGTGAGCGCGAACGGGACCCTGCCGCCCAGCTCGGGATCGGCTTCGCTCCAGTGGAAGCTGACGCGGAAGTAGGCGCAGCAGGCGCCGCAGGTGAGGCAGGGATGTGCCATGGCAGCCGGGCCTTGCGCGGCAAACAACGTTGGGGGGCGCGGCATTCTGACCGAACCGACGCGCGCTGCAAGCGCTGCGGCGTTCAGGTGCATGGCGCCGCCGCGCCGCTGGCGAACCGGGGTGCCAGCTGCCGAACCCACTCCTCGGGTCGCGGCACGTTGGACAAAGGCATGCCGGTAAAGGCATGGCCGGCGCCATCGGCGATAATCGACCGATGACTACGACCCCCATCTGCAACATCGCCGCGACGCTGCCGCCGTTGGCGCGCGAGCGCCCCGACCAGATCGCCATCCGCTGCCCGGGCCGCCGTGGCGCCGACGGCCTGGCCGCCTACGACGTGACCCTGAGCTATGCGCAGCTGGATGCGCGCAGCGACGCGATCGCCGCCGGGCTGGGCGGTTACGGCATCGGCCGCGGCACCCGCACGGTGGTGATGGTGCGGCCGTCGCCGGAATTCTTCCTGCTGATGTTCGCGCTGTTCAAGGCCGGTGCGGTGCCGGTGCTGGTGGATCCGGGCATCGACAAGCGCGCACTCAAGCAATGCCTGGACGAGGCGCAGCCGGAGGCGTTCATCGGCATTCCGCTGGCGCAGCTGGCGCGGCGCTTGCTGGGCTGGGCGCGCTCGGCGCGGCGCATCGTCACCGTGGGCCGGCGCTGGGCCTGGGGCGGCACCACGCTGGCGCAGATCGAGCGTGCCGGCAACGGCGCCGGCAGCCAGCTGGCCGACACCGCGGCCGACGACGTGGCCGCGATCCTGTTCACCAGCGGCTCCACCGGCGTGCCCAAGGGTGTGGTCTACCGGCACCGCCATTTCGTCGGCCAGATCGAACTGATGCGCAACGCATTCGGCATGCAGCCCGGCGGCATCGACCTGCCGACCTTCCCGCCGTTCGCCCTGTTCGATCCGGCGCTGGGGCTGACCTCGGTGATCCCGGACATGGACCCGACGCGGCCGGCCAGCGCCGATCCGCGCAAGCTGCACGATGCGATCGACCGCTTCGGGGTGACCCAGCTGTTCGGTTCGCCGGCGCTGATGCGGGTGCTGGCCGACTACGGCCGGCCGTTGCCGAACGTGCGCTGTGCGACCTCGGCCGGCGCGCCGGTGCCGCCGGAAATCGTCGCCAAGATCTGCAGCCTGCTGCCGGAGGACGGCAAGCTGTGGACGCCGTATGGCGCCACCGAGTGCCTGCCGGTGGCGGCGATCGAAGGCCGCGAACTGCAGGACACGCGCACGGCCACCGAAACCGGCGCCGGCACCTGCGTCGGCGCGGTGGTGGCGCCGAACGTGGTGCGCATCATCGCCATCGACGATGCGGCGATCCCCGAGTGGCCCGGCGTGCGCGAGCTGCCGGCGGGCACGGTCGGCGAGATCACCGTGGCCGGGCCGACCACCACCGACACCTATTTCAATCGCGATGCGGCCACGCGCATTGCCAAGATCCGCGAGCGCCTGGACGACGGCAGCGAGCGCATCGTGCATCGCATGGGCGACATCGGCTACTTCGACGCGCAGGGCCGGCTGTGGTTCTGCGGGCGCAAGACCCAGCGCGTGGAGACCGCGCAGGGGCCGCTGTACACCGAGCAGGTCGAACCGATCTTCAATACCTTGCCGTGGCTGCGCCGCAGCGCGCTGGTCGGGATCGGCGCGGCGGGCGCGCAGCGGCCGGTGCTGTGCTACGAACTGCAGGCGGGCGTGGCGCCGCCGGCGCAGCCGGAAGCCGTGCTGCGCGCGCTGGCGCAGACGCATGCGCACACCGCCGGCATCGCCGACTTCCTGCGCCATCCGGGCTTCCCGGTGGATATCCGCCACAACGCCAAGATCGGCCGCGAGAAACTGGCGCTGTGGGCCAAGGACCGCGTGCGCTGAGGCCGCGGCGATGGGCGAGCGCTACCGGCTGGACGACCTGCGCATCGACGTGGCGCGGCAACGGGTCGAGCGCGACGGCGTGGCGCTGGAGCTGGGCGGGCTGAGTTTCCGCCTGCTGCATTACCTGCTGCAGCAGGGCCAGCGCGTGGTCGGCTTCGACGAACTGATCGCGCAGGTGTGGGCACCGGCGCTGGTCAACGAGGAGACCGTGACCCAGCGCGTGCGCCTGTTGCGGCAGGCGCTGGGCGATGCCTCGCGGCAGCCGCGCTATCTGCGTTCGGTGCGCGGCCAGGGCTACCAGTTGTGCGCGCCGGTGCGCAGCGACGAAGACGACAGCGACAGTGAGGACGCACCGGCACCGCAGCGACCGCGTTGGCGTGGCATCGCGATTGCGGCCGTCGTGGTGCTCGGTGTCGGAACGCTGGCGGCGCTGGCGTGGCCGTGGCATGCGCCGCAGCAAGCGGCGACGTCGCCGCTGCTGCAACGCGCCGAGTATTACGCCGGCATCGGCCAGCGCGACGACAACGAACGCGCGATCGCGCTGTACCGGCAGCGCCTGCAGCAACTGCCCGACGAGCCGCGTGCGTTGCTCGGGCTCAGCCGTGCCTACAGCGCGCGCGTGTGCCAGTACGGCGGCGATGCGCAGTACGTCGCGCTCGCGCGGCGCCTGGCGGCGCAGGTGATTGCGGCGCAGCCGCAGCTGGCCGCAGCGCATGCCGCGCTCGGCTACGCGCACGATTGCAGCGGCGAGTACGCGGCGGCGCTGGCCGCCTACGAGCGCGCGCTGCAGCTGGATCCGGGCGCCGATGCGGTGCGTGGCTCGGCTGCGTATCTGTACGAACGCAAGGGCCAGTTGGCGCAGGCGTTGGCCGCCAACCTGCAGGTGCGCGATCCGGCGCGGGTGCGGTTCCTGCCGATCCAGATCGCCAGCAACCTCAACCTGCTCGGCTACGTCAGCGCCGCCGAAGCGCGCTATCGCGACAGCTTCCAGTTGTATCCGGACAGCGCGTTTTCCAACGTGGCCTGGCCGAGTTTCCTGTTCGCGCATGGCCGCACCGCCGAAGCGCAGGCGGCATTGGACGAGGCGCTGGGGCGCGGCACCGACTACGCCGGCCTTTACCTGCTGCAGGCGGAACTGGCATTGGCGCAGGGCGATGCGGCGCGTGCGCGCCAGGCCAGCCTGCATGCGCTGCGGTTACGTCCCCAGGGCAGCCTGGGGCAGACCGTGGCATGGACGCTGGACGCGCAGCCACGACCAGCCGCGCCGGCGCTGCGCGCGCGGGCGCAGGACCTGTTGCGCAACCTCGCGCGTGGTGCCGACCCGCTCGATGGGCTGGATGCGGCGCTGCTGCTGCAACTGGCCGGCGACCCGGCCGCGGCGCTGGATGCGCTGCGCCGCGCACAGGCCGCCGGCTATCGCGATGCGGCCTACCTGCGGGTGTCGCCGCTGCTGGCACCGCTGCGCATGCAGGCCGGCTTCGCCGCGTTGCTGGCGCGCAACCAGGCTGACATCGCCGCCCAGCGCGCACAGGTGCGCCAAGCCGGCCTGCTCCCGCAGGAAACCGGCGCGGCTACGGCAACGCCTTGAGCACGTAGTCGGCGAGCAGCGCCTGCGATTGCGGATGCATTTTCGGCGTGTTGTAGGCGCTGCGGGTGATCACCACCACCAGGCGTTCCTCGGGCAGCACGAACACGTAGTTGCCGCCGTTGCCGGACATCGCCCACACCCCGCGTTCCACCCCGCGCACCGGGAAGCGGAAGCGCCACAGCAGATAGCCGTAGTCGGCGTCCTCGCGCGCCTGCGCGTGCACCGTGGTCATCGCCCGCACCCAGTCCGCCGGCAGCACCTGCTGACCGTGCCAGCGGCCCTGGTCGAGCAGCAACTGGCCGAACTTGGCCAGGTCGCGGCTGCGGTAGCGGGTGCCGCCGCCGCCCATGCCCACGCCTTCGGCCGAGCGGCCCCAGTGGACGTCGGTGATGCCCAGTGGCCGTTCCAGCGCTTGCGCGGCGAAGTCTTCCAGGTGCTGGCCGGTGGCTTTCTCCACCAGCGCGCCGAGCAGGAAGCTGCCGGCGGTGCAGTAGGCGAAGGCGCGGCCATGCGGGCTGTTCTCCGGGCGGCTCATCCACGGCGCGTAACCCTTGATCGGCAGGTCCAGCGCGAACTGGGTCCAGTTGGCGCTGACGTACATGCGTTCCTCGTTGCCGCTGGAGAACGCGTTCTCGTCGTCGCATTCCAGTTGCGAACTCATCGTCAGCAGGTCCTCGACGGTGAGCGCGCGCTTGCGCGGATCCGGCTGCTGCCAATGGCGATCGCCGAAGTAATCGTAGACCTTGGCCTGCGCGCCGGCCAGGCGGCCGCGCTCGATCGCCGCGCCGACCAGCATCGCGGTGATGCTCTTGGTCGCCGAGCGGGTGTCTTGCAGGGTCTGCCGGTCGGCATCGCCGAAGTAGCGTTCGTAGACCAGCGCGCCGTCGCGCACGATCAGCACGCTGCTGGTGTTCGGCGCCTTGCCGTCGGCGATGGCCTGATCCAGTGCCGCGAGCGTGGCCATGTTCCAGCCGGTGGCCTTGGGGTCGGCGACCTTCCAGCCGTCTTCGAGCGCCGGCGGCGTGGTGGTGGTAGTGCTGCTGGTGGTGGTGGCGGGCGCGGCATGGACGACAGGCGCGGCGAGGACGAACACGGTGCACAGCAGGAACGGAAGGCGCGACATGGTGAAACTCCGGAAGGATGCAGTCCGCGCACTGCGCCAGCGCCGTGGATGAAGTGCCTGATGCCACGGTGAAGAATTATGAAGTTCCACAAGATCAATGACTTGGGGTGCGCCCTGGCGTCGCCCGCGGCCGTGCGGATCGCCTTCCCCGGCGACCCCGGCTATCGTGTGCGCCCTGATGCGATCGGTGCGGCGCGATGAAAATAGTGGTGACGGGCGGTGGTGGATTCCTGGGCCAGGCGCTGTGCCGCGGCCTGGTCGCGCGCGGGCATGAAGTGATCAGCTACAACCGCGGCCACTATCCGGAGCTGCAGGCGCTGGGCGTGGCCCAGGTGCGCGGCGACCTGACCGATGCGCAGGCGCTGCACCACGCCGTCGCCGGCGCCGAGGCGGTATTCCACAACGCGGCCAAGGCCGGTGCCTGGGGCAGCTACGACAGCTACTACCAGCCCAACGTGGTCGGCACCGAGAACGTGCTGGCCGCCTGCCGCGCGCACGGCGTGGGCCGTTTGATCTACACCTCCACGCCGAGCGTGACCCATCGCGCCACGCATCCGGTGGAGGGCTTGGGCGCGGATCAGGTGCCGTATGGCGAGAACTTTCAGGCGCCGTACGCGGCGACCAAGGCGATCGCCGAGCGCGCGGTGCTCGCCGCCAACGACGCGCAACTGGCGGTGGTGGCGCTACGGCCGCGGCTGATCTGGGGGCCGGGCGACAACCAGATCCTGCCCAAGCTGGTCGCGCGCGCGCAGGCCGGGCGCGTGCGCCTGGTCGGCGGCGGCGACAACCGGGTCGATTCCACCTTCATCGACAATGCCGCGCAGGCGCATTTCGACGCGTTCGAGCATCTGCGCGTCGGCGCGGCCTGCGCCGGCAAGGCGTACTTCATTTCCAACGGTGAGCCGTTGCCGATGCGCGAGTTGCTGAACAAGCTGCTGGCCGCGGTCGGCGCGCCGCCCGTGACCAAGACCCTGTCGTTCAAGGCGGCCTACCGGATCGGCGCCGCCTGCGAAACGTTATGGCCGCTGCTGCGCCTGCGCGGCGAGCCGCCGCTGACCCGCTTCCTGGCCGAGCAGCTGTGCACGCCGCATTGGTACAGCATGGAACCGGCGCGACGCGATTTCGGCTATGTACCGCAGGTTTCGATCGATCAAGGCCTGCAGCGCCTGGCGTCATCATGGCGCCGCGACACTTCCGTCACTTCCTGACGACCGGCGGTTTCCGAAGATAACTGCGCGCCGATTCGGCACGACAACTTCTGGACCTTGCCATGCTGCATTACGCCATCATCTTTTTCGTCATCGCCATCATCGCGGCCGTGCTGGGTTTCAGCGGCATCGCCGGCGCCGCGACCAACATCGCCTGGATCCTGTTCGTGGTATTCCTGATCCTGGCCGTGATCTCGATGTTCCGTCGCGGCAAGGTGTAGTCGCCCGCGTAGCATCCCGAACGGCCCGTCGCACCGGAGAACATCCGGCGCGGCGGGCCGTTCGTTTTTGTGCGCGCCGCTGGCGCGGGATGCACCATTACATGGCCGCTGCGCTATTCCTCGGATCCCGGCAACGCCACCGCACTTCGCAGCGCCGCATCCTGCGCGTGACGTTCCAGCGCCAGCTCGATCAGGCGGGTGATCAGTGCGCGGTAGCTCAGCCCGCTGGCCTGCCAGAGTTTCGGATACATGCTGATGCGGGTGAAGCCGGGCAGGGTGTTGAGTTCGTTGATCACGATACGGCCGTCGCCGGTCAGGAACACGTCCACCCGAGCCAAGCCGGCGCATTCCAGCGCGGCGTAGGCGCGCAACGCGATAGCGCGGATGCGTTCCTGGGTGGCTTCGTCGAGTGCCGCCGGCACCACCACCTCGGCGCCGGTCTCGCTGATGTATTTGGTCTCGTAGGAATAGAACGCGTCGTGCACCACCACCTCGCCGCAGACGCTGGCCTGCGGGGCGTCGTTGCCTAGCACGGCGCATTCGATTTCGCGCCCGTCGATCGCCGCCTCCACCAGCACCTTGTGGTCGTAGGCCAGGGCCAGCGCCAGCGCCGCATCGAAGCCGGCCGCATCGTGCACCTTGCTCACGCCCACCGACGAGCCCTGGTTGGCCGGCTTGACGAACAACGGCAGCCCGAACTGCGCGGCCAGCGCGGCGAAATCGGCCTGCGCCGCATCGCGGCGGCGAATGGAGGCGAACGGCGCCACCTCCAGCCCGGCGTCGCGCAGCAGGCGCTTGGCCACGTCCTTGTCCATCGCCAGCGCCGAGCCGAGCACGCCGGAGCCGACGAACGGCAACCCGGCCATGCGCAACAGGCCTTGCAGCGAGCCGTCCTCGCCCAGCGTGCCGTGCACGATCGGGAACGCCACGTCGATCTGTTCCAGCGCCTGCGCCGGCTGCAGCGCGCGCAAGGGCTGCGCGTCGTCGCCGGGGATCACCGCCACGCCGCGTCCGCTGCGCTGCAGCGCGATCCGCGCCGGATCGTCGGCATGCAACAGGAAGCCGTCGCGCTCGTTGGCGTGCCAGCGGCCTTGCTTGTCGATGCCGATCAGAGTGGCGTCAAAACGCTGCGGATCCAACGCATCGACGATGTTGCGCGCCGATTGCAGCGAAACCTCGTGCTCGGCCGACTTGCCGCCGAAGATGATGCCGACCCGGATCTTGCGCATGTCGCGGCTCCCGTCATTGCCCGATGAAGGGGCGATAGCATGGGCCATCGCCGCGCGATGCGGGAGAGGGGATCTGCGACGCACGCGCGGGGCTCCGCGGACTGTGGCGGGGGATGGACGCCGTTCCCGGAGCTTGCCAACATAGGTCGTTCAGGGGAGAGGGGAAGCACGCGATGCGACGTTGGACATTGGTGGCCGGCCTTGCGCTGGCCGGTATGGCATGCGCGCAGGCCGAGCCGCCGCCGCTGGATCTGACCCCGTATCTGAAGCGCGACCAGTTCGAGCGGGTCAAGATCTCGCCGACCGGCGCCTACTATGCCGTTACCCAGCCGATGGAGGACCGCACCGGGCTGGTGGTCGTTCGCCGCAGCGACAAGCAGCTTTCGGCCAGGATCATCGGCGGTGCCGACTCGGTGATCGACGATTTCTGGTGGGCCAACGACGAGCGCATCGTGGTATCGATGGCCGAGCGCTTCGGCACGCGCGATGAACCGGTGGCGATCGGCCAGCTGCACGCCATCGATGCCGACGGCAAGAATCCGCGTCTGCTCGCCAGCCCGTATGGAATGAACGATGCGGTCAATGCCACCACGCTCAAGGCGGGCCTGGATCCGTCGGTGTACATGCTCGATACCCTGGCGCAGGATCCGCGCAACGTGCTGGTGTCGGTAGTGGCGCCCAGCAGCGATCCCACGATCCGCATCGACAAACTCGATATCTACAATCACCGGCGTACGCCAGTGGCGACCGCGCCGGTGTCGCGGGCGGACTTCGTCGCCGACCATGCCGGGCGCGTACGTTTCGCCAACGGCGCCGATAGCGGCAATTCCAGCAAGCTCTATTACCGCGACGACAACGACACGCCGTGGCGGCTGATCAACGACGAAACCGTCAGCTTCCATCGCGCCTATCCGCTGGGGTTCTCCAGCGACGACAAGCTCGCCTATCTGCAGGTGGAACAGGCCAGCGGTCCGGATGCGGTGGTGTCCTGGGATCCGGCGACCGACCACTACTCGCCCTTGCTGCGCGATGAGCAGGTCGACCCGTACCGGGTATTGCGCGACCTGGACGGCAAGACGCCGATCGGCGTGTCGTTCATGAGCGATCGGGTGCGCAACCGCTTCTTCGACGACAACGCGCCGACCTCGCGCCTGTATCGATCGCTGGAAAAGGCGTTCAACGGCGATGCGGTGTTCATCACCTCAGCAACGGCCGATCGCCGGCTGGTGTTGCTGTACGTCTGGAGCGACCGCAACAACGGCGATTATTTCCTGTACGACACCGTGGACAAGCAGGCCAAGCGCGTGTTCAGCCGGCGCGAATGGTTCCGGCCCGACCAGGTGCCGCCCAGCCGCGAGGTCAGCTTCAAGGCCAGGGATGGCCTGCCGCTGCACGGCTATCTCACCCTGCCGCTGCATGCCGAGGCAGGCAAGCCCTTGCCGATGGTGCTGTTGCCGCACGGCGGGCCGTTCGGCGTGTTCGATGCGTGGGATTTCGACGACGACACGCAACTGCTCGCTGCGGCGGGCTATGCGGTGCTGCGGGTCAATTACCGCGGTTCGGGCAACTATGGCCGTGCCTTCACCCAGGCCGGGGCGAAGGAATGGGGCGGCCGCATGCAGGACGACCTGACCGATGCCACGCGCTGGGCGGCTGCGCAGGGTATCGCCGATGCCTCGCGCATCTGCCTCTATGGCGCCAGCTACGGCGCCTACGCGGCGTTGATGGGCGGGGCCAGGGAACCGGCCTTGTACCGCTGCGCCGCCGGCTACGTCGGCGTCTACGACCTGGAGACGATGTACCGCGACCAGGCCAGGCGTGCGCGCTGGGCCAAGAACTGGGCCGGCGACTGGCTTGGCGAACGCAGCACCCTGGCCGCGCGCTCGCCGGTCAATCTGGCCGATCGCATCCGCATCCCGGTGTTCCTGGCCGCCGGCGGCAAGGACGAGCGTGCGCCGATCCAGCACACCGAGCGCATGGAAAAGGCGCTGAAAAAAGCCGGTGCGCCGGTGGAGTCGCTGTACTTCCCCAACGAGGGCCATGGCTTCTACACCGAGCCGCACCGGCGCGCCTACTACACCCAGTTGCTGGCGTTCCTGAGCAAACACCTGGGGGGCGCGCAGGCGCAGTAGCGCGGCGCGCTTCACAGTCTGCCGCGCGCACGGTGCGGCGACGTGTCTGCCGCTAGAATGCGCGGCATGCCTGGATCTCCCTTCGATGCCCTCAAGCCCCTGGCCGGCCGCGCGCTGGAAGCGGCGCTCAACCGCGCGCTGGCGCTGGACCCGGATACCCGCGAGGCGCTGCGCGGCCTCGACGGCCAGCGCGTGGCGCTGACCCTGGAGGCGCCCGCGCTGGCGCTGCAGATCCGGGTGGACGGCACGCGCCTGCAGGTCGGCCCGGTGGACACGGCGCAGGAGCCGGATCTGGCGGTGCGCAGCACCCTCGGCGGGCTGTTCGCGCAGCTGCCGTTCCTGGCCCAGGCACGGCGCGGCGCCAGTCCCGGCGGACGGGTGCGGGTGTCCGGCGATGCCGAACTGGCGCGGCGCCTGCAGCAGTTGGCGGGGCGTTTCGATCCCGACTGGCAGCGCCCGTTCACCCAGGTGTTCGGCGACGTGCTCGGCGTGCAGTTCGCCAACGCCGCGCGCGCGGCGCTGCAGCAGGCCCAGCGCAGCGCGCAGGATCTGGCGCAGAGCGCGGCCGAATTCGTTACCGAGGAGTCGCGCGACGTGGTCCCGCGCGCCGAGCTGGACGCGTTCTACGACGATGTGGATGCGGTGCGCGACGATGTCGAACGTCTGGCCGCGCGGGTGGCCAGGTTGCAGCCGGGGCACGGCGCATGAAGGCGATGTTCCGCGCCAGCCGCATCGGCCGGGTGATCCTGCGCTACCGCCTGGACGATCTGCTCGACGGCACCCCGGCCGAGCGCTGGCTGCGCCTGGCCAAGCCGTTCGTGCCGCGTGCCAGCCCGGACATCGCCGCGCAGTCGCGCGGCGCGCGGTTGCGTTTGGCGCTGCAGGACCTGGGCCCGATCTTCGTCAAGTTCGGGCAGATCCTGTCCACCCGCCGCGACCTGATGCCGCCGGACGTGGCCGAGGAACTGACCCTGCTGCAGGACCGGGTGCGCCCGTTCGACGGCGAGGCCGCGCGGCGCATCGTCGAGCAGGCGCTGGGGCAGCCGATCGGCGTGGCCTTCGCCAGTTTCGACACCACGCCGCTGGCCTCGGCCTCGATCGCGCAGGTGCATGCGGCGACGCTGCACGACGGCCGCGAAGTGGTGGTCAAGGTGCTGCGCCCGGATATCGAGCGGCAGATCGACGCCGACATCGCCCTGTTGAAGTCCGCCGCCGCGCTGGTCGATCGCGCGCACCCGCGCGCCGACAAGATCCGTCCGCGCGAAGTGGTGGCCGAGATCGAGACCACCCTGGCCGCGGAGCTGGACCTGCAGCGCGAAGGCGCCAACGCCAGCGTGCTGCGCCGCTTCTGGCTGCATTCGGACGACATGTACGTGCCGGAGGTGATCTGGAGCCACACCGCTGAGCGCGCGCTGACCCTGGAGCGGGTGCGCGGCATCCCCTCCGACGACATCGCCTCGCTCGACGCCGCCGGCATCGACCGCAAGGCGCTGGCGGCCAAGGGCGTTCGCGTGTTCTACACGCAGGTGTTCCGCGACAACTTCTTCCATGCCGATGCGCACGCCGGCAACATCTGGGTCGACAGCGATCCGGCGCGGCGGATCAACCCGCGCTTCATCGCGCTGGACTTCGGCATCATGGGCCAGCTGTCGCAGGAAGATCAGTACTACCTGGCCGAGAATTTCATGGCCATCTTCAACAAGGACTACCGGCGCATGGCCGAGCTGCACGTGGAGGCGGGCTGGATGCCGGCCAACGTGCGCATCGACGAACTGGAGGCGGCGGCGCGCTCGGTGTGCGAGCCGTACTTCACCCGGCCGCTGTCGCAGATCTCGCTGGCCGAGGTGCTGATCAAGCTGTTCCGCGTGGCCCAGCGCTATGAGTTGACCCTGCAGCCGCAGCTGATCCTGCTGCAGAAGACCCTGCTCAACATCGAAGGCGTGGGCCGCCAGCTGGACCCGGAGCTGGACATCTGGGCGGTGGCGCGGCCGGTGCTCGAGCGCATCCTGGTCGAGCGCTACAGCCCGCAGCGCGCGCTGCACGAACTGCGCAAGCGGTTGCCGGAAATCATGACCCATGCGCCGGACATGCCGCGCCTGGTGCACAGCTGGCTGCGCCAGCAGGTGGAAGGCGGCCACGAGCTGTCGATGCGCTCGCGCGATCTGTCCGACCTCAACGTGATCCTGCTGCGCATGCAGCGCCGCGTGGTCACCGCGATCACCGGCGTGGGCCTGCTCACCGTCGCGGCGCTGCTGTACGCGCTCGACGCCGGCGGGCCGCAGCTCGGCGGCGTGTCGATCTGGGCATGGATCGCCGGCGGCATCGGCGCGGTCAGCCTGCTCTCGGCGTGGTGGCGGCGCTAGGCGCTTCGCCGCCGCGATCGAACGCCCCGCGCTGTCCGCGTCCTGCGTTTTTCACCTGTCGGGAGCTGCGCATGCCCTGGATCGTCGGCAAGTATCTGATCACCGCCGCGCTGGTGGTGGCGATTTCCGAAGTGGCGCGGCGCAGCGACCGGCTCGGCGGGCTGATCGCCGCCTTGCCGCTGGTGACGGTGCTGACGCTGATCTGGCTGCAACTGGAGCGGCAGCCGCAGGCCAAGATCGCCAACCATGCCTGGTATACGTTCTGGTACGTGCTGCCGACGCTGCCGATGTTCCTGGCGTTTCCGCTGCTGTTGCCGCGGCTGGGCTTCTGGTGGACGCTGGCCGCGTGCGCGCTGCTGACCATCGCCTGCTTCGGCGCGTTGGCGCTGGGCGTGCGCCGCTTCGGGATCCAGTTGCTGTAGGGCGTGTCATCCACCCATGAGCAGATCGCGCCACGCTTGCGCGTGCCTGGGGCAGGAAACGGGAGGACGTGAGTCCACGCGATGACATGGCAGCGTGCGCGCAAACGCGGCGCGACTTACGCGGAAGCTACACGCCAGGGCACCGATACGGCTGCCGGTCGCCACGGGCTGCGCGTCGGGCAGTTCCAGCATTTCAACGGGACTCCGCAGCTGTGGGAGGCCATCGTCGAACCATCGCGCGGCGACGTCGGCGGCCTGGAACCGGACGCTGCGTGACGCGCGCATTGTGGCCGGGGGCGCCGGGCGCGGATAATCCGGTGGTGAGCATTTCCCCCGATTCCCTGCAGATCCTCTATCTGGACCCGTTCCTGGCCGTGGTCGACAAGCCGGCCGGGCTGATGGTCCACGACAGCAAGCTGGCCCGCGGCGAGGACGACTTCCTCGCCGATCGCCTGCGCGCGCAACTGGGGCGTCCGATCTTCCTGGTGCACCGGCTCGACCGCGCCACCAGCGGTTCCCTGCTGCTGGCCTTCGACCGCGACACCGCCAGCGCGCTGGGCAAGGCGCTGATGGGCGGCGAGGTGGACAAGGATTACCTGGCGATCTGTCGCGGCTGGCCGGCCGAGGAGCGCTTCGACGTCGACCACGACCTCGACGGCGGCCCCGGCAAGCCGTTGAAGAAACCGGCGCAGACCCGCTTCCAGCGCCTGGCCTGCGGCGAGTTGCAGGTGCCGTCGGGCGAGTTCGGCACCTCGCGCTACGCGCTGTTGCGCTGCAGCCCGGTGACCGGGCGTTTCCGCCAGATCCGTCGCCACCTCAAGCATCTGTCGCATCACCTGATCGGCGACACCAGCCACGGTGATGGCCGCCACAACCGCATCTTCCGCATGCAGGGCGTGCACCGCATGCTGCTGCACGCCGAGCGCCTGGCGTTCCCGCATCCGGACGGGCGCCGGATCGAGGTGAACGCACCGCTGGATGCGGAGTTCGTGCGCGCGTTCGGGTTGTTCGGGTGGTCGGCGGCGCCGTGGGTGCGGGGCACCGCGGAACGATTGGCGGTTGCGCCAGGCGAAGTCGCTGGTTAGCGCTTTTCCAGACGGTTCGTGGTGCGCGCTTGTGTAGGAGCGGCTTCAGCCGCGACCGGAGCTACCGGTAATGCCCGATCGCGACGACGCATGACCTAACGCCACCCAAAGTCGTTCCGACGATGCCTTCCGCGCGGCCTGAGCTTCCAGCTGCGGCCGGAACATGTCGATCCAGACCTCTGCCGCAAGCGCAACGCCAGCCGCTTCGCTCATCGCGGTTGAAACCGCTGCTACAGGAAGCGGGGGTGCAGCGCTTCGCGCGCAAGGGCCCAGCGCATTGGCCGCGGCAGGACTACTTCTTCGCCGGCGCCGCCGGCGGCGTGTTGACGGTCTGCTCCAGGTCCTTCTGCAGGTCGGCGAACAGCGGGGTGATCTTCTGCTGGATCGCGCCCATCAGGTTCTGCATCAGCTGCGGGGTCTTGTCGAGCATGCTCTGGCCGGCCGGGCTCTCGTAGAACTCGGCCATCGCCAGCACGTCCTGCTTGGAGAACGACTGCTTGTACAGGTTCACGTAGAGCGGGCGCATTTCCTGCCACGACAGCGCCTTGCGCACGGTGGCCTGGGTGCGCTCCTGGATCTGCTGCACCTTTTGCTGCTGCGCCGCGTCGAGCGGGCGCTGCGCGGTCAGCTGCGCGAATTGCTGGCGCTGCATCGCCTCGATCTGCGGCAGCATGCTGTCGAGCATGTTCTGCGCGCGCGAGGCCGACAGCAGGCGGTTGACGTCGCCGTCGCTGGGCGGCTCGGCCAGCGCGGGGCCCGCGGCCAGGGCCAGCAGCGCGGCCAGCAGCAGGCGCTGCGGCCAGCGACGGGAAAGGAGCGGGGTCGGGTTCATCGAGCGTCCTGCAAGGCTATGACCGGCGGCCAGGATACGGGAATCGCCGTGGCCTCGCCGTCTGCGCCGGCTCGCATGGCCGGCCCAGGTCCGGGGTCGCGCCGCGGCCGCCGGCGCTGCCCGCGTCTTCACGTCGCGGCCGCGGGCCTTGGAAAATCAAGCCGTCTGGCGGATGCCCTACAATTCGCGGATGGGTAATGGGGCCATCCACATCTCGAACAGCCTGGCGATTCCGGAAAGCGAAATCGTCGAGCGCTTCGTGCGCGCCAGCGGCGCCGGCGGGCAGAACGTCAACAAGGTCTCCACCGCGGTGGAGCTGCGTTTCGATCTGGCCGGTTCGCCGTCGCTGCCGGAGCCGCTGCGTGCGCGGCTGCTGGCGCGTCGCGACCGGCGCATCACCGCCGAGGGCGTGCTGGTGATCGATGCGCAGCGCTTCCGCACCCAGGACCGCAACCGCGACGATGCGCGCCAGCGCCTGGCCGAGTTCATCGCCGCCGGGCTGTCGGTGCCGAAGCGGCGCATCGCCACCAAACCTTCGAAGGGCGCAAAGCTGCGGCGCCTGGATGACAAGCGCGAGCGCAGCCAGATCAAACGTGGCCGTTCGCCCGGCCGCTGGGAGTGACTTTTGAGCGAACGCGATTTTTCGTTGCCCCCCGCCACCCCCAACATGCCGATGGTCAAGCCCAGCCGCTTCGGCCGCTGGCTCGGCCGCACCGCGCTGCGCCTGACCGGTTGGCGGGTGGTGGGCGAATTCCCGGACGTGCCGAAGCTGGTGATGATCGTCGCCCCGCATTCGTCCAACTGGGACGGTTTCCTCGGCTTCGCGGTCAAGTTCGCGGTCGGCTTCGAGGTGCGGGTGATGGGCAAGAGCCAGCTGTTCTGGTGGCCGCTGGGACCGTTGCTGCGCAAGCTCGGCGGCATCCCGCTGGACCGCAAGTCGCCGCGCGGCGTGGTCGAGCAGGCGGTGGCGCTGATCCGGCAGGCGCCGCGCATGTGGTACGTGATCACGCCGGAAGGCACGCGCAAGCGGGTGGAGAAGTGGAAGGTCGGTTTCTGGAAGATCGCGCATGGCGCCGAGATCCCGATCTTCCCGGTGTACTTCGACTACCCCAGCCGCACCGTCGGCCTCGGCCCGCTGTTCCACACCAGCGCCGACATGCAGGCCGACATCGCCGCGATCCGCACCTGGTACCGGCCGTGGCGCGGGAAGCATCGCGATACGTTGTGAGGCTGGCCGGCACCTCGATGCGAATGCGGTTCCTGTAGGAGCGGCTTCAGCCGCGACCGGGCGTTACCGGTAGCATCCTGTCGCGGCTGAAGCCGCTCCTACAGGATCGCGCCGACCTGCGAACAGTCGAAGAACGCGCCAGTAGCGGTGGCCTTACAACGCGCTGCCGCCGAACTTGTGCGTGTACTGCAAATACAGGCTGCGGCCCACGGTGTCGAACCAGGACACGTCGTAGTACGGATACGACGTGTAGGTGCGGTCGCGCGGCGGCATCTTGTCGAACAGGTTGGTCACCGCCAGCGACAGCTGCGCATGGTCGCCGATGCGGTACTGCACCGAGGCGTTGTAGCGGTAGGTGGCGCCGATCCACGGGCTGTCGCCGCTGTCCGGGTCGTACACCTGGTCGTAGGAATCGGAACTGGGCAGGCGCCCCAGGCGCTCGCCGTGCAGCGTCGCCGACCACGCCTTGCGTTCCCACGACACGCTGGCGCTGGCCTTGCTGCGCGGGATGTCGTAGCCGCTGTTGACCGCGAATTCGTCCACCATCGCTTCGCCGGCGTAGACCTGGATGTCGTGGCGGCGCACCCAGGTGTAGCTGCCGCTGAAGCGGAAGGTGCCGATCCCGGTGTCCAGCCGGTAATGGGTGCTCAGGTCGATGCCGCTGGTGCTTTCGCGGGCGATGTTGATCGGGTTGACGTAGACCCCGTACAGGTCGCCGTCGGCGCTGCGGGTGACCCGCGCCAGCGCCTGCTGGCAGGTGGTCGAGGCTGCGTCCAGGTTGCCGAGCCGGCATTCGGATTCGTCGCGCAGCACCTGGTCCACGCGCAGGTCCTGCACCTGGTTGCGCATGTCGATGTCGAAGTAGTCCACCGACACGTCCAGCTCCGGACGCGGCGACCAGACGAAGCCGGCGGTCCACGAGGTGCTGGTTTCCGGATCCAGTTTGCGGTTGCCGCTGCGGCCGCGGATGATCGCCTCGTCGTTGTAGCTGCAGTCCTCGATCGCCACGCCGGGTTCTTCGCTGGCGCAGCGGTAGTAGTCCACTCCGGAGGTCTCGTCGTTGCCGGCACCGGCGTAGATGTAGTGCAGGTCCGGCGCGCGGAACGCGGTGCCGTAGGAACTGCGCAGCAGCAGCGTGTCCAGCGGCCGCCATTCCAGCCCGCCGCTGTAGGTGAACTTGCCCAGGGTGCGGCCGGAGAAGCGGTACTGGTCGTAGCGTCCGGCCAGGCTCAGCGCCAGCGTCGACAGCACCGGCAGGCGCAGCTCGCTGGCCAGCGCCCAGCGGTTGCGGCTGCCGTGGCCGTCGGAGTCCTTCCAGCTGTAGTAGTAGTACTGGGTGGCCAGCGGATCCGGGCGCAGGTCGTAGCCCTGGTTGCCGAACTCGGCGGTGGCCGACAGCCCGGCGTCGCCGCCGGGCAGCGCGAACAGGCTGGGGTTGGTCACGGTGAAGGCGGCGGTGTCGGTGCGCGAGCGCGGCTGGTAGACGCTGCGCTGGGCGATGCTGTCGTATTCGGCGCGGGTCAGCGGCGTGTACAGGCGTTGCGGGTCGGCGTTGAAGATCGGCAGGCCGGAATCGTCGTCCACGCCCAGCTGCGGGCCGAGGAACAGCGCGTTGGCGCGCTCGGCGACGATCTGCGGCCAGCTGATGGTGGCCTGGTACTGCGAATGGCTGAGGCTGGCCTCGTAGTCCCAGTCGCTGGCCAGCTTGCCCTTGAAGCCGGTGGTCAGGCTGAAGGTCTTCTGCCGGGTGCGGATGGTGCCGACGTTGAGCCCGCCCATTTCCTCGGGACTGAACTGGCGGCCCCAGGCCTCGATCTGGTCGCTGGCCTGGTTGTAGAAATAGCCTTCCTCGTTGCCGTCCGGGGCCATGTAGCCCCACTGGGTCACGTCGCGGAACAGCGACAGTTCGTGGTAACCGAGTTGCAGGTCGGCGAACCACTCGGTGCCACCGTCGAAGGCGTAGCTCAGCGAGGCGTAGGCGTTGATGCCGCGGCGCTTGTTGCCGATGGTGCCGTAGCCGATCGACGCGCTGCTGCCGCAGAACTCGCCGTAGCCCGGGCGCGAGGCGTAGCTGGTGCTGCCGCGGTTGAGGCCGGACACCGCCTCGCAGGTGGCTGCGCCCGGATCCAGGTAGTTGTCGTCGTAGTCGGTGCGCAGGAAGGTGCGGCGCGGCACCTGCGAACGCTCGGTCGGGCCGTCCAGGGTGCTGTCCTGGCGGCTGCGCTGGTAGGCCCACAGCGGATTCTGGGTCACCGCTTCGGCGCCGAACACCGCATCGAATGCGCCGCGCGAGAAACCGCTGCTGACGCTCAGGTTGAAGCTGTCGCCGCCGCCGCCGCTGGTATCGCCGAAGCGGTAGTCCAGGGTGGTGCCGTCGGCGTGCTTCTTGAGGATGAAGTTGACCACGCCGGAGATCGCGTCCGAGCCGTAGATCGCCGAGGCGCTGCCGGTCAGGATCTCGATGCGGTCGATCATGCCCAGCGGGATGTTGGAGATGTCGGTGAAGTTGCTGCGTCCCTTGAACGGCATCGGGAAGTCGGCGATGCGGCGGCCGTTGACCAGCACCAGGGTGTGGTTGGGGCCGAGCCCGCGCAGGTCCACCTGCTGCGCGCCGGGCGAGAAGTCGGCGCCGCTGGCCGACTGCGGGCTCTGCGTCTCGCCGCCGTTCTGGGTCATCGCGCGCAGCACGTCCGGCACCGAGGTGAAGCCGTTGGCCTTGATCTGTTCGGCACTGATCACGCTGATCGGCGCCGGCCCTTCCAACTGCGCGCGCGGAATGCGCGAGCCGGTGACCTGCAACGTCTGCAAGTCGGCGATCGGTTCGGCGGGCGCGGCGGCCGGCAACGTGGCGCGCACCGGTTGCGTGCGCGGCGCCGGGGCCGGCTCCTGGCGGCGGACCAGCCAGGCGCCGGAGGCATCGCGCTGGGCGACGAAGCCGCTGCCGTGCAGCACGCGTTGCAGCGCCTGCGCGGTGTCCAATTGGCCGTGCGCGCCGGCGCTGCGCGCGCCGTCGAGCTGGTCGGCGCGGTAGATCAGCTGCGCGCCGGATTGCCGCGCCAAGGCCTCCAGCGCCGCGCGCAGCGGGCCGGCGGGAATGTTCAGCTGGATGCCGGCGGTTTGGCCGTCGGCAACGGATTGCGCCTGCGCCGCGCAGGCGGTGGCGCAGGCCATGCTCAGCAGCAGGACACGCATCGGATATCGCATCGAGTCTTCTCCCCTAAACCAGGCGCAAGGCCACGCCCCCGCTAGACACGACGAACGAGCTGCGCAAATCCCCCCATCCCGACCGCGCTCGCGCTCAGCGGCTGTGCAACAGCACCTGGTCGCCGCGGCGCTCGGCGCGGATCGGGAAGCCCTGCTCGAGCAGGCGCACGAACGCCTCGGTGTTGGACCATCGGAAATTGCCGCCGACCCGCAGCGCGCCGGCAGCGGCGTCGGCCACCTGCAGCTTGACCGTGTTGTAGCGGTTGAACTCGGCCACCGCCGCCTGCAGCGGGGTGTCGTCGAAAGTCAGGTAGCCGTTGCGCCAGTCCAGCGCGCGTTCGGCCTCGGCTAGCGCGACCCGCCGCACCAGCACTCCGTGCGGGCCGGCCAGGGCGATGCTGCCGGCCGGCAGCAGGGTCGGCGGCGCCTGCGGGTTCGCCGCCGATTCCAGTCGCACCGTGCCCTCGGTGACCACCACGCGCAGCGCGTCGGCGTCGCGGCGCACCGCGAAGCGCGTGCCCACCGCGATCACCCGGCGCGCGCCGCTGGCGACCACGAACGGCCGCGCCGGATCCTTGCTCACTTCGAAGAACGCCTCGCCGCGCTGCAGGTCGATATGCCGCTGCGCGCGCGACAGCGCCACGTCGATGCGGCTGTCGCTGCTCAACGTCGCGTGCGAGCCGTCGGCCAAGGCCAGCGGGCGCAGGCTGCCGGTGGCGCTGGCGTAGGCGACCGCCGGCGGCGTCGCGGACTGGCGCCAGGCCAAGCCCAGCACCGCGCCGAGCAGCAGCGTCGCGGCCAGCGCCAGCGGCCAGCGCCGGCGCGTGCGTGGCGGCGGGCGCGGTGCGAAGCGCAACTGGCCGAGGTCGGCCGATGCGCCGGATGCGTCGGCGGCCGCCGCGCTGGCGCTGGCCGCGCCGTCGCCAGCCGCCAGCCCGCGCCAGCTGCCGCGCGGCGGAATGCCGCCGTCGCGCTGGCCGGCGCCCAGCGCCTGCAGCCGCCCGCTCTCCTGCCACGCCGCGCGCAGGCGCAGGAACGCCACCCGGTGCGCCGTGGCCGCCGCCAGCCACGCCTCCAGCCGCGCCTGCTGCTGCGGCGTCCAGTCGCCGCGGTCGCAGCGCGCCAGCCACGCCGCAGCGCGCAGCTCAATCCGCCTGCTGTCCATCCTGCGCCCGTGCCCGCCGCGGCGCCGCGGGCGCACGCGCGCCGTCGTCGTCGCCATGAAAATGATCGGCCAGCAGGCGCATGCCCTTGGCCACGTGTTTTTCCACGGTCTTCTCGCTGATGCCCAGACGCACGGCCACCTCCCTTTGCGACAGTTCCTCGACCCGCCGCAGCCAGATCACGCTGCGGCAGCGGTCGGGCAGGCGGTCGAAGGCGGCTGCCAGCCGTCCCAGTACCTGCCGCCCGCCGCACCAGCGTTCCGGCGACAGCTCGTCTACCAGGACGTGCAGCGACTCCAAATCACCCACTGCCTCGATCGACACCACCCGGCTGCGCCGCCGCCGGTCGCTCATCAGGTGCCGCGCGGTGGCGAACAGGAACGACTTGGGCAGGCTCGGCCGCGCCTTGCCGGCGGCCTCGTAGACGCGCACGTAGATTTCCTGGCGCAGGTCGTGCCATTCGTCGCGCTGCGGCCAGCAGCGCCGTAGGTAACCGCTCAGCGCCTGCTCGTGGACGAGGATCTCGTGGACGAACCAATCGTCGAGGGAGGCGGGCATGCATCCCACATTAGCCGATCGTCCGCCCGCGTGGCAGCGCCCGCGCGGCGCCGCGAACCGGTACAACGACGAGGGGGGAAACCGCGCCGCCGTTCGTCCCTTGTCTGCAACGAACCGCCCGTGCGGTTCCCGTCCGCCCCTCGAGGAGATCCGCATGACCCGTTTCGTCGGCACGTTCCGGCCCTGGATGGTGGCGTTGCTGGGCCTGTGCCTGGCCGCGCCCGCCGCCGCGCGCGATTACCGCCAGTACCTGGTCGGCGACCCGGCCCTGCCCACGCCCGGCCCGGTCGCGCCGGGGCTGCTGCTGATGGGCGGCGGCGACCGCAACTACGACGCGCTGCGCTGGTTCATGGCCAAGGCCGGGCACGGCCACGTGGTGGTGCTGCGCGCCTCGCAGGGCAACGAAGTGGCCGAGGAGTTCTATCGCGACGTCGGCGGCGTGGCCTCGGTGGAGACGTTCGTGTTCAGCGGCCGCGGCGCCTCCAGCGATCCGGCGCTGCTGCGCAGCCTGGCCCGCGCCGACGGCATCTTCATCGCTGGCGGCGACCAGTCGCGCTACGTGCGCTACTGGAAGGGCACGCCGGTGGCGGCCGCGCTGGACGCGCACGTGCGCGCCGGCAAGCCGCTCGGCGGCACCAGCGCCGGCCTGGCCATGCTCGGCGAATACCTGTACGGGGCGATGGACGGCGGTAGCCTGACCAGCGCGCCGGCGCTGGCCGATCCGCTGGGGCCGGCCACCACCATCGAGACCGACTTCCTGCACCTGGACCTGCTCAAGCGGGTCATCACCGACACCCACTTCAAGGAACGCGACCGGCTCGGCCGGCTGTTCGCGTTCCGCGCCAGGGCGGCGACGCTGGCCCCGGCCGGGCAGCCGTTGATCGGCCTGGGCGTGGACGAGAGCGCGGCGCTGGCGGTGGAGGGCGACGGCAGCGCGCGGGTCTATGCCACCGATCCGCAGGCCGGCGCCACCGTGGTCGCCGGCCCGCTGCAGCCGCCTAGGCCGGCCGGGAAGCCGCTGCAGGCGGCGCGCATCGAGACCGTCGGCGTCGGCCCCGGCTCGACTCTGCATCTGCCCGAAGGTCGGGTCGATGCGCCGGTGTTCCACCGCTACTACGCGGTGCGCGATGGGCAGATGCGCGAGATTCCCGCCACCACCCTGGTGATCCACGGCGGCGCCGGGGTCGAGCGCGCCAGCAGCAGCGCTGCCGACTTGGCCGAGGCGCGTACGGCGATGGAAACCGCCCTGCGCACCGGGCAGGCGCTGCTGGCGCAGGGCAAGCCGGCAGTGGACGCGGTCGCCGCGGCGATCGCGGTGCTGGAGGACTCGCCGCAGTTCAACGCCGGCAAGGGCGCGGTGTTCACCCACGACGGCCGCAACGAACTGGACGCGGCGATCATGGACGGCGCCAGCGGCAAGGCCGGCGCGGTGGCCGGGGTGCACCGGGTGAGGAACCCGATCCAGCTGGCGCGCGCGGTGATGGACCAGTCCGAGCACGTGATGCTGGTCGGCGACGGCGCCGAGGTGTTCGCGCGCCAGCACGGCGTGACCCTGGTCGATCCGTCCTACTTCCGCACCGACAAGCGCTGGAAGCAGCTGCAGCAGGCGCTGAAGGAAGAAGCCAACAAGCAGGCGCACGCCGACCTGGAGACCGCCAAGCACTTCGGCACGGTCGGTGCGCTGGCGCTGGACACGCAGGGCCGGCTGGCCGCGGGCACCTCCACCGGCGGCATGACCAACAAGCGCTACGGCCGCATCGGCGACTCGCCGATCATCGGCGCCGGCACCTATGCCGACAGCCGCTGCGCGGTGTCCGGCACCGGCTGGGGCGAGTTCTACATCCGCGCGGTGGCGGCCTACGACATCTGCGCGCGGGTCAAGTACGCCGGGCAGAGCCTGGCGCAGGCGGCCGAGGCGGTGATCGACCAGCAGATCCCCAAGGCCGGCGGCGACGGCGGCGCGATCGCGCTGGGCGCCGACGGCAGCGTCGCCTTCCCGTTCAACACCGAAGGCATGTACCGCGGCTGGATCGGCGCCGACGGCGTGCCGCACGTGGCCATCTTCAAGGACGAGGCGCTGCCGCTGCCTGGGGCGCCGTAACCGGCTTGAGCAAGTTCCTGTCGCGGCTGAAGCCGCTCCTACAAGGCCGGTGCACTGTAGGAGCGGCTTCAGCCGCGACAGGATCTGCCCGCAAAGCGCCTGCTCCGGCCGCTGCGCCAAGGCGTTCGGCGCCATGCCCGCGCCGCGCGCGCCACCCCCAGATCCAATGGCACATGCCGCCCCCGCACAAACCGCGTAGCGTGCGCGGCTGCCCCGCCACCATGTCCCTGTCAGGAGTTCCACCCCATGTCGCGTACTGTCGTTCTGGCCGCCGCCATCAGCTTGGCGCTGGCCGCCTGTTCCGGTAAGGAGTCCACCCCGTGCCCGCCGCCCCTGCCGCTTCGCAGTCCCCGCGCCCGCCGCCGCCAATCCGCTGTTGAGCGCCAGCACGCTGCCGTTCCAGGCGCCGCCGTTCGACAAGATCAAGGACGCCGACTACCAGCCCGCGTTCGAAGAGGGCATGAAGCAGCACCTGGCCGAGATCCGCAAGATCGCCGACAACGCCGAGCCGGCCACCTTCGCCAACACCATCGAGGCGATGGAGCGCAGCGGCGAGACCCTGAACCGGGTCCAGCGCATCTTCTTCGGCCTGGTCCAGGCCGACACCAACGACGAACGCCAGAAGATCCAGGAAGCGGTGGCGCCGAAGATGGCCGAGCACCAGGACGAGATCAGCCTGGACCCGAAGCTGTTCGCGCGGATCAAGGCGATCTACGACCAGCGCGACACGCTGAACCTGGAGCCGGAGCAGAAGCGTCTGGTCGAGCGCGACTACGAGGAATTCGTGCGCTCCGGCGCGCAGCTGTCCGATGCCGACAAGGCGACGCTGCGCAAGCTCAACGTCGAGGAAACCACGCTGGCCACGCAGTTCCACACCAAGCTGGTCGCGGCCACCGCCGCCGGTGCGGTGGTGGTGGACGACAAGGCCAAGCTCGACGGCCTGTCCGAAGGCGACATCGCCTCGGCCGCGCAGGACGCCACCGCGCGCAAGCTCGACGGCAAGTACCTGCTCGCGTTGCAGAACACCACCCAGCAGCCGGTGCTGGCGTCGCTGAAAGACCGCGAGCTGCGCACCCAGGTGATGGCCGCCTCGCAGTCGCGCGCCGAGAAGGGCGACGCCAACGACACCCGCCAGACCATCCAGCGCCTGGCCCAGCTGCGCGCGCAGAAGGCCAAGCTGCTCGGCTTCGAGAGCTACGCGGCCTACAGCCTGGGCGACCAGATGGCCAAGACCCCGGCCGCGGCGCTGAAGCTGCTCACCGACACCGTGCCGGCGGCCACCGCCAAGGCACGCAGCGAAGTCGCCGAGATGCAGAAGGTGATCGACGCGCAGAAGGGCGGCTTCAAGCTCGCCGCGTCCGACTGGGACTTCTACGCCGAGCAGGTGCGCAAGGCCAAGTACGACCTGGACGAGTCGCAGATCAAGCCGTACTTCGAGCTGGACAACGTGCTCAAGAACGGCGTGTTCTACGCCGCCACCGAGCTGTACGGCATCACCTTCAAGGAACGCACCGACATTCCGACCTACAACCCGGACATGAAGGTGTACGAAGTGTTCGACCAGGACGGCACCTCGATGGCGCTGTTCTACACCGACTACTACAAGCGCGACAGCAAGTCCGGCGGCGCGTGGATGGACGTGTTCGTCGAGCAGGACGGCCTCACCGGCGCCAAGCCGGTGGTGTACAACGTCTGCAACTTCACCAAGCCCGCGCCCGGCCAGCCGGCGCTGCTCAGCTTCGACGACGTCACCACCATGTTCCACGAGTTCGGCCACGCGCTGCACGGCATGTTCTCCAAGGTGAAGTACCCGTCGATCGCCGGCACCGCGACCTCGCGCGACTTCGTCGAGTTCCCGTCGCAGTTCAACGAGCACTGGGCCTCGGATCCGAAGGTGTTCGCGCACTACGCCAAGCACTACCAGACCGGCGCGGCGATGCCGGCCGAGCTGGTGGAGAAGATCAAGAAGGCGCGCACCTTCAACCAGGGCTACGCGACCACCGAATATCTGTCGGCGGCGCTGCTCGACCTGGCCTGGCACACCCAGCCGGCCGACGCCCCGCTGCAGGACGTGGACAAGTTCGAGGCCGACGCGCTGAAGAAGTTCAAGGTGGACGTGGCCGAAGTGCCGCCGCGTTACCGCACCACCTATTTCGATCACATCTGGGGCGGCGGCTACTCGGCCGGCTACTACGCCTACTTCTGGTCGGAAGTGCTCGACGACGACGCGTTCGAATGGTTCAAGGAGAACGGCGGCCTGTCGCGCAAGAACGGCGACATCTTCCGCGCCAAGATCCTCTCGCGCGGCAACACCGTCGACCTGGCCACCCTGTACCGCGATTTCCGCGGCAAGGATCCCAGCGTCGAACCGCTGCTGGAAAACCGCGGTCTGAAGAACTGAGTCGCACCTCGCCGCCAGCGGTGATCGAGAACGGGATGGCCCAACGGCCATCCCGTTCTTCGTTGTGGCAGCCGCGAAATGGCCGCAGCAACCCTGTAGGAGGGGCTTCAGCCCCGACAGTCTCCTAAACCGTGCGCACACTCGTTTCGAGCGCCATGGCTTCCGCCGCCGACCGCCGCCTCCTAAGTGCCGCACCGCTAGTCGACGCGACCTAACGCGGCTCCCACATGAAGAGCATGCACTGCCTGTCTGGGTGCACTGCAGGAGGGACTTAAGCCCCGACCGCCTGCGTATCCGTGAACCCATCCGCGCCCGCCTCCCGATGGCACAAGCGCAGCCCCATGCCTTCCGTCACTGGTACCCGTGCGGCGACGCGCGCACTGTCGCAATGGCAACCCCGCGATGTCCTCCCACCCGAATCCCACAGGTGTTCCATGACCTCGACCGACCCGCAAGACTCCCGCCTGCACCGCGCCGCGCGCTGGACGCGCAAGGAACTGCTGCCGATCGCGGTCATGCTGCTGTTGCTGACTGCCGCGCGTTCCTCGTTCGCCAACCACTACGTGGTCCCGAGCGGTTCGATGCAGCCGACCCTGCAGCCCGGCGACCGCGTCGCCGTGGACATGAGCGCCTATGGCCTGCGCGTGCCGTTCACCGAATGGCGCCTGCTCGAACGCGGCCATCCGCAGCGCGGCGACGTGGCGGTGTTCGATTCGCCGCGCGACGGCACCCGCCTGATCAAGCGCGTGGTAGCGGTGGCCGGCGACCGCGTCGACCTGCGCGACGGCCACCTGTCGATCAACGGCCAGCCGCTGCGGATCGGCAGCGCCGGCGACGAGGAACGGTTCGGCGAACGCATCGCGCACCTGGACCTGGACGCCGGCGGCGGCCCGGACCTGTACGACGTGCGCGTACCGCCTGGCAAGCTGCTGGCGGTGGGCGACCATCGTGGCAACAGCCTGGACGGCCGTTACTTCGGTTTCGTCGATGCCGACAGCGTCTACGGCAAGGCGTTGGCGGTGTACTACCGCCGCGGCGAAGGCCTGGAGTGGCTGCGCCTGTAATGGCCATGCGCGCGTGTCGGTCGCGTCATGCGGCCGGCGCGTACAGTTCTCCGAAGGGTGTGCCGGCGCAGGTCGCGGACCGCGCCGGCATTGGCAACGTTGCTGCTTCAGCGCTTCATCGCGCCGCCGCAGGAACCGCGCCCAGCGTGCGCCACCAGCGGTCGCCGGCAACCGGCGCGGTCAGATCCACCCGCTCGCCCATGCGCGGCGTCGCCAGCGTCACGCCGGCCGCGACCGCCAGCGCGACGATGCGCTCGAACGGTTCGTGCCAGGCATGCAGGGCCAGGTCGAAGGTGCCGTTGTGGATCGGCAGCAGCGTGCGCCCGCGCACGTCCAGGTGCGCCTGCAGGCTCTGCTCCGGCTGCATGTGCACGTGCGGCCATTGCGCGTCGTAGGCGCCGGTTTCCATCAAGGTCAGGTCGAACGGACCCAGCCGCTGGCCGATCGCCTTGAAGCCGTCGAAGTAGCCGCTGTCGCCGCTGAAGAAGATCTTCAGCGCCTGGTCCTGGATCGCCCACGAGCACCACAGCGCGCGGCCGCTGTCGAACAGCCCGCGGCCAGAGAAATGCTGCGACGGCGTTGCGGTCAGCGTCACTCCGTCCACCGTGGTCGATTGCCACCAGTCCAGCTGCCGCACCTTGGCCGGGTCCACGCCCCAGCGCAGCAGCAGGTCGCCCACGCCCAGCGGCGTCACGAACACGCCGACCCGGTCGGCCAGGCGGCGGATGGTGGCGCGGTCCAGATGGTCGTAGTGGTTGTGCGACAGGATCACCCCGGCGATCGGCGGCAGCTCGTCCAGCGCGATCGGCGGCGCATGGAAGCGCTTGGGTCCGGCGAAGGCGAACGGCGAGGCGCGCTCGGAGAACACCGGGTCGGTCAGCCAGAAACCGCCATGCAACTTCATCAGCACCGTGGAGTGGCCGAGCCGGAACAGGCTGTGGTCCGGCGCGGCCAGCAGCTGCGCGCGGGTCAGCGGCAATACCGGCAACGGCAGCGACGGCACCGTGTGCGCCGGCTTGTTGAACAGGAAGTCCCACATCAGGCGCAGGGTCGGGAAGAAGCCCAGCGCACTGGTCGCGGTGGGCGCCGCATTGCGGAAGCGACCATCGCGGAACTGCGGCGAGGCCGCATGCGGGGACGGCGAACAGCGGGGCATCTGGCGGGCGGAGGCGAGCACGGCGGTGTTCCAGAAGGGTGTGGAGGGAGGGGGTGTGGCATGAAAATTACACTACACAGTGTAGTTTCCTTGAGGGGGAAAGTAAACCGCCCGGTGTAAAATGTCCACATGTCCAGTTCATCCGACCCCGCACCGGCCCCGGTGCGCCTGACCGAGCGCAAGCGCCAGGCCATCCTGGAGGCGGCAATCGCCGAGTTCCGCAGCCAGGGCTTCGACGCCACCAGCATGGACCGCGTCGCCGCCAGCGCCGGCGTGTCCAAGCGCACCGTCTACAACCATTTCCCGAGCAAGGACGCGCTGTTCGCCGAGATCCTGCGCCGGCTGTGGCAGCGCAGCGCGGACACGCTCGACGTGCCGTATCGCGCCGACCGGCCGTTGCGCGAGCAACTGCTGCAACTGCTGCAGCAGAAGCTGCGGCTGCTCGACGACCCGGCCTTCGTAGATCTGTCGCGCGTGGCCATCGCCCAAGGCGTCCATTCGCCCGAACGCGCCCGCGAACTGATCGCGCAACTGGGCAGCAAGGAAGAGGGCACCACGGTCTGGATCCGCGCGGCCCTGGCCGACGGCCGCCTGCAGCCGCTGGATCCGGAGTTCGCCTCGCAGCAGCTGCAAGGCCTGGTCAAGGGCTTCGCGTTCTGGCCGCAGATCGCCATGGGCCAGCCCGCGTTGAACGCCGCGCAGCAGGCGCAGGTGGCGGAGTCGGCGGCGGATATGTTCTTGCGGCATTACGCGCGCGGCTGAGTGCGGTGCGCGTGCGGCGTGCCGCTCGCGCCATTGCGCGGTTGGCTATCGGCAGCAGTGCCGCAGACGCACAGCGGCCTCTGCGCCGCAGTTTTGCCCAGCCGTCAGCTTTCCGACCACACCGCCAACTCATAGCCATCGCGATCGGTGAAATGGAAGCGGCGGCCGCCGGGGAATTCGAAGAGCGGGCGGACGATGCGGCCGCCGGCGGCTTCGATGCGCGCCTGGGTGTCGGCCAGGTCGTTGGAGTACAGCACCACCAGCGCACCGCCGGGCTGCGCGGTGCCGTGGAAGAAGCCGCCGGTGAGGCGGCCGTCGCGGAATTCGCAGTAATCGGGGCCGTAGTCCTGGAAGGTCCAGTCGAAGGCCTGGCCGTAGAAGGCCTTGGCCGCGGCGATCGAGGCGACGGCGAATTCCAGGTAGTCGATGCGGTGCTGATGGTCGGCGCGGCTCATGGCGGGCTCCGTGGAAAGGGCGGCCAGTATCCATCGCCGTGCCGCTGCCGGCTTGGCGAAAACGGCCAGCTCAGCTTGCGTGTTGTCGTACCAGGTCGCGCGGGCTGAGGCCGGTCAGTTGGCGGCTGTCGCGGACCAGATGCGGGGCGTCGCCGTAACCGGCTTGCAGCGCCGCCGCGGTCAGCGTGGCGTGGCCGGAGGCAATGCGCAGGAAGCGCTGCAGGCGCAGGATGCGTTCCAGGGTCTTGGCGCCGTAACCGAACGCGTCCTGGCAGCGGCGCCGCAGCGAGCGCTCGCTGATGCCCAGGCTGCGCGTGAGTTCGGCCATGCGCGGCGCATCGTCGCCGGCCAGTTGCGCGAACACCCAGGCCATCCGCCGGTCCGCCACGAGTGGACGGCTGGCGCATAGCGCATGCAGCAACGTCAGCGGCTCGGTGCTGTCTTCGAGCCGTGTTTGCCAGTCGCGACCGCGGCCGTCCCACAACGCCTCCAGCGCGACGCGTTGGTCGGCGATGGCATGCAGCGGCACGCCGAGCAGGCTCGCGCCCGCGCCTGCAGCCAGGCGCACCCCGCTCAGTACGCTGCCCGGCGCCAGCGTCGCGACGCTGGCTTCGTGGTCCGGTCCGGCCACGAACAGAGCGCGTCCGTCCCAGATCAGGTCCACGCAGCCATCCGGCAATACCTGCGTCGGCAGCGGATCGGCATCGCCCTGGCGAAAGCGCCAGCTGCAGCGCAGGCGATCGCGCAATGCCGGCGGTGCGTCGATTTCGGCGTAGCGGGAGGAGGGAGTCAAGGCTGTGGCGGTGGGTGGGCGATGTGCGGCTTCACCTTAGCAGGCAGCCGGCATGTCCTGGGTCCGGCGCCGCCGCGAGCCTGCCAGCGCAACCGGACGGCCTGCGGCCACCTGGCGCGGCGCGCGAAACGGCCCGTTCGCCCGGCCACGGCGACTCAACGCTCCGACGGCCCGCTCTCGTCGTAGCCGCGCGGGGTGAACAGGTCTGGCTGGATCAGTTCGATGAAGGCGCGCGCCTGCGGCGACAGGAACTTGCCCTTGCGCACCACCACGCCGTAGCTGCGTGAGGGAAAATAGTCGCTCAGCGAGCGCGTGGCCAGCTTGCCGCGGTCGGCCTCGGTGACGCAGATCGAGCTGACGATGGAGATGCCCATGCCCATCGCCACGTACTGCTTGATCACCTCCCAGCCGCCCACTTCCAGCGCCACCGTGTACGGCACCCGCGCCTGCTGGAACACCAGGTCGACCAGGCGGTAGGTCACCTGGCGCTTGGGCGGCAGGATCAGCGGATACGGCGACAGGTCGTGCAGGGTGAGCTTGGGCGTGTTCGCCAGCGGGTGGTCGCGCGGGGCGATCAGCAGTTGTTCGAAGCGGTACACCGGCGCGTAGCTGAGGTCGGCCGGCACGTCGAGCATCGAGCCGATCGCCAAGTCCACCGCATCCTCGCGCAGCAGTTCGGTACCGTCGGCGCTGATCGCGTTGTGCAGGGTCAGGCGCACGTCCGGGTGGCGCGCGCGGAAGTTCTCCACGATCTTCGGCAGCAGGTACAGGATGGTGGAGCTGTTGGCGGCGATGTTCAGTTCGCCGGCGTCCAGCCCGCGCGCCTTCTCGCGGAAATCGGCCTCCAGCCGGTCAAGGCTTTCCACCAGCGGCTGCGCCATTTCGTACAGCAGCTGGCCCTCGCGGCTGGGGATCAGGCGGCGCCCACTGCGCTCCAGCAGCACCACGCCCAGTTCGCGCTCCAGCGCCTGCAACTGCAGGGTCACCGCCGGCTGGCTGACGAACAGCGCCTCGGCCGCCCGTGAGACCGAACCCAGGCGTACCGTCTGGCAGAACGCGCGCAGTGGCTTCAGCCGGTCGGATTTGTAGGGAAAACGCGGGGTTGCGGTGCCGCGCGTGGCCATGACGTGACAACTATAAGGTGTGCTTATTTAATGCATTGATAAAACTGTATTGTCAAATACTTGCGGCAGCAGCACGGTGGCATCCCGGAAACATCGAGGAACCCCACCATGTCCGCCGCCGCCTTCGCCGCTTCATCCCCGTCCGCCGACCGCTCCACCCCCGGCATCACCCTGACCGCCTCGCTGGCCGGCCAGGACGCCCTGTTGCCGCCGGCGGCGCTGGCCTTGCTGGTGTCGCTGCACCGGGCGATTGAACCCGAGCGCCAGGCGCGGCTGGCGGCGCGCCGCGAGCGCCAGGCCTATTTCGATGGTGGCGGCCTGCCGGACTTCCGCGCCGACACCCAGGCGATCCGCGCCGGCGACTGGCGCGTGGCGCCGCTGCCGGCCGCGCTGCAGGACCGCCGCGTCGAGATCACCGGTCCGACCGATCCGAAGATGGTCATCAACGCGCTGAACTCCGGCGCCAAGGTGTACATGGCCGACTTCGAGGACTCGACCGCGCCGACCTGGCGCAACCTGGTCGCCGGGCAGCGCGCGCTGGCCGAGGCGGTGGCCGGCACGCTGATCTTCAGCGCGCCGCCGGCGCGCGACGGCAGCGCGGGCAAGCGCTACGCGCTCAAGCCCTTTGAGGAGCAGGCGGTGCTGATCGTGCGCCCGCGCGGCTGGCACCTGGACGAGAAGCATGTGCTGGTCGATGGCCAGCCGCTGGCCGGCGGCCTGTTCGACGCGGCGCTGTTCGCCTTCCACAACGGCCGCGCGCTGCTGGCCAAGGACCGCGGCCCGTACCTGTACCTGCCCAAGCTGCAATCGATGGAAGAGGCCGCGCTGTGGGAAGCCGCGCTGTCGCACATCGAGGCGATGCTGGGCCTGCCGCAGGGCCAGATCAAGGTCACCGTGCTGATCGAGACGCTGCCGGCGGTGTTCGAGATGGACGAGATCCTGCATGCGCTGCGCGAGCGCATCGTCGGCCTGAACTGCGGCCGCTGGGACTACATCTTTTCCTACCTGAAGACTTTCCGCCGCCACCCCGACCGGGTGCTGCCCGAGCGCGGCCAGGTGACCATGACCCAGCCGTTCCTGAAGGCGTATTCGGAACTGCTGATCCGCACCTGCCACCGCCGCGGCGCGCACGCGATGGGCGGCATGGCCGCGCAGATCCCGATCGGCCACGACGAGGCGGCCAACGAACAGGCGATGGCGCGGGTGCGTGCGGACAAGCTGCGCGAAGTCAGCGCCGGTCACGACGGCACCTGGGTCGCGCATCCGGCGCTGATCCCGATCGCCCGCGCCATCTTCGACGAGCACATGCGCGCGCCGAACCAGCACGACCTGCGCCGCGAGGACGTGCAGGCCGACCGCGACACGCTGATCGCGCCATCCACCGGCACGATCACCCGCGCCGGCTTCGAAGGCAACATCGAAGTGTGCGTGCGCTATCTGGCGGCGTGGCTGGACGGCAACGGCTGCGTGCCGATCCACCACCTGATGGAAGACGCCGCCACCGCCGAGATCAGCCGCAGCCAGCTATGGCAGTGGCTGCACGTGGGCGGCCTGCACCTGGACGACGGCACCGCGATCGACTTCGCGCTGTTCGACGCCTGCATGCGCCAGCTGCCGGCGCGCCTGGGCGAACGCGCGCTGCTGCCCGGCGGCAACCGCCTCGACGACGCCATCGCGCTGTTGGACACGCTGACCCGCAGCGAGGACTTGGCCGAATTCCTGACGTTGCCGGCCTACCAGATGATCGAGTGATTGGAGCTGGGAGTGGGGAATCGGGAATGGGGAATCGTGAAAGCGACATTCCTGCGCCTGACTCTTCCGTGCCTTCCATGCTTTTCGTCCGAAACACCGCTCCACCGTTTCATCGCCGTATCCATTCCGAGGAGAACGCAAGATGAGCACCACGTTGCAGACCGCCGAACAGATCCAGCACGCCTGGGACACCGATCCGCGCTGGGCCGGGATCGCCCGCAACTACACCGCCGCCGACGTGGTGCGCCTGCGCGGCACCGTGCACGTGGAGCATTCGCTGGCCCGGCTCGGTGCCGAGAAGCTGTGGAAATACCTGCACGAAAAGGACTTCGTCAACGCGCTGGGCGCGCTGACCGGCAACCAGGCGATGCAGCAGGTCAAGGCCGGGCTCAATGCGATCTACCTGTCCGGCTGGCAGGTCGCCGCCGACGCCAACCTGGCCGGGCAGATGTACCCGGATCAGTCGCTGTACCCGGCCGATTCGGTGCCGGCGGTGGTCAAGCGCATCAACAACACGCTGCTGCGCGCCGACCAGCTGCACCACGCCGAGGGCAAGGACGAGATCGACTTCCTGCAGCCGATCGTGGCCGATGCCGAGGCCGGTTTCGGCGGCGTGCTCAACGCCTTCGAACTGATGAAGGCGATGATCGAGGCCGGCGCGGCCGGCGTGCACTTCGAGGACCAGCTGGCCTCGGTGAAGAAGTGCGGGCACATGGGCGGCAAGGTGCTGGTGCCGACCCGCGAGGCGATCGAGAAGCTCAATGCCGCGCGCCTGGCCGCCGATGTGCTGGGCGTGCCGACGCTGCTGGTCGCGCGCACCGACGCCGAGGCCGCCGACCTGGTGACCAGCGACATCGACCCCAACGACCGCCCGTTCACCACCGGCGAGCGCACCGTCGAAGGCTTCTTCAAGACCAACAAGGGCCTGGACCAGGCGATCAGCCGCGGTCTGGCCTACGCGCCCTACGCCGACCTGATCTGGTGCGAGACCGGTAAGCCGGACCTGGAATTCGCGCGCCAGTTCGCCGAGGCGATCCACGCCAAGTTCCCGGGCAAGCTGCTGGCCTACAACTGCTCGCCGAGCTTCAACTGGAAGAAGAACCTGGACGACGCGACCATCGCCACGTTCCAGAAGGAGATCGCCCGCTACGGCTACAAGTTCCAGTTCATCACCCTGGCCGGCTTCCACGCGCTGAACTACTCGATGTTCAATCTGGCGCACGGCTATGCGCGCCGGCAGATGAGCGCCTTCGTCGAGTTGCAGGAAGCCGAGTTCGCCGCCGCCGATCGCGGCTTCACCGCGGTCAAGCACCAGCGCGAGGTCGGCACCGGCTACTTCGATGCGGTGACCCAGGCGATCCAGCAGGGCCAGTCCTCCACCACCGCACTGAAGGGCTCGACGGAAGAAGAGCAGTTCCACGGCGAAAAGGCCGCCTGACCTGCAGCCAGGCGTCCGTTGCTTGCCGATCCCCATGGGAGGGGAGAGCCCGGGTTCGCCCGGGCTTTTTTTTGCGTGTGCGGTGGCGCATGGGTCGGCGGCGGCACGGTGTCTACGAGTTGCGCCAGGCTGGGTGCGGCGGCACCGTACCGTCAGGCCGGCAACGCCCGATTCCAGGTCCTTTCGCGGTCTCAGCCCTTGCGAGATTGGCTGTGATCGCGTCAGCGGCGATTCGTTCAGGTGCTATGCTTTGTGCAAGATGGCGGGCGACGTCAAGAGCAGTAGGGGACTGGATGAGCTGCGATAGCGCCGCGTCCAATGCACGCGAGACAATTCCGACGGTTGCTGTGGTCGCTCCCAAGCCCAATGAGCTGACGGTGCTGACTGCCGCGGAGCTGCGCCTGTTCTCCGAGTTCGGCCGTTCGCGCACGGTGCGCGCCGGCGACGTGCTGTTCCGGCGCGGCGACGGCGGCAGCGCCATGTTCGTGATCAACAGCGGCGTGATCGACCTGGATTTCGGCGAGGACCTGGTCGTCAAGCATCTCGGGCACGGCGAATTCTTCGGCGAGCTCGGCCTGTTGATCGGCAACCACATGCGCAGCGCCGACGCCATCGCCGCCAGCGACGGCGTGCTGGTGGAACTGGACCACGACGACTTCCAGCGCCTGGTGGAGCGCGATCCGGGCCTGGTCGCCTACTTCCTGCGCCGCACCATCATGCGCGTGGTGATGAACGAGCAGACCCTGATCCGCCAGCTGCGCCGCCGCAACCACGACCTGGAAGCGGCGCTGGACAATCTGTACGCCACCACCCACCAGCTCACCCAGACCGAAGAGCTGGTGCGCACCGACGAACTGACCGGCCTGCACAACCGCCGTGGCCTGATCCTGCGCCTGCAGGAATGCCGCCGCGACGGCCGCTCGCCCGGCCCCGGCCTGCTGCTGATCGACTGCGACCGCTTCAAGCGCATCAACGACGAGCACGGCCATCTGGTCGGCGACCGCGTGCTGCAGAACGTCGCCAACATCCTGCGCTCCGTCGCCGGCCAGGACGACATCGCCTGCCGCCTCGGCGGCGACGAATTCTGCCTGCTGGTGTCCACCGGCAATGCGGACGACCTGCGCCGCATCGGCGAGTTCGTGATCGCCACCGTGCAGAACCTGCTCGGCGTGCCGCATCCACTGCCGCACATCTGCCCGGTCAGCATCGGCATCAGCCGGGTCGATCCGCAATCGGACTGGAACGACTGGTACGCCAACGCCGACGCCGCGCTGTACGAGGCCAAGCGCCTCGGCGGCAACCGCTTGTATTGGCACGACCTCGCCTCCGGCTCGCGCTGAGCCCATCAACAACCCTCGAGCTGCCCATGAACGACGCCCATCAGCCGCAGCCCGACGCCCCGCAACTGCGGACGCTGCTGCTGACCGACCTGTGCGATTCGATGGCGCTGGTGGAGCGGCTGGGCGACGCCAAGGCCGCCGAGCTGTTCAAGCTGCACGATCACCTGGTGCTGGAACTGCAGCAGCGCTGGCGCGGACGCCTGATCGACCGTTCCGACGGCCTGCTGCTGCTGTTCGAGCGGCCGATCGACGGCCTCGGTTTCGCCCTGGACTACAGCCGCGGGCTGCACGAGCTGGGCAAGCAGCGCAAACTGGTACTGAAAGTGCGCGCCGGCCTGCACGTGGGCGAGGTGCTGACCTGGCGCAACAGCGACGCCGCGGTGCAGGTCGGCGCCAAGCCGCTGGAAGTGGAGGGCCTGGCCAAGCCGACTGCGGCGCGGCTGATGACCCTGGCCCGGCCCGGGCAGATCCTGCTGTCGGCGGTGGCCGAGTCGCTGACCCACCGCGCCGCGCGCGAACTGGGCGAGCGCGGCGAACGCCTGCTGTGGAAATCGCACGGCCGCTGGCGCTTCAAGGGCGTGCCGACGGCGCAGGAGATCTACGAAGTCGGCGAGATCGGCAACACCCCGCTGCGCGCGCCGAAGCCGACGCCGAAGGCGTGGCGGGACATCCCGCTGTGGCGGCGCCCGGCGGCGCTTGCCGCAGAGGTGGCGCTGATTGCCGCGATCACGGTCGGTGCCTGGTTCGTCACGCGTCCGCAGCCGGCCATCGCCTTCGCCGAGCGCGACTGGGTGGTGGTGGGGGATCTGCGCAATTTGACGGGCGACACGTCCATGGACGATTCGCTGCAACAGGCATTCCGGGTGAGTCTGGAACAGTCGCGCTATGTGAATGTCCTGAGCGATCTGAAAGTACGCGATACGCTGGCGCGGATGCGCCGCGATCCTGATCGGACCGCGCTGGATCGAGCCACTGCTTCCGAAATCGCTTTGCGCGACGGAGCGCGCGCAGTCCTTCTTGCGACGGTATCCGAAGTAGGTGGAAAGGTACGGGTGAGCGCGGAAATGGTGGATCCGATCACGCAAGCCACAGTTTATGCGTCCTCCCGGGATGGAAGAGGAGCTGGTTCAGTACTTGCATCGATCGATACGGTCACTGCGTCGCTGAGAGAGCAATTGGGGGAAGACGAAGATTTGATCAGCAAGAATTCGGCGCCTTTGCCTCGCGTCACCACAAGCAGCCTGGATGCGTTGAAGGCATACGCCATCGCTGTGAGGTACTTCACGAAGCGCGACTTTCAGGCAGCTGATCAGTACTTCGCAAAGGCTGTCGAGATCGACGAGGATTTCGCGCTCGCCTATATGGGCTTGATGCGTACCAAGGTATCCACAGCCAATAATCGGGCCGCCATTCCGTATCTTGTCAAGGCAGTTGCATTGCGCGACCACTTGTCGGAACGGGATGCGCTCTATCTCGACGCGTGGGCTAGCGAACTCGGTTCCTACCCTTGGCGGCAGGCAAGGCAGAAGTGGAAAATGCTCTCCGAACTTTACCCCGACTATTACGCCGGCGCGGCCCAGTTTGCCTGGGACGAATTCACTGAGGGCGACTATGCATCTGCTTTGCAAAGCACGAATATGTTCGCCGTTCCGCAGAACCCATTGCGCGACGTCGCCATCGAGCTGCAGGGAAGGATCTATCTTGCGCAGGGCCGCTATCGCGAAGCGTTGAGCAGTTTCCGGCAAGCCGAGCAACTCGGCGGATACTCGGCAACCAGAAGGCACGCGGCCGCATTGGCCGCCACCAAGGACTACGCGACTGCCAGCAAGGTGATGGCGGCGCTGAGTACTTCAAGCAAGGCATTGACGGATAGGTTCGAGCAGATCTCCATCCCCCTGGATCAAGGTAAGCTCGTCGAGGCCGCCAACGCTGCGAAAGCGGCCGTGATCGCCTCCGCCAATGCGGAGCCGGTACTCAAGTATCCTTTCCAAGTCGCGCAGCAAGCCGTCGCTTTTGTAGTCGACCCGCAGACGGTCGATAGAGCGGCACTCGGACGCATCGCAAGCGAGTCGCTGACTCAGGCCGTCATTGGAGACGCAGGCGATCGCGACGATCTCGTCATTGTGGCGATGGCCGCAATCAGGCTGGCGCAGCGGGTCGGTGACAGGAATATCTGCGAAACGCATCTTCCACAGCTCGAAGCGCTAGTATCACAATCAGGGTTTCCTCCCATGATCAAAATGCTATCGCTACTCAAGGCTGAGCAACTGGTCATGTCGGGGCGCTCGCATGAGGCAGTCCCTCTTCTTCGGCAACAAATCGACGGCAAGGAGCCGTTCCAAATTCATGTCGGCTTGAGAGATGCGCTGCTTGCAGCGGGGGAAAAGAAGCAAGCTTTGGCCGAAAACGAATGGCTGGCCTCTCGCCGTGGTTTGGCTTACATCGAGCCGATCGGTGGCCTGGTCTTCCAGGCTACGAATGTCGCCGATTCGAATCTGGCGATATTGAGGACTACGGAAATCCTGTCCAGCATGGGCCAGGGAGAAATGGCGCGGCAGAAGGCCGATACCTTCCGCCGCGCTTGGCAGCAGTCACTCCCGTCTTATCTTGCCTTGAGGCTTGTGGCTACGGAGCCCGCTTCGAAACAATGAACGACCGTGTGGGTGCCATGGGCAGTGAGGTAGGCGGTCAAAAGCTCGCAGGCCTCCTCTATCTCTTCCTTTGAGGCCAGTTCCGAAGTGCAAAGGCACGTGGGTTCTTTAAGGGCGGCTGCGGCTCTTTCTTCGGAGACGCCAAGGCTACGCAGGGCGGCATCCGGATCTTGGGAAAACATAGCGCGGAAATCGTCATCCGTGGCCAAAAGCGCGAGCAGTTGTTGTGCAGTGGCGATGTCGAAGGGCGGATGCCCCTGAATCTGATCACTTGTCATGGTGTATCCCCCTGTGTGTCAATGAATTAAGCATGCGACAGAGTGCATGACTTAGACGCGGCTGCCACGGACGCTAGCAACTCGACCGGGGCTGCGTCGGTATCCTAGCAGGACAGACCGTCGTCCACGCGATTCAGACATAATTTGCATCATGGAAAAAGAAGGGGTTTATGCGGTTAAGGCGATGCGCAGTGCTGTTCATCGAGGCTAGGGAAAGCGTGGGGTTCGACCTAGGCGTTTTGCTACGGGGCGGCGCTGGTCTCAGCCGGCGAAGCGCATGGATTGCCTTGGCGCCCCATCTGGATCATGAGGTGGAAATCAATCACGCCGACATGCAGTTGCTCGGTGCAATCAGTCCGACTGAATGGATCAAGCAAACGCAAGTCGTAGGTGGTGACGCGGAATCGATCCGACGATTGCTTGAGTGCGGTTTGTTGATAGGCGATGACGAGAGCTTCGCTTCTTTCCGGAGAAGCGACGACACGCTGCGCGCAGGTCATTGGTGGCCAGCAGCGGCAGTGGCGCATTGGCTTAGCCGATGGCAAGGGGTGGATGGGGTCGTGGCGATGGAGTCCAGCGGCATGATCTCTGCCAATGACCTGCGTAAGAAGCTTGGCCCCCCGCCGCCTGAAGTACGGGCAACAGGCCATGAAAGCGATAGAATTCCGCTCGCAAAGCTCGATGATGATGAGTTCGGGAAGATGCTTGCGCGTCGCGTAACATGCCGGAACTACGACCGGACAAGATCGCTTCCCAATGCGCTTTTCGTCAGGATGCTGCAACGTGTACTGATGGCGCAGATGCTGGTTCGCGTGGAGGAAGACACGGCTTTCCTCAAAAAGAACGTGCCCTCAGCCGGCGGCCTGCATCCCACGGAAGCCTACCTTCTGATAAGGGATGTCGAAGGAGTGTCGCCAGGGGTCTACCATTACCACCCGGTGGACCACGCCCTACAACCATTGACTCACCCCGAGCCGGGCGTGGAGGAATTTGCCCGCCTCGCCTTGGCTGGGCAACACTGGTTCTCCAGCGCGCACGTCCTTGTGCTTCTGGCGCCGAGGTTCGACAGGACATTCTGGAAGTATCGCCAGCACGCGAAAGCTTATCGCGCTGTGATCCTGGATGTCGGACATATTTCTCAGGCTTTGTACATTTCCGCCACCGAGTTGGGCTTGGGCGCTTTTGTCACGTCAGCGATCAACGAGATCGACATCGAGAAAGTACTTGAACTGGATCCAATGCGACAGGGTGCAATAGCGATCTGCGGCTTTGGTTGGCGCAGCGAATGCTTGATGACAACGGAATTCGATCCTGCCAACGGAGTATGGTCGGATGAGGAGGCCCGTTAAGGCGATGAGTTGGTCAGGCCTCGGGAGCGGCAATGTCAAGAGCAGCAAGAACTTTCCAGCTTCTCACCGCAGGGTGCCGTAGCTTGAATTCTTGCTTGACTTGCCGTGTTGCGGCCAATTTTTGTAAGGGCTGTGGTGTCGCGTAACCGTGCAGTGCTCGAAAATACCGAATTTCCGCTTCACCGCCTCGATCCACCAGTCACTTCTGTCTCTCTGGCCATCGCAGATGAGGGTTCGGCCGGATTTTTGGTTTGTTGGAGCAACAGTAAGCGCTTGCCGTCGGAGAGCCGGTAGTCCAATTGCAGTTGCAGCTCGTCGAGCTCTCTGACTTGCACGCAGAGCGCGTTGGCCCTGGCTTCCAGCGCCTTGCCGCGCGCGTCCATGCGCCGATCCATGTCCTTCTGCATCGCGTCGGTGCGTTTCTCGATGTCGTCGGCGCGGCCGGTGAACACCGCGAACATCACCCCGCTGGTCAGCGCGCCGGCCATTTCCTCGGCGGCGGCGCTGACGTCGGCTTCGAACGCCTTGTCGAACGGTTCCTTCTGCCATTGGCCTTTGCCGAGGGTGCGCTCGAGGTGGGCGAGGGCGGCGTCGCGGTGCCGCTCGATCTTGCGCGCCTTGCTGCGGCTGCCGGTGATCGCTTCGACCACGCCGCCGAAGGCGTCGAAGGTGATGCCGACCACTTCGCGGGCGATGCCGGCCACTTCGGGCATCAGTGCCTGCGCGCCCTGTTCCATCTGCCGCACGCGCTGGGCGTCGGCACTGCTCAGCGGCTGCGCGACGCCGTCCACCTGCAGGCGGCCGTCATGCAGGAATACGGTCTTCGGTGTGCCGGCGCTGCGCGTCAGGGCGACGCCGGTGCGGTCGACGATGACGTCGTAGGGCGTGGAAAAGCCGCATTGCTGCGAGGAGAACTGCGGCCCGGCGCTGGCACTGGCGGCGGCACCGAGCAGGGAGAGGGTGCATACGGAAAGCAGCAGGCGCATGGCGACGGTTCCTTTGACGATGGCAGCAGCATCGCTGCTGGGCCGTGCTCTGTCGTCTGCGGGAAGTCAGGGTGCGGGAAGTCATGCCCGCACCGCGGTGCGCCGGCAGGCCCGCGCGGGTCTAGCCCCGGTCCTGAGGCACTTTCCAGTGCTGAAGAAAGGGGCCTTGCGGACCGGCGACGGGATCGCTGGGCGGGAACGGCAACTGGGCGATGCGCTGGATCGTTTCGGCGCTGGGCGCCTGCCGGCAGATGTCCCAGTCCTGCCCGGCGGGATAGGCACCGACCACCAGGAAGTCGCTGCTGGAATCGATGCAGCAATGGCCGGTGCCGGCCGGCAGCAGCAAGGCGTCGCCGGCCGCCAGCGCGGTTTCGGGGCCGCCCGGGCCGCCGATGACCAGCCGCGCGCTGCCGCTGGCCACGCCAAGCACCTCGTGTGCAGTGGAATGGTAGTGGTGGTAATCGTAGATGCCATCGCGCCATTGCGGCGGCCAGCCGTGGGCGGCGAAGCGGCGTTCGAAGCCGGCGGCACCGCCCTCGCGGTCGGCCTGGCGGTACAGCAGGACCGGCAGGAACGGATGGTTGGGGACCCAGTCGTGTGGCGGCAGCAGCCAGTGTTCCAGATGCATCGGCGAATCCTCGCGGCATGGTGCGGCGGACAGCGGGCGGCCGCCGTTGCGGAGCATGCTAGCCAGGCCGCGTGGTCGTGGCGTCATGGCGCGATGTGGCGGCATCGTCGCGGTGCATTTGCGCGTGCATAGGCCGACACGGGCACCGAAGCCATCCGCTGATCTGCGACATGGCAGCGAGCGCAGGCGGTATCGCCTGCGCTGCCGCTATCCAATTCAATGCAGCGGTGCCGGGGCCGCGTCGGCCCGATGGTGCGTGCCCAGATCCCCGACCATGGCGGCGCTGGCGGCGTTCAGTCCGATCACCTGCACCTGCGCGCCATGGCGGCGGAACTTCAGCACCACCTTGTCCAGCGCGCCGATGGCGCTGATGTCCCACAGGTGCGCCTGCGACAGGTCGAGGGTGACCCGCGCCGGCGCGTGCGCATAGTCGAACGCGGCGGCGAAACTGCCGGCCGAGGCGAAGAACAGCTGGCCGCTGATGCGGTAGGTGTGGCCGCCATCGGCGTCCTCGGTCTTGACGATGTCCAGCATGCGCCCGACCTTGCGCGCGAAGAACAGCGCCGACAGCAGCACGCCGGTCAGCACGCCGCGCGCCAGGTCGTGGGTGGCCACGGTCACCGCCACAGTGGCGAGCATCACCACGCTGGAGCTCTTCGGATGCGTGCGCAGCTGCGCCAGCGAGCGCCAGCTGAAGGTACCGATCGAGACCATGATCATCACCGCCACCAGCGCGGCCATCGGGATCTGCCGCACCCACGGGCCGGCGAACACCACCAGCATCAGCAGCACGCTGCCGGCGACCAGGGCCGACAGGCGGCCGCGGCCGCCGGATTTCACGTTGATCACCGACTGCCCGATCATCGCGCAGCCGGCCATGCCACCGATCAGCCCGCTGGCGATGTTGGCGGTGCCCTGGCCGATGCATTCGCGGTTCTTGCCACTTGGGGTGTCGGTCATGTCGTCGACGATCTGTGCGGTCATCATCGATTCGAGCAGGCCGACCACCGCCATCGTCGCCGACACCGGGAACACGATCTTCAATGTCTCCAGCGTCCACGGCACGTCCGGCAGCAGGAACGTCGGCAGGCTGTCGGGCAACTGGCCCTTGTCGCCGACGGTGGGCACGGCGATGCCGAAGTACAGCGCCATGCCGGTCAGCAGCACGATCGCCACCAGCGGCGGCGGTAGCGCGAGCGTGCGGGTCCAGCGATGACCGAGTAGCAGGGCCGCGCCACCGACCGCTGCCACGGCATACAGCGCACGCGCATCGAGGCTGCCCGCGGTCAGCGCGGCGCCGAGCAACAGCAGCCACAGGCCGAGCCCGGCAAAGGTGCGCTGCGACAGCCACGGCAGGCCGTAGATCACCAGCAGGCCCAGCGCCACCAGTGGATACACCAGCGCCGGCACGCCGATCAGTTCCGGCAGTTGCGCCATGAAGATCAGGATCGCCAAGGCGTTGACGAAACCGGTGATCACCGAGCGCGACACGAAGCGCATCAGCGCGCCGAGCTTGAGCAGGCCCGCGCCGATCTGCAGCACGCCGGTCAGCAGCGTTGCCGCCAGCAGGTACTGCAGGCCGTGGTCCTTGACCAGGCCGACCATCAGCAGCGCCATCGCGCCGGTGGCGGCGGAGATCATGCCCGGCCGGCCGCCGACGAAGGCGATCACCACGCAGATGCAGAACGAGGCGTACAGCCCGACCTTGGGATCGACCCCGGCGATGATGGAGAAGGCGATGGCTTCGGGGATCAACGCCAGCGCCACGACCAGGCCGGCGAGCACGTCGCCACGGAGGTTGCCGAACCATTGCTGGCGCAGCGGGGGATAAAGATTCACGAGAAAACACTCCTGGCGCCGCGCCCGTCGCAGGGCGGCGCTACACGAAATGGAAAGCCAGAACACACCGGGCGTCCCGCAGGGGGGACAGCGTGGAAAGCGCAGCGCGGGTGTCAGGGTGGCGTCATGTCGTGGCGTGGGGAGCGGAAGAGCGCGCGCGGCGATGCGCTGCGTGCCGCGCCAGTATAGAACAGTCGCGCCGATGCCGGTCTTGCGCTGCTTCCCAGTTGCGCGTGCTGCGGTGGATGCAGCGCTGCATCCGCCCGCAAATGCGGCCACGCGGCAAGGAGCGCATTGCCGTTCGATACGGCCGTTTGCAGCTGATCGCCGGCTTACCCCGGCCGAGCCGCGGAACGCGCCGTCCCATTGCCGCAGAGGCTGCGGCTCACAATCTCCTCACTATTTGCGCGCAAAATGCGTCGATCGGATTGCGCGACGTGGAGCGCCAGCGAATGAACGATTTACGCATCGACCAGATCGACGCTGCCTTGTCCGCCCTGGACCAGGCCGATCCGCAACGCAAGGCGGCGCTGTGGCAGTGGGCATATCTGGAGATGCTGCACGAAACCCTGAGCGCGATGCATCAGCTGTCGCACCGGATCGGCGTGGCCGAGCTGGTCGCCGATGCCTGGCTGGCGCCGGTGGACGTGATCGCACTGGAACACTCGTTTCTCGACCGTGCCACGCTGGCCGACCCGCGCGTGCAGGCCTTCGCGCTGGCGCTGGCCGAAGCATCCTCGCGCCAGTCGCGCGCCGAGCTGTGGCGCAGCGGCTACGCCAGCGCGGTGCAGGCCACGCTGCAGGGCATGCAGGCGCTGGCCGGCAAGCACCGGATCGATGCGCAGGCCACCGCACCATTATCGTCCGCCTGAGCGCCGCCCCCGAGAGGCATTCGTGCGGGGTGGATAACGTTGTTAGTGACGCGCCGGTAGCATGCGCTCGCAACAGGCAACGTCGTCGGTTGCATCTTCGACATCGAGATTCGACATCCGGATATCCCGCTAACGCGCTCGGCACGCAGCGTTCACCATGGCGCAACGCGGTTGCCGACAGCCTTGGAACCATGGTCAATCCCCACCGCCATTCCTCATCGCAGGCGACGGCCAGGCATCAGGCTCCGCCTACAAACGACGTTCCCGCCGATGCCCCGGGCATCTCGGAGGCCGGCGCCTGGTGGCGGCAATTGCGCGCCGCCGTGCCGCGCTGGCTGCTCGCCGCGGTCGCGCTGTTCGCGCTGGGCCTGCTGCTGTTCTGGTACGCCCGTGCTTGACCTCCTGTCCTGTTCGCCTGGAGAGCCGCGCATGGCGCCATCTGCCGCGCACGACCATGTCCGTCGCTGCAGCGTCCGCATGCATCCGCCCGGCGGACACGAGGTCGCCACGCACGCCTGGATCGCCGCCGAAGTGGCGCGGCTGATGCGCCTGCCGTTGCAGGATGCCGGCGCGACACAGAGCGGTTTCTACGTACCGGACGACACCCTGACCACCGCGCAGGCGCAACAGCTGGGCGTGCGCGCGGCGGCCGACCTGCTCGGTGGCGTGGTCCCGCATGCGTTCGTCGCCACCAAGGCGATCAGCCATCCGCTGGTCGATCCCGGCGCGGCCGCGCCACAGGGCTGGAACCATGCGCTCGGCGGCGCATTGGCCGAGGCGACGGTGCCCGGCTACACCGCGTTCGCGGCGGACGATGCGCGCGTAGCGTATGCGCGCTTGTGTGGCGGCGGCCAGGTGCGCTTGAAGTTGCCGCACGGCATCGCCGGGCAGGGCCAGCTGTTGCTGCACGATGCGCAGGCGTTGGAGACCGCGCTGGACGCGTTGGCAGCCGCGGATCTGGCGCAGCAGGGCGTTGTGCTGGAGCGGCAACTGGATCGCTCGACGACCTTCAGCGTCGGCGAAGTGGACTGCGCCGGCATGACCATCGCCTACTACGGCACGCAATCAGCCACCGACGACGCTGCCGGTGGCGAGACCTACGGCGGCTCGCAGCTGTTCGTGATCCGCGGCACCCTGGACGCGCTGCTCGAACGCACATTGCCGCCGCCGCAGCGTGAGGCGGTGTTGAAGGCGCGCCATTACGATCGTTGCGTCGCCCAGGCCTATCCCGATTTCTACGCATCGCGCCGCAACTACGACGTGATCGAGGGCATCGCCCAGGACGGCACGCGCCTGTGCGGCGTGCTCGAGCAATCCTGGCGCATCGGCGGCGCCACGCCGGCGGAACTGGCCGCGGTCGATGCCTTCCAGCGCGACCCGGCGTTGCACGCGGTGATCGCGGCCACGGTCGAACGCTATGGCGCGCCGGCGCTGCCCGCGGATGCCGAGGTCTACTACATGGGCGAAGATCCGCGCGTGGGCCGCCTGACCAAATACCGTTATGTGAGCGCTGCGGACTGACGATGGAAACCAAGCTCTCCAGCATCGATATCGCGGTGGACGGCGACGCCTTGAGCGGCACCTTGCTGACGCCGACCAATGGCATGCCTGGCGTACTGTTCGTGCATGGCTGGGGCGGCAACCAGCATCACAACCTGGTGCGTGCGCGCGAAGCGGTCGGCCTGGGCTGCGTGTGCCTGACCTTCGACCTGCGCGGCCACGAAGGCATGGCGTCGATGCGCGAGACGGTGACGCGCGCGCAGAATTTGGACGACATCAAGGCGGCCTACGACCGGCTGGTGGATTCGCCGCAGGTGGATCCGGAATCGATCGCGGTGGTGGGCCTGAGCTACGGCGGCTACCTGGCCTCGCTGCTGACCCTGGAGCGGCCGGTGGAGTGGCTGGCGCTGCGTTCGCCGGCGCTGTACAAGGACGCGCATTGGGACGGGCCGAAGGTGGCATTGAACCGCGATCCGGACTTGATGCCGTATCGGCATCGCGCCGTCGCGCCGGACGACAATATCGCGCTGGCCGCGTGCCAGCGCTTTCGCGGCGACGTGTTGCTGGTCGAGGCCGAGCAGGATGTGATCGTGCCCGGCCAGGTGCTCAAGAACTATGCCGCCGCGTTTTCCAATGCGCGCTCGCTGACCTCGCGGGTGATCAAGGGCGCCGACCACGCGCTGACCCGCAAGGAACATCAGCTCGAATACACCCGCTACCTGGTCGACTGGCTCACCGAGATGGTGGTCGGGCGCCGCGTGGCGCTGGCCAAGAACGTGGTCGAACGGCGCAAGCAGCAACTCAAGAGCACCCAGGGCGATGCGGCGACATCGCCCGGGCAGGGCTCGAAAGAATTCCATGGCCGCATCGAGGCCAAGGAGCGCACCTCCGACGCGCCGCCGTCGCGGTGAAGCGCTGGCGCGACGAAAAAGCTGTCGCGCTGCAGTCTGCAACGCGCTACCCATTTCCGGCGTGCTCGCCGCTGCCGTCAGTGGCTGCGCCCGGATTGCTCCAAATGGTGCCAGGCATGGCGGACCAGCCAGCGCGCCTCGTCCCACGGCACCGACAGCGACGGTGCCAGGTGGTGATAGGACTCCTGCAGCACGCGGTACAACTGCGCTTCGGTGGCGCGCGGATAGGCCAGATAGACGTCGTAGCCCATCTTCAGCAGCGAGACATAGTCGGAGAAACCATGGTGACCGAGGCGGCCATTGGCATGCGCATGCCGCCAGTAGGCCATTTCGGCATCCAGATCGACGGCGCGACGAGCGTGGGCAGGACGAGCGAGAGCGGAAGCGGTCTGCATGGGTAGGACTCCTCTCGAAGCTACCCCCCTGTCGCTCCGATCCTAGCCGATAGTTGCCGCGATTTGCGCCTGCAGCGCGATATCGCGCGCGAATCGCTGAACCGATAAGCGAGATGAGCGGGCAAACGCCATGGAAGCGTTTGCAACGCCGTGCTGGATAGCGTGCCGGTTGCGAGGTCGCATGACGCGTTGTCGTGGAGGCGCCGGCACGCTCACCGATCCAGGGCATGCAGCGCGGCGGCTTCAGTCCCAGTCCGGCGCGATACCGGCCGGGTTCGCCAGCCGTTCGCCGCGGTCCAGCGTGGCGATCTGCGCCATGTCCTCCTCCTCCAGGCGCAGCGACTGCGCGAGCAGATTGCTGGCCAGGTTCTCGCGCTTGGTCGAGGACGGGATCACCGCATAGCCTTGCTGCAGCGCCCAGGCCAACGCCACCTGTGCCGGTGTGGCGGCATGGCGTGCGGCGATCGCGGCGATCGCCGGATCCTGCAGCACCTTGCCGTAGGCCAGGGTCATGTACGAGGTGACGTGGATGCCCTGTTGCTGCAGGTAGCCGATCAGCTTGCGATTCTGCAGATAGGGATGGACTTCGATCTGCTGGGTGGCGATCGCGTCGGCACCGAGGATCGCGATCGCCTGCTCGGTCAACGCGATGGTGAAGTTGGATAGGCCGATCTGCCGGGTCAGGCCTTGCCGCTTGGCGTCGGCCAGGGCATGCAGATATTCGGCCATCGGCACCGCATCGCGCGGCGAGGGCCAATGCACCAGGGTCAGGTCCACGTAGTCGCTGCGCAGCTTGTCCAGGCTCTGCCGCAGGCTCGGCAGCAGGGTATCGGCGGACAGGTTGTCGGTCCACACCTTGGTGGTGACGAAGATGTCCGCGCGCGGCACGCCGGAGGCGGCGATGGCCTGGCCGACCTCGGCTTCGTTGCCGTAGATCTGCGCGGTGTCGACGGCGCGGTAGCCGAGTTCGAGCGCGTTGCGAACCGAGTCGACGACGACCTGATCCTTGAGCCGGAACGTACCCAGGCCGAAAGCGGGAATGCGCATGCGGTGACTCCTTGCGAGGAAGATGGGGAAGAAGATTGGATTTCAGTATGCGAGTGGCGCGGTCATGTCGGTGTCGCTGCGGCACGCATCGCATCGCGCTGGCCGATCGGTGCGGTGGCGCCTAGGGGGACGTTCACAGGGCAGAGCACGGACGGAAGCGGGACCATGACGGCATCCGGGAGAAATAAGCACAGACGCAGTGTGGCCCCATCCCTGGCCAGGAAAAACCCATCGCCAGACCAGTCACTTTTGCGTTCTGATCAATAATCGATTCCCGATTCCACCATCCGCTCTGCCATGAAGACGACGCTGGACGAACTGCAGGCCTTCATCGCCGTGGTCGATACGCACTCCATCACCGCCGCCGCCGACGCATTGGGGCAGACCGCCTCCGGGGTCAGCCGCGCGCTGGCTCGGCTGGAGGAAAAGCTGCAGACCACGCTGCTGCGGCGGACCACCCGGCGCCTGGCGCTGACCGAGGAAGGCCAGGCCTTCTTGCAGCGCGCCCGCGAGATCGTGGCTGCGGTCGAGCAGGCCGAAGAGCAGATGGTCGCGCGCCGCCAGCGCCCGGTCGGGCGCCTGCGCGTGGATGCGGCCACGCCGTTCATGCTGCATGCGATCGTGCCGCACGTGGCCGGCTACCGCGCACGCTATCCGGATGTGGAGCTGGAGCTGACCAGCAACGACGGCATCATCGACCTGCTCGAACGCCGCACGGACCTGGCGATCCGCATCGGCGCGCTGCGCGATTCCAGCCTGCATGCGCGCGCGCTGGGCAGCAGCCGGCTGCGCGTGCTGGCCAGTCCCGACTACCTGGCCCGGCGCGGCTTACCGCGCCGCGTGGACGCGCTGGCCCCGCACGACCTGCTCGGCTTCACCCAGCCCGAGTCGCTCAACGAATGGCCGCTGCGCGGCAGCGATGGCGCTGCGTTGCACATCCGCCCGACGCTCGCCTGTTCCAGCGGCGAGACCCTGCGCCAGCTGGCGCTGGCCGGCGACGGCATCGCCTGCCTGTCCGACTTCATGACCGCGGCCGATCGCCGCGAAGGCCGCCTGGTGCAGCTATTGCCCAAGCTCACGCTGGACGTGCGCCAACCGATCCACGGCGTGTACTACCGCAACACGGCGGTCTCGGCGCGCATCGCCTCGTTCCTGGACCATCTGGTCGACGCGCTGGGACCGGCGCCGTTCGCGGCGTGACGCATGCGTGCGCCAAGCGCGCATTGGCGAGCGGGGGCGAGGCGTCGCCGATCGGGGCACGCTGGCAGCGCACGCCACGATGCCGTGAAGATGCGCAGCCGAAACGGGCCGCACATGCACGTCGTGCAGACGATGCCTCCAATAGCCTGCCTGCGTACGAATGACGCGTGTGCCGCGTCCATGTGCGAGACCGCGGCGGCGGTTGCGCCGTCGTTCCGGCCACCGGGACTGGACACGCATTTATAAATGTAACTAAGATGGTTACATGAAGCGAAACACACAACTTTCCGATGTGCTGCACTTGCTGGTGCACATGGCCCAGCATGGCGAGCCGATGACCTCCGAGCGGATGGCGGCCTGCCTGCAGAGCCATGCGGTGGTGGTGCGGCGCCTGCTGGCGCGGCTGCGCGACGCGCAACTGGTCGAATCCACCCGCGGCCACGGCGGCGGCTGGCAGTTGGCGCGCGCGCCGGAGGCGATCAGCCTGTACGACGTCTATGTCGCCTTGGGCGAGCCGCTAGTGCTGGGCCACGGCGTGCGCGGTCCGCATCCGGATTGCGCGATCGAGCGTGCAGTCAACGATGCGCTGGACGACGGCTATCGGCAGGCACAGGCCGCGTTGGCCGCACAGCTGCAGGCATTGACGCTGCGCAAGCTGGGCCAGCGCGTACAACGCAAACTCAAACAGGAGCAGAAGACCCATGCAACATGATGCCGTGGTCGTCGGTGGCAGTTTCTCCGGCCTGTCCGCCGCGCTGATGCTGGCGCGCGGGCATCGCAAGGTCCTGGTGGTCGATGCCGGCCTGCCGCGCAACCGGCACGCCGCGCACTCGCACGGCCTGCTGGCGCTGGACGGCATGCCTGGCAGCGCGGTGCTGGCGCAGGCCAAGGCGCAGCTGCTGGCCTATCCGACCGTCGAATGGTGGGACGGGCAGGTCGAAGAGGCGACTGCATTGCCCGGCGGCTGGGATGTGGCGCTGGCCGACGGCAGGCGGATACGCACGCGCGGCATGGTGCTGGCGACCGGCGTCGTCGACCAGTTGCCGGACCTGCCGGGCGTGGCCGAGCGCTGGGGACACACGGTCATGCACTGCCCGTACTGCCACGGCTACGAGCTGGGCCGGCAGGCGCGCATCGGCGTGCTCGGCAACGGCACCGCCATGTCGGCGGAACAGGCGCTGATGCTGGCCGACTGGGGCCGGGTGACGTTGTTCGCGCAGGGCATGCCGCTGGATGACGCCGAGCTGATGGCCAAGCTGGCCAGGCGTGGCGTGCAGCTGGAAACGCGGCGGGCAATCGCCTTGGAAGGCGAGGGCACGGCGATCGACGGCATGCGCGTGGACGATGGCGCGCTGGTGCAGATCCAGGCGCTGTTCCTGGGCGCGCCGACGCGCATGGCCAGTCCGTTGGCCGAGCGCCTGGGTTGCCGCTTCGAGCAAGGCCCGTTGAGCCCGTATCTGAGCGTGGACGAAAAGAAGCTGACCAGCGTGCCGCGGGTCTATGCGGCCGGCGACGCGGCGCGCATGTTCGGCAACGCCACGCTGGCCTCGGCCGATGGCGTGATCGCCGGCATCGGGCTGCACCACGCGTTGATCGCCGAAGACAGCGAGCAGGACGCTGCGGCTGCGGCATAAAAAAAGGCCGTCCGCGAACGGACGGCCTCGCACCGGCACGAGGCCGGCAGCTGCCAAGGCCACACCGCCTCAGCCCTTAACGCACAACACCTGACGCAGCGTATGCACCACTTCCACCAGGTCGCTTTGCGCGGCCATCACCGCGTCGATCGACTTGTAAGCCGCCGGCGATTCGTCGATCACCGCCGCATCCTTGCGGCACTCCACGTGCGCGGTGGCCTCGCGGTGCTGGGCCAGGGTGATCTGCTGGCGCGCGGCGGTCCGGCTCAGCAACCGCCCGGCGCCGTGGCTGCAGCTGTGGAAGCTGTCGCCATTGCCCAGGCCGCGCACGATGAAGCTCTTCGCGCCCATGCTGCCGGGGATGATGCCCAGCTCGCCGGCACGCGCGCTGACCGCGCCCTTGCGCGTCACCAACAGTTCCTCGCCGGCGTGCGTTTCCTTCTGCACGTAGTTGTGATGGCAGTTCACCGCCAGCTTCTCCAACTGGAACTTCGGCAAGCGGTGGCGCATCTCCGCCAGCACCCGCGCCATCATCGCCTCGCGGTTCTCGCGGGCGTAGTCCTGCGCCCAGGACACCGCTTCCACGTAGTCGTCGAACAACGGCTCGCCTTCCATGAAGAACGCCAGGTCCTTGTCCGGCAGGTGGAAGCCGAGCACGCGGTGCGCCAACTGCTCGCGCGCCTGCTCGATGAAGTAGCTGCCGATCAGGTTGCCGGTGCCGCGCGAGCCGCTGTGCAGCATCACCCACACCGCGTCGCTCTCGTCCAGGCACACTTCGATGAAGTGGTTGCCGCCGCCGAGCGTGCCGATCTGGCAGTCCAGCTTGTCGGTGCGGATCCGGCGGTGCCTGGCCTTGATCGTGTCCAGGCGCTCGACCAGCCCCGACTGCGCGATGCGCGTGGCGATGCTGTCGGGCAGCTTGCGGTGCTCGCCGCCGCGGCCATTGCCGACCGGCACGCTGCGCTCGATGCTGGAGCGCAGTTGCGCCAGGCTGTCGGGCAGATCGGCCGCGCGCAGCGTGGTCCGCACCGCGGCCATGCCGCAGCCGATGTCCACGCCGACCGCGGCCGGGATGATCGCGCCGCGGGTCGGGATCACCGAGCCCACGGTCGCGCCCTTGCCCAGGTGCACGTCCGGCATCACCGCCACCCATGGTCCCACGAACGGGATCGCGGCGATGTTGCGCAGTTGCTCGTGGGCCTGCGCTTCCAGCGGCACGCCGCGCACCCAGCCCTTGATCGGCGTGGCGCTGCCCTCGGCGTGCAGCAATTCATAGTTCTGCATGTTCATGTCTTCATTCCTTCGAGGCCCTGCACGGCGCTTCCTTGCGCCGCACAGGGCGGTCCTACTTCATCGTCACCAACTGCTTCAGCACGCCATCCAGGCCGCCGAACACGGTGAGCTTGTCGATCTTCTCGGTGACCTTCTCCAGCGCCTCCAGCTCCTTCAGCCGCATCAGCACCGGGTTGTCCTCGATCAGCTTGGCGGTGTTGAGCAGCGACCGCGTGGCGTTGGCCTCCTCGCGCCGGCGGATCACGTTGGCCTGCGCCGACTTCTCCGCCTGCACCACCGCGTTGAGGATGTCCTTCATCTCGCCGGGCAGAATCACGTCCTTGACCCCGACGCCCAGCACCTCGATGCCGAAGCCGGCGACCTGCTCGCGCACGTAGCCGAAGATGTCCGCATCCAGCGAGGCCTTGTCGCCCAGCAGCTCGTCCAGCGTCTTCGCCGACACCGCACGGCGCAAGCCGTACTGCAGCTCGCGGTACAGCTGGTCGCCGTACTTGGCCACCCGCGTCCGCGCCGCGACGGGGTCGGCGACGCGCATGCTGGCGGCCAGGTTGACGCGCAGGCTGACCTTGTCGCGGGTCAACAGCTCCTGCCCGGATACCTCCACCGACTGGATACGCAGTTCGATCACTTCCGCGACGATGTTCTTGCGGAAGTTCCAGAACGCGTAGTGCCCCGGCGCCAGGGTCTGCTGCAGGCGCCCATCGACGAACACCAGTCCCGCCGACTCGGCCGGAACGTCCAGCGCCACCGCGAAGCGCGACAGCAGGCCGAGCTGGCGCAGGCGCTGGGCGACATCCGCCGGCACCGCCAGGCTCTCGCCCAGCGGCAGACGCATCACCTCCACCGCGATCAGCCCGCGCCAGTACAGCCGGCGCGTGCCGGGCGCCAGCACGTCTTCGAGCTTGCCCTGCTTGAACACCAGGCCGACCTCGTCGCTGCCCAGGTCGGCCAGCACGAAGACCTCGTGCAGCTGTGCGCCCAGGCGCGCGATCAACGCATCGACATCGGTGCCGGCGTATTCCGGCACGGCGATATTGCAGGTCTTCACGTCGATCCGCTGCGACGGATCGAACAGACGGTAGACGCCGGGCGCGAGCACGCGCTCGAAACGCCGGTTGCGATACATCAGGCCGCGCTCGCTATCGCCGATCACGACCCGCTTGGTCCAGAACATGGCACGTTCTCCTTGTGTGGCTCTGGTGATCCGGTCCTGTGGATGAAATCGCCGCGCCGGACCGAAGAACGCGAGGACGCTGCGTTGCGGATGCCGTCGGCACTGCAACGCTGCAGAGAGGTGCAAGTACGCGCACGACGTCGCTGTGGCGGCCAGCGGGCGCTGTCGGTGCGGAGGCCGGCGCGTGTCGTCGGCATCGCGTTGCATTGCGATGCGACCGTCGGCGCAGGCGCGCACGTCCAGGGCGGCGTGGCGGCGGCAGCGGCGCTGCGGTGCATGCGTTACGCAGCGCCAATGGCGATGCGTGCGGCGTGTCCCGCGCGGCGCGACTTGCTGGGCTTGCGCCCGGTATTGCACATGACGTGACAGGTCATGGTTCTCGGAGCGGGAATCGAACCCGCAACATTCGGATTGATTTCCGATGCTCTAACCAATTGAGCTATCCAAAAGGTGACGTGCCGGAATCGAACCGGCGACCAGTGGACAAGCCACTGCTCTACCTCTGAGCTAACGTCTGGTGGAAACTGCACATCCCGGCCGCAGGCATACGCGACGGCAGCGCCGTGCGCACCGGACGGGAGTGGCATCCCGTACCGCTAGCGGCCATTAAGTACAGTTTCCCATTGTCGTCTCCTTCGAAACGGCAATTCCTGCGTCGATCCCATTCCCGCCGCCCGCGTCCGGCACCTGGACGCAGCGCTTGCGCGCCTCGCGAGCGAAACTTCCCTGTTTCCGGGCATTCCATGCCCGGGTGCCTGGGATATTGGATCGATAAAAACAAAAAAGCATGCGAACGCGCAAAGCAAAACGCCCCCGGAATGGTGTCCGAGGGCGTTCGCGTTCCTCGGAGATCGATGCAACCGATCTCCGCAACGGGCGATCAGTCGATCAGGTGGTGGGGTCCAGCCGCAGCGCGGTATTGCGCAGCGCACGCAGTGCCGCTGCGCGCGTTTCGCGCTGCAGGCTGGGCAGATGTGCGGTGAAGGGGCGGAAGGTCATGGTCGTCGGAGTCGTCGTTGCCGAACGTGTCGGCTGATGGGCGCGCACATTACCTGCGTTGTTTTCGTTGCGCAAGGGGTTTATCGAATTATTTTTCTCTCACGCCAATGCCTCGATCGCCGCGCGCCGCGTCGGCGGTCGCCGCAAGATCGGAATTCCCTGGGGCGCGTTTCCAATTCTGGTGTTTTGGTTACTGTGGCCGGCTCCGCAGAGCGGGAAATTTCATCGGCAAATCGCCGGATTTTCTCTGGCGATGGCCGGACTGGCGCAATGCGCACTGTTAGGCTCGCGATGCGTCCTCCAGCACCAAATCACTTACTTTTCGGTAACTGGATGGCGCTTGCGATCGAGCCACTTCCCCCAACGGAGCCATCGAAATGAAAATTCGCCTGCATGCGTCTCTGCTCGCATTGCTGCTCGCGTTCCCCGCCGCGTCCGCATTCGCGCAAACCGCGGTCACCGCCAATCCCAACCACCAGCAGCTGCTGCAGGCGTCGGATTGGCGTACCGAGGCGAACAAGCGCCTGGTCTACGACTTCTGGCGCATCGTGTTCGAAGCCGGGCACACCGAATACGCGCCGATGTACATGGCCAAGGACTATATCCAGCACAATCCGACCGTGGCCAACGGTCGCGACGCGTTCCTGAAGTTCCTGACGGCGTTCGTCAAACCGCAGCCGATCAAGCCGCGCGTGCAATTGCCGCTGGTGGCGATCCTCGCCGAGGGCGATTACGTGACCCTGGTATCGGTGCGCACGTTGCCCGACCCCAAGGACGCAACCAAGACCTATACGACTACCTGGTTCGACATGTTCCGCATCCAGAACGGCAAGATTCAGGAGCATTGGGATCCGGCGACCAAGTGAGATAGGCCAGGGTCAAGGACGTTGCGGCGATGCGTCGCTGCGGCACGCACGATGTGTGGTGTCGCAGCGACGCGGTGTGTGCGGGCGTGATGCCGTCATCGGACGGATTTCCTTGTTGTCCGGCGCCGGCACAGGGTGGCGAGTTGGATGTCGGCGTGGGCCGCATGTGCAGTCGGTCGCATGCGCCTCGAGAACGCTCTGCCGGCTTGCAGTGGCGAACATCCGGCGGTGCTCGTTTGGAGCATGCTGGCGAGGCGCGAGAGGGCTAGACTCCGGTAGCGGCCATCGGTCGCGCGCCCTTCCCCCAGCCGACATCGCCGCCATGCCCTTCCTCGAACTTCCGACGCATCGCCTGCATTACCGCATCGACGGCAGCGAAGGCCGTCCATGGCTGACCTTCTGCAATTCGCTCGGCACCGACCTGCACATGTGGGACGCGCAGATCGACGCGCTGGCACCGTACTACCGGGTGCTGCGCTACGACCGTCGCGGCCACGGCGCCTCGAGCGCCGCGCCTGGCCCGTATCGGATCGAGGAACTGGCCTGCGATGTGCTGGCGTTGCTCGATGCGCTGTCGGTGGAGCGCACTCATTTCTGCGGCCTGTCGATCGGCGGGCTGACCGGGCAGTGGCTGGGCATCCACGCCGGCGCGCGGCTGCATACGCTCACCGTGTGCGCGACCGCGGCCAAGATCGGCACCGCCGATGGCTGGCAGGCACGCATCGCGCAGGTGCAGGCCGATGGACTGGCGCCGTTGCTCGCCGGCACCCGCGAGCGCTGGTTCACTCCGGCCTTCGCCGAGATGCAGCCGGCGACGGTCGAGGCGATCCTTGCGAGCTTCATGGACACCGATGCGCAGGCCTATGCAGCCTGCTGCGAGGCAGTGGCCAGCGCCGACTTCCGTGGCGTCCTGGGCGAGATCGCCACGCCGCTGCTGGCGCTGGCCGGGCACGACGATCCGGTCTGCCCGCCGGACGGTCTGCAGGCGGTCGCCGCGCAGGCGGCGCGCGGCAGCTACGCCCAGGTGCATGGCCGGCATCTGTGCAATGTGGAATCGCCGCACGCCTTCAACGACGCGCTGCTGCGCTTCCTGTTGCAATAGCCACGGCCAGGTGCGGCAGAGACCGTTGCCGCGTGATCCCGACCACGCAGCGCGGGCTGTCCAATCCCGAATCCCTAATCCCGGCTCTCATCCAGCTGCACAACCAGCTTGCCGAAATTGCCGCCGCCGAGCATGTCGATGAAGGCCTGCGGCGCGTTCTCTAGCCCATGCACGACATGCTCGCGGTAGCGCACGCGGCCGTCGGCCAGCCACGCGCCCATCTCGCGCAGGAACTCGGGATAGAGCTTGACGAAATCGCCGACGATGAAGCCGCGCAAGGTCAGCCGCTGGCGCAGCACCTGGTTCATCAGCGCCGGCAGACGGTCCGGTCCCGGCGGCAGTTCACCTCGCTTGTTGTAGGTGGCGATGGTGCCGCACACCGGCACCCGCGCGAAATCGTTGAGCAGCGGCAACACCGCATCGAACACATGGCCGCCGACGTTCTCGAAGTACACGTCGATGCCGTCTGGCGCGGCGGCGCGCAGTTGCTCGGCGAAGTCCGCAGCGCGATGGTCCAGCGCCACGTCCAGGCCCAATTCCTCGCGCAGGTAGCGGCATTTCTCGGCGCCACCGGCGATGGCGATCACTTTCGCGCCGCGCAACCTGGCGATCTGCACCACGCTGGCGCCGACCGGGCCGGTCGCCGCGGCGACCGCCACGGTCTCGCCGCTCTGCGGCTTGCCGATCTCGTGCAGGCCGGCGTACGCAGTGAAGCCAGGCATGCCGTAGACGCCGAGCGCCGTGCTCGGCGGCAACGGCGATTGCGGATCGAGCTTGCGCCGCAGGCCGGCGCCGTCGGCCACCAGATGCGTCTGCCAGCCGCCGCTCTGCACCAGCACCAGATCGCTGGGCTTGAAGTCGGGGTGGTGCGATTCCAGCACCTCGGCGACGGTGCTGCCGACCATCACTTCACCCAGTTGCACCGGCGGCGCGTACGAGGGGGCATCGCTCATGCGTCCGCGCATGTACGGATCCAGCGACAACCAGCGGTTGCGCAGCAGCACCTGGCCGGGACCGGGTGCGGCCAGCGGCGCTTGTTCGATGCGGAAATTCTGCGCGGTCGGCGCGCCTTGCGGACGCGAGGCGAGGACCACGCGGGTGGTATGGGAAGCGGTGCTCATACGGTTTCCTTGCTTGCGGTATCCAGTTGCGCGATATCGTCGGCCGACAGCGCCAGGCGCGCGGCGGCCAACAACTGCTGCAACTGCTCGATGCTGGTGGCGCTGGCGATCGGCGCGGCGATGCCGGGGCGCGCGATCAGCCAGGCCAAGGCGACCTGGGTCGGCGTGGCCGAGTGCTTGCCGGCGATGTCGTCGAGCGCGGCGAGGATGCGCAGGCCGCGCGCGTTGAGGTAACGCGCGATCACGCTGTCGCCGCGCGCCTGGCTCTTTGCCGCATCGGCGGGACTGCGGTACTTGCCGCTGAGGAAACCGCGGGCCAGCGCGTAGTAGCAGATCGTGCCCAGGCCTTGTTCGCGCACCAGCGGTTCCAGGCCGGCCTCGTAGCCGGCGCGGTCGTACAGGTTGTATTCGGGCTGCAGCGTCTCGTAGCGCGGCAACCCGTATTGCGCCGACACCTTCAGCGCTTCGGCCAAGCGTTCGGCGCTGTAGTTGGAGGCGCCGATCGCGCGCACCTTGCCTTGCTCGATCAGCCGCCCGAATGCGGCCAACGAGGCTTCCAGCGGCACCGACTCGTCGTCCTCGTGCGCCTGGTACAGATCGATCACATCGGTCTGCAGGCGCTGCAGCGATTCGTCCACCGCCGCGGCGATATTGTCCGCGGCCAGGCCCGGGCGTTCGGCCCACTTGCCGACCTTGGTCGCGATCAACACCTTGTCGCGCTTGCCGCTGCGCTTGAGCCACTGGCCGATGATGGTTTCCGACTCGCCACCGCGGTTGCCGGGCACCCAGGCCGCGTACGCATCGGCGGTGTCGATCAGGTTGAAGCCGGCTTCGACGAAGGCGTCGAGCAAGGCGAAAGAGGTCTTGGCGTCGGCACTCCAGCCGAACACATTGCCGCCGAAGGCGAGCGGCGCCGCGTGCAGGCCGGAACGGCCGAGTTCGCGCGTGTGCAGCATGGGGAACGCTCCGCTGTGGGGAAGGGCGACAGGATAGTCGTCCAAGGTTTCGGTATCGGGGCGATGGTCGCGAAAACAGCGTTCCGTTTGCGTGATTCGCGCTAACGCGAAGACAACATTCGGGCGCGCGCGCATGCGTGCTAGGCTCGCCTCACACCGACAACGGACGTACGCCATGAGCCTTCGCACCACGCTTGCCTGCGCTTGTACCCTTGCCATTGCCGCGACGCTGGCGATCCCGGCCGCACAGGCGATCAAGCCTGCCGACAGCGCCAGCTTGCCCGCGCCGGATGCGGCCTTGCAAAAAGCCATCGACGGCAGCTGGCGCGACCGCGTCTACGTCGAGCGCGATGCCTATCGCCACCCGGGGCAGACCCTGGCGTTCTTCGGCATCAAGCCGACCCAGACGGTGATCGAGATCACCCCGGGCGGCGGCTGGTATTCGGAAATCCTGGCGCCGTACCTGCGCGAGCGCGGCCAGTACATCGCCGCGGTGGTCGATCCGACGGCGGTGCCGGAAGGGCGCGGCCGCGAGTATCAGCAGAAGGCGCGCGCGACGCTGGAGCAGAAGTTCGCCGCCGCGCCGGCGCAGTACGACCACGCCAAGCTGGTGGCGTATTCGCCGACCGCGCCGGTCTTGGGTCCTGCTGGCTCGGCCGATCTGGTGCTGACCTTCCGCAACGTGCACAACTGGCGCATGTCCGGCCAGGCCGAGGGCATGTTCAAGGGCTTCTACCAGGTGCTCAAGCCCGGCGGCGTGCTCGGCGTGGTCGAACACCGGGCCAAGGCCGATGTGCCGGCCGACGACAAGAGCGGTTACGTCGGCCAGGCGCAGGTGATCGCGATGGCCGAGGCGGCCGGCTTCAAGCTGGCCGGCAAGAGCGAGGTCAACGCCAACCCGCGCGACACCAAGGACTATCCGGGCGGCGTGTGGACGCTGCCGCCGAGCAATAGCCACGATGCCGCCGACGACGCCAAGTACAAGGCGATCGGCGAGAGCGACCGGATGACGCTGAAGTTCGTCAAGCGCTGAGAGCGGCCGGCGCGGGCAGCGGGAAAAGGAAACCGGCGTGGGAGAATTGCCCGCGTCGCGCGCGACGCCGATGCTCGCCAATCCCTAATCCCCACTCTCCAATCCCCGCTTCCATGCTGATCGCGTTCAACAAGCCGTTCAATGTGCTGTGCCAGTTCACCGATCGCAGCGAACCGCCGCGACGCACGCTGGCCGGGTTCGGCCTGCCCGCCGACGTGTATGCGGCGGGGCGGCTGGACTACGACAGCGAAGGCCTGCTGCTGCTTACCGACGACGGCGCGCTGGCGCACCGCTACACCGACCCGCGCCACAAGCAACCGAAGACGTACTGGGTGCAGGTGGAAGGCGTGCCGCAGCCCGAACAGCTGCAGCGCCTGCGCGATGGCGTGGTATTGAACGACGGACCGACCGCGCCCGCCCAGGCCAGCGTGCTGGAGACGGCGCCGGACCTGTGGCCGCGCGACCCGCCGGTGCGTTTCCGCAAGACGGTGCCCGATGCCTGGCTGCAGATCGTGCTGCGCGAGGGGCGCAACCGCCAGGTGCGGCGCATGACGGCCGCGGTCGGCTTGCCGACCCTGCGCCTGGTCCGCGCGGCGATTGGCACGCACCGGCTGGACGGGTTGGCGCCGGGCGCGTGGCGGGCGCTGTAGGCCGTCTGGGCAACACCCCTGTAGGAGCGGCTTCAGCCGCGACCCTTTACCGATAGAGTCTGTCGCGGCTGAAGCCGCTCCTACAGGAACGGGGCCGGGCGGTCGCGAATCTTGGATTGAGACGCGGGCGTGCCGCGTGGCGTATCCGCAGGCGCTCGACGATCGCCGTCGCGGCGGCCGCATCGCCGCGCCGCGGATCGCCGGCGCATCACGTCCTCCGCCGCCTGCAAACGAAAACAGCGGCCGGATGCATCCGGCCGCTGTTTCGATGGCGCTGCTGTCGTCGCTGTCGCGGCGACGCTCCTGCAAAGCCCTATTCTTCGGTGGCGTCCTGCGCGGCCGCGGCACGGCGCGAGCTGCGTGCCGCCGAACGACGGGCACCGGCGTTGCCGCGCTTGCTGGCTTCGATGCGCTGCGAATCGCCTTCGATCGGTGCGGCGTTGTCGCGCTGGCGCTTGCGGTAGATCGCATACCCGAGCAGGCCGACGCCTACCGCCGCGGCGGCGATCGCGATGACCGGATTGCGGCGCACCGCGGTGCGCGCGACCTTGGTGCCGGTCTTCACCGCACCCAGCGCCGCACCGGTCTTCAGCGCGCCCATGGCGGCGCCGGACTGCAACCACTTGTTGGCCTGCGGCCCGATGTGACGGAGGCTGTCGCCGGCATGGCTGGCGAGATCCAGCGCGCGGTCGGTGATGATGGTCAGCTTGCTCATGGGGGCGTCCTTACTGGCAGGAATAAGGGCTGCAGTGTCCCTTGGGCGCCGTATACATGGCGTTAGCGCGCTGGCGTGGAATCGTCTGGCGGCTGAATGCGCAGGGCGGTTCGGGTGCGGCGGTCGGTGCGCTTGCGGTCGCCACGCTGGGGATTTCTCGATAGGACGCGCTGGCGCGATATCGCCGCGGGCGACGCCGGTCGGCGCACCGTTCGCGCCGGGACTATCGCCTTCGCCATCCATGACGGCGGGCGGCGGGTGAGGCGGTGCTCGCCCGCCTCCGTACCTTGGCGTGCTTGCATCGGACCTTGGCGGAAGCGCGGCAGGCAGGCGGAGCGTCCTAAGCCGCCGTTGCCGCCTCGAATGGCCGCAACCTGCAGCCGGGCGGCTTCGCCGAGCAGACGGCGGAGGGCGTCGAATGCCTGCTGGCGCTCAACACCACCGCGCTGACGCGGCTGGCGATCGCGCCGCGGCTGGCGCAGTCCGGCCACGGCGCGATCATCAGCATCGGCTCGGTTTTGCCTGCCGTCGGCTCAGGTGCCACGCGGCTTCGCGCGATGGCTGGCGGTGGCGGTCCACGGGTCGTCCGGCCACGGGTGGCGGGGATAGCGGCCCTTCATTTCCTTCTTCACTTCCGGATAGGTGCTGGACCAGAAGTTGCGCAGGTCCTGGGTCACCTGCAACGGGCGTCCGCCGGGCGAGAGCAGGTGCAGCAGCAGCGCCACGCGGCCGTCGGCGACGCGCGGGGTGTCGGCCAGGCCGAACAGTTCCTGCAGCTTCACCGCCAGCACCGGCGGTTGCGGCTGGCCGGCGTGATCGAGCGCGTAGTCGATGCGCCGCTCCATGCCTGAGGGCACGGTGATCCGCGTCGGCGCATGGCGATCGACGGCCTGCCGCCGGTCCCACGGCAGCAGCGACTTCAACGCCTCGCCGAGGTCGTCTTCGCCCAGCGCGTCGAGCCGGGTCTTGCCGGCGAAGGCGGGGCGCAGCCAGCCGTCCAGGCCTTCCAGCAACGCCGCATCGCCGAGATCGGGCAAGTCCAGCTCCGGCATCCAGGTGCGCAGTGCGACCACGCGCGCGCGCCACTGGGTCAACGGTTCGCTCCACGGCAGCGCCTGCAGGCCGAGTTCGCGCACCGCCTCGGTCAGCGCCGCCGCCGCGTGCGACGGATCGACGCGGCCGGCGGGGCGGCTGTCGAGCACGATGCGGTCGAAGCGGGTTTCGCGCAGCGCGCTCAACGCACGCCGCTCGGCGTCCCAGCGCACCACGTCCTGCTGCACGAAGCGCTGCGGGAAGTCCACGCGCAGCCGCGCTTCGTCCACCGGCGCGGCGCGCAGCAGTAGCGCGTCCTTGGCCTCGTAGCGCAGTTCGGTGGCGACCAGCCACGGCTCGCCGCGCAGGTCGCTGTGCTCGAACAGGCGTGCGCTGCGGCCGTTGGCCAGCAGGTAGCGCAGCGGATCGGCCGGATGCCGGGTGGCGATGCGGTCGGGGAAGGCGTGGGCCAGCAGGTCTCCGAGTTCATGCGCTTCCACACTGTCCGGCGCGGCGGCGTCGCTGCGCAGGCGCCGCCGCCATTGCTTGGCCGCCGCGTCGATCGCGGCCAGGCCGCCGCGGTTGGCATCGTGCGGGGCGCGGCCGCGGCGGAAGCCGGCCAGTGCGCGCCAGCGCGCCGCCAGCGCGTCGCCGCCCTGGCGCAGCGGATCGCGCGCCTCGACCAGCGCGGCCAGGTCGCAGGCCAGCGCCTGCGCCCGCGCATCCGGCGCGGCCAGCAGCATCGCCGCCAGCCGCGGGTGGGTGCCCAGCGCGAGCATGCGCCGGCCGCTGGCGGTAATCGCATGGTTCTCGCTCAAGGCGCCGAGCCGCTGCAGCAGTTCGCGCGCGGCGGCCAGCGCGCCGGCCGGCGGCGGATCGACGAAGCGCAAGGCGTCGCTGCCCCAGGCCGCCAGTTCCAGCGCCAGCCCGGCCAGTTCCACCTGCAGCATTTCCGCGCGGCGCTGTGCCTCCAGGCGCTGCGACTGCGGCCACAGCCGGTAGGCCCAGCCGGAGGCGACACGGCCGGCGCGGCCGGCGCGCTGGTCGGCCGAGGCCTGGGCGATGGCGGTGACGTCCAGCCGCGAGAAGCCGCTGTTGGGATCGTAGTGCGGCTCGCGCGCCAGGCCGGCATCGATCACCACGCGCACGCCGGGCAGGGTCACCGACGATTCGGCCACGTTGGTCGCCAGCACCACGCGGCGGCGGCCGTGCGGATCGGGCTGCAGCACCTTGGCCTGCTGCTCGACCGGCAGCTCGCCATGCAGCGGCAAAACGTCGATGCCACCGCTCCCTTCTCCCATCGGGAGAAGGTGGCGCGCAGCGCCGGATGAGGGTACGCCCGAGGCGGTGCCGGATGGGAGGCCACCAGAAGCAGCCCCCGATGCGGGCACCCCCACCCCACCCCGGCCGCTTCCAGCGCCGCCTGCACCCGCGCGATCTCGCGCTGCCCTGGCAGGAACACCAGCACGTCGCCGGGATGATGCTGCAGCGCATGTTCGATGGCGCGGCGGGTCTGCGCTTCCAGCGCCTCCTCGCGCCGCGCCGGGAAATGCGCGATCTCCACCGGATAGCTGCGGCCGGCACTGGACAGCCGCGGCGCATCCAGGAACTGCGCCAGGCGTTCGCCGTCCAGCGTCGCCGACATCACCACGATGCGCAGGTCCTCGCGCACCTGCGCCTGCACGTCCAGCGCCAGCGCCAGGCCCAGGTCGGCGGCCAGGTGGCGTTCGTGGAATTCGTCGAACAGCAGCGCGCCGACGCCGTCGAGCATCGGGTCGTCCTGGATCATCCGGGTCAGGATGCCCTCGGTGACCACCTCGATGCGGGTGCGCGCGGACACCTTGTTCTCGAAGCGGATGCGGTAGCCCACGGTCTCGCCCGGCGCCTCGCCGCGCTGCCGGGCCATGAACGTGGCGGCGCTGCGCGCGGCGACCCGGCGCGGCTCCAGCATCACGATGCGGCGGCCCTGCAGCCACGCCGCGTCCAGCAGCGCCGGCGGCACCTGGGTGGTCTTGCCCGCGCCGGGCGGGGCTTCCAGCACCAGCCGCGGATGCGCGGCGAGGCTGTCGCGGATCTGCGGCAGCAGCGGATCGATCGGAAAAACGGGAGAGGCCATCGGCCAAGGATACGGATCGGCTGCGTCGCTGTAGAGCGCATCCATCTCGCCGGTAGCGCCGGCCCCGTACAATCTCCCGCTTTCCTGCCCGGCTTCCTCGGCATCTCCGCATGACTCTGATCGATATCGGCGCCAACCTCACCCACGACTCCTTCGATCGCGACCGCGACGCGGTGCTGCAGCGCGCCCGCGACGCCGGCGTCGCGCAGCTGGTGGTCACCGGCGCCAGCCGCGAGCACTCGCCGCTGGCGCTGCAGCTGGCGCAGCAGCATCCCGGTTTCCTCTACGCCACCGCGGGCGTGCATCCGCACCACGCGCTCGAGTACACCGCCGAGTGCGACGCCGAACTGCGCGCGCTGCATGCGCATGCCGAGGTGGTGGCGGTGGGCGAGTGCGGGCTGGACTACTTCCGCGACCTCGCGCCGCGCCCGGCGCAGCATCGCGCCTTCGAGCGCCAGCTGCAGCTGGCCGCCGACACCGGCAAGCCGCTGTTCCTGCACCAGCGCGACGCGCATGCGGACTTCCTGGCGCTGATGCGCCAATTCGACGGCAAGCTCGGCCCGGCGGTGGTGCATTGCTTCACCGGCACCCGCGAGGAGCTGTTCGACTATCTGGACCGCGACTGGCACATCGGCATCACCGGCTGGTTGTGCGACGAGCGCCGCGGCGCGCACCTGCGCGAGCTGGTCAAGAACATCCCGGCATCGCGGCTGATGATCGAGACCGACGCGCCGTACCTGTTGCCGCGCACGCTCAAGCCGCTGCCGAAGGACCGGCGCAACGAACCGGCATTCCTGGCGCACATCGTCGAGGAACTGGCACGCGACCGCGGCGAGGACGTGGCGGCGGCCGCGGCGGCGACCACCGCCACCGCGCGCGGGTTCTTCCGCTTGCCCGCCGCCGCGTGAGTGGAGTTCGCAGCACGGCAGTAGTCGATCGCGGTTGTTTGCGCTGCGAGATCTTGTAGGAGCGGCTTCAGCCGCGACCGGATCTATCGGTAAAGCGGTCGCGGCTGAAGCCGCTCCTACAGGGTTGATGGCCTGCCGATTTTCCCAGCTATTCGACCTGCGCGTCCTCGCGCTTGGCCTCGGCCATCGCTTCCGGCTCCAGTTCCTCGGCGCTGCGGTTGAGCTTGACGAACACGCCCCAGGCGACCAGCAACAGCGCCGCGCACAGGCCGACCGCGGTGGCGTAGGGCAGCTTGGCCGGGTCGTCGTGCATCAGTTCGAAGATCGACACCAGCGTCTCGATCGCCAGGGCGATGACGATGACCACGAAGAACCGCGACAGGTAGCGGCGCACCCGCGTCGGGCCACTGACCTTGACGTCGCGCTGCACCTCTTCCTCGAAGATGGTCTGGCCCAGTTCCAGCGTCACCAGCGCCACGGTGAGCAGGCCGATCGCCTCCAGCACCACGTTGAAGCGGTCGCGGATCACCAGGTCGCCGCCGGGAGTGAGGCCGTGCCACAGCTCCAGCACCGCCATCGCCACCAGGCCGGTGGCGCACAGCAGGAACAGCAGGATGATGACGAAATGGCCGCCGCGGAATAGTTTTTCCATGAACTTCATCGCCGCTCGCCGTGGTCAGGTCGGCGAGCATAGGCGCGGCGGGCGTCAGCGGCGCGCGAAGGCGTGCGCAGAGGGGGGGCGGTGGCAAGCGGCGCATGTGCGGATGCGGGGAATGCGTTCTCGCATGCACTTCGCTGCCGCCGCCACAGCAACTATGGGGACGCGCGCCGTGAACTGCTGGCCCGGTGCTGCGCAAGAGGTTGGGCGCTGCGATCGTCGGCCGGAACGCTGTGGGAGGGACTTCAGTCCCGACGCTTGCCGCCGGCCAATCGCATGGCTCCGCTTGTCGCCGCTGAAGCCGCTCCTGCAGAGTGCATTGCGCCTCGCCACGCTGCGCCGAATCCAATATCGGGAAGATTGCGCGAGGAGGCGGCTCCCGGCGCTTCAACGAATCGCACTGCCGCTGAAGGCATCGCCAGGCTGGTCCGCTTCTATCCTTCCGCCAGCCCCGCCTGGTAGGCCTGCAGGTGGCAGTAAGCGGCTATCAGCCATGGCGCGGCGTGGCCGGCGGCGCGGGCGCGCGCCAGCATGTCGCCGACGATGTGCTGCGCTTCCACCTGCTGCCCGGCTTCCAGGTCGCGCAGCATCGACGCTTTCATCGGCGAGCCGGGTTGGGTCAGCAGCTGCAGCGCGTTGGCCTGCGCCGCTTCCGGCACCGGTTCGCCTGCGGCGGCGGCGACCGCCGTGCATTCGGCATACAGCCCATGCAGCAGCGCCACGCCGTCGTCGCTGGCGACGATGCGGCCGGTCGGCGCGCGCATCAGGCAGGTGGCCGCGGCCAGCGCGGTCAGGAAGGTGTACTTGATCCACTGTTCCTGTGCGATGCGCGGCGTGGCGACATGGTCGATGCCGGCCTGCGTGCAGGCGGCGGCCAGGTCGCGCACGCGTGCGCTGTCGGCGCCGCGTCCGTCGCGTTCGCCGAAGGTCAGCGAGGCCGGCTTGCCCAGGTGCTGGATGCTGCCGTCCGCGTCCAGCGTGGCGCTGATGAAGCACAGCCCGCCGAGCACGCGTTCGGCCCCGAAGCGCGTGTCCAGCACCGGGTAGTGGCGCAGGCCGTTGAGGATCGGCAGCAACGCGGTGTCGCCGCTCATCGCCGGCGCCAGCGCGTCCAGGGCGCTGTCCAGGTCGTAGGCCTTGCAGCTGAGGATCGCAAGGTCGAATGGCTGCGCGGCGGCCGCGGCCGGCAACGTGTCGGCGGTCAGCGTGGTCACCGCGATGTCGGCATCGCCGCGCGGGCTGCGGATGCGCAAGCCGTCGCGCTGCAGCCGATCGGCTCGTGCCGGGCGGACCAGGAAGGTGACGTCGGCGCCGGCCTGGGCCAGGCGTCCGCCGAAGTAGCCGCCGGTCGCGCCGGCGCCGAGGATCAGGATGCGCATGCGCCGATGGTAGCAGCGACGCCGGCCCGGTTCAGCGAGGCGGGTCGCGCGTCTGCGGCGTGCGCAAGCCGTCCGGGGGCGCGAAGGTCTCGGCGGGCACGGGCCCGTAGCTGACCGCGTCCACGCGCAGGCTGCGTTCGTCGCGGCGGCTGCCGATACGGCCGCGATAGCCGAGCAGCAGGCCGCTGCTGTCCAGCCAGAGCGTGCCGCTGGTGGTGCCGTCGGGCCCTTGCGTGGCGGATTGATAACGCCAGCCGGCGGCGGGGCGGCCGGCGATGAATTCGCCGGGGACCGGCGCGCAGCGGCAGCCGATCCGCCTAGGGGATTCTTGGTGTCGTGTAAGTAGAGCCCGCTGGCGTCGCGCGGAAAGGACCTGCCCGCGACGAGCCAGGCGTGCAGGTTTCCGCTACCGATGCGGCATCCAAGCGGGCTCTGTTGACAGGTCCTAGCGCTTGACTAGTTCGACCCTGCGGTTTTGCGCCTTGCCAGCTTCGTTTGCGTTGTCGGCTACCGGATCGGCATCGCCAAAGCCGGCAGACGTCAATCTGGTCGCATCGATGCCCTGGGCCGCAATGGCGGAGGCGACAGCCTTGGCGCGGCCGTCCGACAACGTCTTGTTGTGCGCCGGGTCGCCGGTGTTGTCGGTGTAGCCATTTACGGCCAACTTCAGCGAGGCATCCTGCTTGAGCAGCTGCACGACCTGCTCGATCTGCGGTTGCGAGTCCGGCAGGATGTCGGTCTTGTCGGTTGTGAAGTTGACGTGCAATGCCACCTTGCCGGTCTTGTCGATCTGCGCCTTCAGTTCGCTGGCCGGCAGCAGGCTGGCGGTGATTTCCAGCGGCTTGGTCTCGGCGATGAGCAGTCCGCCGCCGAACTGGTAGCTGCACAGGTGGATCCAGATGTCGCGATCGGCGCGATGCACGACGAACACCTGTGTGGGATTGTTCCAGACATCGCCCAGGCCGCTGTTGTACTTGACCGCGAAATCGCGCGGCCATTCCTTGATCTTCTGCCCGGCTTGTTCCGGAATCTTGCCGTCGAAGATCTTCTTGCCGCCCAGCGACGCGACCACCGCTTCGATGTTGCGTTCCAGTTCCACGTCCGAGAAGGTCTTGCCCTGCGCGGCATCGATGTGCGCGGACCATACCTTGCCCTCCACGGTTTCCAGGCGATCGCCTGTCCAGAACGGCACCTGGTCGAAATCGGCGACATCCGGCGTGCTTCCGGTGACATAGCCGTTGGGAAGCGCGATATACGGGAACGCGCCCAGCGGTACGCTCGACACCGGCAGGCTGGACGCATCGAAGCCCTTGGCGGTTGCTTCCTGTTGAGGTTGCGACGCCTGCGGACTGCCGTCCGCGGCCGCGGACGCGGCGGCATGCTCGTCGCCTTGCGCGGCGTGCTCCTGCTTCTTGCAGGCGCCAAGACCCAGGGTGATCGCTACAACCAACGTCGCCGCTACTGCCTTTTTCACAGAGGTACTCCTTTGCCGGGGGACGAAAAAACAGTGTAGCCGCGAACCCGGCCGATCTTCCTGCGCCACGATGAACACCGACCAATTGGCGACGCGAAACGGCGCGCGGCGCGGGCTGCCAGCGCCCGTGACTAGTGGGCCGGTTCGGGGGGTTGGAACAGCGCATCGGGTTGCGGGCGGTATTCCACGCGCTGGATGTCCCATTGCTGCTGCTGTTGCAGACCGGTCTTGCCGCGATACGCAAGCACCAGGCCGGTGTCGCGATCCAGCCACATCGTTCCCTGCCGGGTCATGCCGGGGCCGCTCGCATTGGACAGCCGGTATCGCCACTGCACCGCCGGCCGACCGGCATGGACGCCGGTGTCGACACGTTGGCAGTCTGCGAACATGCCCAGACCTGCGCAGGGCTGTTCCGGGTCGAAGCGCAGCGGCCAGCGCATGCCGGGCACCGGCATGCCATCGCCCTGCTGGCCCACGATCCACCCGATGCTCGCGTCCTTGGTGAGGATCAGCGCGTACGGCGTGCCGCTTGCATCCTTGAACTGCACGCGCAGCGCATCGTCTCGGAAATACAGCGTCACCGGCTGCGGCGCGTCTTTGGGGCGGATCCGGCTCAGCCCGCTCAGTTGGTTGGTCGTCACCTCGGCCACGCCGGAGAATGGCAGTTCCTGGGCGAGGGCCGTTCCCGCGAGCGCAAGGGAGAGCGCCAGCGCGCCGGCCAGCAACGAGCGTCGACGCATCACTTGTCCAGGTTGCCCTGCTTGTAGATGGGCGATTGCATCCGCACGATGGCGTAGCTCTCGATGGGCAAGCGCCCGGTGAATGTCTGCAGCGGCGATGATTCGAACGTACCTGGCTTCAGATACTGCGATCGCCCGCCGAGCACCCAGCCCACGAACGGCACCACAAGCGGTGCGTCGTAGACGACCTTGATCTTGAGGATGTTGGCGTCCTGGACATTCACGCCGCTGCTGCCGACCGTGGTGCTGCGGTAGGCGAGCGTATCGTTGGGCAGGGCGTACTGGCCGTTGTACTGCCGCTCCTTGAAGTTGCCCCATGCCGCACGCGTCGGGTTGATCACGGTGATATGGCCGTGCACTGTTAGGTCGGGCAGTGCTTTTGTCCAATATGCGACCTCCATTGCGGCCTGCCCGGTTTCGTGCACATACAGGGGCAGCATGCCTTTGGCCAGGGCCTTGCGCATTTCCTGCCGGTCCACGCCGCTCACCGCACCCGCCCGCGCCGTCATCAGCGCGGCATAGTCGAGCGTCGATTTCATCCGGTACACCAGCACCGCCTGGATGACGGAGAGCAACAGGAACAGCAGGACCGGGGTGATGATCACCAGTTCCACCATCGATTGGCCGCGCATCGAGTGCCGGCCGCGAAATTCCCGCATGCGTGTCTTCATGACCATGCTCCAGTGTCGGGCGGCGGCGCGACCGCTGCGGCGCGCCAGCGCCACTGTTCGCCCTGCTGCGGTTGCAGGCGGTCCAGCGCGCCGCCATGGAATTCGATGGTGGCCACGGCGCGCCGGCAGGCCGCGGCACGGTACGGCCTGACGTTCTGGCGCCATTCCAGGACGACGTCGTCGCGCGCGAGAAACACCAGGTCCAACGGGTAGGCCATGCCGATGGTGTGCACGCTGGCGCATGGCCGGATCAACAGGGCTTCCGATCCGTCCTCGGCCAGCGCCGGCCGCGCCAGCAAGCCGCGCATCCGCGACCACCAGGTGTCGGCGGACCACACGTGCGGGATGGACGCGCCCCGGCTGCGTTCGATGTGTCCGCGCTTCACAGGATTCCCTCCTGCAACATCTTCAAGTAGATGAAGTAGCCCAGGAACAGGAAGATCAGCGGGAAGAAGAACATCACCAGCGGCAGCATCATCTTCACCGGCGCTTCCAGCGCCAGTTTCTCCGCGCGCAGGAAGCGCTCTTCGCGTCGCTGATTGGCCTGCGCGCGCAGGGTGTCGCTCAAGTTGGCGCCGACCTTGTCGGCCTGGATCAGCGCGCTGGTGAAGCTGGTGATCTGGCCGATGTCCATGCGTTCTGCCATGCGCCGCAGCGCTTCGGCCCTGGGAAGCCCGGCGCGCAGATCGCGGAGCATGCGCGAGAACTCCTGCGACAGCGCGCCGGCCGGGCCCTTGGCCACGGCCTGCTCGATGCCGCCGGTCACATTCAAGCCGGCTTCCACCGACATGGTGATGAAATCCAGGTAGACCGGCAGGTCGCGCACCACCGCCTTCTGCCGCGCCTTGCGGCGTTCGCCCAGCCACAGCGCGGGGTAGAGCCAGCCCAGCACGCCCCCGAAGAACAGGCACATCAACCCCGCCCCGATCGCGAGCTTGCCGAGCATCGCCGTGCACAGCAGGAACACCGCAGTCACCACGATCGCGCTGGCCATGCGCAGGCCGTAGAACTCTTCCGGGGTCAGGGTGAAGTCCTGCCCGGCGGCCTGCAGCTGGCGATGGGTCTGCTCGAGCTGGGTGACGCTGAGGTGCGGCGCGATGCGGCGCGTCAGCACCGTCACCAGCGGCCACATCAACTGCATCAACCGTGGCAGCGGGTCGTAGTAGGTACGATCCTCCAGCTCGACTTCGCGGATCACCCCGCGCGTGCCGATGATCACCAGCGCGACGGCGCCGGCGGCCAGAAGAGCGACGAGGGCGAGCATCCAGGTCATACGTCGATCGTCATGATCTTCTTGCAGAGACGATAGCCCAGGTATTCCATGACCAGGCAGATGGTGATCACCACCCATCCGTGCCAGCTGTGGAACATGGGCTGCATGGTTTCGCTGTACATCAGGCTGAGATAGCCGATCAGGAACACCGGCAGCATCGCCATGACGATGCCCTGCAAGCGGCCCTGCGCGGTCAGGGACTTGACCTTCTTTTCCATGGTCAGGCGCCGACGCAGCGTTTCGGCCAGCGTCGCCAGGGTTTCGGCCAGGTTGCCGCCCACCTCGCGCGAGATGTTCACCGCCGAGACGAACAGTTCGGCATCGGTGATCGGCACGCGCTTGCTGAAATTTTCCATCGCTTCTTCGGCGCGCACGCCCATGTGCTGTTCGCGCAGCACCAGCGCCAGTTCCTGCGCCAACGGCGGCTGCCCATCGTGCACCAGCACTTCCATCGCCGGCGCGAAACCCACGCCGGCACGCAGGCTGCTGGACAGCATCTGCAGCGCGTCGGGGAGTTGTTCCTGGATCTTTTCCAGCCGGCGCCGGCGCAGATACGCATAGATCTTGCGGGGCGCGAAGATCAGGAAGACGCCGATCAGCACCGCGATGACCAGGCTGCCGGTCAGCATCCAGATGAGCAGCGGGATGATCACCATCACCACGGCGCTGATCATGTAGACCTGCGCCGGGTCCATGAACAGGAACATGTCCGCCAGGTTCATGCGCGCCTGGTCCATGAAACTCTCGCGGTAGCGCTGCATGAACCGCTCGCCGGAACGCGCAACCAGCAGAACGCCGACCAAGGCGCCGCCGAACACCAGCAAGGCGATCAACCACAGGGCCATCAGCGTGTACTTCCCTGACTGCGGAAAATGTCCAGATCCACCGACACGCCACGCTCTGCCAGCTCCTCGTAGAATTCGGGCACCGCGCCGGTCGCCACGAAGTTGCCGGCGACCTTGCCGTCCGGCCCGTGGTAGGTGGTCGGCTTGAACAGGAACAGGTCCTGCATCTGGATGGTGCCGCTTTCGATGCCGGTGATTTCGGTGATGTGGCTGACCTTGCGCGACCCGCAGGGGTAGCGGCGCTGGTGCACGATGAGGTTGACCGCCGAGGCGATCTGCTCGCGCACGACCGTCATCGGCAGTTCCATGCCGGCCATCATCACCATCACTTCCAGGCGCGACAGCGTTTCGCGCGGGTTGTTGGCGTGCGCGGTGGTCAACGAACCCTCGTGGCCGGTGTTCATGGCCTGCAGCATGTCCAGGCTCTCGCCTCCGCGGCACTCGCCGACCACGATCCGATCCGGGCGCATGCGCAGCGCGTTCTTGACCAGATCGCGGATGGTGATCTGGCCCTTGCCCTCCATGTTCGCGGGGCGGGCCTCCAATGCGACCAGGTTCGGCTGCACGAGCTTCAGTTCGGCCGCGTCCTCGATGGTCACCACGCGGTCGCCATCGGGGATGAAGTTCGACAGGATGTTCAGCAGCGTGGTCTTGCCCGAGCCGGTGCCGCCGGACACCACGATGTTGCGGCGCTCGCGCACCGCCATGATCAGGAAGTCCAGCATCGGCTGGTTCAAGGAGCCGTATTTCAACAAGTCTTCGCCCATCAGGCGGCGCGTGGCGAACTTACGGATGCTGATGCTCGGCCCGCGCAGGGCCACCGGCGGTATCACCGCGTTCACGCGCGAGCCGTCCTTCAGGCGCGCATCGACGAGCGGCGAGCTTTCGTCGATGCGCCGGCCCAGCGGGGTGACGATCCGTTCGATCGCCGCCAGGCAGGCGCGTTCGTTGGAGAACACCACCTCCGATTTCTGGATGCGCCCGGCCCGCTCGATGAAGATATCGTCGTGGGCATTGACCATGATTTCGGTGACGGTCGGATCCTCGATCAGATCTTCCAGCGGACCCAGACCGATGGCTTCGTCCAGTACCTGTTTGGCCAGGCGGCGCGGGTTGATGTCCGAGGGCAGGTCGGCAAACTCGCGCGCGAGGATGTCGTCGATCAGGTTGATGGTGCTGTCGCGGAGTGCGCCGTCGTCCATGCTGCGCACATCCATCCGGCGCAGGTCCATTTGCCGGACCAGCGCCATGTGCAGCTTGGTGCGCCAGGTGGCGATGTCCGGCGGCGGCGGGCCGGCCAGCACCATGTCGGTGGACGCTGGCGCGGCCGCCTGGGCCGCTGACGCCGCGTCGGCCGGCGCCGTTGCAGGTTCGGCCGCGCGCGCGGCGACGCCATCGTTGGCCGCCGGCGTGTGCTTGGCGATCCGCGCGTCGTCGCCACTCACCTTGAGCATGTAGTGCCCGATGCGGATCTCGTCCTTGCCGTCGATCGGGCCTTGCTTGGCCAGGACGACCTTGCCGTTGAGCGTGATCGGCTCGCGCCCGCCCAAGGGCAGGATGAAAACGCCCTCGTCTTCGCGCAGCAGCGTGGCGTGCTTGCCGGCGATATTCCAGCCCTGGAGCATCACCAGGTTGGCATCGCCGCGGCCGATGCCGCACTCCCGATGCATGCATTTGACCTGGCGGGTATCGCGGCCTGGCGTATTGATCAGCACTGTGAACATGACGATGAACCTTCCGCACGACGTAGGGTGGATTACTTGATCAACTTGTCCTGCCTGGGGCTGATCTCGTCCTGCAAGCCCTTTTCGATCGCATCGCCGCGTTGCAGGTCCTGCAGGTTCTCCGGCGAGGTCGGGCTGACGATGCGCGGGGTCACGAAGATCACCAGCTCGGTCTTGTTGCCGCGGAACCCGTCGGAGCGGAACAGCTTGCCCAGGATCGGGATGTCGCCGAGGATCGGCAGCTTGTCCACGGCCTTGGAGGCCTCGCGATCGAGCAGGCCGGAGATGACGATGGTCTGACCGGCGTTGACGTTGATTTCGGTCTCGGCGCGACGGGTCAGGAAGCCGGGCACGCCCTGCACCGACACCGAAGGGTCGATCCGGCTGACTTCCGCCATGATCGAGGTGTTTACCTGATTGGAGGAATTGACCGTCGGGTTGATGTTGAGACGGATGCCGTATTCCTTGTATTCGATCTGGGTCTGCCCGAGCACCGACGGCACCACGATCGGTACCTCGCCGCCGACCAGGAACGAGGCGCTGCTGCCGCTCTTGGCGCTGAGCTTGGGCTGGGCCAGCACCCATGCCTTGCCGCGGCTCATCAGCAGGTTGATCTGCGACCCGATGGTGGTCGCGATGCCGAAGTAGCCCTGCGGTCCGGGCAGCCTGGTCGGCAACGTGTCCTTGACGTCCTGGAAGGTCTGGTTGTTCTCGGGAAGCACGCGAAAGAAGCCGTTCGTGGTGACATCGCGGATCAATCCGCCGATCGGACCGTCGATCGTGGTGTCCCAACGGATACCCAGGTCTTCCACTGCGTTCTTGTTGAACTCCATGATGGAAACGTCCATCTGGATCATCGGCCGCATGCCGACCGGATCGGCGCCGGCAAAGTTCAGGACCTGCGGATACAGCTTCTGCAATGCCTGGATCTTTGCGGTCGTGGCCGCATCGATGTCGTTGCCGGAGATGACGACGTTGGAGCCGATCGCCCTCACGGTGACGCCAGGCGTATTGCCCAGCAACTCGCGTACGGTGTCGGCCACGCCTTCCGACTTGCCACCCGTCACCGTCACGCTGACGTCGCGCTGGCTGCCGTCCGCCATCCACAGATGCACGTTGGTGTCGCCGGGCTTGGTGCCGATCATGACCAGTTCGGACTTGCCGACCGAAAACACGCTGAGCACCTCGCCATCGCCGACCGCGATGCGGCGCAGCGCGCCGTGCACGCGCCGAACCACGGCCTCGCCCGCATAGACGGTCTGGGCAGGCTGCAGCGGCGGTGCCACCGACGGCTTCTTGTCGCCCGCCAGGGCGACGCCGCCTGAGGCGGTACCCGCTCCCAATTCCTGGATCTGCGATTCGGCCGCACGCTTGAACTGGTCGACCTGACGACCTTGCGCGATCAGCCGCGCCTGCTCGGCCGCGGCCTCGTCGGACGGCGTGCCGGCGGCGGCGGGCGCCGCTGCAGGATGCGCCGCGGTGTTCGCCGCAGTCTTCGCCGCGGCCGGTGTGGCGGCCTGTTGGGCCGACGCGTTGATGCCTCCAATACCCGCCAACAGGATGCCAGCCAGCCACGCCGCCGACCTGCCTGCCTTGCTTCTGCTACGTCCTGTTGCTTGCCTCATGCTCAACCCTTTCCGCCAATGATGAACTCAACGCGGCTGCTTCCGGTGCCGGTGCTTTCCGGATCGCCCGATCCCAGCGATCGCAGTAATTGACTCTCGCTCATGCCTGTCGCCGCGCCGGGCGAGGTGTCCTGAAGTTCGCGCAGCAGCACACGGACCGCGCCCACCTTCGAGGCCATGGCCAACTGCTTGGCCTGGTACTGGTCGAGCTCCAGGGTGACGCTGGAGAATCCCGCCGATTCGTTCGACTCCTCTCCCTCCTTTGGCGTGGGCGCATCGCCGATCCGGCTGCCGGCCGCCAGGACCTTGACCTTCTGCAGCAGCGGAAACACCTGGGCGCCGCTGCCCGAACCGGGCGCGCCGCTGGTGGAGGCATCCTTCACGAAGAAGATATCGATGAGGTCGCCCGGGGCGATCATGCCGGAGATCGAGTTGTTCTCGTCCACGCTCATCGTGTAGGCGACCTTGCCCTTGGGAATCAGCCGGGAAAACTGTTCGTACAAGGGCACCAACGCACTGGCGCTCAGTGGCGCGCCGCCACGGGCCGGAGCACGCAGCATCCGGCCTTCGTACTGGCCGTGGTTGTCCGGCGTGACCGCATCCGCAGGCGCGAATTCGGCCGGGATCGGCCGCGATGCCAGATCGCTGCCTTGCAGGATCGCGCCCTGCGGCAGGTCGTTCACCGGCACGGCCACCTCGACCATCGGCCGCGTGTCCTGGGTGCGCTCGGCGACGGTGGTGCGGATGTAGCTCACCGCGATGAAGGCGGCGAAGGCCGCCATCACCACGGCGATGATGATGAACAGGATGTTCTTGCTGAGTTTTGGTTTCTGCATGAAGAGTTGCCGTCGAGGCAGGCCGTGGCGAGGGAATGGAGGTCAACCCACCAGGATGTCGGACGCCGAGATGGCGTAGACAAAGGCGGCATAGAGGTCTTTCAGGGCGGTGACCACGTCGGTGATCACATTCGGATTGGCGATCAGCACGATCACCAGCGCCATCACCACCACGGTGTACTCGATCGTGGATTGACCGCGTTGGGTGCGCTTGCAGGGGATGCCGGAGCGGATCATTCGACCACCGCCACGACCACGGTACCGGTCTTGCCGCGGCTGGAGGTCACCGTGACGCGTTCTTCCTGGCGGATGAAGCGGCCGACGCAATGCGGGCTCGTCGCCGCGCAGGCGGACGAGGAGCTGTCCCGCACGTAGCCTTGCGCTGCGAAATGGCGCGTGTAGTACTGCTGATTCTGCAGCGGCGTATAGCGGTTGAGCATGCTCAGGGTTCTGACATGGCGCGGCGTGTCCATGTAGACGATGTCTTCGGCGACCTGCGTATCCGGCAGCCGTCCGAAGCCCTTGCCGACGCCGTCCGCCGGCAGGTCGTTCTTCGGGAGCTGCATGACGCCGATCTGGCCGCGTGTGCTGGTGGCATCTCCGCTCAGTTCGACGGTAACGTAGTAGCCGCCTGCCTCCATGTGGCCGAGCACGGTCTTGTTGCCCACGGGAGTGGCCACCACGCCCTTGCCCCATTCCTGTCGATAGAACTGTTCCACCTGGCCTGGCGGCGCGGCCACGGTGAAGCGGCTGGCGCGCATCGAAATACCGTTGTAGATCATGTGGTCGGACACGATCTCGCCCGAGGCCTGTTCGGGCACAGGCACATCCGGCCAATCCGCCGCGCGTGCATGCTGTGTGGCGAGCCCGAACAGGACCGGGCCCACCATCTGCGCGAGCAGGCGGCTGGAAGGTCGCCCGCTCATTGCTTGGCCGGGTAATTGGCCAGCTTGTCCGCGGGGACGACATCCGGCTCGATCGTGCCGATTTCCAGGTCGCCGAGCGATCCGACCATCGGCATGATCGGCTCCAGCACCTTCAGGGTGTCGAAGATGCCATCCAGTCCTTCGAAATACGACAGTGGCGCCAAGGGCTTCACGGTGCTGACCACACTGCGCGGTCCGCTGCGTGGGCCGGACGCGTTCCATGCATCCGCCAGCAGGGTCTGGTGGCGCTTGTCGACCAGGTTGAGGTTGTCCAGCGGCTCCAGGAAGTGCGCCGGCCGGCCATCAGCGGTCTTCAGGTCGCGGTAGTTCAGCGACACTTCCGCGGTGACGTAACCTTTCCGATTGGGCGGGAAGGCGTTGTCGAAATAGTTCTTCGGCAACAGCGTCGCGGCTTCGTCGACGTAGCCGGGTGAATTGGCGTTGGCGGTCCGCGTGACCGACAGGTCGTTCTTTTCCAGCAACTTCTTGTTCGAAAACGTATTCAGCATCTGGTCGCCGAACGCACCGCTGCTGCTGCCGGACGTCGCCGACCTGATCGGCGCATCGGCATCGGCGAAGTTGCGGTCGAGCGCTTTGCTCTGCAGTGCGCCTCGGGTCGGCGGCTGGTAGTTGTTGGCTACCGTGGCTTCCCAGGCCGCATTGCGTGCGGCCTGCATCGCCATCTGCTTGCCGTGCCCGAGCTTGGCCACGACCGGGATCAGCAGAAAGAGCGGGACCAGCACAGCGGCGCAAACGGCCAGTTCCACCATGCCTTGCCCGCGCATGCGGCGTGGCGACGCAATGGACATCGTTTTCATCCTGCCTGCTCCTTGCCTGCTACCTCGCCGGCGGGGTCCTCGGGAAGCAGTCCCTTGCCGAGGCTGAACGACTTGACCTGCAGCAGGCAGCCATTCCCGCCTTGCAGCGGCTTGGCTTCCAGCGGGATGGAATTCAGGTAGTTGCCCGCGCTGTCCACCGTGCAGCCCGCCGCGTCGGCCGGCGCCTCGGCGAATCCCCACTTCATGCCGCCGGACCACATGCACACTTCCTGCTGCCCGTTCTGCCACCGCGTGCAAGGCTGGCCTTTGATCTGGCCGTCGCCCATGAGCTTCCAGCCGGTGCCCTGTACGTCCTGGCGCTCCTGGGTACGTGCGCCGCTGTCGATCGCCTCGTACATGCCGGTCGCGTCTTCGATCGCGTCGTGGTCTTCGTGTTGCTCGAGCTTGGCCAGGCATGCGCTTCGCCCGTCTTCGCCATCGGCGCCGAGCGTCCAGCTGACCTGGTGCGCGAACTGGCGTCGCGCGTCGATCATGATTTCGACTTCGCCGGTGCCCAGCTTGGCTTCTTCCTGCGGCGAGAGCGCGCGCGTCGGCATGCCGGAGCCGCTGCAGGCATCCAGCTTGGCGCGATAGTTCTTGCGCTCCATGTTCTCGCCGCCCACGCGCGATTCCCATGCCAGAACGACATGCAGCGCGGGCAGCGATTTGGCACCGCCATCGGAAGCCGAGGCCTCCAAGCCGCCTTCGGCTGCATCGCGCGAATGGCAGCCGCCGGTGAAGGCAAGCAAGGCCACGCAGCCTGCGGCGAGGGCGCGGGATCTTTTTTCGAAGAACATCATGGAGCGGCCACCAAAAGAGTACGGTCCGCCGCTGGTGTCTGCACCAGGCGGGCCTGCCAATACGGACTGAACAAACTGCCTTTTTCGAATTTTCCGTCGCCCTTGCCCCAGACCGAACGCCGGAAGGCGGCGAGCTCATGGGGGCGGTTGAAATAGACCTGCGCGCTGGCCATCGCCCGCAACTGGTTTCCGCGCGCCTCGTCCTTCAGTTCCATGCGGCCACGCCCGATCTTGAGCGTGGAACTGGTGCGCGCCTTTTCGATCTTGGTGCCCACCTCGACCGTATAGATCGGCCCGGCATTGGCGCCGTCGGGAGTTTGCGAATAGGTGCTCTTGACGTCGTGATACTGCGGGCTGATACCGTAGCGATAGCCATTGAAAAATGCTTTGTCGCGCTTGAAATCTTCGATCACGGCAGGGTCGCCTTCGATGAACCGGCCGGCGATATCGCTGCGCTTGGTGCCGTTGTAGGCCTTGTAGGTCCTGTTGTCGTAGGGCGATTTCCATCCACGCCCATTGCTCATTCCCCCGAAGAAATTCGGCTTGCGGCCATCGACGGCTTGGGTGCCGCCCCAGCCCAGCGGAATCTTGACGTCGTCGAGCGGCCAGGGAAGAGGAAGCTTGAATTGGAACGCATCCACGGCCGACCAGCGATCGTATTCGACCATGTCCGTGCCGCCGTTGTTGTTGAACACCCCGAATGCGGTGCCGTCGCGCGCGCGCGTAAACGTGTCGCGCGATGCCATCACCACGTTGCGGTAGCGTTCGCCGCCCGGGTTGGTGCTGGTCAGGCCTTTGCGCTGGCCGGGGCTGTAGCGTTCCAACTGGTTGCCCGCCGAGACCACGTTCTTGGCCAACACGCCTTTGCCGACCAGGGTCAGTTCCGCATCTGGCGCGTTGTCCTTGACCACCTTGTTGGCAAGGAGGAAGACGTTGGCTTCCGATGCGAGCGTCCCGACCGCGGCATCCGCCGCAAGCGCATAGGGGTGGTCCAGCACCTGGTCCAGCACTCGGATTTCGCCGTTCGCCACCTGCATGAAACCTTGCCGAAAGACCTTGAGCGCCTTGTTGATCGCGGTCATGGCGCGATCGAGCGCGATCAGCACTTCACCCAGGCCAGGCACCCAGAACAACAAGGTCTCGGCGACCTTGGTGAATTCCCCGAAATGCACGGAGGTGGAGTGCACCATCGTCAGCCACGAATTCAGGCTAACCGTTTGTGCGATCGCCACTTCGTTGGCGACGCGTCCGCGGTTCAAGTAAGCGGCGAAGTTGCGCGCACGCGCCTGCTCGACCGCGATGCTGTAAGCCGCGGCATCGGCGGCATTGGTGATTTCCACTTTCTTGCCGACGACCTGTCCGGTGTTGAAGGTCGCCAACAGGCCAACGCACAGCACCATCAGGAACGCCAGCACCATGGGCATCGACTGCCCCGACATGTCGGGGCGGACGCGTCCCAGCCGTGGCGCGACATTCCTTGTAGACGGATCGGCGGCTGCGATGATCCCCATCTGGTGTCCTTCCGGAAAAACGCTTCGCTAAGAACGCCATGGATGCGTTCAGCTCGGCTGGGTCCATTTATAAAGGTGCTGATCAGAAAAACGCCGAGGCGTGCCCACGGCGGTGACAACCACAGGCCACCATCTGCCCTGCTGGGCAGATGGTGGCGAAGGCCTTACTTGTTGCCGTTGTACGCGGCCATGCCCTTGTCCTTGTCGGCCTGGCTCTGCGCCTTGCCGGCGTTGGTACCGGCGCGGTTGATCATCTGGCTAGCGTCCTGCTTGCCCGACAGCTCCTGCGCCATGCCGGCGACCTGGCTGCGGACGGTGCCGCCGAAGAAGGTAAACACGCCGATGGCGGCGATCGCGATCAGGGCCACGATGATGATGTACTCGGTCATGCCCTGGCCGAGCTGCTTGCGGCCGAAACGAATGTGCCTGCGTTGGTTCTTCATTGAATCCTCTCCTTGGCTCTGGCGCCCACTGGACCGGCAGCACACTTACGTCCGCGCGGTTGCGTGTAGGCGTGTGGGTTGCATAAGTGAAAACATGCGCAGATATGAAACTTATCCTTGGCCCGCATTTGACATCTGATGGCAAATGTATCTCGGACGTGGCCACTTTATAGTCAAAATATTGCCGGTTCAAGAAAACTACCGTTAATGCCTTGGCTAAAAATGGAATGTTTATCCCGTAATTGAGTCAAACTTCAGGCGCAACGTTCCATGAATCGATTCACTCTGTGCTGATTTCGGAATGCCAGCTCAGCCAAGGCGGTGCGCGGCGAATTCTTGACTCGGCGCAGCCATGCTCTTGGAATACCTAGATGAATAGGGGATTCCTTTATTGTTCCCCGGCGCACTGGTGGAGTCGAACGCCGGAATAGGGATGCGCAAGACGCGTCGCCAAGTGGTGGAGACGACGGTATGGCGAGAGCCTGCGATGACTGACGCTGGTCCCATTGCTTTCACCTCTACGGGTTCGGCGAGGATCGCGAGCGTGTCGAGAATGGCCGGCGACAGAATCTGCGCAGGCAGGGCACCAGGGCTTCGCTGCGTGGGCTGACCGCCATCGACCGCCAAGTGCCGGACGGCGTGGCGGCGACTACCAAGGCATCGATCTACGGGCTGCATAGCTTCGCAGACGCCGAAGGTATTGCCGGCGTCGACGATGTCCTTGTCCTGGGCATAACCCGGTTTCAACGCCCGGCCGACGTGCCGCTGCGATGCTTGGTATCGGTTCTTGCAGCCCGACTCGCGCAAGCTGGGCGCGCCAGGGCAGCATGCAATTAGCTACGCAACCCCACTCACGCCACGCCGCAGCAGCCACAACGCCAGCGCGCTGAGCACCGCGAGGAAGCCCAGCATCAGCGCGTAGGTCACTCATAGCGACATGTCGCCGCTGCCGAGCAGGCCATAGCGGAAGGCATTGACCATGTAGAAGATCGGGTTGGCGTGGGTGGCGGCCTCGGCCCAGCCGGGCAGCAGCTTCACCGACGAATGCTCCCTGGTCGCGACGGCGCCGAGGATCGGGATGCGCATCCGGCGGTGCCCTCTGGCGATATGGAATCCGCCGGCAGGGTCGCGCTAGCCCTTGGTGTCCTGCTTGGTCAGCGGGCCGATCAGGGTCTCGATCCCGGCGCGTACCTCGGCGCACTGCTCGCGGTAGTGCGCCTGGCGTTGCGCCAGGTTCTGGGCGCTGCCTTGCGCCTCGACGGCGGCCATCAGCTTGCGGAAATCGTCGAAGCCGGCGCGCATCGCAGCGTCGTGCGCGGCCGCATCGAAGGCCACGTTCGCGGCCAGCGCGCGCTCGCGCGCGGCCTGCTGCAGCGCGTCGGCAAGGCGGGACATCTCGGCCGGCGGCAGGTCGCAGTAACGGGCCTGGGCCAGCTGCGTGCCGTCGGCCTCGCCCAGCCGGTACAGCGTCTCGGCGCTCGGCGCGGCCGGATCCTGGCCGGCGGCGGGCGCGGTAGCCGGCACCGCGGCGGCGCTGCACATCAGCCACAATGACAGCGGCCCGATGGCGCGGCGCGCGCTCAACTGCGCAATCCCACTCCACGCTTGAGCAGCCACAGCGCCAGCGCGCTGAGCACCGCGACGAAGCCCAGCATCAGCGCGTAGGCCACCCACACCGGCACGTCGCTGCTGCCGAGCAGGCCGTAGCGGAAGGCGTTGACCATGTAGAAGATCGGGTTGGCATGGGTGGCGGCCTCGGCCCAGCCGGGCAGCAGCTTCACCGAATAGAACACGCCGCCCAGGTAGGTCAGCGGGGTCAGGATGAAGGTCGGCACGATCGCCACGTCGTCGAACTTCTTCGCGTACACGGCGTTGATGAAGCCGGCCAGCGAGAAGATCGTGGCGCCCAGCAGCACCGTGGTCAGGGTCACCAGCGGATGCGGGATGCGCACCGGGGTGAAGAACATGGCGATGATCAGCACCAGCACGCCGACCATCAGCCCGCGCAGCACCGCGCCGGCCACGTAGCCCCACAGGATCACCCAGTTCGGCATCGGGCTGACCAGCAGTTCCTCGACGTGTCGGCCGAACTTGGCGCCGAAGAAGCTGGAGCTGATGTTGCCGTAGCTGTTCTGGATCACGCTCATCATCACCAGGCCGGGAACGATGAACTGCATGTAGCTGTAGCCGCCCATGTCGCCCACGCGCGAGCCGATCAGCCCGCCGAAGATCAGGAAGTACAGGGTCATGGTGATCGCCGGCGGCACCAGGGTCTGGCCCCAGATGCGCAGGATGCGCTTGACCTCGCGGCGCACCACGGTGCCCAGCGCGACCCAGTTGCGCTGGGTCGGCGTGGTCTCGGGGAGGAGGGATTGCGGTTTGGCGGTGGTGTTCATTGGCATCCAGCGAAAGAGGGGTCAGGCGGCGGCGGGCGGCTGCTTCGGCGAGTCTGGCGCCGAGGCCGGGCCGCTTGCGCCGTCCCGGTTGTCGCCGGTGAGGCGCACGAACAGCTCCTCCAGGCGGTTGCTCTTGGTGCGCATCGAGCGCACGCGGATGCCGGCGGCGCCGAGCGCGGCGAACACGCGGTTGAGGTCCATCGCCCGCGGCATGTCCAGGTCCAGCGTGTGCGCGTCCTGTGCGAGCAGGATGGTGCCCTCGATCGCCGGCAGCTGCGCCGGCAGTTCGCCGTCGATGTCGAGCAGGAAGCCTTCCACGTCGAGCTTGGCCAGCAGTTCGCGCATCGGTCCCTGTTCGACGATGCGGCCGCGGTCGATGATCGCCAGGTTGCGGCACAGGCTCTCCGCTTCCTCCAGGTAGTGCGTGGTCAGGATGATGGTGGTACCGGCGGCGTTGATCTCGCGCAGCACGCGCCACATGTCGCGGCGGATCTCGATGTCCACGCCGGCGGTGGGTTCGTCCAGGATCAGCAGGCGCGGCTGGGTCATCATCGCGCGGGCGATCATCAGCCGCCGCTTCATGCCGCCGGACAGGGTGCGGCTCATCACCTGCGCCTTTTCCCACAGGTGCGCGCGCTTGAGTTCCACTTCCGCCTGGCGCTCGGCCTGCGCGCGCGGCATGCCGTAGAAGCCGGCGTAGTTGACCAGGATGTCGAAGGGCTTCTCGAACAGGTTGAAGTTGATCTCCTGCGGGACCAGGCCGAGCAGACGCATCGCCGCGCTGCGCTGGGTGCTCAGGTCGGTGCCGAACACCTCGACCTGGCCGGCGCTGAGGTTGACCAGCGAGCTGATGATGCCGATCAGGGTGGACTTGCCGGCGCCGTTGGGGCCGAGCAGGGCGAAGAAATCGCCGGGCAGCACGTCCAGCGATACGCCGTGCAGCGCCTGCACGCCGTTGTCGTAGGTCTTGCGCAGCTCGCGCACGCGCAGCGCGGGCACCGGGGAGGGGAGCGGGGAGGCGATATTCAAGGCGGACCCTTTCGCGCCCTGTAGACGGCGCTGAAGAAATGCAGCCGCTATTATAGGAGACCTCGTGGGCTCGGCCCCGGCCATAGACTGTTGCATCCGCGTGCCTGCCCAATTCCCGTTGAAACTGGTCGACCGCCACATGCTGGCCCCGGCCGTCGGCCACTACCGCTTCGTCCGCGACGACGGCCAACCGCTGCCGTTCGTGCCCGGCCAGTTCGTGCAGGTGCACTTCCACTACGCCGACGGCACCGCGACCAAGCGCAGCTATTCGCTGGCCACCCGCCACGACCCGGCGCAGCCGGCCGATGCGACGGTCGAGATCGCGGTCAGCTTCGTCGCCGGCGGCGCGGCCACGGCATTGTTCGAAGGCCTGGAGATCGGCGGGCAGGTCTGCGCCAGCGGTCCGTACGGCCGCTTCTGCCTGAACCAGGGCGACAGCAACCGCCGCTACCTGCTGATCGCCACCGGCACCGGCGTCACTCCGTACCGCTCGATGTTGCCGCTGCTGGAAGCGGCGATGGCCGAGCGCGGCGTGGAAGTGGTGCTGCTGCTGGGCGCGCGCACGCCGGCCGAGCTGCTGTACGGCGACGAGTTCCGCGCCTTCGCCGACGCGCACCCGGGCTTCCGCTTCGTGCCGTGCTTCTCGCGCGAGCTGCCGGAGGCGCCGCATGCCGACGTGCGCCACGGCTACGTGCAGCAGTTCCTGGGCGAGTTCGCCCCGCAGGCCGACGGCGATGTCGCTTACCTGTGCGGCAACCCGAACATGGTCGACGCCTGCTTCGACGCGCTGAAGGAAGCCGGCCTGCCTGTGCAGCATATCCGCCGCGAGAAGTACGTCAGCAGCAAGTAGCGCCTGCGCGTCGCCGCTGGCCATGCGCCAGCGCCTGGCTGCTCGCGTCCTGCCCGCGCCGGACGCTGCATCGTTTGCTTGGCACGGGCCCAGCGCCTCGGCTACGCGGCCGAGGTCAGGCGCTGCCGGGTGTGCCTCATGTCCTTGCCCGGCGGCATGCCGAACATGCGGCTGTATTCGCGCGTGAACTGGGGAACGCTTTCGTACCCTACGGCCGAGGCCGCCCAGCCGATCGTTGCGCCTTCCGCCAACAGCAGGCGCCTGGCCTCGATCAGGCGCAGCTGCTTCTGGAACTGCAGCGGGGTCAGCAAGGTGATCGCGCGGAAGTGCACATGGAACGTCGACAGGCTCATTCCCGCCGCGTCCGCCAGTTGCTCCACGCGCAACGGCTTGGCGAAGTCCGCGCGGATCCTGGCCACCGCGCGGCCCACGCGCCGGGCATGGCTGTCGGTGACGCCCAGCGCACGCATCGCGCCGCCGTGCCGCCCCGACAGCAGCCAGTAGTGCAGCTCGCGCAGCAATTGCGGCCCCAGCACGTGGACCGACGCGGGGCGATCCAGCAGGCGGATGAGCCTGTCCGCGGTGTCGGCGACTTCCGCCTCGGTCGGATCGACGCGTACCGGCGATCCCATCGCGAAAGGGGCCGTGCCCATCTCGGCCACCAGCGATGCGATCGTGGCCGGATCCAGCTCCACCACGCAGGCGTAGTAAGGCGCGGCGAGCGAGGCATGGGTGATCTGGCTGACCGTGGGCACTTCCGCGGTGACCAGCAGGGACTCGCCGGCACCGAAGTCGTAGCTGCTGCTGCCCATCGTGACCTGCTTCCTGCCCTGCAGCACCAGCGCCACCAGCGGCCTGCAGATGGCGTAGTGCAATGGCGTCGGCCGGGTCTCGCGCAGGATCGCAAGCCCGGGCAAGGGCGTATGCGCGACCCCGGCCTCGTCGACGTTCGCATCGGCGTAGCGACGCGCGGTTTCCAGCAGATTCGCAGGCATGTGCAGACCCTAGCGCGTGGCCGCAATGGGCACAATCGGATTGGATGATTGGGCAAGAAATCCGGAAGAAAAGGCAGGGCTGCGCCGAAATTAGCGCAGGAAATTAGTGCTGTTTGAGGTCCGCTGGCGCGAAATCTGGATGAATAGGCAAGAAATGGATGGAATCGGGAAACTGTGCGAGGGCGTTCCGGCCGATCGTCTCTGCACCCCGCAACATCCACCCCGCTGGAGATTCCCATGACGTCGATTTCGCTCATCACCGGTGCCAACCGCGGCCTCGGTCGCAATACCGCCATCAGCATCGCCCGCCGTGGCGGCGATGTCCTGCTGACCTACCGCAACGGCGCCGACCAGGCCAAGGCCGTCGTCGCCGAAATCGAGGCGATGGGCCGCAAGGCGGTGGCCTTGCCGCTGGACGTGAGCGACGTGGCGTCCTTCGGCGCCTTCGCCGACGCTGTGCGCAGCGCGCTGTCAGGCACCTGGTCCCGCACCGGCTTCGACCACCTGCTCAACAATGCCGGTCATGGCGAGATGGCCATGCTCGCAGAGACGACCGAAGCCCAGTTCGACGCGCTGTTCGCGACCCACGTCAAGGGCGTGTACTTCCTGACCCAGGCACTGCTGCCGCTGATCGCCGATGGCGGCCGCATCGTGAACTTCTCCTCCGGCCTGACCCGTGTATCGATGCCGGGCTTCTCGGCCTACGCCGCCGCCAAGGGCGCGGTCGAGATCCTGTCGGTCTACATGGCCAAGGAATTCGGTGGCCGCGGCATCGCGGTGAACGCCGTGGCCCCGGGCGCGATCGAAACCGACTTCCTGGGCGGCGCCGTGCGCGACCTGCCCGATCTGAACAAGCAGTTCGCCGACATGACCGCCCTGGGGCGCGTGGGCGTGCCCGACGACATCGGCCCGATGGTCGCCAGCCTGCTCGGCCCGGACAACCGCTGGGTCAACGCGCAGCGGATCGAGGTCTCGGGCGGGCAAGCCATCTGACCTGCGGTTCCACGAGGCTCTCGAGGGCGTCGGCCTGCTGGCCGGCGCCCTTCGTGCGGCGACGGCAGAGCGCGTTGCCCGACGGCATCGCCTGTTGCCGGTGGCTGTAAAGGACGCTTGACAGCTGCTACCGGCGCGCGCATCCTCCTGTAAAGCGTGCTTGACAGGGGGATGTAATGCGGAACGTCGTAATGGTATTCAATCGGTACCGGCTGTGGCCGGCCAGCGTTGTGGTCGGGGTCCGGCCGTGACCCGCTGCAAGCGCAGCGCGATCGTGGTGTTGAGCGTGAGCGTGGCCTTGCTCGCGGTCACGCCATGGCTGCGGTGGTTGCGCGGCGACGATTACTTTCTCGGGCTGTGGTTCGGTGTGTGCATCGGCGGCGTGTTGCTGGCGCTGATGCTGTGGTGGTCGTCGGGCAGCATGCGCGACAGCGCGGTGCCGGCGCTGGCGCGCCGCTACTACCGTGAACTGGGTCCGCCGATGCTGATCTACGTCGTGGTGATGCTGTGCTGGAAGCGCTTGCTCGACAGCGTGGACGCGGACTGGGCGCGGGTATTGATCGCGCTGCTGCCGGCAGTGCTGGTGGCGCTGGTGATCCGTGCGGTGGCGCGCTTCGTGCGCGACTCCGACGAGATGCAGCGGCGCATCGAGCTGGAGTCGATCGCCATCGCCGCCGGACTGGTCGCCGGCGGTTACATGACCGCCGGTTTCCTGCAGGCGGCGGGCACGATCGCGGTGCCGGCAGCGGCGGCGATGCTGTGGGTGTTCCCGCTGCTGTGCGCGACCTACGGCATCGCCAAGGGCGTGAATGCGCGCCGCTACCAATGAACAGCCGCGTCCGCGAACTGCGCGAGGCGCGCGGCTGGTCGCAAGGCGAGCTGGGCGAGCGGCTGGGCGTGTCGCGGCAGACCATCAACGCGCTGGAAACCGGCAAGTACGATCCGAGCCTGCCGCTGGCGTTCCGTATCGCGCGGCTGTTCGCGCACAGTATCGAGCAGGTGTTCCTGTTCGACGATTCCGAGTAGTCCTTCCGACCTGCCATCGGTCACCTACGACGCCATGCTCCGGCATGGCATCCTGCAAGCCATGAACTCAAGGATGCGAACCATGCGACACCCATGCAGACCGCTCGCGATCGTCGCGGCGACCTTGCTGCTCGCCGCCTGCCAAGGCGGACACGGACCGGCACCGCAGAATGCGGGGCGCAGCTACGGCACGCTGCGCTTCCATCCCTGCACGTTGACCAGTCCGGTCGCGTCCAACAACGTCGAAGCGCAATGCACGCGCATGCCGGTGCCGGAGAATCCGGCGCTGCCTGGCGGGCGCAAGATCGAGCTCAACATCGCCTGGTTGCCGGTCACCGGCCAGGGCGGCAGCGATCCGGATCCGGTGTTCTTCCTCGCCGGCGGCCCGGGCCAGGCGGCGACCGAGGTGGCCAGCATTGTCGACATGGCCTTGCGCGAAACGCGCAAGCGCCGCGACGTGTTCCTGATCGACCAGCGCGGCACCGGCCAATCCAATCCGCTGACCTGCCTGGGCGCGGACGGCAAGGAAATGCAGTTGGCCGATCCTGCGCGCGCGCCCACCGCCAACGAGTTGCTCGACTACGCGCGGCGTTGCGCGCAGTCGCTGCAGGGCCGCGCCGATCCGCGCTACTACACCACCACCCAGGCCATCGCCGACCTGGATGCCGTGCGTGTCGCGCTCGGCACGGACAAGCTCAACCTGATCGGCGGTTCCTACGGCACCCGCGTCGCCCAGCAGTACGCGGCGCGCTATGCGGCGCACACCCGCAGCGTGGTGATCGACGGCGTGGCGCCGAACGACCTGGTGGTCGGCGGCGAATTCGCCACCACCTTCGAGGATGCGATCAAGCTGCAATCGGAGCAGTGCCGGGCCACCCCGGCCTGCGCCAAACGCTTCCCCACCGACACCCGCGCGCAGCTGCGCACGGTGGTGGAACGGCTGCGGCAGGCGCCGGCGGACGTGGACTATCGCGACCCGGCCAGCGGCGAGAGCAAGCACGACCGGGTGACCGCCGACACCGTCACCAGCCTGGCGTTCTCGTTCTCGTATGCGCCGCAGACCGCGTCGTTGTTGCCGCTGGTGCTGGACGAGGCCGCGCACGAGCGCTATGCGCCGCTGATGTCGCTGGCGAAGATGATGGGCAAGCAACTGGACGGGCAGATGAACCGCGGCATGCAGTGGTCGGTGATCTGCGCCGAGGATGCCGACCGTTACCACCCGCCTGCCGCCGGTGGCGAAACCTTGCTCGGCCCGGAGGTGGCGCAGATGTTCTTCGCCGCCTGTCCGGCATGGCCGACCGGGACGCGTCCGGCCGGTTTCACCGCACCGTTCAAATCCGAACTGCCGGTGCTGCTGACCTCCGGCGAGCTGGATCCGGTGACCCCGCCGCGCTATGCCGCGCGTGTGTTGCAGGGCCTGCCCAACGGCCGCCACCTGGTGGTGCGCGGTCAGGGCCACGGCACCATGACGTTGGGTTGCATGCCCAAGCTGCTGAGCCAGTTCTTCGAGAACGCCGATGCCAAGCAGCTCGACGCCACCTGCCTGGACGCGATGAGCGGCGTGCCGGCCTTCACTTCATTCAACGGATGGGAACCATGAGCCGCGCAGCGTTTCACAGGGGAGAGTGCGCATGATCGTCGCCGACAATCTGCACAAGGCGTTCAAGACCAAGGCCGGCACCGTGCAGGCGGTGCAAGGGGTCAGCTTCGAAGCCGCCGACGGCCAGATCACCGGCCTGCTCGGTCCCAACGGCGCCGGCAAGACCACCACCTTGCGCATGCTGTACACGCTGATGACGCCCGACCAGGGCCAGGTGCGCGTGGATGGCATCGACGTGGGCGCCGATCCGCTGGCGGTGCGCCGCGCGCTGGGCGTGCTGCCCGACGCGCGCGGCGTGTACAAGCGGCTGACCGCGCGCGAGAACATCGCCTACTTCGGCGAACTGCACGGGCTGTCGGCGGCGCGCATCGCCGAGCGCACGCGGCTGCTGTCGGCGGCGCTGGACATGGACGACATCCTCGATCGCCAGACCGAGGGCTTCAGCCAGGGCCAGCGCACCAAGACCGCGATCGCGCGCGCGCTGGTCCACGATCCGCGCAACGTGATCCTCGACGAACCCACCAACGGCCTGGACGTGATGACCACCCGCGCGATGCGCGGCTTCCTGCGCGGGCTGCGCGCCGAAGGGCGTTGCGTGATCTTCTCCAGCCACATCATGCAGGAGGTGGCGGCGCTGTGCGATCGCATCGTCATCGTCGCCAAGGGCACGGTGGTGGCCGCCGGCACGGCCGACGAACTGCGCGCCCTGACCGGCGAAGACAATCTGGAAGACGCCTTCGTCAAGGCGATCGGCAGCGACGAGGGACTGCACGCATGAGCCTGTTTCGAACCGTTTTCACCGTGATGCGCAAGGAATTGCGTGATCTGTCGCGCGACCGCCGCACCCTGGCGTTGGCCTTGCTGCTGGGCCCGCTGCTGTATCCGGCGCTGATCCTGGGCATGGGCGCGCTGGCCGAGAGCCGGGTCAGGACGCAGATCGACAAGCCGCTGGACATCCCGGTGATCGGCCGCGAGCGCGCGCCGAACCTGGTCGCGTTCCTCGCCGCGCAAGGCCTGAACGCGGTCGCGCCGCCCAAGGACCTGACCGCGGCGATCCGCAGCCAGGACGTGGACCTGGCGCTGAAGATCGACGAGGACTACGCCAACGCCTGGCGCGAGGGGCGGCCGGCGCTGGTGGAGATCATCAAGGACAGCACCCGCCGCGATGCCGACATCCCGACCACGCGCGTGCAGACGGCGCTGAGCATGTACAGCCAGCAGGTCGGCGCGCTGCGGCTGTTGGCACGCGGCGTCGATGCGCAGGTGGCGCGTCCGCTGGACATGGCCGTCCAGGACCTGGCCACGGCCGAGGCCAAGCGCGGCGTGCTGCTGGCGATGCTGCTGCCGGTGCTGCTGAGCATCACCTCGTTCATCGGCGGCGCCTATCTGATCCTCGACGCCACCGCCGGCGAGCGCGAGCGGCAATCGCTGGAGCCGCTGCTGGCCACGCCGGCTTCGCGCGGCGCCATCGTCAGCGGCAAGATCGCCGCCGCGTGCGTGGTCGGGCTGGCCTCGCTGCTGCTGACCCTGCTCGCGTTCAAGCTCAGCGCGCAGGTCGCCAGCGGCATCGGCCGCCAGCTCAACGTCAGCTTCGTGGCGATGCTGCAGATGCTGTTCGTGCTGCTGCCGATGCTGTTCATCGGCACCTCGCTGCTGACCCTACTGGCCGCGACGGCCAAGAGCATGAAGGAAGCGCAGAGCCACATGACCTGGCTGATGCTGCTGCCGATGCTGCCCGGCTACGCGTTGATGGTGTATCCGCTGAAGACCACGCTGTGGCAGTTCGCGGTGCCGTTTCTGGCGCAGAACCAGATGCTGCTGAAGATCATCCGCCGCGAACCGATCGACCTGCAGATCTGGGCGGTGTACCTGGCCGCCGGCTTCGGCCTGGCCGCGGTGCTGTGGCTGGCCGCGGTGCGCCGCTACCGACAGGAGCGGTTGGCGATATCAGGGTGAAGCCGGGATTGGGGAGTCGGGATTGGAGATTCGTAAAGGCAGCGCAAATGCATGCTGCAGGAACGCCCTTCGCTCTTACGAATCCCCAATCCCGACTCCCCAATCCCAAAAAAAAGCCCGGCAGAGCCGGGCTTTTCTCAGCCGCCGGGATTGAACGCCAGCGTGCGCCGCGTGGTCACCGGCGCGCTGACCGGCTCGAAGCGCCAGCGCTTGGTCGCGTTCAACGCTTCGCGGTCGAACACCCGTGCCGGGGTAGCGCGCAGCACGCGGGCGCTGGTGACCGAGCCGTCGGTGCCGACGGTGATCTCCACCAGCACTTCGCCGGCGGTGCCCGAACGCAGCGCTTCGGGCGGGTAGCGCGGCGCCGGGGTGCTGATCGCGCGTAGCGATTGGGTGCTGGCAGTGGCCGTTGCCGCGGGCGCGGCGGTTGGCGGCGCGGCGGCGGGCTGCGCTGCCGGAGCCGCTGCCGGCGCGCTGCGTGCCGCGGCGGCCTGGCGCTCGGCCTCCTGTCGCGCTGTCTCGCGGCGCGCGGCTTCCTGTTGCGCGGCGATCTGCTGCGCAGCCTGCGCCTCGCTGGCCTGCTGCTGCGCCTGCTTCTGCTGCTCGGCCAACAGCTTGGTCTTCTGTTCGGCCTCCTTCTTGACCTTGTCGGTCTCTTCCTGGCTGCGCTGCGCCGCGGACTGCATGCCGTTGCTCACTCCCAGCTTCAGCCGCGGCAATGCCGGCGCCTGGCTGTCGATCTTTTCGATCAGCGCGACCAGCCGCTGCGCCTCCGGGAAGTCCTCGCGGTTGATGCTCTGCTCGGCGGCGATCAACGTGTACGGCATCAGGTCGGTCAGCGCGCTCTTCACCCCGGCGTCGTCCGGCTGCTTGTCGCGCAGCGCCAGGTAGTACTCGACCGCGTTGTTGCCGGCCGGCGCATACATGCGGTTCTCGCGCAGCGCCTGGCTGGCCGACTCGTGCAGCTGCTCGGTGCCCATCGACTGCACCTTGGCCGAGACCGGCGGCGCGGCTGGCGCGGTTGCCGCGGGCTTGGCCGCCGGCGCAGCGGCCGGGGCGGCGTCTTCCTGCTTGGAACAGGCGGCCAGCGCGGCCAACAGCAGTACCGGCGCCATGCGGCGCGCCTTCGCGAATGTCGTTACCTGCAACATGCTTCCCCCTAATCCCCGGTGATGGCCATGAATACGCAGCGGTGGTTCTCCCGCGCAGCCGGTCCGGCTCCCCCGTCCCTGCCAGCGCACCCCACCTGCCAATCTAGCATCCGCTCCCGCTGAGTGCTTGACCGCCGCGTGGCGGCGGCCGCAAAAGCGTGAGCCCGCGCACGCGAGGTCAGTGCGCCGGTTTCGGCGGCGCCGACATCAGCCGATCGGTCCAGGCGATGCCGATCGCCGACAGGATGAAGATGCCGTGGATGATGGTCTGCCACAGCACGCCGGTCTGGGTCAGCGTCGCACAGCTCTTCAGGTCCACCGTGGCCGCGGCGCTGGCCAACTGGTCCGGCGAGCACAGCGGCATGCCGCCCAGCGCGCCGACCGCGATGAAGGTCTTGAGCAGGTGGATCGAGGAGATGCCGATGATCGACAGCGCCAGCTTCACCTTCAGCACGCTGGCATTGACGTGGCTCAGCCACTCCGGCTGGTCCGGATGGCCCTCCAGGCCCAGCCGCGAGACGAAGGTCTCGTAGCCGCCGACGATCACCATCACCAGCAGGTTGGAGATCATCACCACGTCGATCAGGCCAAGCACGATCAGCATGATCTGCTGCTCGCCCAGGCTCGGCGCTTCGTGGATCAGGTGCCACAGTTCCTTGCCGAACAGGAACACGTACACGCCCTGGGCCACGATCAGCCCCAGGTACAGCGGCAGCTGCAGCCAGCGCGAGGCGAAGATCAGGCTGGACAGCGGATTCAGGCGGGGCGTCGGGCGCGGAGGGCTCATGGCGTGGTATCGAATGCTGCGTTGCAGGAAGGCGCAGGGTACTGGCCCACCGTGATGCTGCCAAGCGCGCGGCGCGGCTACACTGGACGCCCCGTTTCCGGACCGCCGCCATGATCGATCTGTACTACTGGCCCACGCCCAACGGCCACAAGGTCACGTTGTTGCTCGAGGAAGCCGGCCTGGACTACACCATCAAGCCGGTCAACATCGGCGCCGGCGAGCAGTTCGCGCCGGAGTTCCTGGCGATCTCGCCGAACAACAAGATGCCGGCGATCGTGGACCATGCGCCGGCCGACGGCGGCGCGCCGCAGAGCGTGTTCGAATCCGGCGCGATCCTGCTGTACCTGGCCGAGAAGACCGGACGCTTCCTGCCGGCCGATCCGCGCGGGCGCATCGTCACGCTGGAGTGGCTGTTCTGGCAGATGGCCGGGCTCGGCCCGATGACCGGGCAGATGGGCCATTTCAATGTCTACGCGCCGGAGAAGATCGGCTACGCGATCGACCGCTACAACGCCGAGGTGCGGCGCCTGCACGGCGTGCTCGACAAGCGCCTGGCGCACAGCGAGTACCTGGCCGGCGCCGAGTACGGCATCGCCGACATGGCCAGCTATCCGTGGATCGAGGTGTACAACGGGCTCACTCCCGACTACGCCGCGTTCCCGCATCTCAAGCGCTGGCACGATGCGATCGGCGCACGCCCGGCCACGCAGCGCGCCTATGCGCTGAAGCAACAGGTCAATCCGGATGCCGGCAAGCCGCTCAGCGACGCCGAACGCAAGCACCTGTTCGGCAAGCGCTGAGCCGGTCCGCGTCACGCTTCTCAAACCGCCGGCACGCGCGCATCCTTGCGCGCTTAGTGCTACGCCAGGAATCTTCATGCGCTCTGTGTTCGCCGCTCTCGCCCTCATGCTCGCCACTTCCCTCGTTCCCGCGCACGCCGAAAAACTGACCCTGGAGGCCATCACCGGCAGCAAGCCGTTGTCGGGGCCGACCTTGATGAAACCGCAGGTCGCACCCGACGGTTCGCGGGTGACCTTCCTGCGCGGCAAGGACAGCGACCGCAACCAGCTGGACCTGTGGGAATACGACATCGCCAGCGGCCAGACCCGCTTGCTGGTGGACTCGAAGGTGGTGCTGCCCGGCACCGAGACGCTGAGCGACGAGGAAAAGGCGCGGCGCGAGCGCCAGCGCATTTCCGCCTATGCCGGCATCGTCGATTACCAGTGGGCGCCGGATGCGCACGCGCTGCTGTTCCCGCTCGGCGGCGAGCTGTATCTGTACGACCTGCGCAAGACCGGCAGCGCCGCGGTGCGCAAGCTCACCAATGGCGAGGGCTTCGCCACCGATCCGAAGATCTCGCCGAAGGGCGGTTACGTCAGCTTCGTGCGTGCGCGCAACCTGTGGGTGATCGACCTGGCCAGCGGCCAGCAACATCAGCTGACCCGCGACGGCAGCGACACCATCGGCAACGGCGTGGCCGAGTTCGTCGCCGACGAGGAGATGGACCGCCACACCGGCTACTGGTGGGCGCCGGACGACTCGGCGATCGCCTTCGCGCGCATCGACGAATCCGGCGTGCCGGTGCAGAAGCGCCCGGAGGTGTATGCCGACCACACCGAGGTGATCGAGCAGCGCTATCCGCAGGCCGGGCAGCCCAACGTCAGGATCCAGCTGGGCACGATCGCGCCGCGCGCCGACGCACAGCCGCAATGGATCGACCTGGGCAAGAATGCGGATATCTACCTGGCGCGGGTGGACTGGCGCGATGCGCAGCGGCTGACCTTCCAGCGCCAGTCGCGCGACCAGAAAAAGCTAGAGCTGATCGAAGCGACCCTGGCCGGCGGCAAGCAGCGCGTGCTGGTCACCGAGACCAGCAAGACCTGGGTGCCGCTCAACCACGACCTGCATTTCCTCAAGGACGGGCGCTTCGTCTGGGGCTCGGAACGCAGCGGCTACGAACACCTGTATTTGGCTTCGGAAGACGGCCGCAAACTGGTTCCGCTGACCCGCGGCGACTGGATCGTGGACGAGTTGTTGGCAGTGGACGAGGGCGCCGGCAAGGTCTACTTCTCCGCGACCAAGGAGTCGCCGACCCAGACCCAGCTCTACGCGGTGCCGCTGGCCGGCGGCGCGATCGAGAAACTGTCCAAGCCCAACGGCACGCATGCGGCCAGCTTCGCCAAGAACGCCAGCGTCTACGTCGACAGCTGGTCCAACACCACCACGCCGCCGCAGATCGAGTTGTTCCGCGCCAATGGCGAAAAGATCGCCACGCTGCTGGTCAACGACCTGGCCGATCCGCAGCATCCCTACGCCAAGTACCGCGATGCGCAGCGGCCGCTCGAGTTCGGCAGCCTGACCGCCGCCGACGGCAAGACGCCGCTGCACTACCGGCTGACCAAGCCGGCCGATTTCGATCCGACCAAGCGCTATCCGGTTGTGGTCTACGTCTACGGCGGCCCCGCCGCGCAGACCGTGCTCGACGGCTGGCCGGCGCGCGGCGACGCGCTGTTCGATCAGTACCTGGCTCAGCATGGCTACGTGGTGTTCTCGGTCGACAACCGCGGCACGCCGCGCCGCGGCCGCGACTTCGGCGGCGCGCTGTACCAGCGCCAGGGCACGGTGGAAGTGGACGACCAACTGCGCGGCGTGGCCTGGCTGAAGGCGCAGCCGTGGGTGGATGCCGCGCGCATCGGCGTGTACGGCTGGTCCAACGGCGGCTATATGACCCTGATGCTGCTGGCCAAGCACAGCGAGGCCTATGCCTGCGGCGTGGCCGGCGCGCCGGTGACCGACTGGGGGCTGTACGACAGCCACTACACCGAGCGCTACATGAACCTGCCTGCGGCCAATCCGGACGGCTACCGCGACGGCCGCGTGGCCGCGCATCTGGACGGCCTGAATTCGCCGTTGCTGCTGATCCACGGCATGGCCGACGACAACGTGCTGTTCACCAATTCCACCTCGCTGATGAGCGAGCTGCAGAAACGCGGCAAGCTGTTCGAGCTGATGACCTATCCTGGGGCCAAGCACGGCCTGTCCGGCAGCAATGCGCTGCACCGCTACCGCACCACCGAAGCGTTTCTGGCGCGTTGCCTGAAGCCCTGATCGCCACCCGCACCGTCTTTCGCCGAAAAGGAGTTCTGCATGTCCACGCCGCCGCCGCCGCTTCCCAATTCGCCCTCGCCCCCGCCCTCGCTCGATACCGCTGCTGCCGCCGCCACGCCGCCGTTGGCGGCGCGCAGGGGCTGGTGGTCGCGTCACTGGAAATGGGCGGTGCCCTTGGTGGTGATGGTGCTGGGCGCAATGCTGCTGGCCTCGATCGCCGTGTTCGTGCTCGGCATCGCACGCGTCACCAAGTCGTCCGAGCCGTACCGCGTCGGCCTGATGGCCGCGCAGCTCGACCAGCGGGTCATCGATGCGCTGGGCGCGCCGGTCAAGGACGGGATCATGCCCAGCGGCAGCATTTCCACCAGCAACGGCACCGGCAGCGCCAATTTCAGCGTCTCGCTGCACGGCGCGCGCGGCAACGGCACCTTGTACATCGAGGCCGAGCGCCATGCCGGCGAATGGCATTACACGACGCTGCAGGTGCTGCCCGACGCCGGTGAGGCGATCCCGTTGCTCGACGATGTCGCGCCGGACGAGGAGGACGCCGGCGAAACCGATGCCGAGTCCGATTCCGACGCGGACGCCGCCAGCGACGTGCAGGCCGAAGCGGATCCGTCCGCGCCGGTCGAGGTGGATAGCAGGCAGTAAGCCCATCCGCTGCCGCGGCGTGCGCCGCGGTTGCGGGCGGGACGCAAGCCGCCTGGCCAAATCCGTCGAGCCGCTGCGTTGCGCGGGCAGGATGGATGGCGGGCATCGCGCTGTCGCCGTGCTGCCGACCACAGACGGTGCAGCCGTGTGTAAGAGTCGCGGGCCTGCAGCGGCCGTCGCGCAATTCGGGTCGCTGCCCTAACCGCTTCCGTTTCGCGAGCGAGCGCCGGCCACCCGGCGCGGCCCCATGACCTACGGCAGCTTGCCGGCCGCGCGCGCGCCGCGTACGGTCGCCGCATCGTCCCGCTGGAGATCCACCGATGAAGCCACTCGTCCTCGCCATCGCGCTGGCCCTGGCCGCGCCCCTGCCTGTCCTCGCGCAGGCCGCGCCGGCTGCCGCCTCGGCCGAGACCGCCGGCCCGGCATGGGTAAAGCGCAGCAACGACTTCGCGCAGATCCTGCTGCAGGCGCAGGCGCCGTTCCAACCCGAGGAGGTGAGCTTCTTCGGCGTGCCGGGGTATGACGACAAGGTCACCGACCTGGGGCCGGACAATGCCCGCCGCTATCGCGACGCGATCGGCAAGGCCCGGCGCGCGCTGCAGGAAAAGCTGGAAGTCGAGCGCGACCCCAACGTCCGCCAGGACCTGGCGATCATGATCCACGCCGCCGACCAGGCCGCCGAAGGCAGCGCGTTGAACGAGCGCCTGATGCTGCCGTGGCAGGATGCGCCGCAGATGGTGTTTGGCGGCCTCAACAATCTGCTGTCCGAACAGGTGCCGGCGGCGCGCCGGGCCAAGGCGCTGGACCGGCTGCAGCGCTACGTCGGCCTGGCGCCCGGTAGCAGCTCCTCGCTCGTGTTGGCGCGCCAGCGCTACGAGGAAAAGCTGGCCGACGGCGCGCTGCTGCCGCCGACCCGGCGCGAGGTCGAGCAGGCCTTGAGCAACGTGGACACCTACGCCAAGGGCATTCGCGAACTGTTCGCGACCTACAAGATCGACGGCGCCGAACCGGCGCTGGCGGCGATGGACAAACAGTTCAAGGACTACGCCGCCTGGACGCGCAAGGTGGTGTTGCCGAAGGCGCGCGAGGACGCGCGCCTGCCGCCGGAGCTGTATGCCTTCCAGCTCAAGCAGGTCGGCATCGACATCGCGCCGCAACTGTTGATGCAGCGCGCGCAGCTGGAATTCATGGAGACCCGCGCGGCGATGCAGCAGCTGGCGCCGCTGGTGGCCAAGGCCAAGGGCCTGAAGGTCGACAATCCCGGCGACTACCGTGCGGTGATCCGCGCGCTCAAGCGCGACACCATCGCCAACGACCAGTTGGAAACCCATTACCGCGACGTCATCGCGCAGATCGATCCGATCATCCGCCAGCAGCGCATCGTCGATGTGCCGCAGCGGCCGATGCAGATGCGGCTGGGGTCGGCGGCCGAGAGCGCGGCGCAACCGGCGCCGCATTTCCGCCCCGCGCCGCTGGTCGGCAATACCGGCGAGCAGGGCACCTTCGTGCTGCCGCTGGGCAATCCGGATACCGCGGGCAAGGGCGAGCACTACGACGACTTCAACTTCGGCTCGGCGGCGTGGACGCTGAGCGCGCACGAAGGCCGGCCCGGCCACGAACTGCAGTTCACCGCGATGGTCGAGCGCGGCGTGTCGCTGGCGCGCAGCATGTTCGCGTTCAATTCGGTCAACGTCGAAGGCTGGGCGCTGTACGCCGAGGCCGAAATGGTGCCGTACGAACCGCTGGACGGGCAGCTGATCGCGCTGCAGTTCCGCCTGTTGCGCGCCGCGCGCGCCATGCTCGACCCGATGCTCAACCTGGGGCTGACCGACCGCGAACGCGCGCGCCTGGTGCTGGAGAACGACGTCGGCCTGTCGCCGGCGATGGCGCGGCAGGAACTGGACCGCTACATGATGCGCGCGCCCGGCCAGGCCGGCAGCTATTTCTACGGCTACAGCCGCATCATGGAATTGCGCATGCGCACCGAACTGGCGCTGGGCGCGAAGTTCGACCGGCTCAAGTTCAACAACTTCCTGCTCGACCAGGGCCTGCTGCCGCCGGATCAGCTGCAGACTGCGGTGGACGAAGTGTTCGTGCCGGCGCAGCGGAAGTGATCGGGCTGTGACCATGCCGCACCGCTGCGTCAATGACGCAGCGGTGCGGCCAATGCCGATCAGTGATCCTCCGGCACCTTTTCCGGACGCTGGCGCCCTTTCCAGTCGCTGGCCTTGCCGCCGCCGTCGGGGCAGATGCGCATGTACTCGCCTACGGCGTCAACGGCAGTCTGTGTCCATGTTCGGAAGCACACATTGCCAACACAGCAGGGACCGGTGGTGGTTGGCCAGGGGCAATAGGTCGGCGCAGCGACCCATAGTCCGGCGCTTGGGGTGACAGGAATCCAGTTCTTGTCCTTGCCCTTGCATCCCTGCGTGCAGAACACGAACGGATCGTTCTTGCGGCACGACAGATCCTCATACACAGGAACTGCATTGGCAACGCCCTGCAGCCCAAAGAACGCGACCAATATCCATATCCAGCGTTTCATAACGAGTCCTTCTGTCAAAGACGGTCCAATCCCGGGCGCTCAGAACACAATGACGGGTCACGGCCCTCGCGGCTCCGGATCCATCCCCTGCACTGCCCGAGGGTCGGGGAATATTATAACCCGGCCAATAGCTTACCAAGGGTTTCGGGACGACGGTCGCCTGTACCTGGGCCGCTGCAACCAGGGGGCAGTGAAGCCGGATGCCAGTCTGGGCCGGCATTCGCCGGGTGCACTCTCCCAAGAATCTCAGTGTTCCTGCGGCGGTGGCAACGGCTGCTGGGGCTGCGGCTCGGGCACCGTCGGCACGTGCGCTCCCGGCGGCACCCAGATCGCCATCCCGGCGGCACGCTTCTGCGTGGTCGGGATGCCGATGCCCAGGCCGCCGCCGACATGGCCGCCGTAGCTGCCGGCACCGACCGACACGCCGCCGCCCGAGCGCTGCGAGGCCACGCCCATCAGCACCACGCCGTTGGCGCCGAGCTTGGCCGCCTCGCGCTTGAGCCGCGCCATCGCCGCGTCGGTCTGGCCCTGGGTGCCGAAGCCGGCCGCGCTGGACGATTCGAGCTGGGCGATGTCGACCGCACCGAGCGGCGGGGTCGAATAGATCTGGACCAGGGCCGGGTCGATCGGCGGACGCGGCGCGCTGACCATCACCTTGGAGGAGCTGGCGCAGCCGGCCAGCGCGAACAGCAGCGCTAGTGGCAACAGCGGTCGGACGTTCATGGCATTACCCCCGTGGATCGGATACGAGGCGATGATAGGCGCGACCGGTGAACCGCGCCGCACCCGCCATTGCCGCGCTACCGTGGCACGCCCGCCGTGAGTCCCGTGCCAAGAGTTGGCTTGCGCCGCCAGGGCCGCGCGCTATGGTGCGCACTGGCATTCAGCGAAGGGCGGCGGCATGGGCTTGATCAGTCTGTTGTGGGGCATCGTGGCGTTGCTGTGGATGATCCTGGCCTTCATCCCGCTGCTGGGCTGGGGCAACTGGTTCGTGATCCCGTTCGCCGCGGTCGGCGCGATCATCGCCGCGATCGGCCTGCTGTTCACCTCGGCCCCGAACCGCGGCCGCGCCAAGACCGGGCTGATCCTCAACGGCCTGGTGATCGTGGTCGGGGTGATCCGGCTGAGCATGGGCGGCGGGGTCATCTGACGCACCCGTAGTGCGCCGCGCCGCCGGTCTGCATGGGGCGGCGTGCGTTGGACCCACCGCGCGTTTTCGCATGCTGTTGACCTTGCCCTGACGGATGCCGCACCGGAGCTGTGCTCTGCTCGCCTTGACGCAGTCGCGGACAGGAGCGAAGCATGGCGCGCAACGGGGCGGATATCCTGATCGACACGCTGATGGCGTTCGGCGTGGACACGATCTTCGGCATGCCGGGCGACGGCATCAATGCACTGATGGAATCGATCCGGGTGCGCGCACCGCGGGTGCGTTTCGTGCAGATGCGCCACGAGGAATCGGCGGCCTTCGCGGCCACGGCCCACGCCAAGGTCAGCGGCAGGCTCGGCTGCTGCCTGGCCACCACCGGCCCAGGCGGGGTGCATCTGCTGAACGGGCTCTACGACGCCAAGCTCGACCGCGCGCCGGTGATCGCGATCACCGGGTCGCCGTACCACGACCTGGCCGACACCTTCACCCAGCAGGACGTGGACCATAGCAAGCTGTTCATGGACGTGGCGGCGTATTCGGCCCGGGTCATGGGCGCCGGGCAGGTCGAGAACGTCGCCAGCCTGGCCTGCCGGCATGCGCTGGCGCTGCGCGGCGTCGCCCATCTGGCGATGCCGATCGACGTGCAGGACGAGCCGGAAGCGGCCGATGTCGCCTCCAGCCGCAACCTGCCGCACCATGCATCGCTGCTGCCGGCGGCCGGCTACGGCTGCGCCGATGCGGAGGCCATCGCGCGCGCCGCAGCACTGCTGAACGATGCCGAGCGGGTGACGATCCTGGCCGGGCAGGGGGCACTCGGCGCCGTCGAGGCCTTGACCGAGACCGCCGAGCTGCTCGGTGCGCCGATCGTCAAGGCGCTGCTCGGCAAGGGCCTGCTGGCCGACGACCATCCGCTCACCACCGGCGGCATCGGCCTGCTCGGCACCCGCCCCAGCCAGGAGGCGATGGAGGGCTGCGATGCCCTGCTGATCGTCGGCTCGACCTTTCCCTACATCGAGTACTACCCCAAGCCCGGACAGGCGCGCGGCGTGCAACTGGATTGCGACGCCACCCGCATCGGCCTGCGCTTCCCGGCCGAGGTCGGCCTGGTCGGCGATGCGCGCAGCACGCTGCAGGCGCTCAACGCGCAGTTGCGGCGCAAGCAGGAGCGCGGCTTCCTGCAGCAGGCGCAGGAAGGCTACCGGCAATGGCGGGCGCTGTTGCGCAGCAGCGTCGAGCGGCAGGCGATCCCGATGCCGCCGGGGCGGATCGTGCGCGAGATGGGCGACCGCCTGGACGAGGACGCCATCGTGGTGTGGGACTGCGGCCACAACACCGGGCTGATGGCGCGCTACGTGCAGGCGAAGGCGCGGCAGACCTACATCGGCTCCGGCCTGCTGGCATCGATGGCCTGCGCGGTGCCCTACGCGATCGCCGCGGCGCTGGCGCATCCGGGCCGGCAGGTGGTCGTCTTCACCGGCGACGGCGGCTTGAGCATGCTGCTGGGCGAATTGGTCACCATCGCCCGCTACCGCCTGCCGATCAAGCTGGTGGTGATCAAGAACAACACGCTGGGCCAGATCAAGTGGGAGCAGATGATGTTCCTGGGCAATCCGGAGACGGAATGCGACCTCACTCCCATCGACTTCGCGCAGGTGGCGCAAGCCTGCGGCATCGCCAGCTGGCGCGTGGAAGATCCGGCGCAGTGCGCCGAGGTGGTGCAGGCGGCGCTGGCCGCGCCCGGCGCGGCGTTGATCGAAGCGAGCGTGGATCCGAACGAACCGCTGCTGCCGCCCAAGCGCGTGGAGCAGTACGCCAGGCACTTGGAGCAGGCCTTGCAGCGCGGCACGCCGGGTGCGCAGGAACTGCGCGAAGCGCTGGCGCGCGAGCCGGCGCGGACCATGCTGCAGGGCTGAGTTCGGCGGACCACGCGCTGTGGTTCCGGCACCGGCGTGCAGATCGCGCCGACCCACTGCGCCGCTACCGTGCGTCTGACCATCGCGTGCCGCTCGCATGGCTGCGCCGACCTGGCGCATCTTTGCGACAGGCCGCCGCGTTATCCACGCACTCGGCGTTGCCAGCGACGTCGTGCCATGGCTGGCGAGGGGTGTCGACAGCGGCAAGCAGCGCCGCGGCGCGTAATGTCCTTTCTTTGGCGGACGCTGCGTCCCGTGTCGGCACCTGGCGGGTGCGGGTGCCGGGCGTAGAATGAGGCCTTGCCGTTGCGGCGCCGGGCATCGCTGGAAGGCAGCGCGGTCGTCCGCTTCCATCTCGGCCTTGGAGCGCGTGCGGCGGTCGCTGGCCGGCCGCGCCGCCCGTCTCTCTGCACAGGAACCGTTTCATGGCCCATCCCCATTATCGCCCCCGGCGCATGCGTCGCGACGACTTCTCGCGCCGGCTGATGCGTGAAAACACCCTGACCACCGACGACCTGATCTGGCCGGTGTTCGTGCATGAACTGCCCGGCCGCGCGCCGATCGCCTCGATGCCGGGCGTGGAGCGGCTGTCCATCGACGACCTGCTGAAGGAAGCCGAGACCGCGTTGGAACTTGGCATCCCGGTGATCGATCTGTTCCCGGTCATCGATCCGTCCGGCAAGAGCCTGGACGCGGCCGAGGCCTGGAACGAGGACGGCCTGGCGCAGCGCGCGGTGCGCGCGTTGAAGGCGCGCTTCCCCGAACTGGGGGTGATGACCGATGTGGCGCTGGACCCATACACCACCCATGGCCAGGACGGCATCATCGACGCGCGCGGCTATGTGCTCAACGACATCACCGTCGACGCGCTGGTCAAGCAGTCGCTGTCGCACGCGCAGGCCGGCGTGGACATCGTCTCGCCCTCGGACATGATGGACGGGCGCATCGGCGCGATTCGCCGCGTGCTGGATGCCGAGGCGCACCTGCACGTGCGCATCATGGCCTATTCGGCCAAGTACGCCTCGGCGTTCTATGGCCCGTTCCGCGACGCGGTCGGCAGCGCCGGCAACCTCGGCAAGGCCGACAAGAGCACCTACCAGATGGACCCGGCCAACGGCGACGAGGCCATGCGCGAGATCGCGCTGGACCTGGAGGAGGGCGCCGACATGGTCATGGTCAAGCCCGGCATGCCGTACCTGGACGTGGTGCGGCGGGTGAAGGACGAGTTCCGTGTGCCGACCTTCGCCTATCAGGTCAGCGGCGAGTACGCGATGCTCAAGGCCGCCGCCGCCAACGGCTGGCTGGACGAACGCAAGTGCGTGCTGGAATCGCTGATGGCGTTCAAGCGCGCCGGTGCCGATGGCGTGCTGACCTATTTCGCGCCGCAGGTGGCGCGCTGGCTGCGCGAGTCGCGTTGAGCCGCTAGCGTCTTGCGATTCAGAGGATGCCGCTTTGTTGTAGGAGCGGCTTCAGCCGCGACAGGACGCTACCGGTAGCATCCTGTCGCGGCTGAAGCCGCTCCTACAAAGGCAGGATGCGCGCAGGGAAAGACCTGCAGGCATGGGCGCTGCATTTATGACGTGGACGCTGACTGCGCCAGCGGCATGGATACAGCCGCCGGCAGGCAACCCAACCCGATCAGTGTCGCCTCAACCGCCTCGTCCAGCGGCGTGTGCGGTTCTTCGCCCAGCGTTTGCAGCAGGCGCGCGTTGCGCATGCGCAGCGGATGGCGCCACAGCGGGCGCATCTCGCGCAGTTCGCGCGCCAGCGGCCAGAACGGCATGGCCAGGGTCAGCAGCCACCACGGGAAACGGCGGGTCTTCGGCGACGCCATGCCGTGGCGTTGCAGCGCGCGTGCGATCGCGGCCGCCATCTGCGTGCCGTCGGCGTCCCAGTGTCCGTCCATGTGCAGCCGCGCGAACGCCGGCAGCGCATCGCGCTGCTGCAGCAGGCGCAGCATGGTCCGCGCCACGTCCGGCACGTATGCCCATTGATGGCCGACGCCGGGATCGCCCGGCAGGGTCACACTGGCGATCGGCTGCCCCGGTTTCACCAGGCCTTGCGCGAACCAGCTGTTGCCCACGCGCGGGCCGAAGAAGTCGCCGGCGCGCACCACGATGACCCGCGCACCGTGCGCGGTCGCGGCCTGCAGGCGCCGCTCCAGCTCGACCCGGATCGCGCCCTTGCGCGTGGCCGGGGCCTGCGCCGCGTCTTCGTCCGGCGCCGGGTAGGCATCCAGTCCGTAGTTGTAGACCGTGCCCGGCAGCACGATGGTCGCGCCTTCGGCGCAGGCTGCGGCGATCGTGTTGTCGATCATCGGCAACACCAGCTCGGCCCAGCGCCGGTAGCCCGGCGGATTGACCGCATGCACGATCGCCGCGCAGCCGCGCGCGGCCTGCAGCACGTCCTCGCGGCACATCGCGTCGCCGCGCAGCCAGTGGATGCCGTCGCGGGTTTCGCTGGCGGCTGCGAGTCCGCGCTGCAGGGCGCGTACCTGCCAGCCGGCGTCGCGCAGTTGGCGCGCCAGTTCGCCGCCGATGCCGCCGGTGGCGCCCAGGACCAGTGCGGTGGATGTCGTTGCCATGCGGATGCTCCGTTTGCGGGGAAGGCGATCAGTGTGGTCGCCGCCGTAGTTCAAAGGAATTGGCGAATATCGGCCATCGGCTATACATTTGTGTATGGATAACGCAATCGGTTGGGAGCTCTATCGGTCCTTCCTCGCGGTGCTGGAGGAGGGCTCGCTGTCGGCGGCGGCGCGTGTGCTGGATCTCACACAGCCCACGATCGGCCGGCATGTGGCGGCGCTGGAGAAGGCGCTGGCGGTGCCGTTGTTCGTGCGCTCGCAGAGCGGATTGCTGCCGACCGACGCTGCCCTGGCGCTGCGCGGCCATGCGCAGGCCATGGGCAGCATTGCCGCGTCGCTGCAGCGCGCGGCCGGCCGCCACGTCGAGGCGGTGCAGGGCACGGTGCGGATCTCCGCCAGCGAGGTGATCGGCGCGGAAGTGTTGCCGCCGGTATTGGCCGGCTTGCGCCGCGCGCATCCGCAGTTGCGACTCGAACTGGTGCTGAGCAACCGTGTGCAGGACCTGCTGCACCGCGAGGCGGATGTGGCGGTGCGCATGACCCGGCCGCAACAGGATCTGCTCGTCGCCCGCCGCATCGGCGAGATTGCGCTGGGCCTGTATGCCGGTCGCGACTACCTGGCACAGCACGGCACGCCGCAAGACCTGGAGGAACTCGCACAGCACGCGCTGGTGGGTTTCGATGCGGAGACGCCGTTCCTGCGTGCCGCGCGCGCGGCGCTGCCGCAGTGGCGGCGCGAGGCGTTCGCACTACGTGCCGACAGCGACCTGGCGCAGCTGGCCTTGATCCGCGCGGGCTGCGGTATCGGCTTCTTCCAGGCGGCCCTGGCCAGGCGCACGCCGAGCCTGCTGCCGGTACTGCCGCAGCAGGTGCACCTGGGCCTGGAGACCTGGATCACCATGCACCAGGACCTGCGCGGCAGCGCGGCCTGCAGCGCCGTGTTCGCGGCGCTGGCGGAAGCAATGACCGCGCACGTGGCCTGAGCCACGTGCACGGCGATTGCCTGGTGATGCGATGGGGCGAGCCGCCTGTCTGCGGAAATGCGGTCTGCTGGCGCAAGCAGACCGCTTTCGTAGCTCCTATGCCTACGGTATCGACACAGCCTCAGCAGGCGATGCGCCTACGAATCCCCAATCCCGAATCCCCAATCCCGGCCTTTCAAGGCATCGTCAACGCGATCGGCGTGGACTTCATCGCCGCGGAGATCGACGGGAACGGATCGACGCTGGCCATGGTGATCACGTCGTCGATCGACACCACATCGCAGGTGATGCTGTCGTCGTTCACGCACAGGTACGCGGCCGCGCCCACGCCCGGCTCGTACACCGCCTTCCAGACGTAGTCCGCCACTTCCACCTTGTCGGTGCCGATGGTCGTTACGTTGTCGTCGAAGGCCGGGCCGGTCACCACGTAGATCTCGCCGCGCTGCTTGGCCAGCTGCCGCACCTGCTCTTCGATGCGCGCCCATTCGCCGGTGTTGAGCTTGTGGTCCTGCGGGACCACGTTGGCCATCGAGAAGGTCTCCTTCTCCGTGCTCTCGGTCGAGGCGTCGCCGGCCGGAGTCATGTGGCCGCGGTCGAACCCGGTGTTGGTGTAGTCCGAGCTCTTGGAGCGGTCGGCGGCGGGAATGGCGGTTTCCTCGTGGAACGAACCGACCCGGCCGATCGCCTCGGCACCGGCGACCTGCTGGTCGGTCAGGTGCTCGGCGGAGTACAGCGGGCCCTTGGTCACGCCCGAGGCCAGGATCGCGTATTCGGTATGGCAGACCTCGGTGGTGCGGGCGGTCAGCGAGGCGTCCACGCTCGGCGGTTTGCCGCCTGCGTACAGCGTGGCGCAACTGGTGGCGGCCATCGCCGTTTGGGCCGTGAACAACGCAAGCAGAACCAGACAACCGCGCAGGGAGAAGGACATCGCGTACCTCGCTAGCCAAGGGGGAGTGAAGAAACTGGCGAGGGGCGATGTCGCTACGGTGACCGCTGGATGTGCCGCGCATGGCAAAGGTGTTGCCGGTCACGTTTGCGGGTAGACGACGCGGGTCGGCCCCGAAGCGGATCCGATAAGCGTTCTCATTTACAATGCGCGGCCGCCTTCCGAACGTGTCCTGCGCCGTGACCAAGAAGCTGTTGTTCCAGCTGCACTGGCTGTTCGGCATCAGTGCCGGGCTGGTGCTGTCGGTGATGGGCCTGAGCGGGGCCACGCTGGCGTTCGAGGACGAGATCGTGCGTTGGGCCAACCCGCCACTGGCCGAGGTGGCCGCGCGCCATGCGGCCGGCGAGTCGCCGTTGCCGCTGGCCGAGCTGGCGCGGCGTCTGGACCTGGGCGGCACGCACCGCACCACGCGCATGCTGATCGACCCCACCGGCACGCGTCCGTCCAACGTGCGCCTGGCCGGCCGCGGCGGCGGGCGCCTGTATTTCGATCCCTATACCGGACACACGCAGCCGCAGCCGCGGCTGACCGGCTTCTTCGAATTCGTCGAGGACCTGCATCGGCGCCTGGCCGCCGGCGAACGCGGCAAGGCGGTCACCGGCGCCTGTGCGATCGCGCTGCTGTTCTTCTGCCTGTCCGGGCTGTACCTGCGCTGGCCGCGGCAGTGGTGGAGCTGGCGCGCATGGTGGGTGGTGGAATGGAAGCGGCAGGGCCGCAGTTTCCTGTGGAGCCTGCATTCGGTGATCGGCACCTGGTGCCTGGCGATCTACCTGTCGATCGCGCTGACCGGGCTGTACTGGTCCTACGACTGGTACCGGCAGGGACTGGTGGCGGTGCTCGGCGGCGAGCGCGCGGACAACGAGGGCGGCGGCCGCGGCGGCAAACCGCCGGCGGTGGACTATGCGCGGCTGCAGGCCACGCTCGATGCGCTGCCGGACGTGCGCCGCGCCTATCTGGACCTGCGCCTGCCCGGCCGCCCCGGGCAGCCGCTGATCGCGCGCTATCTGGCCGCCGATCCGGTGCACAGCCGGGCCTTCGATGGCCTGGAGATCGATCCGCGCAGCGGGCGCATCCTGCGCCGCCTGGACTATCGGCAGCAGCCGCTGGGGCGGCAGCTGTTGAGCAGCGTGTTCGCCCTGCACACCGGCAGCTTCTTCGGCCTGGCCGGGCGCGTGGTGGTGATGCTGGCCAGCCTGTGCATGTCCTTGTTCTTCGTCACCGGCTGGCTGTTGTACCTGGACCGGCGGCGCAAGAAGCGCGCGTTGCACACGGTGCGGCGCGATCTGGCCTCGCCCGCGCAGGACGCTGCCGCGCCGTGGCTGGTGGGCTTCGCCAGCCAGAGCGGATTCGCCGAACGCCTGGCCTGGCAGGCCGCCGGCCAGCTGCAGGCGGCCGGCATACCGGTGCAGGTGCAGTCGCTGGCGCAGCTGGATGCGGTGCAGCTGCGCAGCGCGCGGCGCGCGCTGTTCGTGGTCAGCACCTTCGGCGACGGCGAGGCGCCGGATCCGGCGCGCGCTTTCGAGAAGAAGGTGCTGCGCCAGGCCCAGGCCCTGCCCGAGCTCGGCTATGCGCTGCTGGCGCTTGGCGATCGCCAGTACGCGCGTTTCTGCGGGTTTTCGCGGCGGCTGGAGCAGTGGCTGGCCGCGCAGGGCGCGCAGGCGCTGTTTCCGGCGGTGGAGGTGGACAACGCCGATCCGCAGGCACTGGCGCAATGGCAGCGGCAGCTGTCCGCGGTCACCGGCGTGGCGGACGCGGCGCCGGCTCTGCAGGCGCCGCCGGCGCTGGAGTGGCGCCTGGCCGGACGCACCCTGCTCAACCCCGGCAGTGCCGGTGCGCCGGTGTGGCGCATCGATCTGGCGTTACCGGCACAGGCGCAGTGGCAGGCGGGCGACATCCTGGAAGTGCAGCCGTGTCATGCGGAGGATGCCGTGCGCGCCTGGCTGGCCACGCATGGCCTGGCAGCGGACACGCCGCTGCGCGCCGGTGGCGTGTCGCTGCCGTTGCACGCGGCGCTGGCTGATCGCGCACTGGCGCCGCCCGGGGACGCGCACGATCTGCAGGCCTGGCTCGATGCGCTGCCGCAGTTGCCGCTGCGCGAATACTCGATCGCCTCGGTGCCGGCCGACGGCCTGCTGCAACTGGTGGTGCGCCTGACCCGGCGCGACGACGGCAGCGCCGGCCTGGGCTCGGGTTGGTTGTGCCTGCATGCGCCGCTCGGTGCCGCGGTGCAGGCGCGGGTGCGCGCCAACCCCGGTTTCCGCCGACACGGTGATGCGCCCTTGCTGCTGATCGGCAACGGCACCGGCATCGCCGGCCTGCGCAGCCTGCTGCGCGAAACCGAGCAGGCCGGTGTGCATGCGCATTGGCTGCTGTTCGGCGAACGCAATGCCGCGCACGACGCGCTGTTCGGCGCGGAATTGCAGGCATGGCGGGACAGCGGCCACCTGCAGCGGCTGGACCTGGCGTTCTCGCGCGACCAGCCGGATAAGGTCTACGTGCAGGACCGCCTGCGCGATGCCGCCGACGAAGTGCGCGCCTGGATCGCCCGCGGCGCCACGCTGCACGTCTGCGGCAGCCTGGACAGCATGGCTCGCGGCGTGGATGCGGCCTTGCGCGGGATTCTGGGCGAGGACGCGTTGGATGAACTCAGCGCAGCCGGGCGTTATCGGCGCGATGTGTATTGAGGTCTGAGGCAGGTGGAGCGATTCGGGGAGAGTTCTCGGCCCCGGAGAGAATTCGGTGGCGTTGTCTTTACCGCTGCGTCTGTCGCGGCTGAAGCCGCTCCTACAAGGGCAGAAGGCGCAGCTCGCTTTTTGTAGGAGCGGCTTCAGCCGCGACCAGCTGCATCAACGATCATTGCAGCGACCGTTCCAGCAGCGCTTGCAGACGGGCGCGCGTCACCGACCTTCGGTATTCGCGCTTCCGGCAGCGAAGCCGTTACCGTCAGCGCGCACCCGCACAATCGCCGCTGCCGGTCGCAGCCGGTGCCTTCATCCGGTAAATATCGCGCTTGCCGGCCTTCGGCGCACGCGCGCTGCCGACCAGCAACAGTTCGCTCGGCTTGGAGGCGTCCAGCACCGCACCGCGGGTGTCGCCGTCGGCGCCGTTGAACGACAGCGCCAGTGGCAGTGCCTGCACGTAGTGCCCGCCGGCGCACTGCGCCAGCAACAGCTGCGCGCCTTGCGGCTTGCGCGCACGCGCGAACACCAGCGCGCGGCCGTCGCCCAGCCAGGCGGCGTCGGTTTCGTCGTCGCCGCTGTTGATGCCGTCCAGCGCCTGCAGTTGGCCGAAGACCTGGCCTTGCAGCCGCGCCACGAACAGGTCCATGCCGCCGGCACCGCCGTGGCCGTCGCTGGCGAACAGCAGCCGGGTGCCGTCCAGCGACAGGGTCGGCGCGCGCTCGTCGCCGCGCGAGTTCACTGCCGCGCCCAGGTTCTGCGGCGGGCCGTAGCGGCCATTGGCCAACACCGGCGCACGGTACAGGTCGCTGCCGCCCTGGCCGCCGGCGCGGTCGGAGGCGAAGTACAGCCAATGCCCGTCGGCGCTGAAGAACGGGTCGCCATCGGCAGCGGGCGAGTTCAGTGGCGCCGGCAACGGCTGCGGCTCGACCCAGCGCCGGTCGCGCAGCGTGGCCTGCCACAGGTCGCCGCCGCCGGGCCCGCCGGCGCGGTCGGGGCTGGCCCAGACGATGCGTTGTCCATCGGGCGAAACGCTGGCGCGGGTCTCGTCGGCCTTGGTCGAGACCACGCCCATGCCCTCGATGCCGAACTCGGAAAGCGCGAACGCCGACGGCGCGCAGAGTAAACTCGCGGCCAGCGCGAGCGGCAGGGCGGGGGTCCGCATGTCGGATTCCTTCGGATGTCGCGACCAGTCTAAAACAACCAACGAGCGTTCCATGCCCACATCCCGCTATGCCGTGTTCGGCCATCCCGTCACCCATTCGCTGTCGCCGCGCATCCATGCCGACTTTGCCAAGCAGACCGGCATCGCCCTGCAGTACGACGCGATCGACGCCCTGCCGGACGGCTTCGCGGCGGCACTGGCGGCCTTTGCCGCGGAAGGCGGCGTGGGCGCCAATGTGACCCTGCCGTTGAAGGAAGCCGCGTATGCGCTGAGCGTGGTCCACAGCGAGCGCGCGCAGCGCGCCGGGGCAGTCAACACGCTCAGCTTCCGCGACGGTCAGTGGCACGGCGACAACACCGACGGCGCCGGTCTGGTGCGCGACCTGACCGGGCGCAACGGCCTGGACCTGCGCGGCCGCCGCGCGCTGCTGATCGGCGCCGGTGGCGCCGCGCGCGGCGTGGCGCCAGCGCTGCTGGAGGCCGGTGTGCAGCAGCTGCTGATCGTCAACCGTTCGCCCGAGCGCGCCGATGCGCTGGTCGATGCGCTGGGCGAGCCGGCGCGCGCCATTTCCCGCTACTGGGAAGACCTGCGCGAACTGGGCGACTTCGAACTGATCGTCAATGCCACCGCCGCCGGCCGCGACGACAGCGCGGGGTTCTCGCTGCCGCTGTCGCTGGTCAACAGCATGACCCTGGCGGTGGACCTGAACTATGGCGAGGTCGCGATCCCGTTCCTGGCCTGGGCGCGTGCGGCCAACTGCCGCGATACCGTGGACGGCCTGGGCATGCTGGTCGAACAGGCGGCCGAGAGCTTCGAGCGCTGGCATGGCGTGCGCCCGGACACCGACCCGGTCTACGCCGCGCTGCGCGCGCGCGACGCGGTGCTGGTCAGCGCCGACTGACCTTTTTTGCGCCCCGGCGCTTGTTTCGTAGCTAAACGGAGATTCCGATGGACGATGGATTCGTGATGCAGCTGTTGACCACGGTAGGCTTCCAGCTGCCGATCCTGATCGTGCTCGGCACCGGCCTGGTGCTGCTGGCCACGCGCCGCCCCGGCCGCGCCCGCACGCTGGGCCTGTGGGGCTTGAGCCTGCTGCTGCTCGGCGGGCTGTGCGGCACGGTGACCTCGCTGCTGCCGATGTGGATCATCTCGCAGGGCGGAACCTACTCCAGCTACGCGGTCTGGTTCGGCATCCTGCAGGCAGTGTTCACCCTGCTGCATGCGGTGGCGATGCTGCTGGTGGTGCTGGCGCTGCGCCTGGCGTTGCCGCGCTAGGGCATTTCCTAGGCTTCGCGCGGCGAGCCGTTCACCTTTCCCCGGCACGCGGCGGCCAGACCTGGGAAAATAGCCGGCCGATCCCCGGCACGAGCAGACAGGCGGCATGGAAAAGGCAGCACCCACGCGGCAGTTGACCGACGAGATGAAGGCCGGCATCCGCGACGCCTACACCAAGCTGCAGGCCAACACGCCCGGCTTCATGGTGCGCCGCGCGCAGAGCCAGATGATCGGTGTGGTGTCGCGTGCGCTGGGCACCAGCGGCGGCGTCGGTGTGGCCGAGGCGCCGACCGGCGTCGGCAAGAGCCTGGGTTACCTCACCGCCGGGGTGCCGATCGCGCTGGCCAGCAAGAAGAAGCTGGTGATCAGCACCGGCACCGTGGCGCTGCAATCGCAATTGGTGGAACGCGACATCCCCGCCTTCCTCAAGGCCACCGGCATCGAGGCGACGGTGGCGCTGGCCAAGGGCCGCACCCGCTACCTGTGCGCACGCAACGTCGCCGAGCTGCATGGCGAAGCCGCGCAGAACAGCATGTTCGAGGACGAGGCGCCGCTGTACGACCGCCCGCTGAGCCCGGCCGAGGCCGAACAGGCGCGCGCGCTGGCCAAGGCCTACGCCGACAAGACCTGGAACGGCGATCTGGACACCGCGCCGGAGCCGATCCCGGCGTCGTTGCGCGCGCGCATCACCACCAACGCCGCCGGCTGCGCCGGGCGCCGCTGCTCGTTCGCGGTGCAATGCCCGGTGCTGAAGGCGCGCAGCGACGTGCGCGATGCGCAGATCGTGGTCACCAACCATGCGCTGCTGCTGTCGGCGCTGGCGTTGGGCGACAGCGACAACGGCCAGCCGCTGATCGCGCCGCCGGCGGACATGCTGCTGGTGCTCGACGAGGGCCACCACATCGCCGGCGTCGCCATCGACCAGGGCGCCGCAAACCTGGCGCTGGACGACATGGCGCGGCGCACCGGCCGCCTGCAGGCGCTGGTCGGCGCCGCCTATCGGCTGGCCGACAAGGACACCATCGGCAACCAGCTGCCGAACGAAGCGATCGAACTGGCGACCCAGGTCAGCAAGGGGCTGAAAACCTTCCGCGCCGAGATCGAACGCGCCTGGGTGCCGGAGCCAGGCCAGGAAGAGCCGATGTGGCGCGCGCCCAACGGGCGCCTGCCCGAGGACTGGAAACCCTTCATCGATGCGCAGGCGCAGGACACCGCCGCGCTGCTCAACTGGGTGCAGGCCGCGCATCAACTGGTGGCCAAGTCCAAGCAGGAAGACGCGGCCAAGGAGCGCCTGCAGCGCAGCCTGGGCATGGCCCTGGAGATGGTCGAGCAGCAATACGCGCTGTGGCTGGGCTGGCGCCGCGAGGACCAGGACGGACAAGCGCCGATGGCGCGCTGGATCACCCTGTCGCGCGATGCCGACCTCGTCTGCCATTGCTCGCCGGTCTCGGCTGCGCAGGTGCTGCGCGCGCTGTTGTGGAGCGAAGTGGACTCGGCGGTGCTGACCTCGGCCACGCTGACCGGCGGCGGCGATTTCCAGGCGCTGGCGATCGACAACGGCCTGCCCGCGCATGCGGAGATGGTGTCGCTGTCCTCGCCGTTCGACCTGCCCAACCAGGCCGAGCTGATCGTGCCGAAATTCCCGGTGGCGCCGGACGACCGCGAAGGCCATCCGCGCGAGGTCGCGCGCTACCTGGTCAAGGAACTGGACTGGGGCAAGGGCTCGATCGTGCTGTTCACCTCGCGCTGGAAGATGCTCAAGGTCGCCGACCTGTTGCCGATCGCGCAGCGCAACCGCGTGCTGGTGCAGGGCGATGGTTCCAAGTCGCAGATGATCGGCGAACACATGCGCCGCATCGGTGCCGGCGAAGGCTCGGTGCTGTTCGGTTTGAATTCCTTCGGCGAAGGCCTGGACCTGCCCGGCGAGGCCTGCACCACCGTGGTCATCACCCAGGTGCCGTTCGCGGTGCCGACCGACCCGCAGACCGCCACCCTCGGCGAGTGGTTCGAAAGCCGCGGCCTCAACGCCTTCAACCTGATCGCAGTGCCGCACGCGCTGCGCACGCTGACCCAGTTCGCCGGTCGCCTGATCCGCAGTTCCAGCGACCACGGCCGCGTCATCATTCTCGATTCGCGCTTGCTGACCAAGCGCTACGGCAAGCGCATCATCGATGCGCTGCCGCCGTTCAAGCGGGTGATCGGCTAGCGTCGCGCGCTGTCTACATTTTGCTGTCGCTTGCCTCGCATCGCGCCGCTTGTGCGATGCGCACATGCCACGAAGTGCAAAGCGCAACGCACATGGGCGAGTACCGCAGTCACAACAGCAGGCACGCATGCATCGTGCCTATCGCAGTCATAGCAACTAACGAATTCTCAGCCTGCAGTGCCGCCGCCATGCTTCAGCTCCCTCAACACGAGCTGACGCCATGCGCCCTGGAACACTGTTGGTGCTCGCCCTGCTGTCGCAGACCCTGATCGTTCCCGCCGGGTTCGCGCAGTCCACGCTCACCCGCGACAACGGTGCGCCGGTCGGCGACAACCAGAACTCGCAGACCGCCGGCGCTACCGGCCCGACCCTGCTGCAGGACGTGCAGCTGATCCAGAAGCTGCAGCGCTTCGACCGCGAGCGCATCCCCGAGCGCGTGGTGCATGCGCGCGGCACCGGCGTGCATGGCGAGTTCACCGCCAGCGCCGACATCTCCGACCTGACCAAAGCCAAGGTGTTCGCTGCCGGCGCGAAGACCCCGGTGTTCGTGCGCTTTTCCTCGGTGGTGCACGGCAACCATTCGCCGGAGACGCTGCGCGATCCGCACGGCTTCGCCACCAAGTTCTATACCAGCGAAGGCAACTGGGACCTGGTCGGCAACAACTTCCCGACCTTCTTCATCCGCGATGCGATCAAGTTCCCGGACATGGTGCATGCATTCAAGCCGGATCCGCGCAGCAACCTGGACGACGATTCACGCCGCTTCGATTTCTTCTCGCACGTGCCCGAAGCCACGCGCACGCTGACACTGTTGTACTCCAACGAAGGCACGCCGGCCGGCTACCGCTTCATGGACGGCAACGGCGTGCACGCCTACAAGCTGGTCAACGCGCAGGGCGAGGTGCACTACGTCAAGTTCCATTGGAAGTCGCTGCAAGGCCTGAAGAACCTGGATCCGAAGCAGGTGGCGCAGGTGCAGGGCAAGGACTACAGCCACCTGACCAACGACCTGGTCGGCGCGATCAAGCAGGGCGACTATCCGAAGTGGGATCTGTACATCCAGGTGCTGAAGCCGGAAGACCTGGCCAAGTTCGACTTCGATCCGCTGGATGCGACCAAGATTTGGCCGGACGTGCCCGAGCGCAAGATCGGGCAGATGGTGCTGAACAAGAACGTGGACAACTTCTTCCAGGAGACCGAGCAGGTGGCGATGGCGCCGGCCAACCTGGTGCCGGGCATCGAGCCGTCGGAAGACCGCCTGCTGCAGGGGCGCATCTTCTCCTATGCCGATACCCAGCTATACCGCGTCGGCACCAATGGCCTGAGTCTGCCGGTGAACCGGCCACTGGTGGCGGTCAACAACGGCAATCAGGACGGGTCGATGAACTACGGCGCCACCGCGAGCGGCGTCAACTACGAGCCGAGCCGGCTCGCCCCGCGCCCCCAGGATCCGAACGCGCGCTACAGCCAGCTGCCGCTGTCGGGCAGCACCCAGCAGGCCAGGATCGCCCGCGAGCAGAACTTCAAGCAGGCCGGCGAACTGTTCCGCAGCTATAGCAAGAAGGAACAGCAGGACCTGATCCAGAGCTTCGGTGAATCGCTGGCCGGCACCGACGATGCAAGCAAGCACATCATGCTGTCGTTCCTGTACAAGGCCGATCCGGCCTACGGCAGCGGCGTCGCCCGCGTCGCCAAGGGCGATCTGGCGCGGGTCAAGCAGCTGGCCGCGCAACTGCAGGATTGACCGTTCACTGCGTAGTGCGGCGGCGCCTCCCCCACGCCGCGCCGCGCCTTCTTTCCCGGAGACCGAGCATGCGTCGCTTCCTTATTCTCGCCCTGAGCCTGGTCGTCGTCTCGGCGACTGCCGCGCCCGCACCCGCCGACCCGGCCAGGATCCAGGCGCAACTACGCGACTACTTCTTCGATGCTGCGCGCGAAGGCCGCCAGGACATGCTGGCCGAGTTCATCCAGGCGCACTACGACCTCGATATCCGCGACGACAAGGGCTATACCGCGCTGATCCTGGCCGCCTACCACGGCCAGCAGCCGGCGGTGGAGCAATTGCTGCGTGCGGGTGCCGATCCGTGCGCACAGGACAAGCGCGGCAACACCGCGCTGATGGGCGCGATCTTCAAGGGCGAGCTGGCGATCGCCAAGCGGCTGATGCAGGCTGATTGCGCGCCCGACCAGCGCAACAACGCCGGCCAGACCGCGGCGATGTATGCGGCGCTGTTCCAGCGCACCGAAGTGCTGAAAGAGCTCGCCGCCAAGGGCGCCGATCTGCAGGCCAAGGACGCGCAAGGCAACGACGTGGCCAAACTGCAGCGCGGCGAATTCGCGCAGGCGCCGGTGCGCTGAACCACGCAGGAGAAGCGCGTGCGCCTAGGCATGGCCGGCGCGCTGCAGGCGAGCACGGTGGTTCAGCCGCCGGCCATGGCGCCGAAGCCCCGGGATCGGCGAAAATACCCGCCCTGCCGGGCAACTACGGCTTCCTGAAACACGCTTCGCGCTGCCGCTGCCCGTTCGCTGCAAGGACTGGCTACGCCGCATCGCCGGCGCGCCCGCCGCGCTGTCGTGCCTTCGCTTCTTCCTGGATCCGTCTTGAACACCACCGCCTCGCCCCCTGCCGCCGACGACCTGCCCCTGACCGAGCGCCTGCGCGTCGCCCTGGACCTGCTCGAAGCCATCGATGCCGACCGCAGCGTGCTCGACGCGCTGCCCGAGGCCGACCGCGTGCGCCTGCACCAGGTCGTCGCCAAGGTCTATCACCCCGAGCCCAAGGCGCGCCGGCAACTGCTCAAGCAGCAGGCGCGCGAACGCCACCAGGAGAAGGTGCGCAAGGCCGAAGCGCTGCTCGAGCAGACCGGCATCCGCGCGCTGCGGCGCAAGCCGGTGTTCAGCACGCCGAACTACTTCCCGCCGCATGCCGCCGGCCTGCACGACGCCAGCAATGCCGCGGCCGAGGAACCAGCGGCAGCGCAGTCGCCCGAGTTGCGCCACTGCTACGTGTGCAAGCAGAAGTTCACCCAGCTGCACCATTTCTACGACCAGATGTGCCCGGCCTGCGCCGAGCTGAACTACTTCAAGCGCACCGAGACTGCGGACCTGCGCGGGCGCGTGGCGCTGCTGACCGGCGGCCGCGTCAAGATCGGCTACCAGGCCGGGCTGAAGCTGCTGCGCGCCGGTGCCGAACTGATCGTGACCACGCGCTTCCCGCGCGATTCGGCCGCGCGCTACGCGCAGGAACCGGATTTCGCCGAGTGGGGCCACCGCCTGCAGGTGTTCGGCCTGGACCTGCGCCACACGCCCAGCGTCGAAGCGTTCTGCAGCCAGCTGCTGGCCACGCGCGAGCGGCTGGACTTCATCGTCAACAACGCCTGCCAGACCGTGCGCCGGCCGCCGCAGTTCTACGCGCACATGATGGCCGGCGAGACCGCCGCGCTGCACGAATTGCCCGAGCACGTGCGGCGCCTGGTCGGCCATTACGAAGGCCTGCGCAGCCCGGAACTGCTGCCGGCGGCATCGGCGACCACGCTGCCGGCAGGCCAGGGCCACGGCATCAGCGGTGCCGACGGGCTGACCCGCGCCGCCGAACTGTCGCAGGTGCCGTTGCTGGCCGACGAACTGCTCGGCCAGCAGCACCTGTTTCCCGAAGGGCGTCTGGACCAGGACCTGCAGCAGGTGGACCTGCGCGGGCGCAACTCGTGGCGCCTGCTGATGGCCGAAGTGCCGTCGGTGGAATTGCTGGAGACGCAGCTGGTCAACGCCATCGCCCCGTTCATCATCAACGCGCGGCTCAAGCCGCTGATGCTGCGCACGCCCGAACGCGACAAGCACATCGTCAACGTGTCGGCGATGGAAGGGCAGTTCTACCGCAACTTCAAGACCACCCGGCATCCGCACACCAACATGGCCAAGGCCGCGTTGAACATGATGACCCGGACCTCGGCGGCCGATTACCAGAACGACGGCATCCACATGAACAGCGTGGACACCGGCTGGGTCACCGACGAGGATCCGGCCGAGATCGCCGCGCGCAAGGTGCAGGAAGAACGCTTCCACCCGCCGCTGGACATCGTCGACGGCGCCGCGCGCATCGTCGACCCGATCATCCACGGCTTCAACACCGGCGAGCACGTGTGGGGGCAGTTCCTGAAGGACTACGCGCCGACGGATTGGTGAGTGGGCGGGGAGGCCATGCGTCGCCGGCCTCCCGGAAACCGCTGCGCGATTCAGCCCGGTTGGCGCAGCCGGTGCGCCTTGAACAGGGTTCCCAGCCAGTTACCCAGCCGGCCGGTCATCCAGCGCAGGCCGAGAAACCAGAGACAGGCAGGCCATACCAGCAAGGCGATGCCGAGCGTCAACAGCTCGAGGTCGAATGCCGTCATCGTGCCGGCCACGTAGCAATCTCCGCGAGGCGGGCAGCCCAGCTCCGCGTACAGGCGTTCGATCCTGTCGGAGAGCGCCAGCGGAACGTAGGCGAGCGCGAGCCACCACAAGGATTGGATGATGCGCTTGAGCAGGACCACCTGCGCCTCAACCGGATTGGTCGGAGCCGGCCGTGGAGGCGGCCTGGTCATTTTCGCGGCCCCAGAACTCCACCAGGATGGTCATGGCGGTCCACACGATCAGCGTTGGCTGGACCTTGCCGGGGATGACGTCATTCGCTCTGAGCACCAGGTCGGCCATCCTGGGGAAGCTCAGCACCAGCACGGTCGTATAGATCGCATAGGCGACCCTGTGCCGGCTGTTGGAGATGAAGAGGATGGAAATGACGATGCCGGACAGCAGGGTCAGCACGACGCCGAACTGCCAGTTGTTGAGCGTTTCGGTACCGGTGAGGACGAACCCCAGCACGGCGCCGAAGAACATGTTCATGCCGTTGAGGTTTGCCTGATATTCGTCACTGGACATTTTCCCCAGGCCGGTCTTGCCGAAGACACCGCCGAACTTCTTCCACATGAGACATCCCCTTTGTCTGCCACGCGATCTAGATCGCCCATTTCCCGCTGCATCGAGCGTTCGGCAACGCCTGCGCCCCCGCGCGGCATCCACCATGTTCCCCGTTCCCGGCCCCGGCCGGTCGGCCCTGCGGCCAGCAGCCAACTCTAGCGGAGATTGGCGATGGCCACAGCACGACCGCTGCAGGGATCGCCGCACTCGCGGTGCGGGAAGAGCGCTTCTATCCAAGGTGGGGCAGCCTCGACGGCGCCATGCGCATCGTCGATGCGGATCATCCACGGCTGCAAAGCCGGGGAGTCGGCGTGCGGACATGGGCGTATCGCTTGGCCAAGGACGCTTTCCGATGCGCGGCGCATTCCGGCGCTTGCGCTTTGCCGGCCGCGATGCAGAATCCGGCATCGACCCAAGCGCAGAGCGACGACATGGCCTCCGATGCCAGCTACGTGGATTACGTCATGGAACAGGCGGCGCTCGGCGCCGCGCTGACCTGCAAGAAGATGTTCGGCGAATACGCGCTGTATCTGGACGGCAAGGTGGTGGCGTTCGTCTGCGACAACCAGGTCTTCGTCAAACCGACCGCCGCCGGGCGCGCGCTGCTCGACGACGTGATCGAACAGGCGCCGTATCCTGGCGGCAAGCCGCACTACCTGATCGACGAGGGGCTGGAGGATCGGAGCCTGTTGCAGCGCCTGCTGCGCGCCACCGCACAGGCATTGCCCGCTCCCAAACCGGCCAAGGCGGCCAAGGTCGGCAAACGCGCAAGCCGGCCGCCGGCGCCGCGCTAGGTCGCGCGTCGTTTCCCGGAATCCTGCAGCGACGCTTCAGGTCAGCGCGTGCAACTCGCCGCGGACGCCGCCTGCCTGCAGATGCAGATAGCCCACTCCGATCGGCAAGCTGAAACGGCGCGGTCCGGCACTGCCGGGATTGACGTACAGCACGCCGTCACGGGTCTGCAGCAGCGGCTTGTGCGAATGCCCGCTGACCACCACGTCCACGGATGCGGGGTCGCGCGCCAGCGTCTTCAGATCGTGCAGCACGTGTAGGCGGATGCCGGCGATGTCGAGGTCCAGCGTGTCGGGCAGCGCCTGCGCCCATGGCGCGGTATCGATGTTGCCGCGGATCGCATGCAGCGGCGCCAGCGCACGCAGCGCATCGAGGATCTCCGGCTTGCCGATGTCGCCGGCATGCACGATGGCCATGCAATCGCGCATCGCCGCCAACGCCTGTGGCCGCAACAGGCCGTGGGTGTCGGAGATCAGGCCGATTCGCAGCGGCGGGACGGAAGGCATCGGCAGGGCTTGGCAACGGGACGGAGTGCTAGCCTAAACCCCACGTTCGCAAGGCCGCGTGCCGGTCTGAGCGAAAGACTCCTTTCACCACGTCGCGAGAACCACATGCCTGCAGCGCTCGATCGGGAACCAGCGGCCTACGTGGAAAAGGCCGACGCCGCCGCGATCCAGGTCCGGGCGATGCGTGGCGAACACGATGCGGCGCTGCGTGCGCTCGGTTTCGCATGCACCGGCGAGGCCGGCGTCCATGCCATGGTGGTGCACGACGACGCGGAAAAGGCCGAGGCCTTCCACGCGCTGCGCGAACTCGGCCTGGCCTTTGCCGCCGGAAGGGAATGGTGCCCGGCAGAGGTCTTCTGCTATCTGCGCGACAAGGGACTGCTGAGCGGACCGTTCCTGTGCATCGCCTGGACCCAGCCGGGCCGTTATCGAGTGGAGGAGGCGTGATCGCGTGCCACGCGGACCGGCTGCTCGCGACCGCCGCATCCTGGCCGAGTCGTCACGCGCATTGGCGCGCGTGGTCGCTACGTCATGGTGACGCAATCGCGAATTGCCGCCTGCGGCGGCGGCCGCAGCAAGCCGCGGATGTCTGAGGTCAGGCCAATTCGCAGCGGCGAAACGGAAGGCATCGGCGGCGCCTGACGGGCAGGCCGATAGCCTAACCGTGCGGGCGACCACCGTTCTTCCCTGGCTCCTGCTCAGGCGAAGTGCAGCGCTGCGGTCAGGTCGCCCGGGCGCACTCCGCTGGCGGCCTGCATGGCGCGCTCGCGTTCGGCCAGGCCCGGCAGCGTCTCGAGCCCGAAGCGGCGGGTGATGAAGCGCAGGATCGAGCCGGTGTCGTAGACGTTGTGATCGACATGCCCGCGCCTGGCGTGCGGCGACACCACCAGCGCCGGGATGCGCGAGCCGGGCCCCCAGCGATCGGCCTTGGGCGGGGCCACGTGGTCCCACCATCCGCCGTTCTCGTCGAAAGTGATGAACACCACCGTCTTGTCCCACAGCGGGCCGTTGCGCAGCGCGTCCACCACCATGGCGATATGGCGGTCGCCGGCGGCCACGTCGGAGTAGCCGGCGTGCATGTTGAGGTTGCCCTGCGGCTTGTAGAACGCCACCGGTGGCAGCGTGCCGGCCTGCACGTCGGCGATGAAGCGGTTGTCCGGGGCGCTGTCGCCCAGCCCGCCGTCGCGCAGGCGTCGCGCGCGCGCGGCCGTGCCGGGAGCGAGATTGGCGAAATAGTTGAGCGGCTGGTGGTGGATCTGGAAATTGGGGCTGGTCGGGAACTCGGGGGTGTCGCCGGTGTCGCCCTTGCCCTGCACCGCCAGGCCCCAGCCGCCGGCATACCACGCCCAGTCCACGCCCTTGGCATCGAGCGCGTCGCCGATGTGACGGTGGGTCTGCGCCGGCAAGACGTCGGGGCTGTCGGGGGCGGCGTAGTCGGGGCGCGCCGGGTCCTGGCTGGTGCTGGGCTGGAACGGCGGGCTCAGGGTGTTGACCGCCCAGAAATCCGGGGTCAGCGCGCCGCCGCGCACGAAGCGCGGCTTGCCGTTGAGCGCGGTGTCCGGCGAATCCTCCTGCACCGCCAGGCGGATCTCGTCGGGCTGGTCGCTGGCCATGGCGCTGATCTGCAGCCGCGCCGGGCCGGTGTCCGCTTGCGGGTAGTACGGCGCCTGCGCGGCGACCAGGTATTGGTGGTTGAGGAACGAGCCGCCGAACGCGCCCATGAAGAAGTTGTCGCACAGCGTGTACTCGCGCGCCAGGCTCCACAGCCGCAGTGTCGCCGGGGCATCGGCGTAATGGCCCATCACCAGCCCGCCGGCATCGCTCCACGCGGCGAAGCCGTCGTTGCGGCCGCCATTGATCTGCATCTGGTTCTCGTAGAACCGGTGCACCAGGTCGCGGGTGACCACGCCATGCGGCAGCGGTTTGCCGTCGGCCGTGCGCAGCGGGAACGGCGCATTGGGCAGCGGACCGATCGCATCCTCGCCGATCTTGTAGCGGCGGTGGTCCACCACCTGCTCGTCCGGCGCCAGCCCGCCCCAGATCGGCGGCAGGATGTCGAGCACGCTGCCGTCGCGATCGACCTGTCGCGCCTGAGCCGGCGTCACCGCCGACAACGGCCGCTGCAGCCCGGGAAACTCCGGGAACAGATTGTTGAAGCTGCGATTCTCGGCGTAGATGACCACCACGTGCTGGATCTTCTCGCGCAGTTGCTTGTCCAGGTCGCTGGCCGACAACGGGCTTTGCGGCGCGCGCTTGGCCGCCTCGGCGAGGGTCTCGGTGGGGCCGATGGCCAGCGCGCCGCTGGCCAGCGCCAGGCCGCCGAGCAAGCGGCGACGCTGTGGGTTTTCGGGGGTGGCATCGGTGTCGGTGGACGCGGGGTCCTGGGGCGGCTTCTTCACGGTGTCATGGGCGTTGGGGGAAAGGCATCGGCCAGTGTGGGCCGCGCAAATGACAAGTCAAAGCGGACGCGACGGCTGGCCGGCGTGGCGTTCAGCGGCCGTATCGCAGACCGTCGTCGTGCCCTGCTGCGATTGGACAGGAATGGTGCGCCGACCAGCCGATCCAGCGGTGTTCGACGGGGAGATTTCCCGCAAGGCCTTGCGTTGCGAGCAGCGCCTCACGCGATCGGTCGACGGCATGGCCTGCGCTTACGCCATTAGCAATCGGAGCGCAGGCAAGCGCCCATCAACCGCCGCAGTGTCGCCGCGCCTACGGCACCCGATTGATGACGGCTTCGATGTGGTGGCCATCCGCATCCACCACGAACGCCGCGTAATAATCGGGGCCGTAGTCCGGGCGCAGGCCGGCGGCGCCATTGCTGCGGCCGCCATGCTGCAGCGCTGCCTCGTGGAACGCGGCAACCGCATCCCGGCTGGGTGCGGCGAAGGCGAGGTGGAAGCCGGGACCGGGCGCGCGAGCGCCGGCGCCACGCATCTTGATCGCCAGCTTGTCGCCGCCGCCGGGCAGTCCATAGCCAACGGCCTGGTCGTCGTCCCCGGGACTCAGGTCTTCCCATACCCGGACATAGCCGAGCGCACCCAGCACAGCATCGTAGAAGCGCGCGGCGCGTTCGATGTCTGCGACGCCGAGAGAGACGTGATGGAGCATGTTGTGGAGTTCCTGATCGAGTGGACCGGCTCCGCCCTTGCGGGAGCGAAGTGCCATGTGTGTGGGACCGATCCGGATCGGACGATTTGACGCTTGGTCCGACGCGAGTGGCAGCTTACCAACGCCAGCCGTACTTCTTCATCCGCTTGCCATGCGCCCGCATGTCCTCCGCGGCCGTGGAACCCCTGCGGACCCTTCCATAGCGGCCGACATGGTAGGCGACAAGCGCAAGCAGGACGCCCAACAATGCATAGCCGACATGGCGAACGTCTTGTAGCGCGAAGGCGAGATATAGGTTGCGCAGTGCGCCCAGAACCAGCAGCAGGGAAAATCCAAGCATCACCAGGCGCCTGACGCCAAGCCATGTCGTCGCAACCGCTTCTTCTGCAGATCGCATGGGCCTGCGCCGGCTGCGCAGCCAGAGCAACGCAGAGAAAAGCACTGCCAAGAGGCCGAGAATGTAAATTCCAGAATGCGGCACGCAACGTCCCTGTCAGTCCCAATGTGTCAGCGCCGCGGTAGAGGCGCCTGGTGGCCTAGTTTAGGCGCCATTGAGCGGTTTTTGTTCCGCCCACTTGTGTTCGCACTCGGCGCGATCGATGCGAAACGGCTCGAACTCGTCTGGATCGAGTGACGTTGCACCGAGGCCGCCATACGCATCCTCAAGACGGTCGCGGTGATAGAGCAGGACCAGGCCGGCGTCATGGATTTCGATCTGCCTGCTCGGCCAGAACGCATCATCGGTCTCGAACAACCACCAGGAGTGACCCTATGCGTCGATCGGCGCGGGACTGATTCCAACGGCGTTTGTAGTAGTGGGGCATCGGGTGGTGCCAACCCTTGATTGCAAGGGGCCAAGAGATGGCCTCGACCGCATGCGGCGTCAGGAAATCTTGCCGCCCGCAGCCAGGACCCGGGCGCGGATGAACTCGGCGGCTTCCGGGGTGAGGTCGGCGAGGGGTAAGGTGACGAATTGAGACTTCGAAAGCAGCAGCAGCCAATAGGATTCGAATCGCCACACTTCGGAAACGGCCGACCAGGGCAGTGTCGTGATGCCGGCACCCGAGGAAAGCGACAGCGAGGCTTCGGATGCTTCGAGCGTACCGAGGGGAGTGCCCATCGCATCGAGCCTGAGCAGCGAGTGGCGATAGTGGATGGCGTAGAGCGCTACGGGAAAGACAACGCCGAGCGCCAGTACGCCAGCCAGTACGCCGACCCACCAGGAGGCGTTGCCGCCGCGAACGAGGAACACAAGGGATCCCGCCACCAAGGCCAGGGCTACGAGATACCGCAGCCCGACGACGCGCCAGCAGAAGCTCGCCACGGCTTGCCGGATCAGCGTTTTGTCGTAGCGCAGGGTGGCGCGATGCATCGGATAACGTCCGCATTGGGCGCCGCTGTATGGCGGCGTCGGTCATGAAGATCCGGAGTCTACGCGTTACGCGGCTGGATCAATCCGCTGGTACGGGATCGCCTGCGTCGTCCAGCGCATGGTGGACGTACAGATGCTTGACCAGCACGTAGATCACCACGGTCAACGGCGCCGCCAGCACCACGCCCATCGGTCCGAACAGCACGCCGATGCCGAACAGCGAGAACAGCAGCAAGGCCGGAGGCAGATCCACCGCACGCGCCTGGATCAGCGGTTGCAGCACATGGCCCTCGATCTGCTGCAGAACCACGAACACCAGCAGCGCGCCCAGCGCCACCTGCGGACTGACGGTGAAGCCGAGCAGCACCGCCGGAACCGCCGCCACGATCGGGCCGACGATCGGGATGAAGTCCAGCAGCGCGGTCAACAGGCCGATGCCGAGCGCCACCGGAACGCCTAGCAGCCATAGCCCCAGACCGGTCAGGCTGCCGATCACCAGCATCGCCAGGAACTGACCGCCCAGCCAGGCGCGCAACACCTGGCCGCTGGCGGCCAAGGCCTCGTCGGCGACATCGCGACGGTCGCGCGGCAGCAGCCGCAGCAGCCCGCGCCGATACAGCTTGGGCTGCGCGGCCAGGTAGACGCCGCCGACGAGCATCAGCACCGCGTCGGTGATCCCGCCGCCGGCCGACAGCACGATCGCGCCGGCATGCGTGGCCAGCGTCGAAGCGCCGTCGCGCAACTGGTCGGGGATGCTCTCGATCTGCGGCCCGAGCGGGCCGGACTGCAACCACGCATGGAACTTGTTCCAGGCCGCCGGCAGCGTGGTCCGGAAGGCGTCGATCTGGGCAGCGACTTCCGCGCCGAACAGCAACACGATCGACGACAGGATCAGCACCAACAGCAGGATCACCAGGCCCAGCGCGGCCCATTCCGGGACCGGCAGCCACTTGCGTAATGCCGACGCGAGCCCGTGCAGCAGCACGCCCACCACCACCGCGCCGAACACGACCAGCAGCAGTTCGGAGAGCTGCCAGGCCAGCAGCGCCAGGCCGACCAGCGCCATGACGACCAGCACGCGCGCCGCGAAAGGCCGCAGCGGGGACGGAGAATTTGGGGCGGAGGAAAGCATGTGGCACATCCCGGCAAACGGCAGTGTGCGGACGATACGGTCAGCGCAGTGCAAGGCGAGCGAAGAGCGCAAGGCGCTGCCGTTGCCTGAACCGTCCTGGCCGATGACGCGGACTCGGCGCGAATGACAGGTCCGGGCGCATTCCTAGCACGTAAAGAAGAAGTACACGAACGCCAACCCCAGGCCGCCCACCCACACGGCGATCATCCCGCAAAATCCAAGGACGATGACGGCAGAGCGAGAGAACCAGCGCATGCCGCGCGAACGCCGGACAAGGTAAGCGAACAGCAGGCTGCCGACGACGATGCCCAGGGCGACGACGAGCCAGCCCAGCAGGTTGACGATCGGATTCTTCGGGCCGAATTCGGGCGGGCATTGGCTTGTTGCGTATGCGGGGAAGGAGAACGTCAGCAGCGCAAAGAGCGTGCTGCCCGCCGAATGCCGCCACTCGGTCTTCATGTGTGTTCGCTGGCGCAGGTCGCCGCAAAGAACGGGATACGCCAGGCTTCAAATGGTAGATACATGTAGGGTGGACAGCAGTCGAGTGGATGCACGATAGCGGGTTCGCGACTGCTGTTCGAGCATCGTGCGAAGCGGCTCATAGGTTCGACCGATCTGAGGTTCGACCCGAATGCACCGCTGGCTACCGTCAGTAGAACTGGCAAGACCATGACCATTGCCCTTCGGGCGAGCGAAAGAAGTAGCCGAATCCATTGTCCGACCACATCCAGCCCACTTTTTCCTCCGACGCGACTTGGAAGACGAAGTCCTTCAAGCCGACCCCATGCTGGATCTGGGTGGGGTAACCGCCGAACTTGGTACAGGCGTGGCGTGCGAAGTCGTCGAAGAAGGCCTTGGATGCCGTGGCGTCGTCGTTCACCGCAGTCAGATCGACGCAATCCCAGGCGTCTTCCCAGCCTGGAGCGTCGTCGTCCACTTCGCTCCATCGGATCGGGAAAGGCCGAAACGGGTGCGCAACCTGGGGAAGCGGCTCCAGGCCGTCCAGCGACCTGTACACGCGGACCAGCCAGCCATCGCCGTGTGGGCGATCGAATGGGTGGCGCTGCAGGTTCTGGAACAGTACCAAAAACGCGATGCCTTCCAACTGCGGGGAACGACGGGCAGCGCGTCGATGCGGACCTGCAACAGTGGAAACATTGGCTCGCCATTCCACGAGGGAAACCCTTCGTTCGGCAGGCCGACTGCGCGGCAGAACCATGGCGTCATTGGGTCTTCGGGTGGGCGGAAGCCTCCTGCCGTGGCGACGGAAGCACGGCGTAGCTTGGTACGCAGCAGGTTCAGTACTTCGAGTGCGGCAGGCGTCATCAGGTCGCATCAATTGTCGGCGGCGCAACGTGGTCTGCAGCTTTCCTAGCGGCCGTCGCGCACCTGCATGAGGGCGAAGCCGAGGAGGTTGAGGCCAGGCCAGAGGTTCGGGTTGCTTGCCCTCCCGTCATCATGGGCCAGACCGATGCCCCAGATGGAGTCGACGGGACTCGCCTCGACGAGAATACGAGAGCCCGTTTGCTTGAGGAATAGGCCCAACTCCGTGTTCTGAGCAAACTTGGCCTCGTTGGCACGGATGACGACGGAGAACCGGTTCTCCAGCCACGCCGCCTCGTCGAAGCCATGTACCTGCCGGCCTAACGCTTTTGCTGCTCCAGGAGTGGGCGCCTGAAGCACCAATGCCCTTGTTGCATGATCTCCGAATAGCGCGGCCTTCTCCGCCATCATGAAGTGCTCGGCGGTTGGATAGTGCTGCCCTTCAACGACGAACGGAGCTTCGTACCACTGGCTGAAGCAGGACGCGGTCACTTTGCCTTTGCGGGTCCGATGCCCCCAGAAAAAGAGGTACTTCAGCTGCTCGCCAGCGTCGAAACGGGAGCGAAGGACTTCCAGAGGTTGAGAGTCATGCATTATGCAATCTAGTGCCTGGGCTAAGTCGCGCCGCGAAGCGGGTTCTGCTTGAATGAACCATTAGGACTGTACGGCAGCATTGCCGGGCTCTGAGAAGGTGCCGAGTAGAGTTTGCTCGAAGCCGAAAATGCTCACGGTTTTGTAGTCGATCATTCGGATGCGGGAGATGGCAAGCTCGACAAGCGATGGGTCCGCATTGGTCAGGCGGTCTTTGACGCCGAGATTGAGGTCCAAGAGCGGAAAGGACCAACGGGGATCGCCCACCTCCAGGAAGTCGTGAAGAGGCAGCTCGCTTGGGCACTCGTAAACGGTGATCCAGTGGGATCGGAAGTCCCCGACCTCTCGAAGCTCCAACCCGCAGTGGCTGCAATATCTGGACATCGGCCTAACGTATGGGTTGAGCCGAGCCGCGAGCGACTTAGGCTTGAAGGAATTGTTGGCGTCCGCCTACGGTTGCATAGAGACGATGCTTTCAATCCACTCGCTGTAATGACTCAGGCGAACATTGCAGGTGATTTGACCATACCTCCCGGGCGTCCTGATAGCGCTTTGAGGATCTGACCATGAGGTCAGTCCGGCCACCAGCCAATCCTTGTCGGCCTGGATAAGGACTGGTCCACCACTGTCACCACTTCCCGACCCGCCTTCAAGGGGGAGGGCGTCCGACGGTTTGTCGAACATATAGCAGAGCCAGCGGCCATCGGCGCTGGTGACTTTGTTGTACGCACGGCGAAGCTCCGTGCGGTGAGCGCTGCTGAATTCGTATCCAGTGACCCCGTTACCCGTAGCGCCTTTCCCTATGATCTTGACGACATGACCGAACTCATCACTGCTCTTGTTGATTGCGGCTGGAGTGATATCGGTAACGGGTTGTGCCAGTTTGAGAAGTGCGATGTCATCGGATGAGGAGAGCACAACCCTGAACAGTGTCCAATCCCAAGTAGCCAGCGCTTGGTCGAGTAGCGCTTGCGGAGGCTTCTTGTACCCGGGATGTATCACGAGACGTTCAACGTCCCTGGATATCCCATTGATGGTGACCTGTTTGATTTCGGGTTGCCACGTGATCGCATGGGCAGCGGTCACGACCCATTGCGGCGCAATCAGCACGCCGTGTCCCTCGCCAGGCATGTCAACCAAGGCAGGAAACTCAGATGCCGGAACTCGATACTTCGAGTCGTCAACGTCATCCCGAATGACGATTGCGCCCGCACTGAAGGGCACAACAAGCAGTGCGAGCAGCAAGAGCCGGGCCATATGCGATTCCTTTGGAATTCTCTTAGAGTGGCTAACGCTAAAATTGAGCCAAGCCACGAGACGGCTTCTGCTTGAGCAAAATACTAGGCCGCCGCTGCGTGCCCCGGCCGCCAGCCAAGGAGGCGGGCAGGCAGGAGCAGGATGGCGTGCAGGAGCGCGAACACGGCAGAGAACGTGATCCCCACAAGCCGGAAGGGCAGGGTCAGTAGCCAAACGATTGGCCACAGGACCAGGGCCAGCAGGGCCAGTGGCCAGCACAGAACGAGGAGAAGGCACCACGCAACTGTCGCAATTAGCGCTTTCACGATGCGGCTCCTTTGGCCGGTGGGGAGAACCGGAAGGATTGCAGCTCCAGGGAAGCGCGGCAACTGGGCTGCGACGAACCAGGCGAAGCGCCGGATGGAACGCCAGATATGGCGACGAACTGTCCCCGCGGCCTAACGCCTGAATTAAGTCGACCTGCGGAGCGGGATCGGCATGAGTGAATTGCTAGCTGCCGCCTGGTTGCGTAGGCTCAAGGACAGCGTAGCGACGACACACCCAGGCGGCGACTAATTGGTGCCCGACAAAAGGTGGCAGAAGAGCAAGTGTGGCAGGAGCTACCCCCTGGATAGCACCGTTACGAACGAGGTACCAGCGTAAAAGCAGAAAACCAACGCCCATCGTCGCGGTGCCTGCAAGAAATGACATTGTCCAAGCCTTTCCGGAAATTGCCAGCTCAGTGTGGCAGGCCGGGCAAGCGATCTCCTCACGTACTAACTTGAGCCTTGGTAAAAATAGCCAAAGTGAGCGGATGCCGTGTCCACAATCTGGGCAGGATGGATGTTTTATTTTCAAGGTAGTTAGCGCCCGACTTAAGCCGCGCCGAGGGTTGGGGTTTGAATGAGTGGTTAGGTGGCGTGCTCGATAGCAAGATACTTGATCCTTGGTTCCGAGCCCAAGACTGCCAAGACGCTCGCGAGACAAATATCGTCGTCTTCAAGGCGAACTTCTCGAGAGGACGGATTTCTCGTTCTGAATTTTGCGACCTGCAAGGTCCATTCCATGGAGGGCAAGCAAGGTCCTTCTCCACTTGCTCCCAGCAGGTAGCAGTGTTCGTCGACGACGATCGTTGAGAACCAGCCCCAGTCTTCTGGCTCCGGCAAGCTCAATTCAGGGATTTTAGTTCTGAGCCATTCCAGAAGCGAGTAGCCAAAGATCGGATTGATCGGATTCTCTGGTTCCCCGGAAGCGTCGAACAGCGCTGATTCAAAACGGATTAATGGATGCATTTCGTGGATCCCAACGCCTGAGTCAAGTGGCGCTACGAAGTGACATTGAGTTGAGTGAATTGCTGGCTACATTACCGTGAAGGTAAGCATTTGTTCTCGTATCCCACCGCACCCATGTCTGCGCTGGTCGCCAGTAGCGCATCCCGTCATCGCGGTGGTGACCTTGCGCGTACGTATCTCAAACGGCTCCCGGCCTTGTGCGTCTTGTGCGATGTGGCGGGCGGCCGGTTCGGTATCGCCGACCAGCAGGTTGATCTTGCCGCCGCCGAGTACTGGTCGAATAGGGGGACGAAAGAAGCTTTAGAGCTCGTCGGCGATTGGGCATTCACGCGGCCAATGGGCGCGAGGGCACATGGTGAAAGCAACCCATGCGTGATGGATGTGCTATCACGCCTCTTGAGTTCTACCCTCATCCGCCGGCCTCCAGTGCATTACTTCGGCGTGAGCCGGTACAGACCACCGGGTCGCGCATCTTCCAATACCCACAATGAGCCATCCGGCGCCTCTTCGATATCGCGGATGCGCTTGTCCAGGCTCCAGCGCTGGACCGCGGTGGCGCCGCCCTTGCGGTCAACGGTGACGCGAATGATTCCCCCGCTGACAAGGCCACTGATCAAGGCGCTGCCCCTCCACTGCGGGAACATGCTGCCCTTGTAGAACATGATGTTGCCTGGTGCGATCACCGGTACCCAATAGATCACGGGCTTGACGAGATCGGGCCGCGTGTCCGGGCTGGGGATGGGCACGCCGTTATAGTTCATGCCATACGAAACCAGCGGCCAGCCGTAGTTCTTGCCACGCTGGATCAGGTTCAGTTCGTCGCCGCCTTGAGGGCCGTGCTCAAGCTCCCACAGTCGACCGTCAGGCGCGAAGGCGAGGCCATACGGCGTGCGGTGGCCGGTGGACCAGGTTTCGGCCGGCGTGAGGTTGCGGCTGGGGAACGTATAGGTGCTGACAACCGGAGCCGTCTTGGCGGCTTCGGTATCGGCCGCCGGATCGATCAGCGGAATGCTGGCGGCACCGACCTTGCCTGCCCACGGATTGCCGGGCGCGGGTTTGCCGTCCAGCGTCAGCCGCAGGATCTTGCCAGCCGGTTGATCGGGATCCTGGGCCGGCGTGAAACGCTGGCGGTCGCCCACGGTGAGGAAGAGGTATTTGCCGTCCGGTGAGAAGGCGATCTGGGCGCCGGCTTGGCCGCCCTTGCCCGTGGGCATCTGGCGCCACAGGACCTGGAAGTTGTGCAGCCGGGCCTGATTGCCCTCCAGAACGAGCTGGCCTCGGCCCATCGCCAGGCCACCGCCATAGCCGCCGGGGGCGACATAGGTAAGGTAAACATTGTGGTCAATGGCGTAGTGGGGCGAAAGGAAGACGCCCAACATGCCGTTCTGGCCTTCGACATAGCTGGCCGGGATGCCCTTGATCTCGGTCTTGGCGCCACCCGGCGTGACAAGCTGGAGGCGGCCGACCTTCTCGGTCACGAGCATGCGGCCATCGGGCAGGAAGGCAATGCGCCAGGGCAGGTCGAAGCTAGCGACCTTGGTGACCTTGAAGGGGAGGTCGGGATCGGGTTTCTGACCGCCTGCGTTAGTCTGTGCGTGGGCGGCGCTTGTGAGCAGAGCGCCAGCCAGGAACCCGCTTGCCAGCTTCATCATGTGCGTGTTTCCTTGCGTCCGAGCGACTTGGGAGATCCTAATGTCTCGAATGCTGTTTGGGTGTGACGGTTTGTTTAATCCTGGCGTGAAGTCGGAATGAAATTCCTGATTTCGAATTTCCAGTTGAAAAAGTAATTGTTGGGAGTGCCACGAAATGTCCCTAGGTCTAACGCTGAATTAAGGCTGCCCGCTAAGCGGCTTCGGCCTGAATGGATTGTTAGGCCGCATCCGCGCCGCCGCCCGAGCCATAGCTTGATATTGTTGCCACCACTGGCAAGGACGCTGGGCGATCCGAGTAGCTATAGATCTCCAAGCTCGAAAGATGGTTGTCCAGCGCCCAAACGATCAGGCCTAGGTGCTCACCGTCCGGAGCCTTAGCCATGGCGTCAGCGACGATACGTGCGACTTGGCCCTGAGCCGGAACACGAAAGTCCACCGACGCGCATCCGCAACCGCAACGGCCAACCACCTTCAGGGAGCGAACAAGTCCAATCAGATCCTGAGTGGACTCATCGGTTGCCGCAACGGCAAGCGCATGCTCAATGACCGCCACCTCTGAATCGGAGATTGATCGAACAGTTACCAGAGGTCTGGACATGCTACCTAACACCCTGAATTAAGCCGGCCCATCATGGATTGGTTTCGAAGCCGATTCGTCTTGAATGAATTGTTATGTGCCAAGCCGGACTCCGCCGGGAAGATTGACACCAATTGGGAAGGACGACAGGAAGCGGGGGAGCAGCCAAAACCAAAATAGTAGAGCGGCAACTAACGCACACGAGAGAACCAATAGATTTAGGAATCGACGGCCGATGCGGACACGTCCTATGAGTCCGCGTTGCGAAATATTGACGAACGACACCGGCAAGATCCAGGTCGCAAGCAAGACTGGTGGCAAAACAGCAGGGGGTGGATTAAGGAGAACGTATCCGTATGCAAGCGCGGGCAGGAGCACAAAGTAGGAAGCGCAGCCAAGAACCAACGCGCGCCGTGGAGACCGCGGAGAGCGACCTCTGACAACGGCGCCGGGCGGCGCATGTATGTTATCCGTGCTTTTCCTGAAATCTTCCATTGGTACCTAACGCCTGAACTAAGCCGAGCCGCGAAGCGGCTTCGGCTTGAATGAATTGTTAGGCTCCGAAGAGGCCTGCCAAAGGGAAGTATCCCAGAGGACGAAGCTATCTGTCTCAGGGGATCGCAAGTGGACCAGCGGCGTCGGGTCAACGTGCCAGCGACGAAATACGATTAGTAGCTGCCGTACGGTGTCCGTACTGACCGGATGCGCCAGCTCCAAGTCTAAGGTGGTGCCTCTGCCGCGAATGTCCTTGTACTCAGGTAGCGAGTATAGCCACCCAAAGAACTGATTCTCGTCTTCAGAAGCAAAGAATATTGGACCTTTGAAAGAGATGATCATGGGGCCTAATGCCTGAATTAAGCCAGCCCACATCAGGGCGGCGACTGGGTGCAAATATAGCCGAAGGCGCGCACTTAGGCACCGCCCTGATGTGGGCTCGGCTTGAATGAATTGTTAGGCCCCGCGCCGGCCAATTGATCCACATCGGAAACTGCGCGACCTTTGGTTAAGGCCAATATGGCGAGAGAACGATCCAGTGCAACGCGAACATGAAATCCCAATATCGGAGCCTCCTCGCAGTGCGATATAATCCGGTCGAGCAAATGCATAAGAGAGTCTGGACGGTCGCTTGAGTAAGCTCCCCAAACTCTGTGCTGCACTTCATTTAGCCACTTAAGAGCGTTGAGTTGCGTGGCCTGATCTAACTTTTCATCCGTCCAGATGGCGCGCCCGGCGATGGTAAGCTCATTCCAAAGGTGAATGCAAAATTCCTTCGCCTGGGATTTGGTTAGTGACTTGACTTGTTCGCGCATTCCGAAGGACCTAGCACCTGAGTTAAGGTGCGCCGCGAAGCGGCGTCGGCTTGAATGAATTGTTAGCTGTCATTTCCGACGCCACAACTGTACGAATCGATGGTGGTTGTGTAGTCAAATCTCTCGATCTCCTGGCCAAAGCGGTATTTGGCCGCAGCAAGCCTTGTTGATACGTCACAAGGGCGATCTCTAGATGACTCAAGAATCTCGACGCGATCAACTAGGCCGCCGGAAACCACATGCAGCTTGACTGTCACAGAGCAGGTGAAGCCTTGTGGCTTGTTGTCACAGGCATGCGGTGGCTGCAAGACCGGCTCAATGTGCGCCGGACGAACCACGCCACTACTAGTCGCTGCCAGCGGGGCAAGTATTAGCAGGGTCGCCGCAATGTGTCTCATGACAGCTAACGCCTGAGTTAGGCCGCGCCGCAAGGCGGCGTCGGCTTGGACGAATTGTTAGCTGACCAGCCGGAACAGTGATTCGTCCTGCGGCCAGCTACCCTCATATGTGTACGACTCCAGGCAACTAATGTAGCCGTCCTTGACCCACAAGATGAGCCCGGCGCCGTCCGGCAGATCCGGGTGCTCGCGTGAACCTTGGGCATGTCCTCGATCTTCCGGCGAGCCTGGTCCAGCAGCGCTGCGCTAGGGTCTACTGCAAGATTTGTGTAGAGCCCAACACCCGTGTAGTCGCGGGACGCACATTTGCCTGTAGCCAGTTGAGCCAGAATCACATCCCGCTGCGGGTCCGAGGCAGCAATGGCTTCGATTGCTTGCTGCTCATATGCGCTGAGTTCTTCGATGGTCATCTAACGCCCGCGGTAAGCCGCACCGGAGTGCGCAGCACGGAGGGAATGTTGGTGTCGGCTTGACCAACCATTTAGGCCGCTGCGCGAAGGCAAAGCGTTGCCGTTGATAGATGAACGATGCTAGTCATTGCGACAAACCACAAACTGTGGCGAATTGCGGAACTGCTTAAGTTGATCAGAAAGATGGACGTGATCGTAGCTTTCGCCCATGCGTTCCATATCGGCAGCGCACTTAATTAAGAAATTGGCAATCTCGCGCAACTCTTTGGTAGAAGCGCATAGCGTCACCTCAGTGAGTGTAGTAGGTGTGATTTCCTCTGGCGGGAGATCAGTTTCTGAGTATCCGAAGAACATCATATGCCAAGATGCCTAACACCAGAATTAGGCCGGCCCGCAGCAGGGCGGCTACTGAGGATGAGTATAGCCGAAGACGTGCGCTCGGGCGCCACCTTGATGTGGGTTCGGCTTGAATGAATTGTTAGGCTTCACTACTTTGTAGCCTGAAAAAAATTACAACATCAAGTACGATAGATGTCGCGGTAAAGAGACCTGCGACTGCAAGGAATATATTTGTCAGCGCCAAAGAGTCGCTGGATAGTAAGAAGCGAAGAAATGCGCCTGGAGTCGCAATGGCGCAAAGGATCGCAAGAGATCCCGATGCTGCCGAGGAGAAGCGTATCCAAGGTCGTTTGTCCTCCAAGCCAAATTTGATGGCAAAGAGATTTATCGCAGCTGCGATGATCAGTATGAGGATAGCTGCGAGGACTCTCAATGAACTCTCACTTGCGGCCTGTCGTCTGAATTAAGCCGACTGGCGAAGCCCGTCGGATTGAATGAATTGTTAGGCCGCTGCCCGAAGGAGCAAAAGCCCAATGATGCAAAAGACCAGCAGTCCGACGAGAACCTGGTGAGCACGGTAGTGCCGCCTAATGGCAACGTGATCAGGGTGTGACAAGTCATTAGCTACTGGAATCTTTCGCATGCGTAATAGGTTAAGGGCGATCCCGAGTGGTGAGCCGCCCGAACGAAAGCTGTCCAACTCAGCAGACTTCAATTGCTGTGCACCAATGGCCTTGCGGATGCTGCGGGCCAGCAACCAGTCATTCGCTATGACGGCAGCGAAAAGAGCTATAGTTACATAATTCAAAGGGTGCATGAACTCTCCTAGCGGCCAAACGTTTGAGTTAAGCCGAGCCGCGAAGCGGGTTCGGCTTGAATGAATTGTTAGGCAGAGAGCTCAGTGAAGAAGGTGAGCCTGTTGCCGTCTGGATCAGCTACTAAGATTTCGCGAGTTTTCCATGCGGTGTTGTTCGGTGCGCCAGATTGAACAAGTCCTGCTGCTTTGAACGCCTGATGGCACTCGTCTACATCTGGAACAGCAAAGTAGATGGCACCACCGACCTGACAGTCGTCTGCGTGCTCTGTTAGGAAAATGGATTGGCACCCGCGAGTTAGCTGCGCAAAGACCGGAAGATCTGGCTCGTGCCTATACTCCCAATCGACGGTGAATCCAAGCCCCTGAACGTAGAACGGGAAACTGGCGGAAGCACTGGTTATCCGAAGGACGGGGGTCACTGTCTGAGTCACGATGATCTCTCCTTCTTGCCTAACGCTTGAATTAAGCCGCGTTGCGAAGCAACGTCGGCTTGAATGAGTTGTTAGGCAGTGAGTGGCCGCAAAGCTTGGATGGTGCAACCATGCTCCCCAACACTGCCGCCTGGACCGAGTGTGCCACAGCTTGCGGGATGAAGCTTGCGCCGCAATGCGACAGGGCCTGTTGGCTCCGAAGCTAGGCGCAATGATTGCCGCGCGGCAGTGACGCGAAATGACGAAGCGGCGGACTGCCCGATACCAGTTACGGTGAGAGCCTCTGTCCGGAGCCGACCGCGTGCGCGGCAGTGAACTGGTCGAAGATGCGAGCACCGATGCTGTTGCTCCACCACGGCTTAACTCAGGCGTTAGGCGGCAACCTTTTGACGAAACTGCGCATACAGTGTAGGTGGCGGCGAATCAAAATACTTTAGTAGTGCTGGGCAGAGCCAGCCCTCCATCGCTATTGATTGGGCGTGGTACCAGTTAGCGCTAAGGTCAGACCGAACCCAAAGTAGTTCCAAGTCATAGCCAGGAAAAGGTGAAGCTGAGAAGATCAATGTGAATCCAGAATCTGGGCTAGAGAAGTCACGCACCATATGCTCAATGATTTGGTCGGCTCCAGATACAAACGGTTCCTCGCGCAGGCCGGCGGCTAGATCGTCGAACACCCACATGTCGTGAGTTTTGTATGGATGAATTGCAACTATGGAGTTCATGAATACTCTCCTTGCCGCCTAGCGCTTGAATTAAGCCGCGTTGCGAAGCAACGTCGGCTTGAATGAGTTGTTAGGCAGTGAGTGACCGAAACGGTTGAGACCGCAACCGTGCTCCCCAGCACTGCCCGCCTGAGCCGAGTGTGCCACAGCTTGCGGGAGGAAGCTTGCACCGCAATGCCACGATGCCCGTTGGATTTGAAGCCAGGCGCAATGGTTGCCGCGCGGCAGTGACACGAAATGACGAAGCGGCGGACTGTTCGATGCCAGTTACGGTGAGAACCACTATCCGGAGCCAACCGCGTGCGCGCCAGTGAACTGGTCGAAGATGCTGGCACTGATGCTGCTGCTCCACCACGGCCTAACGCCTGAATTAAGCCGATCCGCGAAGCGGTCGGCTTGAATGAATTGTTAGGGCTCAGCACGTCGCAAATCATGAAGGTGCTCAGGCCCTGGTGAAATGATGTAGGTTGAGCCACTGCGTGTCACCGTGAGTCTAAACTCGGACTTGTCAGGATGATCCTCAATCGCTCGAACACCGTCAATGACGCACAGTACGCCAAAAAGCGTTGCACCCGCTGCATCTCGCATTGCGGCGACAACGTTGGCCTGATCAGCAGGATCGAGCCCCCGATACCATTTGGAAAGATCAAGCAGTGTTTGTGCGGGTCTGCGACCGGGTGGGGATTGATATGTGCTTATGCAGCCGGAGACGGCAGCATCCTCACACTCAGTCTTCAGCGCATCAACGAACTCGCTCGGATTCATGTTCTGAGCCCTAACGTTTGACATGAGGGGCGCCCAAAGGCGCTAGCCTTTGGGCGACCCTCTCGATGGAAGGGTTAGGCGGCACGGGCTACCTGGCAGGGAGTTTGAGTTGTGAATCGCAGCTCACTCGGTTCATTGGGAACTCGATGACCCGGAGAGCCCCTTTCCGCATGCCCTCGATTCGAGCCCGCAGCTTCGTTTCGCCTTCGAGTTGATAGATGACCCGTTGCGGGAAGTCGTGTTGTGGATTCTCGAACACGACCTCGGTCTCACCAAGGCGCAGGAGAGGGAAGACCACTGTTTTCTGCCCTGACGGCATGGCGATGAATGCCAGTTGTCCACTTTCCACAGCTCGGATCTGCATGAACTCAAACTCAACTGTCTTTCCTTGCTTCACCGTGCGGCTCACGCCGAGCAAGGTACCGCCAGCCAAGGGCAGCCAGTGCTCGCCTGAGCCCGGCTCGGCGGTATCGCTTTTCCAGCAGCCCCAAGCCAAGCCAACTGCGAGATGTCTGCAGCTCTTGCACTTGTGCCCGTGCCAGCGAAAAGCACGAGTATTGCTGCTAGGAAGGGCAGAGTACGCATGGTATTTGTGCGGCCTAACGCTTGAATTAAGCCGCGTTGCGAAGCAACGTCGGCTTGAATGAGTTGTTAGGCAGTGAGTGGCCGAAACGGTTGAGACCGCAACCATGCTCCCCAGCACTGCCGCCTGGGCCGAGTGTGCCACAGCTTGCGGGATGAAGCTTGCACCACAATGCCACGGGGCCTGTTGGCTCCGAAGCCAGGCGCAATGAGTGCCGCGCGGCAGTGACACGAAATGACGAAGCGGCGGACTGTCCGATGCCAGTTACGGTGAGAACCACTGTCCGGAGCCGACCGCGTACGCGCCAGTGAACTGGTCGAAGATGCGAGCACCGATGCTGTTGCTCCACCACGGCCTAACGCCTGAGTTAAGGCGAGCCGCGAAGCGGCTTCGCCTTGAACGAATTGTTAGGCCGTGAGCAAGAAAATCCCACTAGCTGCGATTCTTTACTCATCGGTGGAGCTGGTAATCGAAAGCTCGAGGGCATTGCCGTTGATGTCTACGAAGAGCCGGCTGCCATCCTTGAATCTGATCCCTACCTCGCCTGGTTGGTGGCGCCAGACAGTCTCGACCATTTTTCCACTTAGCAGCTCAGTGGCCCGTTTGGCTTCCTCTTCAAGCGTCATGAACTTTTCCCTTGCGGCCTAACGCCTTGGCTCAGTTGCCGCCGGAGCAGCCGAAGGCAGCCGAAGCGCGGAGCGCTTTGGGCAGTCAACTGCAGCGATTTTTCGGGCACCCAAGGCAACCTCCGCAAACTGTTCAAGTCGCCATGAAGTTGTGAAACATGCCAAAAAATAGAATCATTTATCCAAGGACGGCGGTTGCATGAGTTCAAGTGCTGTTCCTGACGGACCTACGATATACATCACATGAGTGCCAGTACGCGAGCCTTCTTCGATCTTCTGGGGTTTGCCTTGAGCTTTCCAGCCATAATAACCGACCTTCTCGATCACTGCCTCAATGTTGCTTACTTGAATGGCCAAGTGAAATATCCCGGCACTGTAAGGCCTGGAGGGAGCCTCCGTGCGCTTTGTAACATCGTCGTACTCTAGCAATTCGATTTTTTGGCCAGCGAGCTCAACTATTGCCATTTTTACGGTTGCATTCTTGGCGCCGGTCACCTGCGTAAGGAAGTCGCCAGCCATTTCCCCGGTGCGGATAAGTTCAGCGCCCAAGGCTTCGGTCCAAAACAGTATGGCATCGTCGAGAGATGGCACTGAAATGCCAACGTGATCAGAACGGTAGACCTCAAAATTTCGTGACGATGTCATTACTCACCTTGAAATTACGAAAGTTAATGATTGACTGAATTTCCGCACTAAACGACCGCGCCTAACGCCTGAATTAAGCCGACCCGCGAAGCGGGTTCGGCTTGAATGAATTGTTAGGCCCCTGGCCCCGCGCCATACAACTGCTCCCAGTAGTGGCCGTAACCCCATGCCTTGGCACCTGAGGATCGGCAGATGTATGGTCTCTCATCAGTACGTAGCTCACTAGTGCATTCAAAGCTGAATGTGGCGCTATGGAAGACGTGACCATAGGACTCCTTGACCTCGATCCCGGTGACCTCGAATGCGACATTCATCGACGCGTGCAGCAGTGCTTCCGCCGGAATGCCATGTGCCTCTGACTCTCTCAGGAGCCACTCTCGATAGCTTGCCCCGGTGCGCATCTCGGGCTTGGAGAGGCCGTTGATCGAGGCGGTTCCTTGCAGAAAATCGAACTCTACGACGCCATTCTTCTCCCTCGCCAACACTGCTAGATCCAACCCCTCGGGCAGATCAAGGAATCTCTGAGGAAGCATGTTTGCGAAATGCTGGATAACCTTGCGGCGCATGAAGGGGCCTAACGTCTGAATTAAGCCGACCCGCGAAGCGGGTTCGGCTTGAATGAATTGTTAGGGCTCACCCTGCGCTCTTCTAAGTCGATCCTTTGCTGAGGATTTTTTTCCGGAAGCTGGTTCAAGTTGGCCGGCACGTCCCAACCCGAAAGGCGGCATGCCGACGTAAATATTCTCGTAACTGCCAGGCGAAGCTAAATATGTCTCATGCCATATCCCCACTGACCCATCAGTACCTGCCGCCCGATTGAAAGCTTGCCAAGCCGGAAGATGGGACGAGTCTCGATCTTTAGCGTATGCGAGCAGTTGCTCCGTAGATCGCCAATACTGGATCATTACGGTTGTCCGTGACAGCCAACTTTCAGCGTGTAGAAATCCGAGCTCAGGGCGGCTGTGTAATTCGCCGATCATCTGTCCCATAGCCTGTAACACCGGCAGCCACCTATGCACAAGCAGAGGTTTGTTGATTCGCATACCAATTAAGAAGACGGCGAACTCGCCGTCTAGCGAAGCTGTGAGTCGATCGCGACTTACCATTTGTGAGCCCTAACGTTTGAGTTAAGCCGAGCCGCGAAGCGGGTTCGGCTTGAATGAATTGTTAGGCGGTGAGCTCAGTGAAGAAGGTGAGCCTGTTGCCGTCTGGATCAGCTACTAAGATTTCGCGAGTTTTCCATGCGGTGTTGCGCGGCGAGCCAGATTGAACAAGTCCCGCTGCTTGGAACGCCTGATAGCACTCGTCTACATCTGGAACAGCAAAGTAGATGGCGCCACCGACCTGACAGTCGTCTGCGTGCTCTGTTAGGAAAATGGATTGGTCCCCGCGAGTGAGCTGCGCAAAGACCGGAAGATCTGGCTCGTGCCGATACTCCCAATCGACGGTGAATCCAAGCCCCTGAACGTAGAACGGGAAACTGGCGGAAGCACTGGTTATCCGAAGGACGGGGGTCACTGTCTGAGTCACGATGATCTCTCCTTGCTGCCTAACGCCGGAATTAAGCCGACCCGCGAAGCGGGTTCGGCTTGAATGAATTGTTAGGGCTCAGCACGTAGCAAGTCATGAAGGTGCTCAGGCCCTGGTGAAATGATGGAGGTTGAGCCACTGCGTGTCGCTGTGAGTCTAAACTTGGACTTATCAGGATGATCCTCAATCGCTCGAACACCGTCAATAACGCACAGTACGCCAAAAAGCGTTGCATCTGCTGCATCTCGCATTGCGGCAACAACGTTGGCCTGATCAGCAGGACCAAGCCCCCGATACCAGTTGGAAAGATCAAGCAGTGTTTGTGCGGGTCTGCGACCGGGTGGGGATTGATACGTGCTTATGCAGCCGGAGACGGCAGCATCCGCACATTCAGTCTTCAGCGCATCAACGAACTCGCTGGGATTCATGTTCTGAGCCCTAACACCTGAATTAAGCCGACCCGCGAAGCGGGTTCGGCTTGAATGAATTGTTAGAGGGCGTACCGGTGATGCTGGGTGGGCGCTCGGATAGGACCGATACACAGTCGTTTGCGCCGACAACAAGGTACTCGTGTAGCTGATACAAGCGACCTGACGTGAAGTAAGGACGACTTAGCTCCAAGTCTAACCATCCCCCGGCCTGGACCTTGAACAGCCAGCCGTCTTTGAGCGTCACCTTGGACCAGAACTCTGTGAGGTCCAACTCCGTCAGGACACGGAAGCCCCAAAAGGAGTCGAAGACAGCCTGAGCACGCCATAGCTCGGATTTGATCGTGATGCAAAGGCCGTCAGCGTTGGATTGAATGGACTCCACCGAGACAGTCAGGTCCGGTTCGTGGCCGGTATCGACCCGAATCGCCCTTGGCTCGACTAGCGAAAAGTCTGTCATCAGCCCTCTAACGCTTGAATTAAGCCGCGTTGCGAAGCAACGTCGGCTTGAATGAGTTGTTAGGCAGTGAGTGGCCGAAACGGTTGAGATCGCAATCGTGCTCCCCAGCACTGCCCGCCTGAGCCGAGTGTGCCACAGCTCGCGGGATGAAGTTTGCAACGCCAATGCCACGGGCCTGCTGGCTCCGAAGCCAGGCGCAATGAGTGCCGCGCGGCAGTGACGCGAAATGATGAAGCGGCAGACTGTCCGATGCCAGTTACGGTGAGAACCACTGTCCGGAGCCGACCGCGTACGCGCCAGTGAACTGGTCGAAGATGCGAGCACCGATGCTGTTGCTCCACCACGGCCTAACGCTTGAATTAAGCCGCGTTGCGAAGCAACGTCGGCTTGAATGAGTTGTTAGGCAGTGAGTGGCCGAAACGGTTGGGACTGAAACCGTGCTCCCCAGCACTGCCCGCCTGAGCCGAGTGTGCCACAGCTCGCGGGATGAAGCTTGCGCCGCAATGCCACGGAGCCTGTTGGCTCCGAAGCCAGGCGCAATGAGTGCCGCGCGGCAGTGAAACGAAATGACGAAGCGGCGGACTGTCTGATGCCAGTTCCGGTGAGAATCACTGTCTGGAGCAGACCGCGTGCGCGCCAGTGAACTGGTCGAAGATGCGAGCGCCGATGCTGTTGCTCCACCACGGCCTAACAGTAGGATTAAGCCGACCCGCGAGGCGAGTTCGGCTTTAATGAATTGTTAGGCTCATGCGCAAGAATTATGTTCCAGTTCCTGCAGAACCCCTTCTCATTGGTGCAGGCGTCAAATAGCGACACTGTAAACGAAAAAATAATAATTGCGGTTATTAGGCAGATACCGAAGATGTTGAGATGCGTGCCGGCCACATCTCTGGAAAGACGGCGGAGATAAACGACGAGAAGGACGAAGCATAATATTGAGACCTGTGTTAGTAGTCCCTTGAGTAAAAGTTCTCCGAAGCCCCCTGGGCCGTCGCCATGAACAACGGAGAACTGTCGGATGACAACCAACAAGAAAAGCGCGTTGATAGTTAGAAAAATTCTTGATTTGGCTTTCATCAGGGTCTGTCTGAAGTCTCCAGCACAAGCCTAACACCTGAATTAAGCCGCGCCGCGAAGCGGCGTCGGCTTGAATGAATTGTTAGGCTGCAGTGCCCATGCCGAAATGCGATTTTAGCTCCTGCAGTGTTTCGTATAGCTTCGACGGCCCTCTGTCAGTAGATCTGGCGAAGGCTAAGCCAGACTCGCTGATGGAGATGGTTCCCTCAAGCTGCTCTATCAAGCCTCGCTTTAGTAGGTGCCGGAGTGCGGTGTCGAGTTCCTCGCCGTTCGGGATAGCGAAGTTGATCGCTTCAGCCGAGTGCAATATCTCTTCGCGCCTCACTTGGTCCTTGTCCCAGAAGTGGATAGACATGAAGATCCATGCGACTAAACTAGCATCAATTGTGTCCATGCGGCCTAACGCCTGAATTAAGCCGAGGCGCGAAGCGGCTTCGGCTTGAATGAATTGTTAGGACCCGTGCAGGGCTCTAGCAACTGCGGATTTGAAGGCTTGCTCATCGTCTAGCAACTCGCGGTATGCTGCATAAGACAATTGTCCATCATTGACTTGGGCCTCGATGAAGCGAGCGAGCCGCCACTCATCCGGATCAGGTTTGTCAAAGTCGAAGTCTATCCCGCCAACGCCAGGCACCTTATAGATATCTACACCGATTCCGTGTGGCCGCACGAACCAGCACGTACCGGGAATTTGCCGGAGATGACGGTTCTCTCTGCGTAGGATCTCTTGTGGCTCAGAAAAATTGAAGGCACTAACAAGAAGGACCTTTGCCCAAACCACGTTGGCATGCCAGAGGGGAATTGCTTGCTCTATTAGTTGCACGTGCGAATTGGTCATGGTGCCTAACGCCTAAATTAAGCCGACTGGCGAAGCCAGTTCGGCTTGAATGAATTGTTAGGCCCCAGCCAGCGCTGTGACCGACTCGACTGTGATGCTGCCATTGAAGCCCTCTACAATGCACGCTGCGATGGCGTCTGAGAACTCGTCCGTCAGGGCAGATCCATCTGTGTCGTAGTCGTTGTCCGCTTGCAGCAACAACCGAGAGCCGTTCCACGAGCACTGAACGTTCTGGTGCCAGGGCCGGTGCGTGAATTCCTCAGCGATGTCACAGGCAGCGCCAGCGCCTACCCGCTCAGGAACTCCACTATAGGCAAGGACTACTCGATACATGGGGCCTAACGCTTGAATTAAGCCGCGTTGCGAAGCAACGTCGGCTTGAATGAGTTGTTAGGCAGTGAGTGGCCGAAACGGTTGAGACCGCAACCGTGCTTCCCAGCACTGCCCGCCTGAGCCGATTGTGCCACAGCTTGCGGGATGAAGCTTGCACCGCAATGCCACGGTGCCTGTTGGCTCCGAAGCCCGGCGCAATGAGTGCCGCGCGGCAGTGACACGAAATGACGAAGCGGCGGACTGTCCGATGTCAGTTACGGTGAGAACCACTGTCCGGAGCCGACCGCGTGCGCGCCAGTGAACTGGTCGAAGATGCGAGCACCGATACTGTTGCTCCACCACTGCCTAACGCCTGAATTAAGCCGACCCGCGAAGCGGGTTCGGCTTGAATGAATTGTTAGCCCCAAACCGCTGTACCACCGAGCGACAAGCGGGAAGAGCTAGCGGAGTTGCCCAAGCAATGGCTGACTGCATCTCAGGCTCAAGCTTGGCTAAAGCTTGCGGTGCCCAGCTTGATCTGGCGGTCCCGAGAGGCAACGAGTCACACTCCGAGGAAATAACAGTGAACGTCTCGAAATCTGGATCTCGCTCCGGAACCTCTAGCTCAGGTTGGAGTGAGGCCAATGCATAACAGCCCTCAAGCAACGGCATTGCTCCTTCTAGAACGGCCAAAGCAATACCGGCAGCCCGCTCGCGGCAAGAAGAAACGTACTCCTCATGGCTCATGCGATCACTCATTGGGGGCTAACGCCTGAATTAAGCCGACCCGCGAAGCGGGTTCGGCTTGAATGAATTGTTAGGCCGCGTCACGACTCGGCCCAGTTGAGGAATGTACGCAACAGCTCGCCCAGGTTGTCAGCGCCGCCATACCCAACGAACTGTTTCGCCTCCAGCTTGCACACAATCCAGTCGGGGTCGGCATCCGAGTCTCCGCGGGACAACGGTTCAAAGCTCTTCCCTTCAAGCGCAGTCTTTGTGAGATCGATCTTGACCATCCAGCCCGGATTGTCGAGCGTATCGATCTTGACGCCGAAAGAATGCTCCCAGTCCTCATTGCACTGACGGCGATACCAATTTTGAAGTCGCTGAAGTTCGCTCATTAGCGGCCTAACTACTATTGGACCGCCTAAAAGCGGTGTTGCACCAAGTATCGACTAACGCCAGAAGTCTGGGAAGGGGGAATTCCTACTTCGTAACAATGACTTGCCGGATGGCAATCGACGGTCTTGGCGTCGATGCTGGTTGCGTTACCCGACGTTTGAGCAGGCGTATGAGTTACACCGTGACGATGCAGGCGTAACGACGCGCCTGGCGCCCAGGCTGCTGGATCAGGTCCGTGGTCGGCTGCGGCTTCGCCACTACAGCCTGCGCACCGAGCAGGCGTATGTGGGCTGGATAAGGCGCTTCATTCTGGCCAACGGCAAGCGGCATCCGGTGCAGATGGGGCGGGCAGAGGTCGAGGCGTTTCTGACCGAACTGGCGACGCGGGGCCAGGTGTCGGCCGGAACGCAGAATCAGGCGCTGGCGGCGCTGCTGTTGCTCTATCGCGACGTTCTGGGCGTGGAGTTGCCCTGGATGGAGAATCTGGTGCGCGCCAAGCGGCCGCGGCGGATTCCGGTGGTGCTCTCGGCCGAGGAAGTCGCGCGCTTGCTGACGATGCTGGAGGGGTCCTGTCGGCTGATGGCGGGGCTGCTGTACGGCAGCGGGATGCGGTTGCTGGAATGCCTGCGGTTGCGGATCAAGGATGTGGACATGGTTCGCGGCGAGATCGTGGTGCGCGACGGCAAAGGCGGCAAGGATCGGCGGGTGCCGCTGCCGCGCAGCCTGCGCGGGGAATTGATGCAGCAACGCGAGCGGGCGCTGCTGCTGCATGCCGCGGATCTCGTCGAGGGGGCAGGAAGGGTGTTCCTGCCACATGCGCTGGCGCGCAAGTATCCCAATGCCGATGTCGAGGCCGGCTGGCAGTATCTGTTCCCCGCCGCGCGTCGATCGGTGGATCCGCGCAGTGGCCGAGTGGGTCGGCATCACGTGTCGGAGGAAACGCTGCAGCGCGCAGTGCAGGCGGCACGACGCCGTGCAGGCATCGCCAAGCCGGCGACCTGCCACACCCTGCGGCATTCGTTAGCCACGCACCTGCTGGAAGCCGGCCACGATATCCGCACCGTGCAGGAGCTGCTAGGCCACAAGGATGTGGCCACCACGCAGATCTACACGCATGTGCTTGGGCGCGGGGCCTCGGCGGTGCGCAGTCCGCTGGATGGGCTGGGCGTCGGCGGCGAGTGACGTGCCGCCAGGAAAAGCAACCCACCCGCGGGCGTTTGTGGTCACGCGTCGGGACTGATGGCCCGAGGCCACCCAGAGTCCCTTCCACAGTGCAACGCCTGGACACCATGAAGACCGCGGACTTCCGCGGTCTTCATGACAACGCCTCAACCGTCCAGCATCGCCTTGTCGCGCACCGCGCCCTTGTCGGCGCTGGTTGCCAGCAGCGCGTACGCCTTCAGCGCGGTGGTGACCTTGCGTGGGCGCACTTCGACCGGCTTCCAGCCTTGCGCGTCCTGCGCGGCGCGGCGGGCGGCCAGTTCGGCGTCGTCGACCAGCAGGTTGATGCTGCGGTTGGGGATGTCGATCAGGATCTTGTCGCCGTCGCGGACCAGGCCGATGGCGCCGCCGGCCGCCGCTTCCGGCGAGGCGTGGCCGATCGACAGGCCGGAGGTGCCGCCGGAGAAGCGGCCGTCGGTGAGCAGGGCGCATTGCTTGCCCAGGCCCTTGGACTTCAGGTACGAGGTGGGGTAGAGCATCTCCTGCATGCCGGGGCCGCCCTTGGGACCTTCGTAGCGGATCACCACCACGTCGCCGGCCTTCACTTCGTCGGCGAGGATGCCCTTGACCGCCGAATCCTGGCTCTCGAACACCTTGGCGTTGCCTTCGAACACGTGGATCGATTCGTCCACGCCGGCGGTCTTGACCACGCAGCCGTCGAGCGCGATGTTGCCGTACAGCACCGCCAGTCCGCCTTCCTGCGAGTAGGCGTGGGCGACGTCGCGGATGCAGCCGGCTTCGCGGTCGGCGTCCAGCGTCGGCCAGCGCGTGGCCTGGCTGAAGGCGATCTGGGTCGGGATGCCGGCCGGGCCGGCCTTGTAGAAGGTGTGCACGGCGTCGGCGTCGGTCTGGGTGATGTCCCATTGCGCGATGGCGTCGGCGAGGGTGCGGCTGTGCACGGTGGGCTGGTCGGTATGCAGCAGGCCGCCGCGCGCCAGTTCGCCGAGGATGGCGACGATGCCGCCGGCGCGGTGCACGTCCTCGATGTGGTACTTCTGGATGTTCGGCGCGACCTTGCACAGCTGCGGCACGTGCCGCGACAGGCGGTCGATGTCGCGCAGGGTGAACGGCACTTCGCCTTCCTGCGCGGCGGCGAGCAGGTGCAGGATGGTGTTGGTGGAGCCGCCCATCGCGATGTCCAGGGTCATCGCGTTCTCGAACGCTTCGAACGTGGCAATGCCGCGCGGCAGGGCGGTCGGATCTTCGGCGCCGTACCAGCGGTGGCACAGTTCGACCGCGGTGCGGCCGGCTTTCAGGAACAGCTGCTCGCGGTCGGCATGGGTGGCGACCACGGTGCCGTTGCCGGGCAGGGCCAGGCCCAGCGCTTCGGTCAGGCAGTTCATCGAGTTGGCGGTGAACATGCCCGAACACGAGCCGCAGGTGGGGCAGGCGCTGCGCTCGAAGGCGGCAACCTTTTCGTCGGAGGCATTGGGATCGGCGGCGATCACCATCGCATCGATCAGGTCCAGGTTGTGGTCGGCGAGCTTGGTCTTGCCCGCTTCCATCGGCCCGCCGGACACGAACACGGTGGGGATGTTGAGGCGCAGCGCGGCCATCAGCATGCCGGGGGTGATCTTGTCGCAGTTGGAGATGCACACCAGCGCGTCGGCGCAGTGCGCGTTAACCATGTATTCCACCGAGTCGGCGATGATCTCGCGGCTGGGCAGCGAATACAGCATGCCGTCGTGACCCATGGCGATGCCGTCGTCCACGGCGATGGTGTCGAATTCCTTGGCCACGCCGCCGACGCGCTCGATCTCGCGGGCGACCAACTGGCCGAGATCCTTCAGGTGCACGTGGCCGGGCACGAACTGGGTGAAGGAGTTGGCGATGGCGATGATCGGCTTGTGGAAGTCGGCATCCTGCATGCCGGTGGCGCGCCACAGCGCGCGCGCGCCGGCCATGTTGCGGCCGTGGGTGGAGGTCTTGGAGCGATAGTCGGGCATGGGGGTGTCGTGCGGTCGGAAGGCGGGCGGAGTGCTGGCGGAAGCGGGCGGCCCGGCGGGCCGCAAAGGGTTGCATTCGCAACCTTTTTGCGCGCCGTACAGGGCCATTGGCCACGTTATCACGCGACCTGCGCCGCTGCCCTTGCCGGCGATGAACCGGTGCGATGCGCATGGCGCCTGGCAGGCGCCACGGTGCCGGCGATTTCCGTCCCTGGCCGGAACCAGGCATCATCTGGGTCTGTGGTCCGGGAGGGAACCGATGAAGCGATCCAAGAAGGCCGCGCTGTTGCTGATGGGCAGTGCGCCGCTGCTGTTCACGGCCTGCGCGCCCGAAGCCAAGCACCAGGAGGGGCTGTACACCTCGGTGGAAGCCTGCGCGGCGCAGACTCACGACATCACCACCTGCCGCGAGGCGTTCAAGCAGGCGCAGCAGCAGTCGGCCGAGCAGGGACCCAAGTACGCCAACCGCGAGCAGTGCGCGCAGGAGTATTCGGCCGAGCGCTGCGTGGAGCAGCGCGACAGCCACGGGCATTCGTTCATCGGCCCGCTGATGACCGGTTTCTTCCTGTCGCAGATGCTCAACGGCAACCGCATGGCCGGCTTCAACGCCGCGCCTGCGTTCCAGGACCGACAGAGCCAGTGGCAGCGGCCCGCTGCCGCCGGGGCCGGCACCACCACCACCACCAGCCTGCGCGGCAACCAGACCATGACCCATATCGGCGCCACGCCGAACCGGGCGGTCACGGTGAGTCGCGGCGGTTTCGGCAGCTCCAGCGGCGCGCGCGGCAGCTTCGGCGGCTGATTGCCGCACCTCTTTACGCCGCATCAACCAAGGCAAGCACATGCAACGCATCGCGATCGTCGAACGCGGCGACTGGCGCGCGCAGGCCGCCGAGTGCGGCTTCCGTTTCCATACCATCGGCGGCGAACGCTACTGGGACGAACGCGCGTACTACGCATTCACCCTGCGCCAGATCGAACGCGATCTGGAGGATCCCAGCGCCGAATTGCACCAGATGGCGATGGGGCTGGTGGACGAGATCGTCGCCAGCGAGGAGTTGATGCAGCGCCTGGCGATTCCGCCGGCGTTCCGCGACTGGATCGCCGAGAGCTGGCGGCGCCGCGATCCGCATCTGTACGGGCGCCTGGACCTGGCCTACGACGGCACTGGCCCGGCCAAGCTGTACGAACTGAACTACGACACGCCGACCTCGCTGTTCGAGTCGTCGTTCTTCCAGTGGCAGTGGCTGGAAGACCAGCGGGCGCAGGGCCGTCTGGCGCAAGACGCCGACCAGTTCAACTCGATCCACGAGACGCTGGTGGAGCGCTTCGCCGAACTGGCGGCGCAGTTGCCGCCGCCGCTGTCCTTCGCCGCGGTACGCGAGTCGGAAGAGGACCAGGGCACGATCGCCTATCTGCGCGATTGCGCGGCGCAGGCCGGGCTGTTCGGCGAGGCGATCGCGATCGAGGACATCGGCCTGTCCGAGGACGGGCGCTATACCGATCTGAACGACGTGGTGATCGGCGCCATGTTCAAGCTGTATCCGCTGGAAGACCTGTTCGCCGAGCGCTTCGGCCAGGCCCTGCCGGGATCGGGCCTGCGCCTGCTGGAGCCGCCGTGGAAGGCGGTGCTGAGCAACAAGGGCATCCTGCCGCTGCTGTGGTCGCGCCATCGCGGTCATCCCAACCTGCTGCCGGCCGCGTTCGACGACGGCGCCCCACTGCCGCCGGGTTGGGTGCGCAAGCCGCTGCATTCGCGCGAAGGCGCCAATATCGCCTTGCACCTGGCCGATGGGCGCATGTTGGAGAGCGACGGTCCGTACCAGGGGCCGTGCATCGTGCAGCAGGCGCATCCGCTGCCGGCGTTCGACGGCCGCTATCCAATGGTCGGCAGCTGGATCGTCGGCGATACCGCGTGCGGCATCGGTATCCGCGAGGACGATGGCCCGATCACTCGTGACAGTGCGCGCTTCGTGCCGCACGCGATCGTCGAAGCGGGGCAGCCGGGCGTGCTGTATGCCTGAGCCGGCGTGAGGCCGCTTGTCGGCTAGTGCCGAATGATCCAGGCGTGGCGATGGCGATTGTGTGCCGTTGCCGCCGCCGTGCAGGAGCCGGTCACGCTGGTTTACTGTAGCGATCCCATCCACGCAGGTGTCACGCCATGGATCGCAATTCGATCGCGCAACGATTGCAGCATTTGAAGGACGAGCGCCGCGCGGGCGATGCGCAGCTGCAACAGCTGGATACGCGCAGGAATGATCTGCAGCAGACGCTGACACGGATCGACGGCGCGATCCAGGTGCTGGAGGAGCTTCTGGGCGATCAGCAGGAGCCGCCGGCTTCGGCGTAGCGGCCTTCGGCATGGTCGCGTTGCCGGTGGTGCGGGTCTCGCCCGGCCCGGCCTGCGGCGATGTTCGGCTGCGAGCTGAGGCTGCAGAAAGACAGGAAGACGGACGCAGCGCCGCGTCCCCATCGCTGCATCGACTGCAGCGGCCAAGAAACAAAAAACCGGCGGGCATCGCTGCCCGCCGGTCGCGTTATTGACGCTAAGCGCTAGCGTTTACTGCACGCAGGTGTTGACGGTGTTCTGCGCCGAGGCGGTGACGCCGCCCAGGTAGGCGAAGCCCTGCGGCAAGGCCGGGCGGGTGCTGGTGTTGTAGAAGATGTTGAACAGGTCCTTGACCGCCTGCACGTGCGCGGCGCTGCCGTTGCCGCTGGTGAAGCCGGCCAGGTAGGTGATCGCCACGATCGGGTATGTATTGGTGATGACGCTGTTTGGGTTCACCAGACGCACGCAGTTCTTCACTGCCGCTGCGGCGCTGCCCGGGACGCTGTTAACGGTGGAGCCGTCGAGCACGCGGCCGCTCAGCAACGCGCTCGCGCCCAGCGAGATCGGTGTGGCCTGGCCGGAAGAGTTCCTGCCGAATTGGGCCGGATCGAAGCCGTTGATCGTGACGTAGTCGGCGGCCTGCAACAGCACTTCGCCGATGCTGGCATAGCCCAGTGCGTTGGTATTGGTAAAACGCACCGAGGTCACCACGCCGTTGTCGCCGCTGGCGCCGACCGCTCGTGAACCATAGACGTTGTTGACGCCGCCGGGCAGGGCGGAGTTGAAGATCTGATTCGGGGTAAAGGTAAAGCCGGACGGCACGTTGCTGGTGCCGTTGCAGGTGCGCGCCAGGTAGCTGGTGAAGGCGAAGCTGGTGCCGCTGCCATCGCGTTGGTAGACGATCTTGATCGGGCCGGTGGTGCCGCTGACGAACACGCTGTTCCAATCTGTGACCAACCCCGAATAGATCTGGCATACCTGGGCGGCGCTCAGGTTGAAGCTGACGGTCGGGGTGCTCTGCGGCAGCGCGATGGCGCCGGCCAGGGTCGGGACCTGGACGATGCCGACGCGGCTGGCGGCGTTGCCGCCACCCAGGAACACGTTGTAGTCGGCGGTGCTGTAGGGCGCATCGGTACCGATGAAGTCCGGGGCGGCAGCGCCGCCGCTGAGGCCCAGTGACGAGACGCTGAAGTCCTGACAGGCCTGGTTGGCAGTGGTGCTGCCGGCCAGGGTGTTCTTGCCGATCAGGCTGCTGGCCTGGCAATACGACACCTTGTTGGTGCTGTTGTTGCTGTAGGTCAGGAACACCGAGCCGCTGCCCAGGGTGGCAGTGCCGTAGCCGCTACCGGCAGTGTTGCCGGCATTGGTCGACAGGCGCGCATCCGGGTTGGTGCTCAGGTAGTTGCTACCGACGTAGGGTTGCGCCGGCAAGGTGGCGCCGCCGCCATAAAGATTTTCCGCGGCCAACGCGCTGGGCACAGCCAGAGCTGCTATGAGTCCGAGGCCGAGAACGACATGGGGATTGCTACGTTTGCGCATCGCTCTTCTCCTTGAGGTGAAAGAAACAACGGTTGTAGGTGTCAGGTCCAAATAAAAAACCGGCGGGCATTGCTGCCCGCCGGTCGAACGCCATCCTGGCGTGAAACGTTGCTGTTACTGAACGCAGGTGTTGATGGTGTTCTGCACCGAGCTGCGGAACGCCGCGACGCCGTCCAGATAGGCGAAGCCGGACGGCAGGGCCGGGCGGGTGCTGCTGGTGTAGAAGATGTTGAACAGATCCTTCACCGCCTGGATGTGCGCGGCGCTGCCGTTGCCGCTGGTGAAGCCGGCCAGGTAGGTGATCGCCGCGATCGGGTAGGCGTTGGTGATGGCAGCGGTCGGATTCACCAGGCGCACGCAGTTCTTCACCGCCGTGGTGCCGCTGCCCGGCACGGCGTTGACGGTGGAGCCGTCGAGCACGCGGCCGCTGAGCAGCGCGCCCGCCGCCAGCGAGATCGGCGTCGGCTGGCCGGACGCGTTCTTGCCGAACTGTGCCGGATCGAAGCCGTTGACGGTGGCATAGCCAGCGGCCTGCAGCAGGACTTCGCCGATGTCGGCATAGCCCAGCGCGTTGCTGTTGGTGACGCGCACCGAGGTCACCACGCCGTTGTTGCCGCTGGCGCCGATCGCGCGCGAGCCGTACACGCCGCTGACGCCACCCGGCAGCGCCGAGTTGAACGTCTGGTTCGGGGTGAAGACGAAGCCGGACGGCACGTTGCTGCCGCCATTGCAGGTGGCCGCCAGATAGCTGGTGAAGGCGAAGGTGGTGCCGCTGCCGTCGGTGCGATAGACGATCTTGATCGGACCGGTGGTGCCGCTGCCGGACACGCTGCCCCAATCGCTGACCAGACCCGAGTAGATCCGGCAGACCTGGGCGGCGCTCAGGTTGAAGCTGGTGGTCGGGGTGCTCTGCGGCAGCGCGATCGCGCCGGCCAGGGTCGGGACCTGGACGATGCCGACGCGGCTGGCGTTGTTGCCGCCCAGGAACGCGTTGTAGTCGTTGCTGCTGTAAGGCGCGTCGGTACCGATGAAGTCGGGCGCAGCGTTGGCGCCGCTCAGGCCGGTGGGCGAGGTGCTGAAGTCGTTGCAGGACTGGTTGGCGGCGGTGGACACCAGGGTGTTCTTGCCGAAGCCGCTGCCGGTCTGGCAATACGACACCTTGTTGGTGCTGTTATTGCTGTAGGTCAGGAACACCGAACCGGTGCCCAGGGTCGCGGCGGTGAAGCCGCTACCGGCGGTGTTGCCGGCATTGGTCGACAGGCGCGCGTTCGGGGTCACGCCGGTGTAGGTGTTGCCGACATACGGCTGCGCCGGGAAGGTGGCGCCGCCGCCGTAGAGGTTCTCGGCCGCCATGGCCGAACCGGTGGACAGGGTCGCGATCGCAATGGCGATCGCGCTGACGCGGGGGAAATTAAGATTAAGCACTTGCCTCTCTCCTTGGTGAGAAAACGACGGAATGGATCCGGGGGAATTCTTTACCTGTAGCGTGCTGGCGCCATCGACTGGCGCCAAGAAAGGTTGCGCTCGGCAGATGATAATGCTGCGACATTCGTCGGAATGTTTCTTTACCTGTGATGCGCAGTCTGAAATGACCTGATTTTCATGGCGATGAAATAATGAATTTATCGGAAACTAACGATTAACTTGATTATTTTCAGAAGCGCGAATTGGCGTCTACAAAATGCTCCAGTTTCTACTTGTCGCGACGACGCCTGAACGCCGCCGCGGCCCCTGTCGCCGCACTGTCATGGACCAGGCTGGCAGCGCGGATCGTCCACCTTGCAGTCGCCGAACCCGACCACCTGCACGGTGATCACCGACGGCGCTTCGCGTGGCGTGGAGGTGCCGCGCGTCGCCAAGTCGCCGACCGCATCGGTCACCGCTGCCGCGGCGTTGGAGGCGGCGCTCAACGCGCCACCGTCGACGTTGCGTGCGGTGCCGACCCCGACCGCATCGCCCTGCACCTGGATGTTGTCGGCATTGGCGACGAACTGCGCGGCCACGATCAGGTTGCCGCTGGCGCGGATGCCGGCATCGCCGGCATCGACGGTGCCGCGCGGGGCGACCAGTACCGCGTTGCCGCGCGGATCGGTCGGATTCGCCTGCAGCGTGGCGATGCCCGCACCGCTGACCTGGCCGCTGGCATCGAGCACGCAGTACTGGTCCTGGTCGCACAGGTAGCGCGCACGTGCGCGCTCGGCGCTGGTCTTGCTGCCCTTGCCGGCGTTGATGTCGCCGTTGGAACTCCACAACAGCAGGTCGCCGCCGCGCTGGGTGAAGATGCGGCTCTGCGCCAGCAGCACGCTGGCGTCGGTGAACACGCCGATGTCGCCTTGCCCCACCGCCAGGATGCCTTGCTGCGCCGGACCGATCAGCACGTTGCCCTGCGCATCGGTCACCACCGGCGGCGCCAGCACGCTGCCGACCTGCAGCCCGCCGCCCGGGCCGAGGATGCGGATGTCGCCGCCGGCCTGGGTCTGCAGGGTGGAGCCGCGCATGTCCAGGGTGCCGGTGACGCTGCGGGTCGCCGCGCCGTTGGCGCCGCCTTCCAGATTGTTGCGGGTGTAGCCCAGCCGTGCCGGGAACAGTGCTTCGATCGCGGCATAGCCGCGCGTGTATTTTTGGAAGTCCGGGCTGGCCGGATTCGCGTAGCCCTCGCCGACCTGTTTGAGCACATCGAGGAAGACGCGTTCGCTCAGCAGACGCCGGGTAGCGCTCGGCAGCTGGGCGAACTGGCGCCAGGCCTCGGCGGGCGTCGGCTTGTCCTGCTCGGTCGCGGCTTGCTGCGCGAGCGGCGTCGAGGCCGGTGCAGACGCATCCTGAGCATGTTGGCGCATGAAGTCGAGCAGCCAGCGCTGATACGTGTCGGTGTTCTGCTGGCTGCCTGGATCCAGATACAGCGCGGCCAGCGCGTCGGCGTCCTCGCCGTTGGCCACGCCGTAGCGCACCACTAGGTCGGCACCGGAAGTAGTGCGGATGCCGCCCGCGTTGCGATCGATAAGCTGAACGCCGAGGCCCTTCATGGCTTCTTCGGCCGAGGTCAGCGGGCCGAGATTGCGTCCGGCCTCGATCTCGAACGTCCCTGGGCCGGCGAGTGACATCCAGCCCCAGCGAACGGCTTGGTCGCCACGTGGCCCCCCCACGATCGAGGTGTAGGTGATGTCGCGTCCGGCCAGCACCCGGGTAACGTCCGAGGCCAGATAGTTCTGCGCTCTCAGATCCAGATTGACGATGTCGCGTCCGGCACGGATGTCCGCCGGTTTCGGCAATTGCAGGGTCAGCGGATTGAGCGTGAAGCCGCCGGCTGCATAACCGCTCGCCACGTCGCCGTCGCGGCTGTAGATGCGCACGGGTTGCGCATCGTCCCGATGCAGGCCGAGTTGCGCGCCGCTGCCGGCGGAGTTGTCGTTGCCGTCGTAGTTGCCGGTTTCGTCCAGCATCGCCAGTTGCAGCTTGCTCTTGGCGGTAACCAGGGAGTCGTTGAACAGACGGATGTCGCCCTGCGCCATCGCCTCGAGCTGCCCTTGTGCCGACGGATACAGGCGGCCGCCGGTCTCGAACTGCAGGTTGCCGGCGTGGGCGACCGCTTCCACCCGGGCCGGCAGCACGTTGTCGAACACGCCGTCGTTCAAAATGAGACTGTCGTTGCCGCGGCTCGCATCGCGCGCGCCGTTGCCGAACAGCGCCGCCGGCAACTTGAGCGTGCCCAGGCGGATATCGCCGTTCAACGTGTCGATGGCGATTGCCGAGGCGCTGCCGTAGTCGGTGGTAGCGCGGGTGCTGTCGCTCATCAATGCGGCGACGCCGCCGGAGGACAGCACGTAGCCGGGATTGACGATGGCGCCGAGCGACGCGTCGCCGCCGGCATGGATCGTCCATTGCCCGTCCTGCAGCGCGAACACTGGATCGACCGCGCTGCTCACCTGCAGCAGTGTCCCCGATGCGTCGTAACCCTGGCCGCTCAGCGTGAACGCGCTGCCCAGGTTGCCGCCGGCGTTCAAGCTGCCTTGTCCGTGCGCGACGAAATAGTCGCCGCCGAGCACGTCGCGTCCGGCTTCCACTTGCAGGTCGCCGCCGCCATAGGTCTGGCGGCCCTGCGCGGTCAGCCGGTAGCTGGTCGGCAGCGACACCGACAATTCGCGAATGTCGCGCCCGGCCTGCACCGCAACGTCGCCGCCGCTGCTGAGCACGCCCTGGGCGAAGCCGCCGTAGTTGATCAGCCCGGCGCTGGGGGTGACGCCATCGGCGCCGACCGGATTGCCGACCTGCAGCCACGGCCACCAGTACTGGCCGACGTAGTTGCCGGCCACGCCGGTGCGGCTGCCGTCGCGATCGAACACCTGGCGGTTGCCGAGGATGTCGCGCCCGGCCTGCAGCAGCAGGTCGCCGGCGGCTTCGGCATTGGCCTGCGCGCTGACCACCTGGTCGGCGCTGTGGCTGGCGTCGTCGCCGCGCACGATGCGGATGTCGCTGTCTGCATCGCTGCCGGCGGCGGGCTGGCCGGCGCTGTAGATGCTGGCCGGCGCGTCGGCGTCGGCGAAATGCAGGTCGCGCGCGGCAGCGATCTGGATGCTGCCGGTGCCGGTGCGCACCACGGTCGGCAGCAGTACGTCCTTCTTGCCGCTTTCCTGGTAACGCTGGTGGCCGTCGAGCACCACGTCGGCGTCGCTGTCGGCGCGCAGCGCGTCGGGGCGGATGCCGGCGAAATCGGCGCCGGCGACGATGCGGTAGCGGCTGCTGTCGCCGCCGATCAGGCTGGTGGTGGCGAGCGGCAGCGGATTGCTGGCGTTGGCTTGCAGCGACGGCGTGTTATGGGTGGCGGCCGGCAGCAGCGGGCCGAGCACCGGCAGCGAGGGCAGCGTCAACGTCGGCAATGGGTACTCGCCCGAGGCGTTGTAGAACGCATATAGGTCGAGAACGTAGCGTTGGTAGTTGCTCACGTACTGCGTGTAGTCGGCCGGCGAGGAGGGCGCTGCAGGCGCGGCGGGTTGGCCAGCATAGTCCTGTATGGGAAACCCGGAATCCGGCGAATAGTTGACGATGAAGGCATTGAGCAGGGTGTTGTAAGGCGGCAGCAGGCCGCCCGATGTCAATTCATCCTGCGGTTTCTGCAGCATGTCCAGCAGCTGCAGGTATTGGCCGTAGTACTGCGCGATCTGGTCCTGGTCGCCGCCCAGGCTGGCCGGCGGTGCCGGGATCAGGCCATCGACGTTGACGAAGGCATTGTTGTAGGCGTCCTGGAGCAGGAGCTGGTAAGCGTTTGCCGCGCCGGCATAGGTGCCCTGCGGGCCGCCGCCGCCGAACGGATTGCGTACCTGATAAAACCCATCGCTGAGGCTGGCCTTGATGGTCACGCCGCCCTCGGCGCGCAGGGTCAGCACCGGCGCGTTGCCGTTGTAGCGGAAGTCCAGTTGGTCGCGGTTGGCGCCCGAGCCGAGATTCCAGTTGCTCATCACCCGGATCTCGCCGCCGTTGATGGCCGGATCCGGATTGCGCAGCTCGATGCCGGGGCGCGCGCGCAGGTTGGGCAGGTTGGCCAGGCGCGCTTCGAACGCGAAGCCGGGACGTTGCACGAAGCCCATCAGCGTGCCGGGCGTGCCCGCTGCATCGTCGGCATAGCCGTAGAATTGGCGATGCGCGGCGTTGGCGCTGTCCGGGGTGAATGCGTAGCGGCTGAGGTAATCGGCGACCTGCGCCGGCGTAGTCGGCGCCGCCACCGCGTTGCCGGCCAGGTCCGTCCAGCTGCCGGCCAGCAGCGCGCCCTGCGCGTCGTACCAGCCGGCCGGATCGACGATGCCGTCGAAGTGTTTGACCGGATCGGTGCTGGCGTCGGTGGTGCTCCACACCGCGTAGGCTTCCAGGCCCACTTCGCGCGCGCCGCGCACGCTGGCGCCGTTGGCCACGGTCACGTTGACCTCGCCGTCGGCGAGCAGCGGCGTGCGGATCTCGACGTTGCCGCCGGACAGTCCGCCGGCGCTGCCGCCGGAGACATCCAGCACCGCGCCGGCGCCGAGTGCGATGCTGCCGGCCGCGCCGGCCTGCACGTTCTGGTAGCCGTAGTCGGTGTTGAGGGTGCCGTCGTCGCGGCCGCTGCTGCCCAGCGTGATGGTGCCGCCGCGCTTGTCGGCGGCGCTGCCACGGGCCAGCAGCTGGCCGTCGATCGCCACGCCGTGACGGCCCCACAGCGCGATGCTGCCGCCCTGCGTGCCGGACGCATCGATGCTGCCGGCGATGCCGATGTTTCCGTTCGCCGCATCGCGGCCGATGGCATCGGCGCCGCCGTCGGCGGTCAGGGTCACCGCGTCGGCACGCAGCGTGTTGCCGGCCGACAGCAGCAGGTTGCCGCTGCGCGCATGCACGTCGATGGCACCGTCGAAGCCGCCGCCGGCCAGCTGCGCGGCCAGCGAATCCAGGGCGATCGCGCTGCCCGAATCGAGCAGGAAGCGGCCGCCGCGGCCCTGCGCGGCGTGGCCGTCGAGGCTGCCGGGCAGGGTCACCTTGCCTTGCGTTGCCGACAGGTTGACGCTGCCGGCGTCGGCGCTGCCCACGGCCGACACGTCGATGCGGGTGGTGGCATCGGCGAGCACGTCGCCGGCCGTGGCCTGCAGCGTGACCGTGCCGCCTTGGGTCGGCTTGGTGGTGTCGAAGAACGTGCTGGCCACGCCGGACGCATCCAGCGTGGCGCCATCGCGCAGGCGCACCGCGCCGTCGCTGCTGCGCAGGACGATGCCGCCGGAATTGGCGCGGATCAGCCCGTTGCTGTCGATGCTCCCGCCGACCAGCGTCACCCGCCCGCCCAGCGGTTGCGCCGCGTTGACGCTGCCGCCGCTGCCTTGCAGGCGCAGCGCGCCGCCGGTGCGCAGGGTCTGGTCGGCGCCGGCGTCGGCCAGCAGCAGCGGGGTGCGCAGGTCCACGTCGCGCGTGCCGAAATCGAACTGGCCGCGGTCGCGCACGTACAGCGTCTGCGCCGCATCCACCGCGACCGCGCCGAACCCGGTCAACTGCTTGTCGCCGCCGGCGAAGGCGACTTCGCGTCCCTGCAGGTGCAGCAGGCCCCCGCCGGCCACGGTGTCGGCCGGTGCCGCGCTGGCGCCCTGGTTGGACAGGGTCAGCTGATCGGCGCTCAGGCTGACGTCGCGGCCGTCGCCGACGAAGCGGCCGGCACTGAGCGTGAGCGCATTGCTCACCCGCAGGTCCAGGCCGCCGGCGAAGTCCATGTCGCCGTAGCTGTGCAGGTTGACCTGTTTCGCCTGCGCGAACTGCGCCAGGCTGCCGGCGCCCAGCACCAGGCCGTCGGCATCGCCGCTGGCCGCCTGCGCGTCCAGCCGCACGTGGCCGGCGCTGGCGTCGATGCGCTGGCCGCGCAGCAGCGCGCCGGCATCGATCGCGCTGTCGCCGGTGGAATCCAGGCTCAGTGCCGCGCCGCCGTCGAGCAGCGCGCCCGCGCCGATCTGCAGCCGTGCGCGCGCCTGCGCCGCCTCGGGCACGTTCGCCCGTTCGATCGTGGCCGCGCCGAGGCTGGACAGGCGCACCAGCGTGCCGTCGCCGCTGCTGCCGCCGTCCTCGCCGATCAGCAGCGTCGTGGCCGCGCGATCGCCGCTGCCGCCCTGCGCGCGCAACACGCTGCCGGCGTCCACGCGCAGGCCGCCGTCGGCAGCGTCGCTGGCGGCGGTCGCCAACAGCAGTTCCGGCGCTTGCAGCGCGCTGCCGGCGTCGTTGCTGATTCGCAGTTGTTGGGAGGTCACATGCAGGCGCGTGCCGTCGGCGCTCTGCTCGCGGGTGCCGCCGAGCAGCAGGCTGCCGGCGTTCATCGCGTTGAGCGCGCTCGCCTCCACGCCGACGTAGCCGGCCGCGGCGCTCTGGCCGGTGCCGAGCACCTGCAGCGCGCGCGCAGTGATATCGATCTGCGCGGCGTTGCCGCCGCTGGCCGCGGCGGTGGACAGGCTGGCGCCCAGGCGCAATGCCTCGCCCGCCGCCAGGATCAGCTGGCCGCCGTCGCGCGGCAGCTGCGGCGTCGCGTTGCCGGCGCCGGCCGCCTGCGCGGCGAAGAACGCGTTGGCGCCGGTGCGGGTGTATTCCGAGTACTGGCCCCAGGTCGCCGCCGACTGCACTTCGAACAGCTGGCTGCGCGCGCTGCGGGTGCCGCTCAGGGTATCGACCAGATAACCGGCGACCACCGCGGTGCCGTCGACCGCGACCATATTCTGCGCGGCGGTGGCGTCGGTGCTGCCGCTGCGCGCGACCACCCGGTAGGCGCCGGGCAGGGTGGCGTACTTGGCCGGCAGCAGCGTGTAGTCGCCATCCGCCAGGCCGGGCACGCCGCTCAGATGCACGGCGCTGCCGAGCGCGGGCGTGTCGCCCTTCTGTTCGAACGCCGCGTCGCTGGCGGCGACCGGGGTCTGCGCCCCGGGCACGATCGCGTAGACCGTGCGACCGTCCGCGTACAGCGGCACCTGGGTGGCGTTGCCGCTGGCATAGCTGGTGTTGGTCGAGGACAGCAGGTCACGGCTGCCGCCGGTGCCGGGTACCCACTCGCTGGCCTGCAGGTCGCCGCCGCCGGACAGGTCCACGCGCGCGCCGGGCGCCAGCGCGACGCTGTCGGCGTCCAGCCGGATCTGCTTCTGCGGCGGCGCGCTCAGCGCGGTGCTGCTGCCTTGCGCGCTGCCGTCGTAGCGCCACTGTGAACCGTCCACGGTACTGCCGTACGGCAAGGTGGTGCCTTCCAGCGACACCGAGGTGAGGCTGCCGGCGCCGAGGCTGACCTCCAGCGTTGGCGTCAACGTGCGAGTGCCGAACACCGCGCGTGTGGCCGCGTCGTCGAGCGCGCCGACCCCGAGCAGCAGCCGCCCGCTCGGCGCGCGCAGGCGTCCGTCCTGGGCGATGCGGGTGGCATCCAGCGCCAGCGTGCCGCCGGCCGACAGCGGCAGCGCCGGCGTGTCGCCCTGGGCCTGGATGCGGATGCTGGTCTCGGCGCGGCTGCCGTCGCTGCCGAGCGCGCCGAGCGCGCGTACCAGGAAGGTTTCGCCGCTGGCCGGATACAACTGCGCGGCGCTGAAGGTCAGATTGCCGGCGGTCAGCAGTTCGCCGGCGCGCGGCGTGGCGATGCCGTTGGCGTCGAGCAGGTAGGCATAGGCGGCGGGCGTGTGGAAACGCACTGCGCCGCTGCTGGACAGGAGTGCCTCGCCGACCCCGTCCAGCGCGAACTGGCCGCCGAGATCGATCTGCGCGGCGTTCACCGTCAGCGTGGTCGCGCCGGGCGCCCGCGGTTCGGCCAGCACCGCGGCCGGGCTGTTCGGCGACTGCCAGCCGTTGAGGCCGACGTAGGCGGCGCTCAGGCTGACCTGGCCGCTGTCGGCTAGCTTGCCGAAACCGGTCGCATCGCTCGCCAGCAGCGCATAGCGCGGCGCGTTGAACACCAGCGCGCGCGACAGCGACAGGTTGACGTCGCCGGCGAAGCCGACCGCCACCTGCGGGCGCAACGTGTTGGTCGGCGACTGGTCGCCGACCAACAGCGTATCGATGCCGCTGTCGTCCAGGCGATCGGCGGCGAAGTACAGCGGGCCGGGCGTGGCGCTGGCGTTCGGCAACGGGGCGCCGGGCTGCGCGCCCTGCGGCAGGCGGCTGTCGTGCTGGGTGAAGATCACGCCGCTGGGGCCGGGCAGCACCTGATTGCTGCCGTCGACCAGTTTCAGCGGCAGCAAGGCCAGGGTGCCGCCGCGGTCCTGCGTGCTGCCGCCGCCGGCGTGGATGCTGCCGTCGAAGTACAGGCCGGTGCTGGCGGCCAGGTCCAGGCGCCCGCCGGCGCTGCCCACGCTCTGCGCCTGCAGCGTGTCGCCGCCGCCGATGATGGGGTTGCCGGTGGGCAGGTCCAGCACCGCGGTGGTGCCGGACAGGTCCAGCTGCGCGCCGGCGGCGACCACGATCGCGCCGCTGTCGTTGCTGAGGGTGATGTGGCCGCCGTCGAGCACGCGCCCGCTGCGCGGCCGCACCAGGCCGTTGGCGCTGGGCTGCAGCGCGGCCTGCGGATCGAGCAGGGCGATGCCGGAGACGTCCAGGCGGCTGTTGGCGCCCAGCCACAGCGCCTTGCCCGGTGCCGCATACGCCGGGCCGCGGTCCACGTCGGGCGCCGCGGACAGGCCCGAGTCGCGCGAGGTGTCGCCGGAGATGGCGATGCTGCCGCCGTGCGCCTGGATGCTGCCCAGCACCTCGACCTGGCCACGCGCGCCGATGCGCACGTTGGCGCCCGGATCCAGCAGCAGCTGCGCGCCTTCGTCGAGCAGCACGCGGCCGCTGGCGCCGCTCAGGCTGGGATTGCCAGCGACGCGGCCGAGGAAGTCGCCGCCGCGCAGCGCGAAATCGGTGGCGGGGCGATAGAACGGATCCAGCCGGCCGAGCGTGGCGTAGCCATTGCCGCCGGCCTGCGCCGCACCGCTGACCACGTCGCTGCCGCTGGCGGCGCCGCGCAGCGCCTGCAGGTTCGGGAGCAGATTGCGCTGGCTCACCCGCAGTTGGGTGCCGGCGACGAGTGTGGCGTCCTGCTCGGCGGCCAGGTCGTAGCTGCCGAAGCTGTTGTCGGCGAAGAAGCCGGCATCCAGGTGTAGCACGCGCGCATCGCTCGGTGCGCTGCCGCCGATCTGCACGCCAAAGGCGCGCAGGCTCAGCGTGCCGCCGCCGGCGAAGTTGTCGGCGCGCAGGCTGGCCGGGTCGAACTGCAGCAGCCCGGCGCCATCGGCGACCGGGGCGTTGGCGGTGTAGGTGGGTGAAGCGGAATCCTGATTGGCCGGGCGCACGTAGGTATGCAACGCAATGTCGCCGCCATGGCCTAGCGGCCGCCCATCGTGCATGGCCAGCGCGCCGTCGGCATCGACGTAGCCACCGCTGGATGCGTCGAGTACGGCGCCGGTTGCGATCAGCAGCGATGCGCTCTGGTCGCTGTTCTGTCCGGTCGTCGCGTCGGTCAGCCTGACCTGCAGCGCGTCGAGGGCGATGCTGCCGCCGTCGACGAAGGCGCTGCCCTGCGCTTCGGCGCCGAAGCGGCGGTCGTCGTTGATCCAGCGGCCGCTCACGTCAAGTCGCGCGCCGGCGCCCAGCAGCAGGTCGCCGTGGCCGAGCGACCGTCGCGTGTCGTTGATCTGCCTTGGATCATCTACGTAAGCGAAGCCGCCGCTGCTCTGAAGCGCGATCTTCCCGGCGTGCGTGACCAGCGCGCCGTCGATCTGCAGGCGTTGCGCTTGCAGCGAAAGCGAGCCACTGTCGGCGAGCTGCAACGTCGCGCCGGCCGCGACCTCGATCAACGGCGCATTGCCGATCGTCAGCATCTGCAAACCACTGCCATTGATCATCCGCGTGGACAGCTGCGACCAGAAGAGTGGATTGTCTTGGTCCTGCGCCGCGACTGAGCTGCCTGGCAGTTCGGCCGCGCGCGTCCCAAGCGCAAGTCCCTGCGGCAGCCCCGCGGCGTCATCCGTTATGCGCCAGTTGCGTTGATCGCGGCTGATGCCGTCCGACAGGCCGATCGTCGCGCTGTACAAGCCGATATCGCTATTGATGCGCAGCGTTCCGCCCTGCGGCGAAGTATCCCTCGTAAGTTGGTAGCGCCCGGCCAGCGCCTGCGCGGACAGGTCGCCAGCGAGCAGTGCCACGCCTGGTTCCGGTCCGTTGCCGTTGGCCTGGCGTCCAAGTTCGATATTCAACGCACCGGCGTCGCCGCCTTGCAGATAGTCGCTCTCGTAGTAGCGGCGGCTGCCCAGCAGCGGGTTGGCGAACTGTTCGCTCACGCCCCAGCGCGTGTGCGCGACGGTCTGCGTGCCGGCCACGCCCAGGTAGCGCATGGACGGGTCGGCGCTGGCCAGGTCGTACAGGCGGCCGTCGGCACCGAGCAGGCGCGGCGTTTCGACCATGCCGCCGAGCATGTGCACGTAGCCGCCGTCCATGTTCACCTGCGCGCCGGGCGCGATCACCAGGTCGCGCGCGCCGATGTTGATGGTGCCGCCGTCGAGCAGCATCTCGTCGATGGTGCGCGGCACCTGGTCGACGTAGCCCTGCGCGTTGAGCAGCGGGCTGCCGACCCAGGCCTGGCCATCGGCGCGCACGCCGCTGGCGCGGCGATCGAATTGCAGCGACTGGCGGAACAGCGCGCCGTCGCGTTGCAGCGGCGCGTCGGCCAGTTCGTTCTGGCCCACGCGCGGAATCTGGATCAGGTTGCTGCGCATCGCCTGTTGCACGTCGGCGATGCCGGACACGTCGAGCTGTGCGCCGCTGTCGATCATCAGCCGGTTGTTGAGCGGGGTGCGACCCTGCAGCCGGGTGGTCTCGCTGCCCAGGCCGATCAGGTTCACGGTGCCGCCCGGGGCGAAGGTGAGCGACTGCTCGCGCAACTGCACCTGGGCGCCGGCCAGGACCATCGTCGGGCCGAGGAAGGACAGGTCGGCAGCGCTGCTGGAGGTGGTGGTCTCGCCATCGTGCTCGGGCAGCGTGGTGGTCACCGAGCCGGGCGCCAGTTCCAGTGCGCCGCCCCTGTAGCTGGACAGCGCATCGCCGCCGTAGTTGCTTTCCTGGTTGATCGCCAGCAGCATGACGCTGCCCGGGCGGCTGATGCTGGTGCTGGCCTGGACCAGGCCGCGCTGCTGCACGCTGTAGCCGGCCAGGGTCGCGTTGCCGCGGGTGGCCGCGACGATGCCGCTGTTGTCTAGCGTGCCGACCCCGGAGCGGTCGCTGCCGGTCGGCGAGAAGAAGCCGCTGAAGCCCAGCGGCAGGACGTTGTCGCCGCTGGTCCCCAGCAGCTGCTGCAATTCCCGCGACTGTCGCAGGCCCAACACCGCCGCCAGCATCGCCTGCCCGTCCTGCGCGGTCACGGTACCGGCGTTGCCGACGTTCGGCGCGGCGATCAGGGTGTAGCCCTGGCTGCCGCTGGCGATGCGCGCGCCGCTGTCGATCTGGATGTCGCCCGGGGTCTGCCCGGCGGCCATGCTGTCCAGGCCGGTCAGCACCGTGCCGCTCTGCCCGGTGCTGCCGAACAGGCCGCGGGCGAGGAAGGTCTGGTCGCTGAGCGCGCGGTTGGCGTCGAACAGATCCAGCGACGACACCAGCAGCGAATGCACGTTGACCTGGCTGGCGCCGCCGAACAGCACGCCGTTGCGGTTGAGCAGGTAGACCTGGCCGGGCGCCTGGATGCGGCCCAGGATCCTGCTTGGCGCCGCGCTCGGGTCGTTGACCCGGTTCAGCGCGATCCACTGCGCCGCGTCGCTGCCGCCGGCCGACTGGTCGAACTGCACTAGGGTGCGGCTGCCGACGTTGAACGTCTCCCAGTTGAGGATCGCCTTCTTCTGGGTCTGCTGGATGGTGACCTGGGTGTCGCCGCCGACCGTCTGCTGGGTCGGCGCACGCGCGCCCAGCCAGACGTTGCGCTGGCCCAGGCGCGGGTCGTCGCTGCGCACCGCGCCCGGATCGATGACTGCGCCGTCGGGCAGTTGCAGGCCGCCCTTGCCCAAGCCATCGGGGACCATGCCGGCTTGCGCTGCCTGCGCCGCGGCGCGCGCGGCGGCCTGGGTCGCGTCCAGGGCCTGGCGCGCCTGCGCGGCGCGCTGGAACGCCTGCAGCGAGGTCTGCGCCAGCTTGCTCGCCGCCGCCGATTGCAGGCCCTGCTGCTGCGCGGCGGCCGCGGCCTGCGCGCCCGGGTCGGCGCCACGGCGCACGAACGGGCTGCTCTGCGCCTGGCTGCGACCGACCAGGGCGGCCGAGATCGCCAGGCTCAGCACCAGCAGGCGAAGGGGACGGCGGAGGCGGTTGCGGCGGCGGCGACGGTTGCGGGGCATGGCGGCGATCTCGGTGGCGGCGCGTCAGCGCGCCGGAGCGAACGGAGTAGGGAGGTAGTGCGGCTGCGGCCGCTGCGGAACCAGCGAGCGGCCATAGGCATCGCCGTAGCGCTGGCGCAGCGCGGCCGGCGTGGGTTGCCCGCGCTGCAGCGGATCCAGCGTGGTCGCGGCGGTGACCAGCGGCGAGGCGCCGGGGCGGGCGCTGGCGGCCGCGGCGCGCAGCGTCTGGTTGAGGCAGTCCAGGTGGCCGGCGACGTCCTCGCCGATCCGCACCTGCACGCATGGCGCAGTCGCCGCGGCTGTGGCCGGCGCGGCGTGCGCGTGCAGTGCCAGCGCGGCCAGCGCGGCCAGCGCGAGCGATGCCAGCGCGGCGCCGCGGCGCTTCATTGCACGCTGTCCTGCGTCGCCGTGGCCGTCGCCGTAGCCGCGGTGGCGCCGGCGCAGGCCTGGGTCTGCGCGTGCTGCTCGGCCAGGCGGTCTTCCAGGGTGCGCACGCGGTTCTCGCGGGTCACCCTGGCCATGCCGAACAGCTCGCGGCCGTGGCTACGCACGAAGCGCACGAACGCCGGATCGCGGTACAGCGCGGCCAGTTCGCGCGCGGTGGCGTACAGGGCCTCGCTGCCGGTGGCGCACTGCGCCATCCGCGCGCGCTGGTGCTGCAGTTCCGCATCCAGCGTCGCCTGCGTCTGCGCCTGCTGCGCGGCGGCCTGCGCGGTCCTGGCCTGCGCCTGTTGCTGTTCGCGCTGTTGCGTCAGTGCCGCGTCGCGTTCGCGCTGCGCCTGTTGCAGTTGCCGCTGCAACGCGGCCTCGCGACCTGGGTCGGCGCTTGCTACCCGCGGCGCCGGCATTGGTGCCGCGCGCAGCGCATCGCGCTCGCGTTCGGCGGCGGCGGTGGCCAACTGCTGCTGCACCAGGTCCGCTTCGGCCTTGCGCAAGCGCGTGCTGGTCTCGCGCAGCGCTTCGCGCAATCGCGTCTCGGTGCTGTCCTGGGCGTGCAGCGGGGCGGCGGCAAGCAATGCCGTCACGAGCATGCCGCAGGCCAGATGGGAGGGAAGGCGGCGCATGCTCAGAACTCCGTGCCGAGGTCGAGCTGCAGCAGGTCCACCGCGAACGGCGCGCCGGAGATCTCGTTGGCGCTGAGCCAGCGCAGGCCGACCCAGGTGTTGCGCGCCAGCGCATAGTTGCCGCCGACGATCAGCCCGCGCGCATTGGTGCCGCCCAGGTGGAAATCCGAATCGGTGAAGCCGTCCGGCACCGCGTCCGATTCCAGGTACTTGTAGCCGATGCTGACGTTCCAGTCGCCGGGCTTGACCGGCTTGGGCTGGCCGACGGTGAAGTTGAGGTAGTAACCCATGTCGCCGCCATCGAACACGCCCTGGTCGCCGAGGTTGTTGACCGGGCCGAGCGAGCGCACGCGTGCGGCGTTGTAGCGGGTGTTCTTGACCACGTCGGCCTCGACCAGCACCGCGACCGGGGCGAACTGGTCCAACTGCAGCTGCGCGTGCAGGTCGGCCACGCCGAACTTGCTGGCATAGCCGTAGTACTGCAGTTGCGGGCCGTTGGGGTTGGCGGGATCGGCGACGATGTCGCGCAGCGCGACCAAGGTGTTGCCGAACTGCTGGAACTGCGGCCGCGAACCGTCGGTGTCGCAACTGTCGGCCGAGGTCGGCGCCAGGCACGGCGACGAACGCTTGCCCTCGAACTGGTCGTACTGGAAGTAGCCCAGGCCCACGCGCAGCGCCATGGCGTCGGCGAAGCGCCACTGCGCGCCCAATTGCGCGCCGTACATCCACTTGTCGCGGCTGCGGGTCTTGCTGGTGCTGGTGGAGCCGAAATCGAACTCGGTGTTGTAGACCGGGAACAGGCCGGCGCTGATCCACGGCGCGAACTCGGCGTCGGCGTCGGCCAGGTCGTAGCGCGCGGCCACGCCGTCGAAGTTGAGATCGTTGTCGAACACCAGTTCGCTGCTCCAGAACGGATTGGCGAAGCGGCCGAACGACAGGGCCAACCCGTCGAGTGGCGTGAGCTGCAGCGCGGCGCGGTCCAGCCACAGCGAATACTTGGACAGGTTGCCGTTGCCGCCCAGGGTCTGGTTGGTGGACACCGGGCTGCGGTCGCTGCCGGTGGCCAGGCGCAGGTCGGCCTGCACCCAGTCGGCGATCTGCGCGCTCACCCCGAGCCGCGCACGCACGCGCATGCGGCTGCGGTTCTGCGTGGTGTTGAGGAACGGGGCGTTATTGCTGCCCACCGTATCGAAGCCGGAGCCGGCGTTGATGGCGCCGAAGTTGGGGAAGGCCGCGTAGTTGTCGTCGGCGTTGAACACGCCTTCGCCGCGCACGCGCAGGTCGCCGTACACGCGCACGCGCTGGGTCCATTCCGGCAGCGCGCCGGGCGCGGCCCAGCCTTCGGATTTGGCCTGCGCGGTGACTTCGGCGCGCAGCTCGTCCTTGATCTGCTGGCGCACCGGCTCGGGCACGTACGGCACCACCACCGCGCCGGGCTGGGTCTTGTACGCCGCGGCGCCGGCCAGTGCCGGTGCGGGCGCTGGCGCCGCGGTGGCGGAAGCCTCGCGGATCAGGTCATCGGCCTGGGCGCGGGTCATCACGCCCTTGGCGACCAGCAGGTCGATCAAGCGCAGCGTGACCTGCGGGTTGATCTGCGCCGGATCGATCGCGGGCGCGGCGGACTGGGCCATGGCCGCGGCCGGCGCCAGCAGCAATGCCAGCAGCGCCAGGCGCAGCCGGGACGGACGGTGGAGAGGAGACGAAGTGGTCATGCGGGAGTCCTTGATGCGAAACGCGGCGTCAGCCCGGCGCCAGGGCGCCGATGCGCAACTGGATGGGTTGGGGAAGGGAGGCGGGCGGCGGTTGCGGCAGCGGCTGGTCCTGCAGCGCGCGCACGATCGCCGCGTCCAGTTCCGGCTTGCCGGCCGAGGTGAGGATCTGCAGGCGGCCGATGCTGCCGTCCGGGTTCAGCCACAGCGCCACGGTGGCGCTGTAGCGGCCCTTGCGGGTGCGTTCGTCGCGCTGCAGCAGCTGCTGCACCGCGCGCTGCACGCTGGCCGCATAGCTGCCGAACGGACTGCCGCCGCCGCCCTTGCCGCCGATGCGGGTGCCGCCGCCGTCGCCGGCCTGCAGGCCGAAGGCGTTGTCGCCGGGGCCGGCCGGCGCGGTCAGCGGGTCGCCCGGCGGGGTCGGCTCGGCGTCCGGTTTCGGTTGCGGCGTCGGCTCGGCGGCCTGCAAGGGCTGCGGGCGTTCCTGCGGCTTGGGCGGCTGCGGATCGGGTTTGGGCGGCGGCGGAGGCGGCGGGGGCGGCAGCATCACCTGGGTGATGCGCGGCGGTTGCGCGCGTGCCGGTGTCGCCTGCTGCGGGCGCAGCAGCGTGGAGACCAGCCAGCCGAGCAGCAGCAGCGCCAGCAACGCGGTGCCGACTTTCAGCCAGCGTCGCGGCGGCTCGGTGTACTGCAGCGTATCCATCGCGTCCACTCAGCCGGCCGCCGGGCGTTGCGTGGCCAGACCGATCGAGGCGATGCCGAGCCGGCTGCACAGGTCCAGTACCGCCATCACCTTCTCGTATTGCACGGTGCGATCGCCGCGCAGCATCACCGGCAATTCGGCATCGCTGGCCAGCGCGTTGCGCAGCTGCTGTTCCAGTTCGCTCATGCTCACCGGCACCGCGTCCAGGCTGACCTGGCCGTTGTTGTCGATCGCGATGACCTTGGTCTTGGGCTCGGACAGTGGCTTGGCCGCGCTGGCCTTGGGCAATTCCACCTTGATGCCCTGCACCGCGGCGGTGGTCATGATGATGAAGATCACCAGCAGCACGTACGCCAGGTCCAGCATCGGCGTGATGTTGATGTCGTCGTAGGGCTTCTTGCCTTGGACCTTCATCGGCTCAGCCTCCGCCCACGCGGACCGGCGCGTCGCCGGCATAGTCTTCGGCGATGCGCTTTTCCAGTTCGTCGACGAACACCTGCATGTCCGCCGAGACCGCTTCGGCCTGGCTCAGCAGGTAGTTGTAGCCGAACAGCGCCGGGATCGCGACGGCCAGGCCGGCCACCGTGGCCAGCAGCGCGGCGGCGATGCCGGGGGCGATCGCGTTGATGTTGACGTCGCCGGCCGCGGCCACCGCGGCGAAGGTGATCATGACCCCGACCACGGTGCCGAGCAGGCCCAGGAACGGGCCGCCGGAAATGGCGATGGTCAGCAACACCATGCTCTTGTGGATGCGCTGGCCTTCGCGCACTGCGGCCGCGTCCAGCGCCGAGCGGATCGCGGCAATCGACTGCGGACGCACCACGTTGGTCCCGCTGGCCTGCAGGCGTTCGCGCAGCTCCTGCTGGCCGACCTGCAGCAGCCGCGCCAGGTTGGAGCGCACGCCGGCGGCCGTGCCGAGTTGCTGCCAGTGCGGCGCGTGCAGCGGATGCGCAGTCACCTGCTGGCGGTAGGCGGTGAGGAAGCGCGCGTTGGCGCCGGCGGTGGCGTTGAGGTACAGGCCCTTGCGCACCATCACCCACCAGCTGATCAGCGCCATCACCCCCAGGATCCCGATCACCGCCCACGCATCCGGGGTCAGCGCGGCGATCAGGATGCCGAAGTAGTTGTGGCCGCCATCGCCGGAATGCTGTTCGACCGGATCGAAACGCAGCAGCCGCGCATCCACGCCCTGGCTGCGCGCCGCCGCTTCGATCGCGCCGATCGCGCGCGCGTTCTTGGACACTTCGACCTCGTCGAGCAAGCCGATGAAGTTCGGCCGTGCCGCGCCGGGTTCGCCGCCGAGCAACAGGCCGCCACTGCTGGCCGGCAAGGCCACCGCGGTCTCGCCGGCGGGCTGGCCGTTGACGAACAGGGTCGCGGTCTTGCCGTCGCTGCGCAGCGCCACATGCGCCCAGGCATCGGCCGGCAGCGCGGTGGTGGCGGCGATCTGCGCGGTCGCGCCGAACTCGGCCAGCACGCGGCCTTCGTCCAGGCGCAGGGTGAGCACGCCGGGCAGCGCCAGCAGCACGCCCGAGGCATTTGCGCTGGCCGGCTTGGCCCACAGCGACACGGTCGCCGGCTGCGCCGCCGGCCAGTTCAACGAGGCCGAGGCCGGCACCGTCACCGGCGCGCGGCCGTCCAGGCGCAGGCCGGCGCCGATCAGCGCGGTGTCGGCCAGGGCCGGTGTCGTGGCGGCGTTGTTGCCGTAGGCGGTGCTGTCGGCGCCGGCGGCTTGCGCGCTGGCGAAGTGATAGACCGCCACGGTGTCGGCGTCGTAGCTGCCCTTGGCGTCGCTGCCGCCGCTGGCCTCGGGGTTGCCGAAGTAGACGTACAGCGGCGTGCTCGCGTTGGCCGGCAGGTCGGGCAGATCGACCCAGGCCAGCGCCACCTGGTCGACCAGACCGTCGTACTTCTCGAAGTGGTACTTCAGCGGCGTGCGGTCGTCGCCGGCGACGAAACGCACGTCGCTGCCGTCGGCCTTGGCATCGGCGAAATTGAAGTTGCCCGCATGCAGGCGCACCAGCACCTGGGTGCGCCCGGACGGCTGGCTCAGCGCCGCACCGGTGGACGTGGTGTCCACGGTGAGCTTGGCCCGATAGTTCCACTTGCCGTCCCACCATGTCGCGGCCGACGCAGGGAGCGCCGACAGCAGCACGGCGGCCGCCAGCATGAAGCGCAAAACATACATCGCCATCTTTCGTTCTCCCGGGGTCGACCCGAATGCATGTCCGCATTCGTCATGATTGGTGGATTAATTGGAGCTGATGGATCCGGTCACGCCGGTGTACTGCATCCCGATCGTCGGGTTCCCCGGGCCCTGGTACTTGAAGTCGATGGCGGTGCCCGCGGTCGGCCTGCCCATAAGGAAATCGAAGCTGATGCTGACCGTGGCGCCGTAGGGTTCATTGCCGACGATCAGGCTGGTCGCGCCCGTCCAGCTACCGCTGCCGCTCACCGCGCCGGTCGGCGAACCGTAGACTCGGCAGAAGATGGTCGAGGTGCCCTCGTTCACCGATCCGCTCGGGTGGCCGCTGCTAGGCCTTGCATACAGATCCGCCGAGCATGTCGTGGTGGCGTTCGCAGCCGTCGCGGTCCCGGTCGGCGGATGCAGCGTCGCGCAGCCGTAAGCGAGGGGATTGGGGCTGCAGCCGGCCGCCATCGTCGTGGCAGACCGCTGCTGCGGCCCTTCCGGAATCAGGCAGACCGTCATTGCGCGCGTACCGCCGCCGATCTCCGTCCTTCCCAGCTCGGTGATGTCGATGCCGTTCTGTTGCGCGCAGTACGCCTGCCGCAATGCCGCGATCTCGGCAGCGGCCGTGACGGTATCGCTTGCGAAGCAGGGCCACGAACCGATGCCGAGCAGCGTCGCCGCGAACAGGCTGAGGATTTTCGATGTCTTCATGGCTGGGATCTCGTTGGTATGGATGCCGGATTCAGAACTCGCCCCACAACCGGAACAGCACGTTGACATCGTCCTGTTTCGGCGCCTTGTCGCCGCCAGGCCGCGACAGCGGTGCGGCAATATCGAACGATCCGTTGATGTGTTCGAAGACCTGCGCGGTCGCACCGATGCCGACGCTGATCAGCGTCTCGCTCGGGGTCTGCTCGGGCAACGGCTGGTGGATGCGCACATAGCCGCCGTCGACGAAGGCGCGCGCTCGCGCTTGCTGCGCGGACGAACCGAACCATCCGGCGAACGAGGGGCTACGCAGTTCCAGCTGCGCCGTCACCCCGTAATCGCCGAGCGCCTGGCTTTCCTTGTAGCCGCGCACCGTGTCCAGGCCGCCGATGCTCATTTCCTCGTTGCTGATCAGCGGTTCGGCGGACAGCTGGGTTTGCGCGCGACCGAACAACTGGAAATCCTCGCCCAGCGTGCGCGTATGCGATCCCTCCAGGCGCAGGTGGGCGAAGTTCGGGCGCGCGTTGTAGCGCTTGTAGTCGAAGCTTCCAGGTTGGGAAGGATTGCACTGGGTATTGCCGCATCGATCGGCGCCGAAGCCGAGTCCACCGGGATTGGCCGTGAACGTGGCGCCGAAGCTGCTGTGGGTGCGCGCGCCCGTCCAATCCGCGTTGTAGGCGAAGTTGAGCGGGTAGTACTTGATCGGCGAGGAGTCGACGCTCGCGCCGAAATTCGACTTTTCCTCGAAATCCTTGTAGTCCACGCCCAGGCTCAGCGAGTGGAAGAATCCGGCCCGCGCCGGAAGCGTGCGGATCGCACGCACGCCGGCCAGGGTGCCGTTGCCGATCACGTTGAAATCACCGATGACCGCGACGTCGCTGTCGCTGCGCACCGCGTAGGCGAGCAGCGACCAGGGCGAATCCGCCATGCGCGCCATGTAGGAGGCCGAGAACACCTTCGCATCGGAGGTCCGCTGCGGGGCCGTCTGCATCGACAGGCTGAAACTGTGGCCGCGCTGCCACAGGTTGTCGTAGCGCACGGTGGCATTCAGGCGTAGGTCGGTGGTGTTGGCGCTGCTGCGGTTGTTGAGTTCCAGCGAACCGTGCAGTGGCAGGTTGTCGTCCACGTTCAGGTCGACGTCCAGGGTGTTCGGCCCGACGCCGGGCTTGATGTCCGGCGTCACCCGCCGATCGGGTAACTGATTGAGTGCGACGATGTCGCGCTGCACATCGTTGAAGTTGGGCACGCCGCCCTCTTTCAACGACGGCGCGCCGCGCTCGACCGCATCGGGAGAAAAATACGCGGCGCCGTTCACCCGCAGGCGGCCGATGCGCTGCTCGCTCACCTGCAGGGTGACCAGGCCGTTGCCCGCGTCCTGCTCGGGGATGCTCACCGCCACCGTGGCCAGGCCCTTGCCCGCGTACAGCGTCTGCAACGCGGCGCGCGCCGCTTCCACATCGGCCTCGCTGCGCTGCGGGCCGAGAAACGGATACACCGCGCGCTCGATCTCCGTTGCGCTCAATTCGCTGTTGCCGACGACCTGGTAGGCCATTACGTCGAAACGCGCGGTCGGCGCGTCTGCGGCGAAGGCGCACGGCACGCCGCACACGGCCATGCCGAGCGCTGCGAAGATTCGCAACTCCATCTGAAAATATCCCCTGAACTTCGGCGCGCGGCGCGATGCCGCTATGAAGACCGCTGCAATGCGGCGAGGACCATAGGAGCGCTAAATGACTATTCGCGAACGCTTTTGTGACGGCGCGTGTAAGGTTTTTGCCATAGACGGCAAAAACGTGCCGAGCACTGAAATATGAATTCGCAGTGCAGCAACATCATTCGCGGCTAGCGACAGGCGGCGTATAGCGAAGCGCGGGATTACCGCGCGATGACGCGCTCAGACGCGCACGCAGCAACGCAGCGGCACCGTCGCGACTTGTCTACGAGATCGTCCGTGTCGCGGTCGCGCGACGACAGAGATCGGTCTCGCTAAATGCGAGGTAACGTTCACCAGCGCAGCCCGGCTGCTTCTCGCCGGTGGCCGGGCGTCGCGGCGCAGCGCTTGGCCGCCAGCTTATCGGCCGTGGCCTGCTACAACTTGATAAAGGAGAAGGCGCCGTCCGGCGTTTCGGCATCCGAACTGGACAGGTTGCTGCAACGCTGCGAATGAACGCCGTCCTGGCATCTGGGAGTCGCTTGCGTGCGCGGACGCTGCAGCGATGCGCGCGCCGTTTCGCCGGCAACGCTGTTCCGCGAGCTGCGCGCTGCCGCTACAACAACCCGTCGCGTTTGACCGCGAGATAGCGTTCCACCAGCGCGCCCGGCAGTTCCTCGCCGGTGACGTCGAGCACCATCACGCCGTGGCTGCGCAGTGCGTCGTGGGCGTCGCCGCGTTGCTGCAGATAGCGCGCCACCGCGCCGGCCTGCACCGCCTGCTGCAGGTCGTGCACGTCCTGGCTCAGCGCCTGGTCCAGCGCGTGCTCGCGCAAGCTGGCCACGCAGACCAGATGCCGGCGCTGCAGCAGTCGCACCGCGGCGAGCAGGTCTTCGATGTCTTCGTCGCGCACGTTGCTGATCAGCATCACCAACGAGCGACGGCGCTGGCGCAGCGACAGTTCGGTCGCCGCCGCCAGATAATCGGTGGCCACCGCCTGCGGCTGCAGGTCGTAGCTGGCGCGCAGCAGCGCATCGACCGTGGCCATCCCGCGCTGCGGCGCGACCCAGCGCGCGTCGCCGCCGCTGGCCATCAGGCCCACCGCATCGCCTTGGCGCAGCGCCAGGTACGACACCACCAGCGCGGCATTGAGCACGTTGTCGAAATGCGACAGGCCGCTCTCGCTGGCCATCATCCGCCGCCCGGTGTCGATCAGCATCAGCAGCTGCTGGTTCTTCTCGTCCTGGTACTCGCGCGAGATCAGCTTGCGCGCGCGCGAGGTGGCCTTCCAGTCGATCTGGCGCAGGCTGTCGCCGACGCGGTATTCGCGCATCTGGTGGAAGTCGGTGCCTTCGCCGCGGCGCCGCTTCAGGTGCGCGCCGACCAGCCGCGAGGCCTGTTCGGCACTGAACAGGGCGAAGCGGGTCAGCGGCGCGAAGTTCGGATACACGCGCACGGTCTGCGCCGCGCCGGCCACGCGCCGCTGCCGCCACAGGCGCCAGGCCGAATGCAGGCGCAGATGGGTGCCGGGAAATTCGAAACGGCCGCGCGCGGTCGGACGCAGCCGGTAGGTGAGATGGGTCTCGCTGGCCGCGCGCAGGGTCACGCGCCGCGGCAGGCCTTGCATCCACCAGCCGCTAGGCACCAGATCGAACACGTCCAGCGTCTGCCGCTGCGCGCTGTCGATGCGCAGCCCGGCCTCGCGCTCCACGCCCAGCGGCAAGGCTTCCGGCAGTTCGCGGCGCAACTGCGGGGTGGGGCTGCGCCACAGCCGCCACGCATCGACCGCCGCGACCACGCCGATCGCCGCGCCCAGCGCCTGCCATGGCCACAGCGGCAGGAACTCCAGCGCCGTGGCCAGGCCGCACAGCGCCCATAGGCCGAGCAGGGCGAGCAGTGGCGGGGCGGGTCTCATGGATGAGTGGCCGGGATTGGGGATTCGGGATTGGGGATTCGCAACAGCGCTGCGTGCGGTGCGGCATTGCCGCAGCGCATGTCGAGCGCGGCCGCGCTGCGATCGGGGCATGCCGGCATCGTCGCAAGCTCGCGCTTTTGCGAATCCCCAATCCCCAATCCCGACTCCCGGCTCATTTCCGCGGCGCCTCCACCTTCGCCAGCAGCGCGCCCAGCGCGTCGTCGGCGCTCTGGCCTTCGATCTGCAGTTCCGGGGCCAACGCGATGCGGTGGCGCAGCGCCGGCTTGGCGATGTCGCGGATGTCGTCGGGGGTGACGAAGTCGCGGCCGGACAGCACCGCCTGCGCGCGCGCGGCGCGGATCAGCGCGATGCTGCCGCGCGGGCCGGCGCCGAGCGCGATGCCCGGCCAGCTGCGGGTGGCGGCGACGATGCGCACCGCGTAGTCGATCACCTGCGGGTCCACCACGATCGCGGCGGTGCCCAACTGCATCGCCACCACGTCGTCGGCGCTGAGCACGCGCGGCACCTGCGACAGGTCGAAGTCGCCGGCGCTGCGCCCGGTGGTGACCGCTTCCACCATGCGCTTTTCGTCTTCGAGCTGCGGATAGTCGATCAAGATCTTCAGCAGGAAACGGTCCAGCTGCGCTTCGGGCAGCGGATAGGTGCCTTCCTGTTCGACCGGGTTCTGCGTGGCCAGGGCCAGGAACGGCGGCGCCAGCGGAAACGCTTTGCCCTCGATGGTGACCTGGCCTTCCTGCATCACTTCCAGCAGCGCCGACTGGGTCTTGGCCGGGGCGCGGTTGATCTCGTCGGCCAACAGCAGGTGGGTGAACACCGGGCCGCGGCGGATCTTGAAGCTCTCGGTCTTGGGGTCGTACACGGCGTGGCCGCTGACGTCGCTGGGCATCAGGTCGGGAGTGAACTGCACGCGCGCGTAGTTCAGTTCCAGCGCCTGCGCCAGCGCGCGCACCAGCAGGGTCTTGCCCAGCCCGGGCACGCCTTCGATCAGCACGTGGCCGCCGGCCAGCAGCGCGATCAGGATCTGCTCGAGCACCTCCGGCTGGCCGATGAAGGCCTGGCCGACCGCGTCGCGGATCGCCTCGACGCGTTCGATCAGGGCGGAGCCGGTGAGGGGGGCGACGGATTCGGCGGGGGCGGTGGTCATAACTGGTTTCTCATCTGGACGAGGAGGCGAATGCGATCGCGGAAGGCGGCGTGGTGTTTGGGCGCTGGCGCCTGCAGCGCCTGTTCGACCTGCGCCGGCGACAGGTTCAGGCGTTCGGCGATGGCCGCGGCCTGGGCGGGACCCTGCAGCGCCGCGGCGAGCGGCGCGCGGCGCCGCAGCCGGGTCAGGAACGCCTGGCGCATCGCCGCGTACAGCAGCGCGGACTTGCCGTAGCGGAACAGGTGCTCGCCGCTGGCGCGCACGTGTTCCAGCAGCGAGCGGCGGTCGCCGGCCGGCGAGGCGCGCAGCGGACCGAAGCGCTGCGTGCGCGACCACAGCCAGGCCAGCAGCATCAGCAGCGCCGGCAGCCAGGCCGGCCAGCCGCGGGTGAACAGCGTGCGCCACAGCGACGGCAGTTCGGCGGAGTAGATCAGGTAGATGGTGCCGTCGCCGTAGTTGGGCGCCAGGATCTGCCGCGCCAGGAGGCGATTCGGCACGTCGCGCAGGCCGCCCTGGCGGAAAAACGGCGAGTCCACCAGCGGCGACCCTTTTTCATTGAAGGCGCTGCGCATTTTGGAATCCTCGTTCTGCAGGAAATCCATTTCCGCCAGCAGGTCCACGGTGCCATCGCCGTACGGCAGGCGCGCGTAGGCGTAGTCCGCGTCGCTGCCCCATAGGTTGCTCGCCGCATCCTCGTCGATCTGGAAACGCCGGCCATTGCAGAACTCGCTGTGCTCGGGCTGTCCGGGAATGGCCAGTTTCAGGCAGTGGTCCGGCTTGCCGTCCTCCAGCGCGACATCCAGCGCATCGAAGATCGGCAGCTTGGCCGTGTCGTCGTCCTCGTCGGCCGCAGGCGTGCGCAGGATCAGGTGGCCGCCGCGCTCGACCCAGGTCAGCAGCGCATCGCTGTCGGGCTTGCTCAGCGCGCGCGGGTCGCCGAACAGCAGCACGCTGTCGTGCGGCTGCAGGCGCATCGCCGCCAGGTCCAGGCGCTGCCGCGATTCGGCGCGCACGCCGTCGGCGCGCAGGGTCTGGCGCAACGCATACAGGGGGTTGTACGCGGCTTCGCCGCGCGGCGGCAGCGCCAGTTCGCGTTCGGCGCGTTCGTAGCGGCCCAGGAACCAGGCCGCCAGCACGCTGGTCACCAGCAGCCCGAGCAGGAAGATCAGCGCATTGCGGGTGCCGCTGTTCATGCGCGCCACCGGTACTGTTGCTGCAGTTCGTCGAGCAGGCCGGCGAAGGCGTCGTCGTCGGGCAGGCGCGCGGCGTAGGCGGCGTATTGCCAGGTGCGCACCATGCGTACGAACAGGCTGCGGTCGGCTTCGTCCGGCATGCGCCTGGAGGCGCGCAGGCATTGCGCTTCGGTGGCGCCCGGCGGCAGCACCAGGTTGGCGCGTTCGCAGACGGTCTGCACGCTGGCGCGGTACAGCAGCGCCAGCGCGTTGCGTTGCTGGCCTTCGCGCCACAAGCGACGCGCGATGGTGGCGACGTCGTCCGGCAGCGGCTCGGCGCTCAGCACCGGCGCATGCGCCACCGGCGTCTCGACCGGGGCACGCTTGTGCACGCTGCCGCGCATCCACGGCAGCCAGTGCTTGGCGGTCAGCAGCAGGACCAACACCAGCAGGCCGGCCAGCAGCCACATGCCCCATTCGCCGACGAACGCGAATACCGCCGCCACGCTCGCCAGCAAGCCCTTGCCGAAGCGCGGATCGAGCTTGTCCGGATCGGGCTTCTTCTCGTCGTCGTCGTTGCGGTCGCGCTTCTTCCAGTAGCCGATGCTGCGCTTGCCCGACAGCAGCGGATCTTCGTAGGCGCGGTCGGCGGCGCGGTCGAAGCGCGCGTCGGCGGCGGGGACGGTATTGAAGATGTCGTCGAGCGCGGCCGGCTCGGCAGCGTCTTCGTCATCGTCATCGTCCTGAGCCTTGTGCGGATCGCCCATCGCGGTGCCGTCGTCCGCGGCGTTGGCGGCGTCGTGCGGCGCTTCCGTCGCCGGAGCGGGGGACAGCGCATGCGGATCGGCCGCGACCGGGCTTTCGCTGCCTGGTGCTGCGCTTTGCGCGCGCAGCGCGGCGCCCGGGACGCCGAGCAGGACCAGCGCCAGCAGCAGCGGTGCGGCGCCGCCCAGCCGATCGCGCAGCCGGCGCAGCGCCATTTCCACGTCCCAGGCTTCGATCTCGGTGCGGCGGTTCAGGTACAGGCCGAAGCCGGCGCCGACGAAGAACGGTTCGATCAGCGTCGTCGCCAACCAGCCGAAGGCATTCAGGCCGACGTCGGCCCACACCGGGTTCTCATCGCCGATCAGCGCCCACGCCGCGCGCGCGGTTTCCGGCAGCAGGTCCACCGGCACGAACATCGCGATCGCGGCGATGCAGGCCAGCAGCAGCATCGCCTCGAAATGCCAGCACACGCTGGCCAGCAGCAGCGCATGCCCGTACACCGCGCCGCCCAGGGTGCGGCGGCGCTGCCGCTGCTGTTCGGCGCTGGCCCCTTCGAGCAATTCCAGCGGCAGGAACACCGTGCGCGCCGGGCTCAGCCGGCGCCAGGTCAGGTAGCCGAACATCGGGCGCCAGCCCCAGCGCAGCTGCGCGCGCAGCGTGTCGCGCACGCTGGGCACGTCGCCGAACACGCCGCGCGAGATCACGAACAGCGGGATCCGGTCCAGCACCGGTTTCAGCCACCACAGCGCCAGGCTGGCCAGCCAGAGCTGGTCGATCGCCCAGGCGCCGAGATTGAGCAGCGCGAACAGCGGCAGGGTGAACAGCAGCCACGGTTTCCAGATCGCGCCGGCATGGCGGCGCACCAGCGCGCTGCCCAGCTCCATCGCCTCCCAGGCCGAGCGTGCGCGCAGCACCACGTCCAGGCGTTCAATCCGCATCGCCGGCCTCCGCCATGCCGCGTCCGCCGCGCCACAGCCACACCAGCACCAGCGTCCACAGCAGGCCGGACACGCCGTACTTCACCGCCGCCGGCAGCGAGCCGATCGAGGACCAGAACGCCTCGATGAAGGCGGCGACCAGCAGCATGAACGCCACGCCCAGGCACAGCTTGGCGCCGATCGTGCCGCCTTCGACCAGTGCGTCGATACGCCGGCGCCGGCCCGGCGCCAGCAGCTTCAGGCCCAGTTGCAGGCCCGCGCCGCCGGCGATCACGATCGCGGTCAGTTCGAACGGCGCATGCCCGGCGACGAAGCGCCAGAACGTCACGCCGTACCCGATCTGGTGCAGATGCCCGGCCACCGCGCCGATGGTGACGCCGTTGAACAGCAGCACCAGCACCGTGCCGAGCCCGGCCAGCAGGCCGCTGGCGAAGGTGCGCAGGCCGATGCTGATGTTGTTCATGATGTAGGTGCCGAACATCTGCCAGTCGTCGCCGCTGTCGCGGCCGAGCTTGTGCGCGGCGCTGGCCGGGTCGTACATCCGTTCCATCTGCGCGACCTGCATCGGATCCATCAGCCCGTGGATCAGTTCCGGCCGGTACTGCAGCAGCACGAAGATGGTGACCAGCGGCACGACGAACAGCGCGGTGGCCGCGGCCATGCAGCCGGCCTGGCTGCGCACCAGCTGCGGGAAATCGGCGAACAGGAACTCGGCCGCGCGCCGCCAGCGCGGCCGCGGCGGCCGGTACAGCGCGGTGTGGCCCTGCTGCATCAACTGCTGCAGGCGCGCGGTGACCAGCGGGCTGTAGCCGCGCTTGCGCGCCAGCGCCAGCTGCTGGCAGAGCCGCCGGTAGCGGGCCGGCATGTCTTCGTCGGCCAGGCGCCATGCGTCCGCGGCGCTGTCGGGCGCGCTCGCGTCCGCGCTGGCGGGGCGCTTGCGTCCGCGCGTGTGCAGCCAGGTCTCGAAGGCCTCCCACTCGCGCTGATGGCGGGCGATGAACTGCTCTTGCCTCATCGCCGCCCCAACAGCCAGTTGGCCATCGCATACAGCCGCAGCACGCCGGCCTGGCCGGGCGTCTGCGTCAACGGCAGCGCCAGCGTGGCCAGTTCCAGCTGCCGCGCCGGCGCCAGCCGCGGCGCGCGCTCGGCGAAGGCGATCAACGCCGCCTGCTCGGCCGGCAGCAACGCCAGCGGCGGCGCCGCCGCGCTGGCGATCGGCGGCAGTCCGGTCTCGTGGCGCGGCGGCTGGTGGATCACCAGGGTGCCGGCGACCATGTCGCCCAGGCGCCGCGCATGCACGTCGAACAGGCAGGCGATCAGGCCGACGGCATAGCCGAACGGCAGCATGTCCACGGTGCGCAACAGGTTGCGGGTGATCGCCGCCATCCAGCCGGCCGGCGCGCCGTCGCGCGAGACCACGCGCAGGCCGAGCGCCTTCTTGCCCAGGGTCTGCCCGAACCAGCCTTCGAGCACGATCGGATAGGCCCAGAACACCAGGAACATCGCCACCAGGTACAGGCCCTGGCCGAAGCCGCCGAGCGCGCCGAGCAGCAGGCCCATCAGGGTCAGCACGCCGAAGCGCACCGCCAGGTCGATCAGCCAGGCCAGCGCCCGCGGCACCGCGCCGGCGGCCGGCAGGTGCAACGGCACGCCTTCGGGCGTGATCACTTCACGGTAGGTATCGAGCATGCCGCTCACCGCCGGAGTGCGGCGTGGCGCGCATGCGTGCCTGCGATGTAGGGAGGCCGTCCTTCCGTCCGGCCGGCTGCCTGTGGCGGCATGCGTGATCTCGACTGCGTCCTGCTCCGAACCGCGACTTTAGCCGGCGCGGCGCCAATTGCCCAGCCGCACGCCGTTGCCGGCGCCGGAAGGTCCTCACGCGATGACGACGACGGCGCGGCAAGCGTGCCGCGCAGGCCGCTCAACGCACCGTGCCGCCGTCGCGCTTGCGCCCGGAGAACAGCTTGCCGATCCCGCCGGCCAGCGCCATCAGCCCCAGCGCCACCAGCTTCCAGGCCTTGGCCAGGATCAGGCCGAGCTTGGCGAACAGGCCGGCCTTGGCCGCCAGGCCGCCGCCGATCAGCGTGGCCAGGCCGTAGCTGGCGATCTTGTCGGCGGATGGGTTGTGGTCGGCGTAGCGCGCGCCGCTGTCGAATTCGGCCATCGGCAGCAACTGCTGCATGCCGGTGCGCACCTGCGGCAACGCGTCCATGCCGGCGATCGCGTTGAGGCTCAGGTAGCCGTGGCGGCCGAGCACGCGGATGTCGTAGTTGAGGGTGTGGCCGTCGTTGCCCTGGAACGCCAGTTCGCGCGCCCAGTACAGCTTCTTGCTCGCGGCGTCGTAGCGCGGCGGCACCGCCCAGCCGACCAGGTCCACGCTCTCGTAGCCGGCTTCCTTGCGCTGGGTGTTCTCCTCGCGGGTTTCCTTCTGCATGTCCGCGAGCATGTCCTGGTAGTCGATCTTGCTGGCGTCCTCGTCGGACACGTAGCCGTCGTCGGCATAGGTGACCACCACCGCCCAGCTGCCCTGCTCGTTCAGCGCCGGCTGGCGCGGCACGATCAGGCCCAGCACGGTGTCGTCCGGCGGGTTGCCCCAGTACGTTTCCAGCACCTGCCGCGCATCGTCCTTGCCGAGATAGCGGAAGTCGTGGTTCAGCTCGAAATGCACCTTGGCCTGCGGCACTTCGATGTGCCCATCCTGGAAATGCAGCGAGGCGACGAACTGCTCGGCGGTCATGCCGTCCTGGCCATGCTCTTCTTGAGCGTGCTCTTCCTGAGCATGCTCTTCTTCGGCCACGGCCGATCCGGCAGTGGCGCCCAGCGCAAGCAGGAAAGCGGCCAGCAGGCCGCGCAACGGAAGTGTCTTGGTCATCGCGAATCCATTCGGTGGCGTCCCCACGCCAGAGGCGCGCAGTGTCGCGCAAAGCGCTACGCCGCGCCAGTCGCCCGCGGCGTGGCGGCGGTCAGACGGGCGCGGCGGGCGCGCGGCCGATGCCGGCGTCGAACGCGGCCAGCAGCTGTGCGCCGCCCGGCCACGCGCCCAGGCCGCTGGCCGCATTGAGATGCCCCACGCGGTCGAGTTCGATGAGTCCGCTGCCCCACTCGGATGCGCGACGGCGGCTGTAGGACAGCGCGGCGTACGGATCGTCGCTGCCGGCCACGATCAGGCTGGGAAACGGCAGCGGCGCCGCCGGTACGGGAACGAAGCTGGTGGCCTCGGCCTGCGGAAACGCGGCGCTGTCCGGATCGGGCACCGCGACCAGGAAGGCGCCGCGCGGCAACCGCTCGGCGCGCGCGGCCCAATGCGCGACCAGCAGGCAACCCAGGCTGTGCGCGACCAGCAGCGGCGGTGTGGCGGATTGCTGCACGCAGCGGTCGAGCGCGCGCAGCCAATCGCGCAGCTGCGGTTGCGCGAAGGAGTCCGGCTGCAGCCGCCGCATGCGCGGGTCGCGCCGTTGCCAAAGGGTTTGCCAATGCCCCGGTCCCGAGTTGCCGATGCCCGGCACGATCACCACCGCTTGCATGCGCTACGCTCCGTTCGAGAGAGCGGCCAGTGTCGCGATGCGCGCGTCGCCGTGCCATGGCGATTCATCGCCGCCGGCGGCGTTTTGCCGATGAATCCAAGGTGCATGACGAGAGGACGAGCAGCGTGGCAGCGAAACCCTGGCAGGGCGATGCCCTGGATCACGCGATTCTGGAAACGTTGCAGTGCGACGGGCGCATCGCGTTGGCGGAGCTGGGGCGGCGCATCGGCCTGTCGCAGCCGGCGATGTCCGAGCGCGTGCGCCGGCTCGAGGAGCAGGGCGTGATCACCGGTTACGCGGCCAGGGTCGATCCGCGGGTGGTGGGCCTGGCGACGGCGGCCATCGTCCGCCTGCGCACCACGCATGCGCAGATCGGCGCGTGCCTGGAGCAGTTCGCGCAGATGCCGCAGGTACTGGAAGTGCATCGGGTCACCGGCGAGGACTGCTTCGTGCTGCGCGTGCTGGTGCCCGCGCCGGCGCAGCTGGAACCGATCATCGATGCGTTGGCACGGTTCGGTGCGGTGACCACCAGCGTGGTGTTGCGCAGCGAGGCGCCGCGGCCGATCGGCCGCGCGCTGCTGGAGCTGGCGGCGCAGTAGCCGCGACGCCTTGCGGCTTACTGCGGCGACGCCGCGGCCGCCTCCAGATAGCGATCCTTCAAGCGCACGTAGTGCTGCGCGGAGTAGTGCAGGCTTTCGACCTCCTTGTCGCTGAGCGTGCGTGCCAGCCGCGCCGGATTGCCCAGCCACAGTTCGCGCTCGCCGACCGTCTTGCCCGGCCCGACCACCGCGCCGGCGCCGACGAAGCCGTATTTCTTCACCGTGGCGCCGTCGAGGATGCACGCGCCCATGCCGATCAGGCACAGGTCCTCGATGGTGCAGGCGTGGATGATGCAGCCGTGGCCCACGGTCACGTCGGCGCCGATCAGGGTCGGATAGCCGGCGGTGTTGAACGGGCTGTGGTGGCTGACGTGGATGATGCTGCCGTCCTGGATGTTGCTGCGCGCGCCGATGCGCACGTGGTTGACGTCGCCGCGGATCACCGTGCCCGGCCAGACCGACACGTCCTCGTCCAGCGCCACGTCGCCGATGAGCGTGCAGGCCGGGTCCACGTAGACGCGTGCGCCGAGCTGCGGCGTCTTGTCCAGGAACGGGCGGATCGGGTTCACGGCATTCTCCGGTGGAGGGGGGACAGGCACCGGGCTACGGCGCGCCTGTCGATGATAGCGCCTGGCCGCGAAGCGCTTCTGGCACATGGCTGGGGGGCGGGGGGATGCCCGCAATGGCGCGGCCGCTGGCGCGGTGGATCGGGAAGATCCGTGCGGCCCTGGGCAATTGCGGCCGCCAGGCGCAGGCCCATGACCAGCAGGGTGCCGCCGGCCAGCACCCGCAGCAGGCGCACCCCCTGCGTAGCCCGCGGCCCTGGGCCGAGACATCTGCATTCGCAGAGGCTGCCGACCGGGATGCGCCAGGCACGGCGCAGCGACCGGCGAACGACGGCATCGCCTGACATGGACAGCACGGGGAGGTTGCGCTTCGCGAGGCATGCGCGGACCGCGGCGTCTGCGCGCGGGTCGGGCTGGTGAAGGAGGGGCGAATCGTCGTGGGCGTAGGCGCAGCACGGTTGCCCACGTGCCGGGAGCGCAGCGGATGCCAGGCTGACGCATCGCCGTCGGGCCGGGCCGGGATGCCGCGCGCCGCCTCTGCGGTCGCAGTCCGGCGAGCCCGTCGCGCGAGCTCGCCGGAGGCGTTTGCTACTTCTTCTTTTCCTTCTTGGCCGCGCGCTTTTCCTTCAGCGTCTTGGTCGGCTGCTTCTTGTCGCTCTTTTTCTGATCCATGCCCTTGCTCATGACACCCTCTGGACGATTGCACTGTGGATTGCCGGCTGCGGCCGCCGTGGCGGCGATCGCGGCTGCCACTTTACTCCGCTGGCGGCCGCCCATGCCGCAGTTGTCGCCCGGCATGCACGCAAGGTTGGGTCATAATCCGGTTTTCCCCTTCAAGGTCCCCCGCGTCCGATGAAAACCCCCCAGGGCCTGCAGCCGCTGATCGAGGACGGCGTCATCGACAGCGTGCTGCGCCCGCTCAAGAGTGGCAAGGAGGCCGCCGTGTACGTGGTCCAGGCCGGCGCCGAGGTGCTGTGCGCCAAGGTCTACAAGGACATGGCGCAGCGCAGCTTCCAGGCGCGCGTGCAGTACCAGGAGGGCCGCAAGGTGCGCGGCAGCCGCCAGGCGCGGGCGATGGGCAAGGCGACCAAGTTCGGCCGCCGCGAGCAGGAAGCCGCGTGGAAGGACACCGAGGCCAACACCCTGTACCAGCTGGTGGACGCCGGCGTGCACGTGCCGCAGCCGCGCGGCTACTTCCACGGCGTGCTGCTGATGGACCTGGTCACCGATGCCGACGGGCAGAGCGCGCCACGGCTGGGCGAAGTGGAGCTGGAGCCGGAGCAGGCGCGCGCGTTCCACATGCAATTGATCGGCGACGTGGTGAAGATGCTGTGCCTGGGCTTGGTCCACGGCGACCTGTCCGAATACAACGTGCTGGTCGCCGCCGAGGGCCCGGTGGTGATCGACTTCCCGCAGGTGGTCAGCGCCGCCGGCAACAACGCCGCGCGCGACATGCTGCTGCGCGACGTGCACAACCTGCGCGATTGCCTCGGCCGCTTCGCCCCCGAGCTCAACGAAACCCACTACGGCGAAGAAATGTGGGCGCTGTACGAGAAGGGCGAACTGCGCCCGGACAGCGCGCTCACTGGCCGCTTCGTGTTCGACACCCACCGCGCCGATGTGCGCGCGGTGCGCGATTCGATCGAGGACGCGCGGCAGGAAGCGATCATCCGCCAGCAGGGTCGCGAGGCCGCGGCGGACGAGGACTGAGCGCACGCGGCGGTGTGCCGTGACAGGGCGCGCTGCAGAAAACGTGTTCTCGCCGAAGCGCGCCGCTCGCCACTGCGCGCTGCGCGGCGCAGCGGCCGATGGCGATGGCCATGCGCGCCATCTCGGGCAGATGGATGGTACGGCTGGCGTTGCAAGCGGTGCGGTTGGTTAGCGCGCTTTTCGCCTCATATTGCTGATCGTGATCGACAGGAGCGACTTCGGCCTTGGCGCTTCCCAAGTGCGGCGACTCCGCTGCTTCGTTGGTCGCGGCTGAAGCCGCTCCTACAGGGGCTTGCGGCCAACTCGCCGGGTGCAGTGTGGGAGGAGTTTCAGTCCCGACGCGGCATGAGCGCGGCTGACAACGGACCCCCTTGACCACAACACGACACGACGCCGGCATGCGCTCTGTAGCTGTTCGCGAGCGCAGCGCACAGCGCAATTTTCGTATGCGATGCGATACCAACGTATCGCCGAAAAGATCAATCTTTCTCCAGTCTTTCTGCGCGCGCAGAAAAATTGAAGTGGCAGCTGACTGCCGTTTTCGTGCGGGTATAAAGCGGGAATACATTTCGTGTAGCGTTGCGCGCTTCGATCTCCCACCCCCTCGATTTCGACGCTCATGTTCGACGCCTTCGCCGCGCCTCGTTGTTTGATTTTCTGTGGATCCATTTTGTTTCTGACGATGGCGACGGGGTGTTCGTCCACTGCGCAACCGCCGCCGCCGATCAAGGTCGGCACGCTCGCGCTGACCCCGCACAGCTTGCCGGTGGAGCAGTCGCTGCCCGGGCGCACCGTGGCCTACGAAGTCTCCGACGTGCGGCCGCAGGTCAACGGTCTGCTGCGGCAACGGCTGTTCACCGAGGGCCAGGAAGTCCAGTCTGGGCAGGTGCTGTACCGGATCGATCCTGCGCCGTACCAGGCCGCCTACGACACGGCGCGCGGGCAGCTCGCGCAGGCCCAGGCCGCGGTGGTCGCGGCGCGTCCCAAGGCCGCGCGCTACCGCACCCTGGTCGAGCAGGACGCGGCCAGCAAACAGGATGCCGACGACGCGCAGGCCGCCTTGCAGGAAGCCGAAGCCAACGTGGTGGCGGCGCAGGCGTCGTTGCAGGCGGCGCGCATCAATCTCGGCTACACCCGGGTGACGGCGCCGATCTCCGGCACCATCGGCAGCTCGGCCTATACCGCCGGCGCGCTGGTGACCGCGCAGCAGGATGCGGCGCTGACCAGGATCCAGCGGCTGGACCCGATCTACCTGGACGTGAGCCAGTCCAGCACGCAGATGCTGGCCTTGCGCGAGCGCCTCGATGCCGGCCAGATCAAGGCCGCCGACGGCAAGATCGCGGTGCGGATACGCCTGGAGGACGGCCGCTTCTATCCGCATCCGGGCACGCTGGAGTTCGTCGGCAGCTCGGTCGATCCCGGCACCGGCGGGGTCACCCTGCGCGTGGTCGTGCCCAATCCGCAGCACCTGCTGCTGCCCGGCATGTACCTGCGCGCGCTGCTGCCGTTGGCCAGCGATCCGAGCGCGATCCTGGTGCCGCAACAGGCGGTGACCCGCGACAGCAAGGGCGAGCCGCTGGTGAAGTTGCTCGACGCGCACAACCGGGTGGTGGAGCGGCGGATCCGCACCGGCGACATGGTCGGCCACGAGTGGGTGGTGGAAGCCGGACTCAAGCCGGGCGAGCGGCTGATCGTGGTCAACGGCAGCCGCGCCGAGATCGGCAAGCCGGTCGTGCCGTATGCGGTCAGTGCCGCGCAGCTCGAGGCCGCGCCTGCGGTGCCGGGCGACGCCCAGGCCGACTGAGGAGCTGCCATGTCGCGTTTCTTCGTCAACCACCCGGTCGTGGCCTGGGTCATGGCCATCGTCGTCGTCCTGGTCGGCATGCTGGCCATCCACGCGCTGCCGATCGAGCGCTATCCGCAGATGGCGCCGCCGACCATCACCGTGCGCGCAGCCTATACCGGCGCCTCGGCGCAGACCGTGGAGAACACCGTCACCCAGCTGATCGAGCAGTCGCAGCAGAGCCTGGACCACCTGCTGTACATGACCTCGACCAGCGCCTCGGACGGTACCGCGCAGGTCAACCTGGTGTTCGAGACTGGCACCAACGCCGACACCGCGCAGGTGCAGGTGCAGAACCAGTTGCAGTCGGTGATGTCGGTACTGCCGCAGGCGGTGCAGCAGAACGGCCTGGTCATCACCAAGTCCAGCGGCTCGCTGTTCGAGGTAGTGGCGTTCACCTCCGACGACGGCAGCATGGACAACTTCGATGTCGCCAATTACATGGAATCGAACATCGACGACCAGATCAGCCGGGTCAGCGGCGTGGGCAACATCCAGCCGATGGGCTCGGAGTACGCCATGCGCATCTGGCTGGATCCGGAGAAACTGCGCAAGTACGCGCTGATGCCCTCGGACGTGGAGAACGCGCTGCAGGCGCAGAACACCGACGTGTCGGCCGGCGAAATCGGCGGCCAGCCGGCGCCGCGCGGGCAACGCCTGGATGCCACCGTGACCACGCGCAGCCGCCTGCACACGCCGGCGCAGTTCGGCGCGATCGTGCTCAAGAGCGGGCCCGGCGGCGCGGCGGTGCACCTGTCCGATGTGGCCAGGATCGGCCTGGGCCCGGAAACCTACGACAGCATCACCCGCTTCAACGGCAAGCCCTCGGCCTCGCTCGGCATCGAGCTGAACGCCGACGCCAATGCGGTGGAAACCTCCAGGGCGATCGATGCGCGCCTGCAGGAGCTCAAGCAGTACTGGCCGCACGGCTACAGCTACCACATCGCCTTCAGCACCACGCCGTTCGTGACCACCTCGATCAAGGAAGTGGTCATCACCCTGATCGAAGCGGTGCTGCTGGTGGTGGCGGTGATGTACCTGTTCCTGCAGAACTGGCGCGCCACGCTGGTCCCGACCATCGCCGTGCCGGTGGTGCTGATGGGCACCTTCGGCGTGCTGGCCGCGTTCGGCTACTCGATCAACACCCTGACCATGTTCGCGATGGTGCTGGCGATCGGCCTGCTGGTGGACGACGCCATCGTAGTGGTGGAGAACGTGGAGCGGGTCATGAGCCAGGAAGGGCTGCCGCCGAAGGAGGCGACGCTGCGCTCGATGCAGCAGATCGGCGGCGCGCTGGTCGGCATCGTGCTGGTGCTGACCGCGGTGTTCGTGCCGATGGCCTTCTTCAACGGCGTCACCGGGGTCATCTATCGGCAGTTCTCGATCACCATCGCCGCCTCGATGATCCTGTCGGTGCTGGTGGCGATGACCCTGACCCCGGCGCTGTGCGTGACCATCCTCAAGCCGCTGCACCAGGGCGAGGCGCCGATCGGCTCGCACGGCCGCCTCGGCCGGTTCTTCGTCTGGTTCAACACGCGCTTCGGCCAGCTGTCCGAGCGCTACCGCGCGCTGGTCGAGCGGGTGCTGGGCCGGCGCGCGCTGAGCCTGCTCGCCTACGCGCTGCTGCTGGTCGTCACCGGCGTGCTGTTGTGGCGCCTGCCCGGCGCGTTCCTGCCCGACGAGGACGAGGGCATGCTCAACGTGCTGGTCAAGCTGCCGGCCGGTTCCACCCTGGAGCAGACCCTGGCGGTGACCGACCGCTTGACCAAGGCCGCGCTGCACGAGCCGGGCGTGCGTTCGGTGCTGTCCTCGGCCGGCTTCAGCGTGACCGGCGCCGGCCAGAACGTCGGCATGGCCTTCGTCCGCCTCAAGGACTGGGACGACCGCGAAGACGACGCCGACACCATCGCCGCGCATCTCAACCAGACCTTGGCCGACGTGCCCGACGCGGAGCTGTTCGTGACCTCGCCGCCGGCCATCAGCGGCCTCGGCGACGCCTCCGGCTTCACCTTCGAACTGATGGACTACGAAGGCGCCGGCCATGCCGCCTTGGTGAACGCGCGCGACAAGCTGCTGCGCCTGGCCAGGCACGATCCCAAGCTGCGCGACGTGCGCTACGCCAGCCTGGAGGACGCGCCGGTCTACGCGGTCAAGATCGACGACGACAAGGCCCAGGCGCAGGGCGTGGACCCGGGCGACATCAACGCCACGCTCAACAGCGCGCTCGGCGGCGACTTCGTCAACAACTTCATCTACAAGGGCCGGATCAAGAAGGTGTTCGTGCAGGGCGATGCCGAGGCGCGCATGGCGCCGCAGGATCTGCAGCGCTGGACGGTGCGCAACGCCAGCGGCGACATGGTGCCGATGTCCGCCTTCACCACCTCGCACTGGACCAGCGCGCCGGCCGCGCTGGAGCGCTACAACGGCGTGTCGGCGATGGAACTCACCGGCCAGGCGGTGGCCGGGGTCAGCTCCGGCGCGGCGATGGACGCCATGGCCGAACTGAGCAAGCAGCTGCCGCATGGCTTCGGCTATGCGTGGTCGGACATGGCCTACCAGGAGAAGCTGTCGGCCAACCAGGCGCCGGCGCTGTACGCGATCTCGTTGCTGTTCGTGTTCCTGTGCCTGGTGGCGCTGTACGAAAGCTGGACGATCCCGTTCGCGGTGATGCTGGCGGTGCCGGTGGGCGTGTTCGGTGCGGCGCTGTTGATGACCGTGCGCGGCCTGCAGAACGACGTGTATTTTCAGGTCGGCCTGCTGACCACGGTCGGCCTGGCGGCCAAGAACGGCATCCTGATCGTGGAATTCGCGCGTGAGCTGGAGCGCCGCGGCGAACCCCTGCTGGCCGCCACCTTGCACGCGGTGCAGATGCGCCTGCGGCCGATCCTGATGACCTCGCTGGCGTTCCTGCTCGGCGTGCTGCCGCTGGTGTTCAGTCATGGCGCCGGCTCGGCGGCGCGCCACTCGCTGGGCACCGGCGTCACCGGCGGCACCCTGGCCTCGATCACCCTGGGTCTGTTCTTCGTGCCCCTGTTCTACGTCATCGTGCGCAGCGTGTTCCCCGGCAGCAAGCATCCGCCGCTGGAGGCCACGCCATGAACGCCCGGTCGTTACGCTTGCTGGCCGTGGCCTGCTGCGCGGCGCTGGCCGCGTGCAGCATGGCCCCGCACTACGCGCGCCCGGCGCCGCCGGTGCCGCTGCAGTTCGACACGGCGGGCAGCGCCCCGCCTGCGGCCGGCGCCGCGCTGGCGATGCCGGACTGGCGCGAGGTGTTCCTCGATCCGCGCCTGCGCCAGGTCATCGCCCTGGGCCTGGACAACAACCGCGACCTGCGCGTGGCCATGCTGGACATCGACAAGGCGCGCGCGCAGTACCGGATCCAGCGCGCCGCGCTGGCGCCGTCGCTGGATGCCAATGCCAGCAGCAGCCGCCAGCGGACCAGCGCCAGCGCCAGCGACACCGGGCAGGCGCAGATCGGCAGCAGCGACGCGCTGCAGGTCGGCATCAGCAGCTGGGAACTGGACCTGTTCGGTCGCGTGCGCAGCCTGAAGGACGAAGCCATGGAAACCTGGCTGGCCAGCGCCGAAACGCAACGCAGCGTGCGCCTGAGCCTGATTGGCCAGATCGCCGACGACTGGCTCGCGGTCGGCGCCGACCAGCAGCTGCTGGCGCTGGCGCAGCAGACCCTGGACAGCCAGGAGCAGACGCTCAAGCGCAGCCGCGCCCAGCACGACAACGGCATCGGCTCCGGGCTGGACCTGGCGCAGATCCAGAGCAGCGTGGAAGCGGCCCGCGTCGATGTGGCGCGCGATGCCACCCAGCTCGCCCAGGCGCGCGACGCGCTGCAACTGGTGGTCGGCGCGCCGGTGGACGCCGCGTTGCTCGCCGGGCCCGATGCGTTCGACGGCAGCGTGGCCCTGGCGCCGGTGCCGGCGGGACTGGATGCCACGGTGCTGCTGCAGCGTCCCGACGTGCTCGCCGCCGAGCATGCGCTGAAGGCGGCCAATGCCGACATCGGAGCCGCGCGCGCGGCGTTCTTCCCGACCGTCTCGCTGACCGCCTCCACCGGGCGCAGCAGCGATGCCCTTTCCACGCTGTTCGCGGCGGGTTCGCGGACCTGGTCGTTCGTGCCCAGCATCGCGTTGCCGATCTTTCACGCCGGCGCGCTGAAGGCCTCGCTGGACGTCTCCAAGATCGGCAAGAACATCGCCGTGGCGCAATACGAGAAGGCTATCCAGAGCGCCTTCAGCGATGTCGCCGATGCGCTGGCGCAGCGCGATCACCTCGCCGCGCAGCTTAGCGCGCAACGCGCGCTGGTGGACGCGGTGCGGCGCAGCCATATGCTGGCCGAAGCGCGCTACCGCGCCGGCGTGGACGACTACCTGCAGGTGCTTGACGCGCAACGCTCGCTGTACGCCGCGCAGCAGGATCTGATCGCCTTGCGCCTGCAGGACGACAGCAACCGGGTCGCGCTGTACACCGCGCTGGGCGGCGGCGCGGATGCCACGGCGGCGGGGCGGTGAACGCATCGCTCGGGCTGTTGCCTCCTGTAGGAGCGGCTTCAGCCGCGACAGGCATTACCGGTAACGCCTGTCGCGGCTGAAGCCGCTCCTACAGGGGCATGCGCGATGCACATGATGCTAAGCGGAGGCATCGGTACGGATCAGTTGGCGGAACAGCGCATCCAGCGCCCGCGGATCGCCGCTGCCGGCGGCTAAGCGCGGCGCGGCGGCGCCCATGCGCGCAAGTTCGGCGTCCAGGAAGTCGCTGATCGCCGGGACCCGCGGACCGTCCTCGATTTCCGCGGCGGCGCGTTTCTTCTCCAGCAAGGCATCGATCGCCTCACGCAGCGGTCCCGACGGCAGCAGCGCCTCCAGCAGCAGCTCGAACGCCATCGGCGGCATCCCCTGCTCGCGTTCGATCCACTGGCAGGCCAGCACCGGGCGCAGCACGTACAGGTATTTCTTGGTGCGGATGCGTTCGCCGCGCATATAACCGCGGTAGTTGCTCTTGGCCATGTTGAAGTAATGCCACCAGGTGCCCAGCGGCGAGTAGAACGCGTGCGCCATCTGCAGCAGTCCGGAGACGGCGGTGGGATCCTGGCGGTAGACCAGCGGCGACTGCAGCCATTCCAGCAGCGTTGGATTGGACTTGGACACCAGACGCAGCGCCTTGCGCAGGTCCCAGCCGCTGACGTCCAGGTCGTCGGCGATCGGCAGTTCGATCACGTCGCGCTGCGGCTCGCCCGGCCCGGTGCGTTCGTTGACGGTCAGATACCACTCCGGCCGATGCATATAGACGAAGCGCGCGTCGTAGTCGCTGTCGGGCGAGGAAAATCCCCAGCCGCGGCTGCCGGACTCGCAGGCCAGCAGGATGCGCACATCGTGGCTGCGTTCGATGTCGCCGAGCGCGTCCAGCACGGCGACGCGCTTGTCCGGCGCGAGCGGGTGGATCTCCATGGCCTGTCGTCCTTGTAGCGGCGGGACAGGATGCCGCGCAGCCGCCGCTTACGCCACCCGGCTGCGCCGCGCGCGCTCCAGGTGCACCAGCAGCAGCGAGATCGCCGCCGGGGTCATGCCGGGAATGCGCTGCGCCTGGCCCACGCTCTGTGGGCGCACGCGCTGCAGCTTCTGCTGCACTTCGGCCGACAGCCCGCGAACCTGCGCGTAGTCGAACGCCTCGGGAATCGGCGTGTCCTCGTGGCGCTGCTGGCGCGCGATCTCGTCGCGCTGGCGATCAAGATAGCCGGCGTACTTGATGCCGATCTCGACCTGCTCGGCGACCTGCGCGTCGTCCACGCCCGGGCCCAGCGACGGCACCCGCATCAACGCGGCGTAGTTCAGCTCCGGGCGCTTGATCAGGTCGAGCACGGTGGTCTCGCGGCTCACCGCCACCCCCAGCGTCGCGGCAAGCTCGCGGCCCAGCGCATTGCCCGGCGTGGCCCACAGCGCGCGCAGCCGTTCGTTCTCCCGCGCCACCGCCTCCTGCTTGGCCTGGAAGCGCGCCCAGCGCGCCTCGCCGACCAGGCCCAGATCGTGGCCGATGCCGGTCAGGCGCGCGTCGGCGTTGTCCTCGCGCAGCTGCAGCCGGTATTCGGCGCGGCTGGTGAACATGCGGTACGGCTCGGTGGTGCCGTGGGTGATCAGGTCGTCGATCAGCACGCCGATGTAGGCCTGGTCGCGGCGTGGCGACCACGGCTCCAGCCCGCGCACCTGGCGCGCGGCGTTGAGTCCGGCGATCAGGCCCTGCGCGGCGGCTTCCTCGTAGCCGGTGGTGCCGTTGATCTGGCCGGCGAAGAACAGCCCGGGCATCGCCTTGGTCTCCAGCGAGGCCTTCAGCCCGCGCGGGTCGAAGAAGTCGTATTCGATCGCGTAGCCGGGGCGGGTGATGTGGGCGCGCTCGAAGCCGCGGATCGAACGCACCAGCTCCAGCTGCACGTCGAACGGCAGCGAGGTGGAGATGCCGTTGGGATAGATCTCGGCCACGTCCAGGCCTTCGGGTTCGACGAAGATCTGGTGGCTGGCCTTCTCGGCGAAGCGCACCACCTTGTCCTCGATCGACGGGCAGTAGCGCGGGCCGATGCCCTCGATCTGGCCGGTGTACAGCGGCGAGCGGTCCAGCGCGCCGCGGATGATGTCGTGGGTGCGCTCGGTGGTATGGGTGATCCAGCACGAGACCTGGCGCGGATGCTGGGCGAGTCCGCCCATGAACGACATCACCGGCAGCGGATCGTCGCCGGGCTGCTCTTCCATCGCCGCGTAGTCCAGGCTGCGCCCGTCGATGCGCGGCGGGGTGCCGGTCTTGAGCCGGTCCACGCCGAAGCGGCCGTCGCGCAGCGTCTGCGCCAGCGCGGTGGCCGGCGGGTCGCCGGCGCGGCCGCCGGCGTATTGGGTCTGGCCGATGTGGATCTTGCCGGCCAGGAAGGTGCCGGCGGTCAGCACCACCGCCGCCGCCTCGAAGCGCAGGCCGGTCTGGGTGATGGCGCCGCGCACGCGCTCGCCTTCCACGATCAGCGCGTCGACCGCGGCCTGGAACAGGGTCAGGTTCGGCTGGGTCTCGACCAGGCGCCGGATCGCGCCGCGGTACAGGTTGCGGTCGGCCTGGCAGCGGGTGGCGCGCACCGCCGGACCCTTGGACGCGTTGAGCGTGCGCCACTGGATGCCGGCCAGGTCGGCGGCATGCGCCATCGCCCCGCCCAGCGCATCGATTTCCTTGACCAGATGGCCCTTGCCGATGCCGCCGATGGCCGGGTTGCAGCTCATCGCGCCCACCGTCTCCACGTTGTGGGTCAGCAGCAGGGTGCGCGCGCCGGCGCGCGCGGCCGCCAGCGCGGCCTCGGTGCCGGCGTGGCCGCCGCCGATCACGATGACGTCGTAGCGGTAGAAGGAATCGCTCATCGGGTACTCGTCCGCCCGGTCGCTGGGACCGGGATGGGGGCGTTCGCGGGGTGGCGCACGCCGGAAAACGGAAATTTTGGAGTTCTCATCACAGTTTACGGATTCGCCCCTAAAGTTGGCACGCCATCTGCAGATATCCCTACTGCACCCAACGTGGCATTGCGTCAGGGGCGTACGACTGGAATTGGAACAGGGGCCAGTCACGCGCACGTTGGGGGAGCTGGGGGCCGGTAGTCGGGGGACTGCCGGCCCTTTTTTATGCCTGCGATTCGGGTCCGATGCCAACAACAGCAAGGCCCGAACGCGAAAAGCCCCGGCGAACCGGGGCTTTTCGTTTTAGGCGCCGACGCCCGACAGGGCCGGAACAGGGGGGATCCAGATTTCCCTGTCGGACATCGACATAGACGGTGGGGCGATCCCTTCGGGTCATAAAGCGACGCAGGCGGTCACCCCTTACGACGTAGAGTGCGTCTTGTGCCTGCGTGAAATCAAGCCTTTTCTTAGGGCTCTAGTGTGCGCTTCGTCCCATTGCTACGACCCAGATTGCCAGGCCGGGGCGCGGCCGGACGCGGCTGGGCGGCCGGCCGCGGCGCGCTGGCCGGACGTGGCTGCATCGACTGCGGTCGCGGCTGCATCGACTGGGGGCGTGGGCCGGCGTTGGCGGCATCGGGACGGCGCAGCCGGTCCAGGTCGCGCCACGGCGCCTTGCCCCGGCCGCCGCCGCCACCGATGACCGGCGGCGGACGGTCCGGCGGGCGGCCGTTGTCGTCGGGCCGCGGACGCGGCGGCGGACGGTGCCGCGGCGGACCATAGTAGTCGCGGTAGTAGTAAGGGCCGCCGTAGCCGTAGTAGCCATAGCCGTAATAGCCGGCGCCATAGCCGTAGGGCACCGCGCCGTACGGCGCGTAGTAACCGTCGGAGTAGCCATCCGGATAGCGGTATTCGACCGATGGGGCGCCGCGGTAATAACCGCCGCCGCCGTTGTCGGCGTAGTCGTAGGTGGCGCAGCCGCTCAGCGTGGCCAGCAATCCAGCGGCCCAGATCAGGCGCATGTTCATGGCGAATCCTCTCCCTGAGGCTGACCGACAGGTTCGGCGTGTTGCATTGAATGCCCCCTTAACTCGCTTCGTCGTTGATTGAACGCTTAAGTCGCGTGCAACCGCCGTGTTGCCCCGGCAGTCCGCGACACCGCGAACTTGGGACGATACGCTAACCTTTCACGCATGTTCTCATCTTCACTGCCCGTTTTCGCCGATGTGACCGCCGCCGCCGCGCGGATCGCGCCGCATGCCCAGGTCACCCCGGTCCTGCGCTCGCGGGCGCTGGACGCGGCGACCGGCGCGACCCTGCTGTTCAAGGCCGAGCACCTGCAGCGCAGCGGCGCGTTCAAGTTCCGCGGCGCCTGCAATGCGGTGTGGGCGCTGAGCGAGGCGCAGGCCGCGCGCGGCGTGGTCACCCATTCCTCGGGCAACCACGGTGCGGCGCTGGCGCAGGCCGCGCGTAGCCGCGGCATCGGCTGCCACGTGGTGGTGCCGGAGGGCGCGGTGGCGACCAAGCTGGCCAATATCGCCCGCGACGGCGCCACCCTGTGGCGCTGCGACGCCGGCATCGCCGCGCGCGAGGCGATGTGTGCGCAGGTGCAGCAGCAGACCGGCGCGACCCTGGTGCATCCGTACACCGATCCGGCGGTGATCGCCGGCCAGGGCACCGCGGCCCTGGAATTACTCGGCGCCAGCGGCCCGCTCGACCTGCTGGTGGTGCCGGTCGGCGGCGGCGGCCTGGCCGCCGGCAGCCGCCTGGCGCTGTCGGCGCTGGCGCCGCAGGCGCGCCTGCTGCTGGCCGAGCCGGCCGGCGCCGCCGATACCGCGCGCTCGCTGGCGGCCGGCGCGCTGTGCGTGGACTTCGTCCCGGACACGATCTGCGACGGCTTGCGCGGCACCCTGGGCGCGCCCAACTTCGCGCTGCTGCACGGCCAGGCCGAGACCATCGTGGTCGAGGACGCCGCCACCGTGGCGGCGATGCGGCTGCTGTGGCAGGTGCTCAAGCAGGTGGTGGAACCCTCGTCGGCGATCGCGCTGGCGGCGGTGCTGGCGCAGCCCGATCGCTTCGCCGGGCGCCGGGTCGGGCTGATCCTGTCCGGCGGCAACGTCGACCTCGACGCCCTGCCGTGGGGCGCGGCGTGAAGCCGCGGCGACGACGCGGCTGGCTGGGCTGGCTCGGTCGGCTGACCGCGGTGCTGGGGCTGTGGCTGCTGGGCGTGGCGATCTACATCGTCTGGGTCGGCGACCGCGACCAGGCGGCGCCGGCCGACGCGATCATCGTGCTCGGGGCGGCCGCCTACGACGCCAAGCCCTCGCCGGTGTTCGAAGAGCGCATCCGCCACGGCCTGGACCTGTACCAGCGCGGCTATGCGCCGACCCTGATCTTCACCGGCGGCTTCGGCGGCAACGGCGCGCGCTTCGCCGAGTCGCAGGTGGCGCGCCGCTACGCGCTGCGCCACGACGTGCCGGCCGATGCGATCCTGGTCGAGACCGTCTCGCGTACCACCCGCCAGAACCTGCTCGAGGCGCGCGGGCTGATGCGCAGCCACGGCCTGCACCGGGCGATCATCGTCAGCGATCCGCTGCACATGGCGCGGGCGCTGCGCCTGTGCCGCGAGTTGCAGATCGACGCGCTGGCGTCCTCGACCCCGAGCACCCGCTTCCGCAGCTTCCAGACCCGCTGGCGCTTCCTGCTGCAGGAGGTCTACTTCTTCCACCGCGACCTGGTGGTGCCGGGCGCCTGAACGGACCCGGCCGCCGTATCATGGGCGCCCGCATGGCATGAGGTGGTGGCGATGAAGATCGACGGAACCCGCGAGCAAGACCGCGCCATCGAGCTGGTGCTGTCCTATTACGACGCGTTCAACCGCGGCGACTGGGCGGCGATGCTCGACAAGCTGACCGACGACGTCGCGCACGATCTCAACCAGGGCGCGCGCGAGACCGGCAAGGACACCTTCGCCGCGTTCCTGCAGCGGATGAACGCCAGCTACCGCGAGCAGCTGCGCGACATCGTGGTGCTGGGCGGGCAGGACGGCCGCCGCGCCGCCGCCGAATACGTGGTGCACGGCGAATACCACCACACCGACGAAGGCCTGCCGCCGGCGCGCGGGCAGACCTACGTGCTGCCGGGCGGGGCGTTCTTCGACATCCGCGACGGCAAGATCGCCCGGGTCAGCAACTACTACAACCTGCAGGACTGGATCGACCAGGTGTCGGCCTGAGCGATCGCACGCAAGGCCGCCCGGCTGTCGTGTAGGAGCGGCTTCAGCCGCGACAGGTTCTACCCGTAGACTCGGTCGCGGCTGAAGCCGCTCCTACAGGTAATACGTCCGGTTCCTAGCTCTTGCGAGTCCCGAGTCCCCGGACCCGAGTCCCGGAACGAAACGCGTCGCCTCAATCGCCGCGGCGGCGGATCGGGATCGCCGACACCGGCACCGCGGCGATCTCGCTGCCGCCCTCGCGGATCGGCGCGCCCGGCGGCGGCGCCCAGGCGTGCGCATAGATCACTTCCCAACTGCTCGGCAGCTTGCCGTCGGCGTTGCGCAGCGGCTCGTAGGCGGCGCTGGCGGCGGCGAAACGGCCGCGCCCGGTCAGCGTGTGGCGGCGCGCGTGCAGCGCGTTGGTCGCGCCGATCGCGCGCAGTTCGCGCATCAGCGCGGCCAGGTCGGGATAGGTGAGGGTGAACAGGTCGCGGTCCAGCACCGGGTCGCGGAAACCGGACAGCATCAGCGCATCGCCGAACTGCGCGATCGGCGCGAAGCGGCTCACGTGCGGCGCTTCGCGGTCGGCCTGGGCGAACGCCTCGCGCAGTTCGACCAGCGTGTCCGGGCCGAAGCTGGAGCACAGCAGCAGGCCGCCGGGCTTGAGCACGCGGCGGAAGCCGGCGAACACCGCCGGCAGGTCTTCGACCCATTGCAGGCACAGGTTGCTGAAGATCACATCGACGCTGTGCTCGGCCAGCGGCAGCGCGCGCGCATCGGCGCAGACGCGGCCGAACGGCTTCCACCAGCCGGCCTGGCGCTTGGCCTGCTGCAGCATCGGCAGCGCCTGGTCGAGCGCGATCACCTGCGCGCGCGGCCAGCGCTTCTTCATCGTCGCGGCGGCGTGCGCCGGACCGCTGCCCACGTCCAGCACCACCTGCGGCACGCGGTCGCCGAGGTAGTCCAGCGATTCCAGCAGGCGCTTCTCGACCTCGTGCTGCAGGGCGGCGGCGGCATCGTAGCTGGCGGCGGCGCGCGAGAACGCGCGGCGGATGTGGTGGGCGTCGAACGAAGAGGAATCCATCGGCGCATTATCGCCGGCCGCGGCGCGCAGCGGCCAGCGAAAAGCCGGGAATGGGGAATCGGGAGTGGGGAATCGAAACGGCTGCGGCGGCGAGGCGGTCACCTGGCTTGCCCATTCCCGTCTCTCCATTCCTCAATTCCCATCGCCATCGCGCATCAGTCCGAGCGTATCAGCGGACACCGCGCGGACCGCACGCCGCCATTCACTCCGTCTCGAACCCTGTCCCTTTCCAGGATGGGCCGCGCACCGAGCAACAGGATCTGCCCACTGACGCAATGGCCTGTGCATTGCGCGCAGGCGCGCAGGCCGCACCGAGCTCATCCGCAATACAAACGTCAAACATCGGAAGCGACCGCGCGCAGTCCCCCATCCCCAATCCCGAATCCCCAATCCCGGCCTTCAGAACGTCCCCGGATAAGCCCCGCCATCGAGCAACAGGTTCTGGCCGCTGAGGTAGCCGGCCTGCGCGCTGCACAGGAACGCGCAGGCCGCGCCGAATTCCTCCGACGTGCCGAAACGCCCGGCCGGAATCTGCTCGCGCTTCTGCGCCGCCACGGTGTCCACGTCGGTGCCGCTGCGCTGCGCGGCATGGGCGAAGTTGCTGCGCAGCCGGTCGGTGTCGAACTGGCCGGGCAGCAGGTTGTTGATGGTGACGTTGTACGCGACGGTGCGCCGCGCCAGCCCGGCCACGAAACCGGTCAGTCCGGCACGCGCGCCGTTGGACAGGCCCAGGCTGTCGATCGGCGCCTTCACCGCCGCCGAGGTGATGTTGACGATGCGGCCGAAGCCGCGCGCCTGCATCGCGTCGACGGTGGCGCGGATCAACGCGATCGGCGTCAGCATGTTGGCGTCCAGCGCGCGCAGCCAGTCGGCGCGATCCCAGTCGCGGAAGTCGCCCGGCGGCGGGCCGCCGGCGTTGTTGACCAGGATGTCGACCTGCGGGCAGGCCGCCAGTGCGGCGGCGCGCCCGGCCTCGGTCGTGATGTCGGCGGCGACCGCGATCACCGCGCCGGCGCCGGGCAGCGCGCGCAGGCCATCCGCCGCCGCGTCCAGCGCGGCCTGGCCGCGCGCCACGATCACCACGTTGACGCCTTCGCCGGCCAGCGCCCGCGCGCAGCCCAGGCCCAGGCCCTTGCTCGCGGCGCAGACCAGCGCCCATTTGCCGGCGATTCCAAGATCCATGCCTGCGTTCCGATCGATTGAGGGAATTGCGATGATCGGACATCGGCGTGATGGCGGCCAGCGCGCGGAATTCCGCCCCCCTGTAGGAGGGGCTTCAGCCCCGACCGGGTTTCACCGGTAACGCCCGGTCGGGGCTGAAGCCCCTCCTACAGAAAGCGCAAGCGCGCATCCGCAACGCGCGCGCTACGCCAGGCTGGCGAGGAATCCGCGCAACGCCTCCGCCACCTCATCGGCATGGCCGAGGAACGGTGCGTGGCCGCCGCCAGCGATGTGCAACGTCCTCGCATGCTGGGTCAGCGCTGCGGCGTCGTCCATTCCGGCGGGCGATACGAGCCGGTCGCGTTGGCCGCTGATCCACAGGCTGGGTACGCGCAGGCCGGGCAATGCGCGGCGCAGGTCGCTGCGCTCGAGCAGCGTCAGCCCATCCTGCAGCGCCTGCGCATCGGGTTCGCCGCGCGCGCTCAGGGTCTCGCGCAGCGTGCGCAATTCGGTGCGGGCATGCGCCGAGCCTAGCGTGTCCAGCGCCAGGAAGCGGTCCAGGGTGCCGCGGTAGTCGTCGGCCAGGTCGCGGCCGAACTGCGCGAACACCTGCGGTTCCACCGCATGCGGCCAGTCGCTGCCGCGCACGAACCGCGGCGTCGCCGCGAGCATCGCCAGGCCGCGCACCTGTGGCTGGGTCGCCGCGGCATGCAGTGCGAACAGCCCGCCCAGCGACCAACCCAGCCACGCCGCCGGCGGCGTCGCCGCGGCGATCGCGCTGACCACGTGCGGCAGCGCCAGCGGGGTGTCGTCGCCGCGGCTGTGGCCATGCCCGGGCAGGTCCACCAGGTGCATGCGGAACTGCGCCGACAGGCGCTCGACCAAGGGTGCGAAGATGCCGCCGTGCAACGCCCAGCCGTGGATCAGGACCAGATCGGGGCCGTGCCCCAGGGTTTCGATGTGCATCGTCGATCGTGTGCCGAATGGAAAAGAAGAGCCGGGGAGCGCCGCGCTCAGCCTTGCGCGCGCAAGGCCAGCAGCCGCGGCAGCAGCAAGCGCCATTGTTCGCGCGGGTAGGCGCGGGTGCGCCAGGCCGACCAGCGCTGCACGCCTTCGCCGCGCAGGATCGCCGCGCTCAGCCAGGCGTGGTCGAAGCCTTGCCAGACCCCGGCCACGCTCAGCAGGTTCGGCGCCAGGCGCGGATGCACGTCGTGCAGCAGCATGCGCCGCAGCGTCTCCGCTGCGTACGGCGAGGCCGCGAGCACGGCGGTGATATGCGCATGCCGCGCGGCGACGTCGTCGTCCAGGTACAGCTCGGACAGCGCGGCCCATACCTCGCGGCGCGCTGCGAGGTCGCCGTCGTTCACGGCGGGCCGCTCACATCGGCGCGCTCATGCCGGCAGGCCGAGCGGATGCGCGGCCAGGCGGTCGCGCGCCAGCGCCAGCGCGTCCAGCAGCGCCTGCACCTGCGCCGGCGTGTGCAATGCCGACAGCGTGACCCGCAGCCGCGACTTGCCTTCGGGCACGGTCGGCGGGCGGATCGCGGAGACCAGGAAGCCGGCCTGCTCGAGCGCCGCCGACAGCGCCAGCGCGCTGGCCTCGTCGCCGCACAGCAGCGGCTGGATCGGCGTGTCCGAGGCCATCAGTTCCAGGCCATGGCGGCGCGCGCCGCCGCGGAACGCGGCGATGGTCTCGGTCAGGCGCTCGCGCCGCCACTGGTCGCGCCGCGCCAGTTTCACCGCGGCCAGCGAGGCGGCGGCCTGCGCCGGCGGCAACGCGGTGGTGTACAGATAGGGGCGCGCGGTTTCGGCCAGATGCCGGATCAGCGCCTCGTCGCCGACCACCAGCGCGCCGTAGCCGCCCAGCGCCTTGCCCAGGGTCACCAGCTGCAGCGGCACATCGTCCACGCCCAGTCCGGCCTCGGCCACGCAGCCGCGACCATGCGGGCCGACCACGCCGACGCCGTGCGCGTCGTCCACGTACATCAGCGCCTGCTGCATGCGCGCCACCAGGGTCAGCGAGCGCAGCGGGGCGATGTCGCCATCCATGCTGAACACGCCATCGGTGGCCAGCATCGCCGCGCCCTCGGCGGCGTGCTTGAGCTGGCGCATCGCGCCTTCGGTATCCAGGTGCGGATAGCGGCGCAGGCGGCAGCCGGCCAGGCGGGTGGCGTCGAGCAGGCTGGCGTGGTTGAGCCGGTCCTGCACGCACACGTCTTCTTCTTCGCTGAGCAGCGCCTGCTGCACGGCCAGGTTGGCGAGGAAGCCGCTGCCGAACAGCAGCGCGCGCGGATAGCCGAGCCAGTCGGCGACCTCGCGTTCCAGGCTCTCGTGCAGCGCGTGGTGGCCGCAGACCAGGTGCGAGGCGGTGGCGCCGACGCCCTCGCGCGCGGCCGCGTCCTGCAGCGCGGCGAGCACTTCGAACTGCTGCGCCAGGCCCAGGTAGTCGTTGCTGCAGAAGCCGGTCAGCCAGCGCCCGTCCAGCTCCAGGCGCACGCCGTCGCGGCGGCCCACGCTGCGGCGCACGCGGATGCGGCCCTGCGCCTCGCGCAGCTTGCGCAAGGACTGGATGCGGTCGTGCAGGTCGGGACGGGCCATGGGCGGCGGGGCATGGGGCGGCTGGCTAGCGTAGCGCGTCCCCGGCCGCGCCGGGCGCCGCCGGCGATGGACGGCCGGATCGGCGGATGGACGCGCGCGCGCCGGCGCGGCGCGCTGGGGTCAGACCAGTGCCGCGGCGATCGCCGGCCTGTCCGCTGCCGGCGCCGGCGCGGTGATGTCCGCATGCACGGTGCCGGGATGGTCGTGCGCGTCGGCGTCCACCTGCACCTGCATCGGCTTCAGCCCCAGCCGCGCGAACAGCGCCTGGTCGCGTGCGGTGTCCGGGTTGCCGGTGGTCAGCAGTTTTTCGCCGTAGAAGATCGAATTGGCGCCGGCGCAGAAACACAGCGCCTGCAATTCGTCGCTCATGCTCTCGCGGCCGGCCGACAGCCGCACCATCGCCTGCGGCATCGCGATGCGGGCGACGGCGATGGTGCGCACGAACTCGAACGGATCCAGCTCGACCGTGCCGTGCAGCGGGGTGCCGGCGACCTGCACCAGGCGGTTGATCGGCACCGAGTCCGGATGCACCGGCAGGTTGGCCAGCGCCTGCAGCAGGCCGGCGCGCTGCTCGCGCGATTCGCCCATGCCGACGATGCCGCCGCAGCAGGTCTTCATGCCGGCATCGCGCACGTGGGCCAGCGTGTCCAGGCGGTCCTGGTACTGGCGGGTGTGGATGATCGTGTCGTAGAAGTCCGGCGCTGTATCCAGATTGTGGTTGTAGTAGTCCAGCCCGGCCGACTTCAGCGCCTGCGCCTGGCGTCCGTCGAGCATGCCCAGGGTGGCGCAGGTTTCCAGGCCCAGCGCCTTCACTTCGCGGATCATCGCCGCGACCTTGGGGATATCGCGGTCCTTCGGCGAGCGCCACGCCGCGCCCATGCAGAACCGTGACGCGCCGGCGGCCTTGGCCTGGCGCGCTTTCTCCAGCACCGCCTCGGTGCTCATCAGCTTCTGCGCGTCCACCCCGGTGTCGTAGCGCTGCGCCTGCGGGCAGTACGCGCAGTCTTCCGGGCAACCGCCGGTCTTCACCGACAGCAGCGTGGAGACCTGCACCTGCGCCGGATCGAAGTGTTCGCGATGCACCGCGGCGGCGCGGTGCAGCAGCTCCGGGAACGGCAGATCGAACAGGGCGAGCAATTCCTGGCGTTGCCAGTCGTGTCGGACGACAGCGGACATGGGGGTTTCCTGACGGTAAGCGGCTGGGAAAGCGGGCAGTCTGGTGAGCATGGATATCCCTGTCAACTTCAATGGACTGGATCAAGTTGACGACTGCTGGCGGCGGCTGCAGCGCTGGCTGCTGCCGGAGCGCTGCCTGGTCTGTAGCGAACCCGGCGCCGCCGGCCTGGACCTGTGCCCGGCCTGCCGCGACGCGCTGCCGTGGAATGCCAGCGCCTGCCAGGTGTGCGCGCTGCCGTTGCCCGCGCTGGACGCGGACCAGTTGTGCGGTAGCTGCCAACGCAAACCGCCGCCGCTGGCGCTGGTCGCCAGCGCCTGCGTCTACGCTGCGCCGGTGGATGGATTGCTGCGCCGCTTCAAGTTCCATCAGGACCTGGCCGCCGGGCGCCTGCTGGCGGCATTGCTGCAGGCGCGCTGCGCCGGTTTGCCGCGGCCGCAGGCACTGCTGCCGGTGCCGCTGCATTGCGCACGGCTGCGCCAGCGCGGCTACGACCAGGCGCTGGAACTGGCGCGGCCGCTGGCGCGCGCGCTGTGCCTGCCGCTGTGCGCCGGCCTGCAGCGCGTGCGCGCCACGGCGCCGCAGTCCGAACTCGATGCGCAGGCGCGGCGTCGCAACCTGCGCCATGCGTTCGTGGTGCAGGCGCCGCTGCCGCCGCACGTGGCGCTGATCGACGACGTGATGACCACCGGCGCGACCCTGCATGCCGCGGCACAGGCGCTGCGCCGCGCCGGCGTGGCGCGGGTCGATGCGTGGGTGGTGGCGCGGGTGCCGTGAGGCCGTGAGTGCGCTGGTGGCTTGCATGCCGCGGCGGCGATTGGCCCTGCGATGGCAAGGGTGGCGGGTCATGTGGACCTGCGTGTCTGGCGCTGGCCGTGGTCGCGTGATCCGTCATGCATGCGGGGAGCGATCGCTGTTTGGTTGCCTGGACCACGCAACGGCAGCGAGGGCGTTTTCTGATTGGGGGGCGAGCTTTACGCTTCGTCGTGCCACGCAGGCGCCACGACCCGACGCAATCGGCCGCTGTCGGACGGGTTCCGCAGCACGGTGCATGGCACGTTCTTCTGCGTGACATGGGTGGGCACCTGTCTGCGACAGGCCACAACAGCCGGTTCTTCTATGATGTCGCCAAACGAACTGCGGGAGATGGCGATGCGCTTGAGAACTCTGGGACTGTCGTTGGCGTTGTGCGTGTTCGGGGTCAGCGGGTGCAGCTACGCCCCGTCGCCCGATGGCGCCGACACCAGCGCGAGCGCGAGTGCGGTGAAGGCGAAGATCGAATGGCGCCTGGCCAGCTATGCGCCGAGCGCCGGCTATACCGAGGCCGTGTACCAGGGACGGCCGGTGTATCTGGCGCCGCAGCAGTTATTGGCCGTCGATGGCGCCGCGACGGTGGCGCGCGTGGACGGCGACGATGGCAAGCCGGCACTCGATCTGAGTTTCTCGGGGTCCGGCGATCGCCTGACCCGGGCGACGGAGCAGAACATCGGCAAGCCGATCGCGCTGCTGGCCGATGGTCAGGTGCTCACCGTGGCGACGGTCATGGCGCCGCTCCCCGGCGACCGACTGCGCATCAGCGGTCTGCAGGATGCGCAGGAACAGCAGCGGGTGTTCGCGCTGCTGACGCATGCGTCGACGGCGCACGGGAAGCCTTAGTGCTGGCTGATGCGATCCGGATGGGGCGCCGTGTTCGTGATGGCGGTCCTGCGCCGCAGCGCGCGCCTGTTCGAGCCGCGGGCTGCTGTCTTGTGCCGGCAGCTTAGCGCGATGCCGCTGCTTCGAAGCGGAGTGCGCCGACGCTTCCTCGATTGCGCCGTCGGGCCAGGTCGGGGAAGGGTATATGCCGATCCAGCAGCTGGGATGCGGATTTTGCCGGTCATGCTTGTCGTGATCGAAGTCGTTCCCGCCACCGGCGGTGGGAAAGGCGTCGCGGCTGAAGCCGCTCCTACAGGAACCGATCGACGGTTTTGTGGGAGGGACTTCAGTCCCGATGCTTTACCGGCAACGATCGGACGAAGTGTGCCCCGGCGGCATTGCCGTCGGCGGCCAAGCGAGCCGACTGGTACCGACGACATCCTTGTGCGCAGCCGCCACTGCGCGGCTTCTCCGCTTCGGTCTACCCCGCGCGCAGCGCCAACGCCGCGACGATGCCGGCGAAGATCGCCAGGCCGACCCAGTTGTTGTGCATGAAGGCACGGAAGCAGGGCGCGCGTTCGCGGGTTCGCGCGATGCGGAATTCATAGGCGACCAGCAGCGCGGCCACGCCCAGGCCCGCCCAGTACCAGATTCCCAGCGCGCCGCGGGTGCCGACGAAGCCCAGCGCGACGAACATCAGCGCATACAGGATGCCCAGCGCGACCAGGTCCAGGTCGCCGAACAGGATCGCGGTGGACTTGGAGCCGGCGCGCAGGTCGTCCTCGCGGTCCACCATCGCGTACCAGGTGTCGTAGGCGGTGGCCCACAGGATGTTGGCCGCGTACAGCAGCCAGCCCAGCGCCGGCACCTCGCCGCGGATCGCCGCGAACGCCATCGGGATGCCCCAGCCGAAGGCCATGCCGAGGTAGACCTGCGGCAGGTAGGTGTAGCGCTTCAGGTAGGGGTAGCTGGCGGCCAGGAACAGCCCGACCACGCTCAGGCCGATGGTCAGCGCGTTCATCGTCAGCACCAGCGCGAAGGCGGCGAGCATCAGAAGCGCGAACACCGCCAGCGCCTCGCGGCCGCTGACCGCGCCGGTGGCCAGCGGCCGGCTGCGGGTGCGCTCGACCTGCGGGTCCAGCCAGCGGTCGGCGTAGTCGTTGATCACGCAGCCGGCCGAGCGGGTCAGCCAGACCCCGGCGGTGAACACGAACAGCGTCCACAGCGGCGGTAGCCCGTCGGCGGCCAGCCACAGCGCCCACCAAGTCGGCCACAGCAGCAGCAGCGCGCCGATCGGACGGTCGCCGCGCAGCAGTTTCCAGTACTGGCCCAGGCGCGCGCGCGGCGGCAGGGCGGCGGGCGTTTCGTAGCGTTCGTAACCCATCGCGCAAGGGTAGCAGTCGGGCTCGCTCGGCGGCAGCACGGCACGGGTCGTGGCCGCTGCGACGGCGACGGTCTGTGCATCCGCGTCCAGTTACAGACCCAGGCGTAGGAGCCGGTTGTACGCAGGCGATGCGCAGTCGCCAAACCTCGGCCGCTCACGGAAACCTCGCTGCTCCGGCGCCGGGTACGGCGACAGCTGGGCCGGCCATGGCGGCAATCGGGCATGGGGGAGACGCGGCGCGCGGTTTGCCGTTAGAATGCGCGTCCGTTGCGCCCGTAGCTCAGCCGGATAGAGTAGTGGCTTCCGAAGCCATTGGTCGGGGGTTCGAATCCCTCCGGGCGCACCACATCATTCCCAGCCTGCATGGCCTCTTCGACCGCGAACCCTGCCGGTGGTGGACACCGCCTTCGGCGCTGCGGCGATCAGCGGCTTGTGGCGTATGACGCCGTTGCCCGTACTCGCATTGCTCGGGATGCCGCGCTGGGGCCCTCTGCGTTGAAAGGCTGGCGCGTACCGCGTGTCTCCCCGAGCGCGCCGCATCATCGTCCATCGTGCTTGGAATTCCTTCCGCAGCTGGCCTGCATCGCCTTTGGCGTTGCGACGACGACGGGCGGTCTGGGGCGCGTGGCGCCGCCGTCGCTCCCTGGGATGCCGCGCTGGATTTCGCTGGGCTGCATCGCCAGCGCGTGCGGCGCGCATGGCAAAGCGGCCTCCGCCATGCCCGCGCCGCCGCCGGGACGCTCGCGGCCGTCGTATCTGCGCTCGCGGCAGTCCAGTGCCTGGCAACTCCTTTCGCATTCTCTCCGTGTCGTGTCAGCGCGGTCGCCATGAATAATGACGTGGTGCGGGCTCCGTTGCGGCTCCTTGCCGGAGGCCACCGGTGATCTGTCCGCGTACCCCGCTCGGCAAGCCCGCGGTCCACTTGCTGGGCGACGACGATGCGCTGGCCTATCTGCGGCTCGGCGCCGGCGCCCCGGTGGTGCTGGTGCACGGCGCGCTGTGCGACTACCGCTATTGGGCGCCGCAACTGCGCGGCCTGTCCGAGCGCTTCGAGGTCGCTGCGCTGAGCCTGGGCCAGTATTTCCCGCAGCTGCCATCGTCGCTGCGGCATCGCTTCGGCTGGCGTTGGCATGCGCAGCAAGTCGCCGGGTTCCTCGCCAGCTACGGACAACCGGTACATCTGGTCGGCCACTCGCGCGGCGCCGCGGTGGCTTGGCAGGTCGCGCTGCAACAGCCCGCCGCGATCGCCAGCCTGAGCCTGTTCGATCCGGGTGGGCCGCAGCCGCAGGGCCTGCCGGAGGACGTCGTGGCGATCCGCGCGCGGGCGATCGAATTGCTGCGCGACGGACAGGTCGAGGCCGGCCTGGAGTGCTTCGTCGATTCGGTCAGCCAGCCCGGCGCCTGGTCGCGCAGCAGCGCGACGTTCCGGCAGATGGTGCGCGACAACGCGCAGACCCTGGTGCCGCAGATCGGCGATGCGCTGCCGGCCTACGATCGCGAGCAGGCCGCGGCCCTGGCGGTGCCGGTACTGCTGGTTAGCGGCGAGCTGAGTCCGGCGCAGTACCGCGACAACGCCACGGCGCTCGCCGCCTGGTTGCCCGACGCGCGCCACCACGTGCTCGCCGGTGCCTCGCACGGGATGACCTTCACCCATGCGCGGCGCTGCAATGCCTTGCTGGCCGAGTTCGTGACATCGACAGCAGTTGGTTGAAGCCACACATGCATCTGCGGTGGGGGGAGCGCCCGTCGCGCGAGATGGATGATCCGAAAGGGCTGGCCGGCATTGCCGCGATGTATGGCCGGCACCGATTGTCCGTGGCGGATGGCGGCGATGGCGCGATCGCATTGCGCCAAGCGTGCCGTCGTAGCCGTATCCGAGTGCGCTAGGCGAGGCCGCCGCGCGGTTCCATGCGATGGGTGCATGCACACCAGTAGTCCCACTTCTGCTTGCCGTGTTCGCGACCACGGCCAGGTCCGCGTCGCCGCCGGGCAGGGCGAACAGCTTGGCGTTAGGTAGCTGCCGCGCCGGCGCGGTCAGCGCGCTATCGCACCGCGCCGCGCTTCGCCTGCGCGCGCAAATGAGTCCGCTTGCGGCGCTGCGGGCTCGCCGCGATCCAGTTGCCGGTAGCCGATCGCTTCGGTCAGGTGCGCAGTGGCGATCGCATCGCTTCCGGCCAGGTCGGCGATGGTGCGCGCCACGCGCAGGATGCGGTGCAAGGAGCGCGCCGACAGGCGCAGGCGGTCGATGGCGTGTTCCAGCAGCGCTTCGTCGCGCGGTTGCAGGCGGCAGTCGCGCAAGGTCTCGCTGTGGCCGAGCTGGCCGTTGGGGCAGCCGGCGCGCGCCAGCTGGCGTTGCCGCGCCTGCTCCACCCGCGCGCGCACGGCGGCGCTGCTCTCGCCGGGAGAGGCATCGGCGCGCAGCGCTTGCGGCGGCAGTCGCGGTACGTCCACGTGCAGGTCGATGCGGTCCAGCAACGGACCGGAGATGCGCGCGCGGTAGCGGCGGATGCTGTCGTCGCTGCAGCGGCAACGGCCGCTGGCGTCGCCGGCCCAGCCACAAGGGCAGGGGTTCATCGCTGCGACCAGTTGGAACCGGGCCGGGAACTCGGCGCTGCGCGCGGCTCGCGACACCGTGACCGTGCCCGATTCCAGCGGCTCGCGCAGCACTTCCAGCGCGTGCCTGTTCCACTCGGGCAGTTCGTCGAGGAACAAGACGCCGCGATGCGCCAGCGAGATCTCGCCGGGGCGCGGGTGGGTGCCGCCGCCGACCAGCGATACCGCGCTGGCGGTGTGGTGCGGGGATCGGTAGGGGCGTTGCCGCCAGCGCGATGGATCCAGTCCGCGGCCGCTGACCGAGGCGATCGCCGCCGCTTCCAGCGCCTCGGCCTCGCTGGCCTCGGGCAGGATGCCGGGCAGGCGCGAGGCCAGCAGGGTCTTGCCGCAGCCCGGGCTGCCGATCAACAACAGATGGTGATGACCGGCCGCGGCGATCTCCAGCGCCCGCCGTGCCTGCGCTTGCCCGCGCACGTCGCTCAGGTCGGGAAACGGCGTGGCCGCGGCCGGCAGCGCTTCGGCGGCGGGCAGGGTCTTGGTGCCGTTCAACAGTGCGCAGACTTCGAGCAGGGTACGCGCGGTGAACGCCTGCACGTGCTGCGCCAGCGCCGCTTCGGGACCGTTGCCGGCCGGCACGATCAGCGTGCGCCCGGCTTGGGCGGCGGCCAGCGCCGCCGGCAGCACGCCGTCCACGGCACGCAGCTCGCCGGTCAAGGCCAGTTCGCCGAGGAATTCGTAGTTGCCCAGCGCCTGCGGGTCGAGTTGCCCGGCGGCGGCGAGGATGCCCAGCGCGATCGGCAGGTCGAAGCGGCCGCCTTCCTTGGGCAGGTCGGCCGGGGCCAGGTTGACGGTGATGCGCCGCGCCGGAAATTCGTATTGCGCGCATAGGATGGCGGCACGCACGCGATCGCGCGATTCGCGTACCGCGGCCTCGGGCAGGCCGACGATCTGCGTCGCCGGCAGGCCGCCGGACAGATGGACCTCGACCCGAACCGGAGGCGCAAGCACCCCCGCGCGGGCACGGCTGTGCACCAGCGCCAGGCTCATGGCGGCGGGTGGATCAGGCTTGCGTGGAAGGCGCGTCGCCGCTGCGCGCGGCTTCCAGCGCGGCGACGCTGCGTTCCAGCGCTTCCAGCTTCTCGCGGGTGCGCAGCAGGACTGCGCGCTGCACGTCGAATTCCTCGCGGGTGACCAGGTCGAGCTTGCCCAGGCCGGCCTGCAGCGCGCTCTTGAAGGTGCTCTGCAGTTCGTCGCGGGATTCGCGCAGGCCTGGCGGTACCAGGTCGCTGAGGCGGCGGGCGAGGTCGTCGAGGTGATTGAGGTCGATCATGGCGATGCTCCGGCAGGGAGCGCCAGACTGCGGCACCCTGCGGTTCGGGGCCATCGGTATCGGGCGCGGCGCGCTGTCGGAAAATTCCGGCGATGGGGCGCGCGATCATTTGAACCCGGCGGCCGGGCATCGCGCAACCGCGCTATCCTGACGCCATTGTGATTGGAGAAAGCCGCATGAAGATGATCATGGCCGTCATCAAGCCGTTCAAGCTCGACGACGTGCGCGAAGCGCTCGCCGCGCAGGGCGTGGCCGGCATCACCGTCACCGAGGTCAAGGGCTTCGGCCGACAGAAGGGCCACACCGAGCTGTACCGCGGCGCCGAGTACGTGGTCGATTTCCTGCCAAAGGTGAAGCTGGAAGTGGCGGTCACCGAGGACCAGGTCGAGCGCGTGCTCGAGGCGATCGTCAAGGCCGCCGGCACCGGCAAGATCGGCGACGGCAAGGTATTCGTGTACGACCTGGGCACGGTGGTGCGGATCCGCACCGGCGAACTGGATGCGGACGCGCTGTAAGGTCTCGGCGCGCGCGCTGCGCGCCCGGCGACAGTGCTGCATCGCGAGAATTCCAACGGTGATGTGCGTGGCAGTGCGATCGCGCATCGCGGATCGATGCGCGTGTAGTTGATGATTCGACGCCGTACTGCGTCGCCGGCACGTCGCCGCTCTACATAGACAAGCTCTCGGTAGAACTCGGCCCATGCTGTTCTCTGCGCCGCGATAGACCTGCTTTCACTCCGCAACATTCGTCCGCCGTAGGGCCACTGCGCCTGCGCGCAACGCAGATGGCTGCATTGGCTTCGCTGACCGCATACTCCTCCACGTTATCGCGCTCCGCGCCGTTGAACGAACGGAGTCCGGTACTGCGCCGGCTTGGGTGAGTGTCGGGGCTGAAGCCCCTCCTACATGTGCACCAGACGAGCATCGAGGCTCCCTGTGGGAGCGACTTCAGTCGCGACGCGCGAAGCGGTGATTTTTCGGCTGCGGATGCGTCGGGACTGAAGTCCCTCCCACAGTGCACCCAGCCGCTTGCCGCAAGGTTCCTGTAGGAGCGGCTTCAGCCGCGACAAACGAGCCGGAACTGCGCCCGCTTCGGCGAATATCCGGGCTGAAGCCCTTCTCGGTCTATAGCCGGGCAGTGATTGGTCAGGGCGATTTGCTCTCCTTGCCGCTGCGGCAGGATCAGCGCTTTCGCGACAATCTGTTGGTCACCGGGTGGCCACTCATACCATTTAAATACCGAATGGGCGCGGGCCTGCTCCGCATTCGGCCTGACGCGAGCCAAGCCCGGAATTCGACAAGCACACTGCCAAAATCCCAACCACGGCCGCGCAGCTTGTCGCGGCCCAGCGACTTGCCTACTCTGTGCCGTAATACCATTCCAATACCGGAGATCCGGAATGACGCGACGCGCTACACGGGCGGGCCTGAGTCTGCTCTCGATGACGGTGGCGCTGGGCCTCGCGCTGGCGGTCCCGGCCACGGCGCAACCGGTCACGCGGCCGGCGCTGTTTCCGAGTCCGGTGTCGATCCGGCTCGATGCCGGCACCGTCGCGCTCGGCCGGAAGGTCGTGCTGGTCGCCGCGCCGGGCGCGGACCAGGCTTCGGTCGCGTTAGTCCGCCGCATTCTGGTGTCGGCGGGGGTCGAGCACATCGCCACCGCATCGCGCCTGCCGGCAACGCTCGAGCAAACGTACATCGTCGTCGGCACCGGCGAGGCGGCGGTCGTCCGCGAGGCGCTGACGCGCAGCAAGGCCGTGCAGGAGACGCGCAAGGAGGGCTACACCCTCGCCAGCGTCGCCAGCGTCGCCACCGGCAAGGGCAGCCTGATCACGCTTGCGGGCCACGACGCCGACGGCCTGTTCCATGCCGCGCAGACCTTGCGTCAGCTTGCCGAACGCCCGGCCATCCCGACGCTGGTCATCCAGGATTATCCGGCGATGGCCATCCGCGGCACGATCGAGGGATTCTACGGGGCGCCATGGTCGATGGCCGATCGCGCCAAGCACATCGATTTCCTCGCCCGCACCAAGGCGAACACCTATATCTACAGCCCGAAGGACGATCCCTATGCGCGCGACCGCTGGCGCGAGGCCTATCCGGCGGCCACGCTGAAAGCGCTGGGCAACTTGGCGGCGACGGCCAGGCGCAACCATGTCGATTTCGTCTACGCGATCTCGCCCGGGCCGTCGGTCTGCTTCTCCGATCCGGCCGATGCCAAGGCGCTGCTCCGCAAGTTCGACGCGTTTCGCGCGCTGGGCGTGCGCAGCTTCTACGTCGCACTCGACGATATCGAATACACCAAGTGGAATTGCGAGCGCGACAAGACCGCCTTCGGCCCGTCGGGCGCGGAAGCGGCAGGCATCGCGCAGTCGCACCTGCTCAACCTGGTGCAGGCGGACCTGGTCGCCCGGCACGCTGCGGCGTCGGAACTGATCATGGTGCCGACCGAGTATTACGACGCCAAGGAAAGCCCGTACAAGGCCGCGTTGCGCCAGCATCTGGATCCGAAGATCGTGGTGCAATGGACCGGCACCGACGTCGTGCCGCCGGCCATTTCCATCCCCGATGCGCGCGCGGCGACCAAGGCGTTCGGGCGCAGGACGCTGCTGTGGGACAACTACCCGGTCAACGATTACGAAACCTCGGCCGGCCGTTTGTTGCTGGCGCCGTATACGCGGCGCGAAGCCGGACTGTCCGCCGAGTTGGCCGGCATCGTCGCCAACCCGATGAACCAGGAAGCGCCGAGCCGCGTCGCGGTGATGGGGCTGACCGCGTTCGCATGGAACGACAAGGACTACGACGCCGAGCGGACCTGGCATGCGGCGGCGCGCGATATGGCGGCGGGCGATGCGCGGGTGACCGCGGCGCTGCTCACCTTCTTCGATACCCAGCACCTGGCGCCGACCTTCGGCAGCCAGCCGTGGCAGGAGCAGGCGCCGCGGCTGAAGGCCGTGCTCGACCGGGTCCGCGAAGCGCTCGCCGGCGGCGACGCCGACGCGCGCGGCCAGGCGCTCGCCGAACTTGCGCGCAGCGCGGACGAGATCGCGGCCGCGCCGGCCGTCATCCGCGCTGGGGTGGCCGATCCCGGCTTCGCCGAACAGTCGCGCCCCTGGCTGGATGCGATGCAGGGTTGGGGGCGCGCGCTGCAGGCGACGGCAGCCGGGCTGCAGGCCGCCGACCGAGGCGACGCCGCGGCGTCGGACTTGTTCGCCGATGCGACCCGGCTCGCCGCCGAGGCCGCGGCGATCCAGTCGATCCCCGGCGCGACGCGCTTCGGCGGGCCGGTCAAGATTGCCGATGGCGTGCTCGATCGCTTCGTGGCCGACGCCCCGACGCTGATCGCGCTGGGCGTGCCGGCTGGGTCCGCTCCGGCGGCCGCGCGCTGACGGCTCGGCGCGCGCCTGCATGGCGCGCGCAGCCCTGCGTGGGCGATGCGGCCGTTTTCAGCGTTGCGTAAACGTCTTGTTGAACAGACCTTCGGCTGGAGGATCGGCGTCCAGCAAGCGCCGACGCAAGCATGCCGACCACGCCAGTCAGGCCACGCGTTGTCGTCGGCATGCGCGACCTCGACCAGACGTTCTCAAGCAGCGGTATAGCCGCGTCCAAGGGTCAGCCAGAAGGCGAGTACGACTAGCGCGCCGATGAGCATGACGGTCCGGCTGGATGGCGGAGGCAAGACCCGGGACGGACGCCGGGAGAACGCGACGAAGAGCAGGCCCAGCGGCGCGAGCAGGCTTTCTTGCGCCGCTTCCTTCAGCGCGGGCAACGCCGCGCCTGGATAGAACAACACGCTGGCGCAAGCCACGCCGCCCGCCGCGCAATACGCGGCGAGCAGTGGCATGCCGTTCGGCAGGCAGGGGCCGACGTTGCGCACGACGAGGCGGTAGAGCCATAGGCCGGCCAGCCCCATGCCCAGGCGCCATGCCCAGGCTGGCTGCAGGACGAGATCGCGTACGACAAAGGCGAGGTCGCCGGTGTCGGTGACCGCGGAGAAGATCAGGTAGCCCGCGCCCCACAGGCCGTTGAACGCGGCGACCAGCGCGAACGCCGTACGTGCGGTGGCCTGCCGGCTATGGCGTGCGGCGAGGGCGAACACCGCGGCGACGCAGAGATTGCTCAGCGGCCCGGCGACATCGACCAGCGGATGGCCCGGCTGGCAGTGGAAGTACACGGAGCTGAGCAGGCTGACGGTGCCGCCCGTGCCCAGGCAGGTCAGGCCGTGGCCGACCGCCTCGTGCGCGATGCACGCGGCGACGAAGGCCATCGCCGCCAACGCGCACAGGGTCCAGAGGCGGGAGAGCTCGGCAGGCATGCGCGACGCTGCAAGGGAGCGGGCCGACAGTATGCCGGCGTCGCGGCTTGCCGACCGTTCGCACGGCAATGCCGCGGCCGGCGGCGTGCGCCGCCGTTGCCGAGCGGCCACAACGCCCCCGGTCCGCGCGACGTGGCCGGCGCCAACTTCGTCGGCGCCGGCCCGGTGATTAGCCGCCCAGCGCCTCGGCCACGAACGGCGGCAACACCTGGGTGCCGGTGTGCAGGTGCGCGCTGTAGTAGCGGGTGGCGAACGGCTTGGCCGCCGCGTCGGCTTCGCGGAAGTCGAAGCCGCCGGACTTGCGCGCCAAGGTCACGCTCCACCAGCCGGTCGGGTAGCACGGCTGCGGGAACGGCACGGTGTGGAAGCTGGCGAAGCCGGCCTTGCCCATCTCCGCGCGCATTTCCTTGATCAGGTCCAGCAGCGCCAGCGGCGATTCGGACTGCTGCACCAGAATGCCGTCGTCCTTCAGCGCCTTGAAGCAGCTGGCGTAGAACGCCTTGTTGAACAGGCCTTCGGCCGGGCCGACCGGGTCGGTGGAATCGACGATGACGATGTCCACGCTGCCGGCCGGGCAGTTGGCCATGTAGGCGATGCCGTCGTCGAACAGCAGCTCGGCGCGCGAGTCGGCGTTGGACTCGCACAACTCCGGGAAGTACTTCTCGGCCATGCGCGTGACCTGCTCGTCGATGTCGCACTGGGTGGCGCTCTCCACGCCCGGGTGCTTGAGCACTTCGCGCAGGGTGCCGCAGTCGCCGCCGCCGATGATCACCACGCGCTTGGGCGCGGCGTGGGTGAACAGCGCCGGGTGGCTGATCATCTCGTGGTAGAAGAAGTTGTCGCGCGTGGTCAGCATCACCGCGCCGTCGATCACCATCAGCTTGCCCCAGTCGGTGGTGTCGTAGATCTCGATCTTCTGGAACGGCGACTGCACCTCGTCCAGCTTGCCGGTGATGCGGTAGCCGATGGCCGAGCCGGTGGGCTGGAAGTGTTCGATGTACCAGTTGTCGTTGGCGCTCATGCAGGGGATTCCTAGGAAAGCAAGAAAGAAGATGGACGCATCCTTCTCCACCGGGAGAAGGCGGCGCGAAGCGCCGGATAAGGGTGGGGCGTAGCCACGTGCAGTCAGCCCACACGCTGCCAGACCCAAATCCTTCGCCGGATGCGGGTCCGGCGCAGCCTCGCGTCCCCGAACCACGCCACGCAGCGCCCGAACCCACCCCGCTCCGCCGGGAGAGGGGCGTCAGGTCGGCGCGGATTGTAACGGAGCCCACGCGTAGCAGGCGTTACAATCCACGCCCCTTTTCCCCGCCGAGCCGCCACGATGAGCGATTGGTCCCTCGACCAAGCCCGCAAGACCTATTCGATCCCGCACTGGGCCGATGGGTATTTCGACGTGGACGCGGCCGGGCGGGTGGTGGTGCGCCCGCAAGGCGCCGACGGCGTGGCGATCGCGCTGCCCGAGGTGGTGGACGCGGCGCGCGCGGCCGGCGCCAAGCTGCCGATGCTGGTGCGCTTCCCGGACATCCTGGGCGAGCGCCTGGGCAAGCTGCAGTCGGCCTTCGCCCAGGCCCAGGCCGACTGGGACTACGCCGGCGGCTACACCGCGGTGTACCCGATCAAGGTCAACCAGCATCGCGGCGTGGCCGGCACCCTGGCCAGCCACCACGGCGAGGGCTTCGGCCTGGAAGCGGGCAGCAAGCCGGAACTGATGGCGGTGCTGGCGCTGTCGCGGCCGGGCGGGCTGATCGTGTGCAACGGCTACAAGGACCGCGAATACATCCGCCTGGCGCTGATCGGGCGCAAGCTCGGCTTGCAGACCTTCATCGTCATCGAGAAGCCGTCGGAGCTGAAGCTGGTGCTGGAGGAAGCGCGCGCGCTGGACGTCAAGCCGGGCCTGGGCGTGCGCATGCGCCTGGCCTCGCTGGGCGCGGGCAAGTGGCAGAACAGCGGCGGCGACAAGGCCAAGTTCGGGCTGTCGCCGCGGCAGGTGTTGGACCTGTGGAAGGCGCTGCGCGACACCGAGTACGCCGAGTCGCTGAACCTGCTGCACTTCCACATGGGCTCGCAGATCTCCAACGTGCGCGACATCGCCAACGGCATGCGCGAGGCCACGCGCTATTTCGTCGAGCTGTCCAAGCTGGGCGCCAAGATCAGCCACGTCGACGTCGGCGGCGGCCTGGGCATCGACTACGAAGGCACCCGTTCGCGCAGCTACTGCTCGATCAACTACGGCCTGCACTCCTACGCCAGCAACATCGTGCAGCCGCTGGCCAACGCCTGCGAGGAACACGGCCTGCCGCCGCCGCGCATCGTCACCGAATGCGGGCGCGCGATGACCGCGCACCACGCGGTGCTGATCGCCAACGTCTCGGAAGTGGAGCAGGCACCGGAAGGGCGCGTGCCCGACGCGCACGCCGACGAGCCGGCGGCGATCCGCCACCTGCGCGAGATCCATGACGAACTGGACGTGCGCCCGGCGGTGGAGCTGTTCCAGGAAGCGCAGCATTTCCATGCCGAAGGCCTGTCCAGCTACGCGCTGGGCCAGATCGACCTGCCGCAGCGCGCGCGCATCGACGACCTGTTCTACGCCATCGCGCACGGCGTGCGCGCGCGCCTGAGCCATGAGGAAAAGAGCCACCGCCCGGTGCTGGACGAGCTCAACGAGCGGCTGGTGGACAAGTATTTCGTCAACTTCAGCGTGTTCGAGTCGATCCCCGACGTGTGGGCGATCGACCAGGTGTTCCCGATCGTGCCGATCGAACGCCTGAACGAAGCGCCGGCGCGGCGCGGGGTGATCTGCGACATGACCTGCGACTCCGACGGCATGGTCAAGACCTACGTCGAGAACGAGAGCCTGGACAGCTCGCTGCCGCTGCACGAACTGCGCGCTGGCGAGAGCTACCGGCTCGGCTTCTTCCTGGTCGGCGCCTACCAGGAGATCCTCGGCGACATCCACAACCTGTTCGGCGACACCGATGCGATCGAGGTCAGCGCCGATGGCGACGGCTACCGCATCGCCCAGCAGCGCCGCGGCGACACCACCGACGTGATGCTGGATTACGTAGGCTATGCACTGGCCGACCTGCGCGCGGCCTACGCCGAGCGCGTGGCTGCCGCGCAGCTGCCGGCCGAGCAGGCGCAGGCCTTGTCGGCGGCGCTGGAAGCTGGGCTGACCGGCTACACCTACCTGTCGGACGAACCGCTGGGCTGAGTGCCTGCATGCGCTCCCTCGCCAATGGGCGGGGCGAGCGCGCTGCCCGGCGGCGTGTCGCGCCGCGTTGTCGAACGCACGCAGGAGCGTATCGAGCACGATCGTCGTTCCAGCGCATCCCGTGCAGACGCCACGCGCTTTTTCATCGCGGCACCTCTCGCGTTCGCCACGGCGGATGGACGCGCGCTGGCACCGGCCCATAAGCTGAGCGCCTCTGCCATCACTCCTTGACGCGATGCGCTACCCCGGATTGGATTTGCTGCGCGCGCTGGCGATCGTGTGGGTGATGCTGTTCCACTCGTTCGTGGTCGGCGGCCTTGGGCCTGACTGGGCCTGGCTGTCGCGCTATGGCTGGATGGGCGTGGACCTGTTCTTCGTGCTCAGCGGCTTGCTGATCGGCGGCCAGGTGCTGGCGCCACTGGCGCGCGGCGAACCGCTGCGTTATGGCGATTTCTACCTGCGCCGCGCGTTCCGCATCCTGCCGGCGTTCGCCGTGGTGCTGGCGCTGTACCTGGCCTGGCCCGGTTTCCGCGAAGCGCCAGGCATCGCGCCGTGGTGGATGTTCGCCAGCTTCACCTTGAACCTGGGCATCGACTACGCCAGCCAGCAGGCGTTCTCGCATGCCTGGTCGCTGTGCGTGGAGGAGCATTTCTACCTGGTGTTCCCGCTGCTGGCGGCGCTGTCGATGCGGCGGCCGTCGGCGCCGCGTTTCGTCGCGGTGTGCGGCGCCGTGGTGCTGGCCGGCATCGCGTTGCGCACGGCGACCTGGCTGCACGACAGCGCGCTCGAGCGCATCGGCGACGGACTGCAACGCAACTGGTTCATCGAGGACATCTACTACCCGACCTGGAACCGGCTCGACGGCTTGCTGGCCGGTGTGGTGCTGGCCGCGATCAAGGTGTTCCGGCCGCAGCGCTGGCAGTGGCTGCAGGCGCGCGCCAACGCACTGCTGCTGGCCGGATTGGCGGTGTGCGCACTGGCGATGTGGCTGTTCCGCGAACGTACCGGCCTGCTCGGCAACGCGATCGGCTGGCCGCTGTTGTCGCTGGGACTGGCGTTGCTGGCGATTGCCGGCGCCTCCACACGCAGTTGGATCGGCCGGCGCGCATTGCCTGGGGTGGGGTGGTTGGCGGCGGTCTCCTACAGCCTGTATCTGTCGCACAAGGCCGTGTTCCATCTCACCCAGAGCTGGTTCGGCGCCGCGCTCGACGGACGCGGTCCGCTCGCGTTCGCGATCTATGCGGCGATGGCGCTGCTGGCCGCCGCGTTGCTGCACTACGCGGTGGAACGGCCGTTCCTGCAGTTGCGCGAGCGCCAACGCGTCCAGCGCCGCATGGAGGCTGGTGCTTGAGCGCCGAGCCGTGCGCGGTCCTAGCGAGGTGGCATCGTGGGCCTCTTTGGAAGCACCGCGAATCGTGTTATTTTCGCCCGCTCATGGAAGAAGGGGATCGAAATGCGGACGAGATGCTATGCCTTGATCGTTGCAGGGTGCTGCGGCCTGGCCGCCGCCGGACAAGGGGGCGCGCAGGTGCGCACGTCTCCCACAGTGGATACCAAGCCGAAAATACGCGAAACCTCGCCAAGAGCCCCTTTCGACAAGCAGGCGGCCGAAGCCGCGCTGGCCAAAGGACGGGCGACGATCGTTGGCGTGGCCTGCGCCTATCACGACAGCCGGATTTTCCTTGCCAATAACCGCAAAGTGATGCTGTTCCCGGCAACGCCGTACTTTGCGGAGTGGGTCGCCATGCGCAAGAAGGCGGACCGCAGCAAGGAGACGGCGCTGATGTCGGACGAGGCCTACAACATGCGCGTGGAAACCCAGACGGACGCCAAGGGGGCATTCCAGTTCACCGAGATGCAGCCAGGTAGTTACTACCTGGTGTTGCCCTTCCAGTTCGATCAGGCCAAGTCGCGCGATGTGTACGCGGGCAGCAGCTACGCCGGTTCGACCGAGGTGGACCACTACGAGCGGCAGGACTATACGGTCGCGCGCGACGACGAGCTTTTCAAAGAAGTGGAAGTCAAGACCGATGGCAGCACGGTCAAAACGGCGATTACCGGCGGCGCCGGCATGCTCAATGGCGGTGGTGGGCTGTTTAGCAAAATGCTGCCATGCAAGTGACGCGCCTGGCGGGATGCAAGCCGGTTTCGCGACCGCCGATGAGGTTCGTTGAAGGTATGGTGCGGCGCTAATTCCGGCGTGTCGTCGGTATTTCGCGGCAGCGGTGCAAGTTTTGCGGTCAACGCCGGCAGGAGCGGAAGTTGGGTCGCGGCACCGTCTGGCACCGGTGACCGGGCGGTGGATTTCCGGCTACAGCCTCAGTTCGAGACCAAGATGGGCTGAGCATGACGGAGCGGGCAGAACATCGTTCGGTCCTTTGCCGCCCAGCGGCCGTTCCTGCGCCTGCGTGAACGCCTGGGGCGCGAGCCCTCCGAAATGCCGGTGGCTGCCTAGGCCATCACTGCCGGAGCGTACTGGCGCGGCAAGCCGGTTGCACGTAGTTCTCCACGTGGCCGCCTCACCCCGGATCGGTGCACGCCACGCGCGCCTCGTGCAAGCGCTGCTGCAGGATCTCCGCCAGGCGCGCCACTGCCGGCGCCGGTTCCGCGTCGGCACGATGCAGGTTCAAGCCCAGCGCCGGCAGCGTCGGCAGGCCGCCGACCCCTGGCGGCAGCAGCGCCAGCGCGTCGGGCAGGCCGGCCGGCGTGCGCAGGGTCAGGCCCAGTCCGGCGCGGACCGCGGCCCAGACGCCGCCCAGGCTGGCGCTGGTGAAGGCGATGCGCCACGGGATGCCGGCGCGGTCCAGCGCCGTGGTCGCCGCAGTGCGCAGCAGGCAGGGCGCCTCCAGCATCACCAGTGGCAATGGCGTATCGCTGCTCCAGCCGCTCGGGTCCGGAAGCGGCGCCTGGGCTGCGGCGATCCAGCGCATCGGCCAGGCCGCCTGCGGTGCGCGATGCGCCGTTGCGGTCCCGGCGTCCCAGACCAGCGCCAGGTCCAATTGGCCCGCTTCGACCCGCGCCAACAACTCCTGATGGCGCGCGATGCGCGCTTCGATGCGCACCTTGGGATGGGCGCGGGCGAAGCGGCCCAGCACGTCGGGCAGCATGTGCTCGCCGAAATCCTCCTGCAGTCCAAGCCGTACCCAGCCCTGCAGGGCTGGCCCGTGCAGCGCACCGGCGGCTTCGTCGTTGAGGTCCAGCAGGCGCCGTGCGTAGGCCAGCAACACCTCGCCCGCGTCGGTCAGCGCCAGTCCGCGGCCGCTGCGGCGCAGCAGCGCGTGGCCGGCCTGCGCTTCCAGTTTCTTCAGCTGCGCGCTGATCGCCGACGTGGAACGCCCGTGTCGGTCTGCCGCCTTGGCGAAGCTGCCCAGTTCGACGCCGGCGACGAAGCTGCGCAGCGCATCGAGATCGAAGTTGACGCGACGCATGCTATCGATCCTGTTTTATCGAAGTTTGGATGCTGAATTTCCCGGTTTTCAGGAACATCTTCGGTGGCTAGGCTGTGCGCAGTCAACCTCCAGCGCGAGACGCCAATGTCCGACCTGCCCCAGCCTGATGCTTCCTTGTTCGGCGATATCGCGCCGAAATTCGCGCAACTGACCGAGGAAGTGCTGTTCGCCGACTTGTGGCAGCGTCCGGCGCTGTCGCCGCGCGAGCGCAGCCTGGTCACGGTGGCGGCGCTGGTGGCGCTGTACCGGCCGCAGCAACTGCCGTTCCACCTGAGCCGCGCGCTGGACAACGGCCTGCGCCGCGACGAACTGGCCGAAGCGATCACCCATCTGGCGTTCTACGCCGGCTGGCCGTGCGCCGCCTCGGCGCTGCCGCTGCTGCGCGACGCCACCGCGTCGGCCGCCTGATTTCCCCAAGCAGGAGACATCCCATGCCCTACGCCCGTATCTCGCTGCATCGCGGCGCCACCCCCGACTATCTGCGCGCCTTGTCCGCCAGCGTCTACCAGGCCATGCACGAGGCCTTCGAGGTGCCGGCCGGCGATTGCTTCCAGGTCATCCACCAGCACGATCCGGGAGAACTGGTGTTCGACCGCCACTATCTCGGCGGACCGCGCTCGGACGCCTTCGTGCTGATTGCGATCACCGCCGGGCGGCCGCGCAGCGAGGCCTGCAAGCGCGCGTTCTACCGGCGCCTGGTGGAACTGCTGGCGATCGCGCCGGGCATCGCGCCGGAAGACGTGATGGTCAACATCGTCACCACGCAGGCGCAGGACTGGTCCTTCGGCGGCGGCCGCGCCGGGATCGTGGCAGCGGAGGCCGATGCATGATCGCCATGCAGTACAGCATTGCGTTGCCGGCCGACTACGACATGGCCATCATCCAGCGCCGCATCGCCGACAAGGGGCCGTTGCTGGACGATCTGCCGGGACTGGTATTCAAGGCCTATCTCAGTGCCGATCGCGGCGATCGCGCACTGTCCAGCCGCAGCAACCTGTATGCGCCGTTCTATCTGTGGCGCGATGCCGAGGCGATGCGCGATTTCCTCGCCGGCGCCGCGTTCCGCGCGCTGACCGCGTCGTTCGGACGGCCTGCGGTGCAGGTGTGGACGGTGTGCGCCACGCATCTGCACGCAGACCTGCGCGGCGCCCGCTACGCCCGGCGCGAGATCGTCGCGATGTCCGATGCCGACGCGCTCGAAACGCTGGGCGAACGCGAGTCAGAGCGGGCGAGGGACGATCTTGCCGCAGGCGCGCTGGCCACGGTGAGCGCCTACGAGCCGCACGGCTGGAACCTGCTGCGCCTGCAGCTCTGGCGCGATCTGCCGCCGCCGTCGCCGGACGTCGGTCAAGCCTATGCCGTCGGCCACGTGTCCATGCCGGCAAGCGGCGGTTGAGGCAACAGCACCCCGGCGTTGCCTGTTTGCTTTTACCATTCCCGATTCCCCACTCCCAATACCCGGCCTCTCAATGACCCAGACCGCCCTGATCACCGGTGCCACCTCCGGTTTCGGCGCCGCCGCCGTGCGCCGCTTCGTCAACGCCGGCTGGCGCGTGATCGCCACCGGCCGCCGCGCCGAGCGGCTGCAGCCGCTGCTGGCCGAGTTCGGTGCCGAGCGCGTGCACGTGGCGGCGTTCGACATCCGCGACGAAGCCGCGCTCGATGCGATGCTGGCGGAGCTGCCGGACGCGTTCCGCGGCATCGACCTGCTGGTCAACAACGCCGGTCTGGCGCAGGGCACCGCACCGGCGCAGGCCGCGTCGCTGGACGACTGGCGCACGATGATCGACACCAACATCACCGCGCTGGTGACCCTGACCCATCGCCTGCTGCCCACGCTGATCCAGCGCCGCGGCGCGATCGTCAACATCAGTTCGGTGGCCGCGCTGTACCCGTATCCGGGCGGCAATGCCTACGGCGGCACCAAGGCCTTCGTCAGCCAGTTCTCGCTGGGCCTGCGCTCGGACCTGCACGGCACCGGCGTGCGCGTGACCGCGATCGAGCCGGGCATGGCCGAGACCGAGTTCACCCTGGTCCGCACCCACGGCGACCAGGGCGCGTCGGACAAGCTGTACCACGGCGCGCAGCCGATGACCGCCGAGGATATCGCCGAGCAGATCTTCTGGGTCGCCACGCTGCCGCCGCATCTGAACATCAATCGGCTGGAAATCATGCCGGTGACGCAGTCCTTCGCAGGCTTTCAGGTGGCTAGGAGCCGGGATTAGAGATTAGGGATTAGGGATTAGAAAAAGCGAAAGCGGCGCCGATGCGTTGCGCCTGCCGACGGCCGTCGCAGCCAGGCGGCCGTCAGTTGCGCTCGCGACAGGCGAGGCAATTCACGCATGTCGTAAGCCAACGGGTCGCAAGGAATGTGGGAGACGTTGCGTCTCCCGAATCCCGAATGCCCAATCCCGGCCTCACTGCGCCTTGATCGCGATCGCCGGCAGTCCGCTGCCGGTCAGCTTCTGCTTGGCCGCGGCCAGTTCGCTGGCGGTGCCGTACGGCCCCATGCGCACGCGGTACACGGTCTTGCCGCTGATCTGCGCCGATTCCACGCGCGCTGAAAGGCCCAGCATCGCCAGCTTGGCCTTGGTCGATTCGGCATCGCCGGAGGCGCCGAACGAGCCTGCCTGCAGGATGTAGCGGGCGTTGTCCGCTGCTGCCGCAGCGGCCGTGGCAGCGGCAGGCGTGGCCGCCGCCGCGGTCGGCTTGGCCGCCGTGTTGGCGGGTGCGCTCGCTGTTGCCGTTTCCGGCAGCGGTGTCGGGTTGGACACTGCCGCCGTCGTTGCCGGAGCGGTAGTGGCCGTGGTCGTCGTGGCCGTCGCCGGCGTGGCGGCGGCCGGCTGCGGCGCGCGCGCCTGGCGCGCGGCCTCGGCGCGTGCGCTGGCGGCCAGTTCGGCGTCGGACATCTGCACTTCCTTGCCGGGCAGCAAGGTATAGAAGTCGTACTGGGTCTGCGGGTCCTTCTTGGCGTCGGGCTTGGTGCTGCCGGCCGCCGCTGCCGCCGGTTTGGGCAGTTCCGGCGCCGCGTCCACATCGGCGTCGGCCACCGGCGCCGGTTGCGCATCCGGGTTGGCGCGCGGGCCGCCCACGCGCAGGAAGCCGTCGCCGTCCTTCTTGAACAGGCCCGGCGCCGCCAGGAATACCACTGCCGCGATCGCCACGCCGGCAATCAGCCACACCCATCCGGGCGTGCCGTTGCCGCTGTTGCGCCGCGCCTGCGTCTTACCGCGTCGTGCTGCCATCTACCGCTTCTCCACTCACATTTTTTCCGGGGCGGAAACGCCCAGGAGGTTCAGGCCGTTCGCCAGCACTTGCTGCGCCGCCACGGCCAGGGTCAACTTGGCGTTGCGCTCGCTCGCATCGTCCACCAGCACCGGAGTGCCGTGGTACCAGGTGTGGAACGCGGTCGCCAGTTCGCGCAGGTATTGCGCGATCAGGTGCGGCTCCAGCACATGCCCCGCATTCTCCACCACTTCCGGGTAGCGCGAGAGTTCCAGCATCAGTTCCAGCGAGGTCGCATCGTTCAGCCGGTTCAGCTGGCCCAGCCCGTCGGCCTGGTCGTAGTCCAGTTTCTTCTCCTGCGCCTGGCGCAGCAGGCTGCATACCCGGGCATGCGCGTACTGCACGTAGAACACCGGATTGTCGTTGCTCTGCTGGCGCGCCAGGTCGATGTCGAAGGTCAGCTGCGAATCGGGCTTGCGCGCGATCAGGAACCAGCGCGTGGCGTCGCGGCCGGCTTCCTCGATCAGGTCGCGCAGGGTCAGGTAGCTGCCGGCGCGCTTGGACAGCTTCACTTCCTCGCCGCCGCGCATCACCGTGACCATCTGGTGCAGCACGTACTCGGGCCAGCCCTTGGGGATGCCCAGGTCCATCGCCTGCAGGCCGGCGCGCACCCGCGCCAGCGAGCCGTGGTGGTCGGCGCCCAGCTCGGTGATGGCGCGCACGTAGCCGCGCTGCCACTTGCTCAGGTGATAGGCCACGTCCGGCACGAAATAGGTGTAGCTGCCGTCGGACTTGCGCATCACGCGGTCCTTGTCGTCGCCGAAATCGGTCGATTTCAGCCACAGCGCGCCGCCTTCCTCGTAGGTGTGGCCGGAGGCGACCAGCTTCTGCACCGCTTCCTCGACCTTGCCGTCGCGGTACAGCGAGCTTTCCAGGAAGTAGATGTCGAAGTCGACGCCGAACGCGGCCAGGTCGTGGTTCTGCTCGTTGCGCAGGTAGGCCACGGCGAAGCGGCGGATCGCCTCCAGATCGTTCGGATCCTTGGAGCCGGTGACCAGGTTGCCCTCCAGGTCCACCGAGTCGCCGGCCAGGTAGGCGTTGGCCACGTCCTGGATGTAGTCGCCGCGGTAGCCTTCTTCCGGCCAGTCGGGGCTGTCGGGGGTCTTGCCCTGCGCGCGCGCCTGCACCGAGCGCGCCAGGTTCTCGATCTGGCCGCCGCCGTCGTTGTAGTAGAACTCGCGCTTGGCGTTCCAGCCGTTGGCCTCGAGCAGCCGCGCCAGGCAGTCGCCGATCGCCGCAGCGCGGCCGTGGCCCACGTGCAGCGGGCCGGTCGGATTGGCCGAGACGTACTCCACGCCCACGGTGCGGCCATTGCCGACCAGGCTGCGGCCGTAGTCCTCGCCCTGCTTGAGCACCGCCAGCACCTCGCGCTGGTAGGCGCTGGGGCTGAGGTGGAAGTTGATGAAGCCGGGGCCGGCGATCTCGACCCGGGTCACTTCGTCGCTGGCCGGCAGCGCGGCGACCAGCTGCTGCGCCAGCGCGCGCGGATTGCCGCGCGCGGCCTTGGCCAGCAACATCGCGGCATTGGTGGCGAAGTCGCCGTGCTCGCGGGTCTTGGGCCGTTCGACCACGAAGTCCGGCGGCAGGGTGTCGGCCGGCAGGGTGCCGTTGGCGCGCAAGGCTTCGATGCCTTGACCGATCAGGGCGCGGAGTTGGGATTTCACGTGATCTCTGCTTGAAGCGCGGAACCGGCGATTTTACCCGACCCGCCGCCTCCCGGCCCGTGCCGGGTTCAGCCCGACCTCAGGCCGTCCGACGATGGCGGGTCGGGATTGGGAATTCGGGACGTGCCGTGCTGCCGCCGCGCTGCCCGGTTCCCGGATTCCGGCTCAGGCCCAGCCGCGCGCCGCCATCGATACCGGTGCTCCGTCGCCGACGATGAAATGGTCCAGCAAACGGATGTCCACCAAGCCCAGCGCCTGCTTCAGGCGGTGGGTAACGGCGCGGTCGGCGGGCGAGGGCTCCGAGTTTCCCGATGGATGGTTGTGGCCGATGATCACCGCAGCCGCGTTGTGCGCCAGCGCGCGCCGCACCACTTCGCGCGGATGCACCTCGGCGCCGTCCAGGGTGCCATGGGACAGTTCTTCGAACGCCAGCGAGCGGTGCTTGGTGTCCAGGAACAGCACCGCGAACACCTCGTGCGGCCACGCCCGCAGCCGTTGCGCGAAGTAGCGGCCGGCCGCCCCCGGATCGGTCAGGGTGGTGCCGCGTTCGAGTTCGGCGGCCAGGTGGCGCTTGGCCAGCTCCAGCGCCGCCGACAGCTTGCAGGCCCGTGCCGGGCCCAGTCCCGGCAGGCGCACCAGCTCGCGTGGCGGGCGGTCCAGCAGCATGCGCAGCGGGCCGTGCCGATGCAGCAGGTCGCGCGAGGTCCGCACTGCGTCGCTGCCGGGCAGGCCGGAGCCGAGGAAGATCGCCAGCAGTTCGGCGTCGGAGAGGGCGCCGGGGCCGCGTTCCAGCAGCTTTTCCCGGGGACGTTCGGCGTCGGGCCAGTCGTTGATGTGCATATCGCCAGATTGGCGGGCGATATGGCGCAACGGTATCAGGGCCGCAAAGGGCCATCGGGTAAGCTAATCGTTCTTGCATGGGTAGGACATTCCCGACGTGACCGGTACTTTCGAGGGGCCCCTGCAGGGGCGGCGTGTGCTGTTGTGCGTGGGCGGCGGCATCGCTGCCTACAAGGCGCTGGAGCTGGTGCGGCGGCTGCGCGAGGCGGGTGCCGAGGTGCAGGTGGCGATGACCGCCGGCGCGCAGCAGTTCGTCACGCCGCTGAGCTTCCAGGCGCTGTCCGCGCACCCGACCCGCACCAGCCTGTGGGACAGCGCCGCCGAGCAGGCGATGGGCCATCTGGAACTGGCGCACTGGGCCGATCGCGTGGTGGTGGCGCCGGCCACCGCCGACCTGCTGGCGCGGCTCGCCCACGGTCTGGCCGACGATCTGGTGACCACGCTGTGCCTGGCCACCACCGCGCCGCTGACCGTGTGCCCGGCGATGAACCACCGCATGTGGCTGCACCCCGCCACCCAGGCCAATGTCGCCACGCTGCGCCAACGCGGCGCCAGCGTGGTCGGGCCGAACGACGGCCCACTGGCCGAGGGCGAGTCCGGCCCCGGACGCCTGGCCGAGCCGGAAGAGATCGTCGCCGCGCTGGCCGGTGGCCACGCCGCGGTCGCGGCGACCCTGGCGGCGCCCGCGCCGGTCGCGGCCAGTAGCGGGGGCGGCGCGCTGCACGGCCTGCGCCTATTGATCAGCGCCGGGCCGACCTACGAAGACCTGGACCCGGTGCGCTATCTCGGCAACCGCAGCAGCGGCAAGATGGGCTATGCCCTGGCCGCCGCAGCGGCGCGGCAGGGCGCGGCGGTGGTGCTGGTCAGCGGCCCGGTGCACCTGCCCACGCCCGACGGCGTGCAGCGCATCGACGTGCGCTCGGCGGCGCAGATGCGCGCCGCGGTGCTCGGCGCGTTGCCGGCCGACATCTACATCGGCACCGCCGCGGTCGCCGACTACACGCCCAAGCAGGTCGCCGCGCAGAAGATCAAGAAGAGTGGCGAGATGCTGACCCTGGAACTGGTGCGCACTCCGGACATCCTGGCCGAGGTCGCCGCGCAGACCCAGGCGCTGAAACTGGTGGTCGGCTTCGCCGCCGAGACCCACGACATCGAACGTTACGCGCGTGGCAAACTCAACGACAAGCACCTGGACCTGATCATCGCCAACCAGGTGGGGGTGGCCGGCAACGGCTTCGAGAGCGACCAGAATGCCGCCACCGCCTACTGGCAACAGGGCGCGCGCAGCTTCCCGGCCGTGTCCAAGGCGCAACTGGCCGAACAATTGCTGGCCCTGATCGCGGAGCGACTGCACGCATGACCATCCCGACGCCGTACCCGCTGCAGGTCAAACTGCTCGACCCGCGCTTCGGCGACAGCTGGCCGCTGCCGGACTACGCCACCGAAGCCAGCGCCGGGCTCGACCTGCGCGCGGCCACCGAGGCGCCGCTGACCCTGGCGCCGGGCGATACCGCGCTGATCCCCAGCGGGCTGTCCATCTACATCGCCGATCCGCAGCTGTGCGCGGTGGTCTTGCCGCGCTCCGGGCTGGGCCATCGCCATGGCATCGTGCTCGGCAACGGCACCGGCCTGATCGATGCCGACTACCAGGGGCCGCTGCTGATCAGCGTCTGGAACCGCGGCCGCGAGCCGTTCACCATCGCCCCCGGCGACCGCATCGCGCAACTGGTGGTGATGCCGGTCGTGCGCGTTGCCCTGCAGGTGGTGGATACTTTCGCCGACAGCGCCAGGGGAACGGGTGGATTCGGCCATACCGGAGTGCGCTGACAGGGGATCGTCTGCATGAGCGAGGCAACACAACGGCCGCCGGCGCATGAGGGTTTGCGCAAGGCGGCGCCGCTGCTGGCGCTGCTGCTGGCCGTACTGGCCGGCTGGTTCGGCTGGAGCGGCGCGCAGCAATGGCGCTACGAACACAGCGCCACGGACCTGCAGCAGGCGCGCGACACGGCGGTGGCGCAGACCTCGCAGGCGCTGGCGGCGGTCGCCAAGCGCTTCGCCGCGCAATTGCAGCAGCCCGCGGTGCAGGCCGCCCTGGCGCGCGGCGACGCGACGGCGGCGGCGCAAGCCTTGCGCGAGGGCTGGAAGGACGCGGAAGACGCACAAGTGCTGCCCGGTGACCTGAGCGCCGGCTACGCCGACGCGGGCAGCTTCGGCTATGGCCGCCTGGCGCTGCTGGAAAAGGCGTTGCTGACCGACGCGGTCGCCAGCGCGGTGGTGCGCGACGGCGGCGGCGCGCGACTGGGGCTGGCCGCGCCGGTGACCCTGGACACGGGCGCCGGCGTCGCCTACCTGCGCCTGCCGCTGCGCGTGCTGACCGCACCGCTGGCGCAGGCTGCGGTCCCGGCCAGCGGCTATCTGGCGCTGCGCCAGGGCAGCTACGACGTGATCGGCGCCGGCGATGCCGGCCTGGCCGACCATGGCGACGCCTTGTCGCGGCCGATCGGCAAGACCGGGCTGCGGGTGGTCGCGGCATTGCCCGACGCCGAGGTCGGACCGCTCGGCCTGGACGCGCTGCCCTGCCTGATCGTCGCCGGCCTGCTCGGCTTTTTGGCTCTGGCGGTGCTGCTGGCCGCGCGTGGCCGCCTGCCGCGGCCGCGCCGCGCCAAGGCCGCCGCCGCCGCCGCCGAGCAGGAACCCACCCTGCGGCAGAGCCTGCAGCACCGGGAGTCGCCAGCGGCGCCGCCGGTGCCGGAGGGCGAGACCGCGCCGGCCAGGACGGTTCAGGCACTGACCGTGCCGGCCGCCATCTTCCGCGCCTACGACATCCGCGGCGTGGTCGGCCGCGATCTCAGCCCGCAGGTCGCCGCCTTGATCGGCCAGGCGATCGGCGCGGTGATGCAGGAGCAGGGCTTGAGCGAGGTGGTGGTCGGCCGCGACGGCCGCCTGTCCGGCCCGGAACTGTCGACGGCGCTGATCGAAGGCCTGCGCCGCGCCGGCTGCCACGTCACCGATATCGGCCTGGCGCCGACCCCGGTGGTGTATTTCGCCAGCTTCCACCTGCGCGCCGGCAGCTGCGTGGCGGTGACCGGCAGCCACAACCCGCCGGACTACAACGGTTTCAAGATCGTGGTCGGCGGCGAAACGCTGTCCGGCGCGGCGATCACCGACCTGTACGCGCGCATCAGCGAAGGCCGCCTGCCGACTGCCGCCGAGCCCGGGCGGCTGGATCAGCGCGACGTCGGCGACGACTACATCAAGCGCATCGCCGACGACGTGCAGCTGGATCGCCCGCTCAAGGTGGTGGCCGATGCCGGCAACGGCGTGGGCGGCGAACTGGCGCCGCGGCTGCTGGAGGCGATCGGCGCGGAGGTCATCCCGCTGTATTGCGACGTCGACGGCACCTTCCCCAACCATCACCCCGATCCCAGCGAGCCGCACAATCTGGAAGACCTGATCCAGACCGTGAAGCGCTTCGACGCCGACCTGGGCATCGCCTTCGACGGCGATGCCGACCGGCTCGGCGTGGTCACCAAGGAAGGCACGGTGATCTATGCCGATCGCTTGCTGATGCTGTTCGCCGCCGACGTGCTGCAACGCAACCCCGGCGCGCTGGTGATCTACGACGTCAAGTGCACCGGCAAGCTGTCGGACTACGTGCTGCGCAACGGCGGCAGCCCGATGGTGTGGAAGACCGGGCATTCGCTGATCAAGGCGAAGATGCGCGAGACCGACGCCGAACTGGCGGGCGAGATGAGCGGCCACTTCTTCTTCAAGGAGCGCTGGTACGGCTTCGACGACGGCCTGTACGCGGCGGCGCGGCTGCTGGAGATCCTGGCGCAGCGCGAGGAGAGCCCGTCCGAGGTGCTGGCCGAGCTGCCCGACAGCGTGTCCACGCCGGAGATCAAGCTGCCGCTGGCCGACGGGCAGGACGCGCATGCACTGGTTGCGCAACTGGTCGCTGTGGCGCAGCAGGAAGGCTCGGCGTTCGCCGGTGCGCGGCTGCTCACTATCGATGGCCTGCGCGCGGACTTCGCCGACGGCTGGGGCCTGGTGCGCGCGTCCAACACCACGCCGGCGCTGGTGCTGCGCTTCGAGGCCGACACCAGTGCCGCGCTGGAGCGGATCAAGGACCTGTTCCGCAGCCAGTTGCAAGCGCTGTTGCCGTCGCTGGCGGCGGGATTCTGAGGCGCATGGTGTGTGCGCCCGGCGCCGCGCCGGGCGAGGCGACGTAGCGCCGCCGGCATGCGGAGTGCTGGGGGAGCGGCTTCGTCCCGCGACAGGATGGCCGAGAACGCAGCGATTCCGGGCTGCGCTCGTCGCGGTTGAAACCGCTCCTACAGGAAGCTCGGCCAACTCGCCGGGCGCACTGTAGGAGGGGCTTCAGCCCGACAGCATCCGAAGCCGTCGGGCGTCCGGACTTCTCTCGTCGCGACTGAAGTCGCCCCCACAAGGGACTCGCGGCCAACTCGCTGCGTGCACTGTGGGAGGGACTTCAGTCCCGACTCCAGCCGAAGCCGCCCAGGCATCCGGGCTTCGTTCGCCGCGACTGAAGGCGCTCCCACAAGGAACTCGCGGCCAACTCGCTCTCGCTGGGTGCACTGTAGGAGGGACTTCAGTCCCGACATCCCTGCCGCGGCGACCTGTCTACCGCCGCTGGCCGCACGTCGCGCTCAGCCGCTGTTCGTCGTCGCAGCCGGCGCCGTGCCGGTCCCGGGCCGCTTCGCCGCACGGTAGCGTTGCAGCGCGTCGTCGATTTCCTGGTTCAGGCCGAGCCGCTGCTGTTCGAAGTTCTTCTGCATGCGCAGCTGCCACAGCAGCGCGCGATGGCGCTGCTGCACGTCCTCGACGATCTTGCCGGTCACCTTCTGCCCGGCCAGTTCGCGCGCGCCGGCGTTGGCCAGCAGGCCGACCAGTCCTTCGCGCAGGCTGTTGACGTTGTAGCGGGCGGTGTTGATGTTGTTGTCGACGATGCCGATGCGCTCGGAGAACACCCGGCGCAATTCCTCTTCGGTCTGGAACGACAGCAGCATCGCCTGGTCGGTGCGCTTGCGCGTCTCCAGCGCCGCCTGGTCGGCGCGCTGCTGCGCGGCATCGGCGGCGGCCGCAGCGCGCTCCTCGGCATTCAGCGCGCGGCCGACCGCGCCGCTGCGCATTCCGCTCTTGGCGTTGAATTCGTCGCGCGCCTGGTTCACCGCTTCCGGCGGCAGCGCATCGCTGCACACGCGCTGCCCGCCCTGGTTCCAGCAGTACAGCTTCTTGGATGGCGCCGGCTGCGCTGCGGCCGGCAATGCAATCAGCGCGAGCAGGACCGGCAACGCGGCCCGGCCCCATGGTCGTTGGATCGGCATCATGGCAGCCCCCTGCTGTCAGCCTGACGGATCGCAGCCGTAGCGTGCCCGGTAGGCCAGCAGCGGTTCGCGGAAGCCGACAAGGTCCGCGTTTCCATCGATGAATGCAAGCAGATCGCCCAGGTGCGCGACCGACACCACAGGAACGCCGGCCTCGGCCGCCACCGCCTGTGCCGCCGAGCGCCGGTCGTGCTCGCCGGCGATCTCCTGGCGGTCCAGCGCGACCAGGATCGCCGCCGGGAGGCCGCCGGCCTCGCGGATGATCGCCAGCGCCTCGCGGATCGCGGTGCCGGCGGTGATCACGTCGTCCACGATCAGCACCCGGCGCCCGGCCAGCGGCGCGCCGATCAGGCTGCCGCCTTCGCCATGGGTCTTGGCTTCCTTGCGGTTGAACGCCAGCGGCAGGTTGCGGTCGCGCTGCGCGTACTCGCAGGCCAGCGCGGTCGCCAGCGGGATGCCCTTGTAGGCCGGGCCAAACAGCAGGTCGAAGTCGAGCCCGGCGGCGTCGGCCGCATCGGCGTAGCACGCCGCCAAGCGCGCAACCGTGGTCCCGGAATCGAAGCGCCCGGCATTGAAGAAATAGGGACTGATGCGCCCGGACTTCAGCGTGAACTCGCCGAAGCGCAGCGCCTGCGCATCCAGGGCCAATTGCAGGAAACGTTGCCGGTAGTCGGTCATTGGGATGCCGGGATTCGGGATTCGGGATGACGGGATTCGTGAAAGCATAGCCGGTTGCGGCCATGCAGCGTCCACGCATGGGGTACGCTTTCACGAATCCCCAATCCCTCCATCCCGAATCCCGGCTCTTCCTCCATGCGCATCATCAGCTTCAACGCCAACGGCCTGCGTTCGGCCGCCACCAAGGGCTTCTTCGAGTGGTTTTCCAGCCAGCACGCCGATGTGCTGTGCGTGCAGGAGACCAAGGCGCAGGAGCATCAGCTGGCCGGGCCGGCGTTCCTGCCGGACGGCTACCGCGTCTGGTTCCGCGATGCCAGCACCAAGAAGGGCTACAGCGGCGTGGCTATCTACAGCAAGCGCGAGCCGGACGAGGTGCGTACCGCGCTGGGCTGGTCCGAGTTCGACGAGGAGGGCCGCTACCTGGAAGCGCGCTTCGGCAACCTGAGCGTGGTCTCGTTCTACATCCCCTCCGGCTCGTCGGGCGAACTGCGCCAGGGCTACAAGTTCCAGGTCATGGACTGGCTGCGGCCGATCCTGGACGAATGGCTGGCCAGCGGCCGCGACTACGTGCTGTGCGGCGACTGGAACATCGTGCGATCGGCGCTGGACATCAAGAACTGGAAGTCCAACCAGAAGAATTCCGGCTGCCTGCCGGCCGAGCGCGACTGGCTCAACGGCCTGTGCGCCGATCGCGCCGAAGACGCGGACGCGGCCAGCGGCCGCGGCTGGGTCGACGCCTACCGCGCGCTGCACCCGGAAGGCCAGGACTACACCTGGTGGAGCAACCGCGGCGCCGCGCGCGCCAACGACGTGGGTTGGCGCATCGACTACCAGTTCGTCACCCCGTCGCTGCGCGAGCGCCTGCAGCGCTGCGCGATCTACACCGCGCAGCGCTTCTCCGACCATGCGCCGTTCGTGGTGGATTACCGCGAATGAGTCCGGCCGCGTCCGCGCCGGCGTCCTACAAGGGCTGGGCCGGGATCAAGCGCGCCTTCGCCACGCCGTCGGCGGCGACGATGGCGCTGCTCGGCTTCGGCAGCGGCCTGCCGTTCCTGTTGATCGCCTCGCAGACCCTGTCCACGCGCCTGCGCGACGTCGGCCTGGACCTGGGCAGCATCGGCCTGATCAGCCTGGCCAGCTTCTTCTACCTGCTCAAGTTCCTGTGGGCGCCGCTGCTGGACCGCTATCCGTTCCCGCTGGTCGCGTTCCTGGGCCGGCGCCGCTCGTGGCTGCTGGTGTCGCAACTGGGGGTCACGATCGGCCTGGCGGCGCTGGCGCTGATGCGCCCGGAGTTGAGCATCGGCGGGCTGGTGCTGTGGGTACTGATCGCCTCCTTCGCCGGCGCCACCCAGGATTCGGTGGTCGATGCGTACCGGATCGAGATCGCCCCGGCCTCGGCGCAGGCCGCGCTCGCCGCGACCTACACCTTCGGCTACCGCATCGGCCTGATCCTGTCCGGCGCCGGCGCGCTGTACCTGGCCCAGTTCGGCGACTGGACCCTGGCCTATCTGGTGATGGCCGGTCTGATGCTGCTGCCCATCGCCACCACCTTGCTGTGCCGCGAACCTGAAGTGCCGGCGTCCACGGTGGTGCGCAAGATCGACGTGGTCGGTGCGTTCTGGCAACCGATCTCCAGCTTCTTCACCAGCAACGGCCTGGCGCTGGGCCTGGGGCTGCTGCTGTTCGTGGGCCTGTTCAAGTTCCCCGACCAGGTGATCGGGGTGATGTCCGGGCCGTTCTACCTGGATTCGGGCTTCAGCAAGGCCGACATCGCCACCGTCTCCAAGCTGTTCGGGGTGTGGATGGGCATCGCCGGCGCCTTCGCCGGCGGCCTGGCGGTGGCGGCGTTCGGCTTCCGGCGCATGCTGTTCGTCGCCGCGCTGGGCGTGGCGCTGTCGAATCTGGCGTTCCTGCTGATGGCCCACCATCCCGGTCAGCTGTGGTCGTTCTACGCCGCGCTCAGCGCCGACAACCTGTTCCAGGGTTTCGCCGGTACCGTGCTGGTCGCCTTCATGTCGTCGCTGACCGACCGCAACTTCACCGCCACCCAGTACGCGCTGCTGGTGTCGCTGGCCAACCTGCCCGGCAAGTTCGTCGGCGGCGCCTCCGGTTATATCGTCGAGGCCACCTCCTACAGCACCTTCTTCGTGCTCAGCGCGTTCACGGTGATCCCGACCTTGCTGCTGCTGGCCTGGCTGTGGCCGCGGATCCGCGAACAATCGGCGCCCGCCGCACCGCAGGCGGATTGAAAGCCCGCCCGGACTTGCGGATGATGCATGGCGGCGCCTGGGGTGCGCCGCCGTCCGCTCGGGAGTCCGCATGACCGATCTGCTGTTGCGCGACATCGACCCCATTCTGGTCGATCGGATCCGTCGCATCGCCGTGGCCCGCGGCTGGACCCAGCACCAGACCGTGCTCAACCTGATCGAACAGGGCCTGTTCGCCAGCGAGCACGAGGTGCGCAGCGGCTTCGAGAACCCGGAAGTGGATGCCTTGTCCGACGCGATCGCCGCGTTGCGCGAACTGCCGGCCGGCGCTGGCTTCTGAGTCGCGTGTCGGCGCCCATGGCGCCGAGCTCAGGCCAGGTGGATCGCGCCGAGGATGCGCGGCCCGCGTGCGCCGCTGACCGAAGGCACATTGCCGGGCAGCCCGGCCAGGGTCTGCCGCGCCAGCCAGGCGAATCCCATCGCTTCCACGTAGTCCGGATCCAGGCCCAGCGCCTGCGTGGACAGCACCTGCACGCCCGGCAGCCGCGCCTGCAGCCGCGCCAGCAACAGCGGGTTGTGCACGCCGCCGCCGCAGACCAGCAATTGCCGGGTCGCCGGCTGCTGCGCCAGCAGCGCGTCTGTCACGGTGGCCGCGGTCAACTCCAGCAAGGTCGCCTGCACCGCCGCGGCCGGATGCGCGGCCGGCTCCAGCAACGCATCCACCCAGCGCAGATGGAACTGCTCGCGCCCGGTGCTCTTGGGCGGGGCCAGCGCGAACCAGGGATCGGCCAGCAGGCGCTGCAACAGGCCTTCGTCGACCTGGCCGCTGGCGGCGAAGGCGCCGCCGGCATCGTAGGGCCGGCCTAGATGGCGCTGGCACCAGGCATCGAGCAGTGCGTTGGCCGGGCCGGTGTCGAACCCGCGTACGCTGCCGTGCGCCGGCAGCAGGGTCAGGTTGCCGATCCCGCCCAGGTTCAGCACCGCGCGGTCCTCGTGCGCCGCGCCCAGCATCGCCGCGTGGAAGGCCGGCATCAGCGGCGCGCCATGGCCGCCGGCGGCGACATCGCGGCGACGGAAGTCGCACACCGTGGCGATGCCGGTCAGCTCGGCGATGCGGTTGCCGTCGCCCAGTTGCCAGGTGAAGGCGGGATTGGCCAGCGGCCGGTGGCGCACGGTCTGTCCGTGCGAACCGATCGCGCGGACCTGCGCAGGCGCGACGCCGGCTTCCTCAAGCAGGCGCAGCGCGGCCTCGGCGAAGGCGATCGCCACTTCCGCATCGAGCCGGCCCAGCGTATCCAGCGAATCGATGTCGCCGCCTTCGCCCAATGCGATCAACGCCTCGCGCTGGCGGGGTGCCCAGGCGTAGGTACGGCCGAGGCGCAGCTGCGCCTGGCCATCGGCGCCGAAGCGCACCAGCGCGGCGTCGATGCCATCGGCGCTGGTGCCGGACATCAGGCCGAGGAACAGGGCCTCGTCATCGAGTGCGATCGGATCGGGCATTGCAAGGCACCAGGCAGCGTCAGCGCCGCAGCGTGGGCGAGCGGCGGCGGCGCGTCAATCCGCGCCGCCGTGGCGAGGCAGGTACGCGGCTCAGCCGGCGTCGCTGGACTGTGCCGACTTGGCCGAGGCGACAGTCTTCTTCTTCTTGGTCGGGGCATCGCCCTTCGCCGGTGCGGCGTCGGCGTAGATCAGCTTCTCCACGCGCTGGATGCGCGCCAGCGCGGGCGAGGTCTGCGCACGGAACGCGGCCAGCTCGGTGCCGGCCAGCGGTGTCGGCGGTGGCATCGTCACCGAGGCCGGATTGCGCTGCACGCCGTCCACGCGGAATTCGTAGTGCAGGTGCGGGCCGGTGGCCATGCCGGTCATGCCGACGAAGCCGATCACCGTGCCCTGGTTGATGCGCTGGCCGGCCTTGATCCCGCCGAAGCGCGACATGTGCCCGTACAGCGTGCTGTAGCCCTTGCCGTGGTCCAGGATCACCACGTTGCCGTAGCCGCGCTGGGTGCCGACGAACTGCACCCGCGCATCGCCGGCGGCCATGATCGGCGTGCCCGACGGCGCCGCGTAGTCGATGCCCTTGTGCATGCGCATGGTGCCCAGCACCGGATGCTTGCGCGCGCCGAAGGTCGAGCTGATCCGGCTGTAGGACACCGGCATGCGGATGAAGCTCTTCTTCAGCGGCCGCCCGCTGACGTCGAAGTACTCGGCCGGCTTGCCGTCGCGCTCGAAGCGGAAGCCGCTGTAGGTCTTGCCGCGGGTGGTGAAGGTCGCCGCCAGGATCTTGCTGGTGTCGATCCGCTCGCCTTCGCGCCAGGTTTCGTCCATCACCACGCTGAAGCGGTCGCCCGGCTGCAGGTCCTTGTCGAAGTCGATGTCGTACTTGAAGATCTCGTCGGTCATCGTCGCGATCGCCGACGGCGACAGCCCCGCCTTGCGCGCGGCCACGTACAGCGAGCTGGTGATTTCGCCGCTGATGACCGCGGTGCGGGTGCTGGTCTCGCGCTCGGTCACCTTCTCGCGGATATCGTCGCCGAGCAGCGATAGTTCCACGCGGTGGGTGGCGTCGCGGTCGAAGCGGATCCCGCGCAGGCTGCCGGCCACCGGCAGGTCGAAGCCGATCTCGGCGCCGGGGCGCAGCTTGGTCAGCGCCTCGCGCGTGCCGGGGTGGTCCAGCACCTGGTGCATCACCGTGGCCGGGATGTCGAGCTGTTCGAACACCGCGCCCAGGGTCTGCCCGGGCTGGATCCGCACCACCTGCCAGCTGTCGCCGGCCACGCCCTGCTGCTGGGCCAGCGAAATCGGCGGCAATGGCAGCGCCAGGGTCGCGTGCGTGGTCTGCAGCGGCACGTCGATCGCATTGGAGAAGCCGGGCACGATCGTGGCCACCAGCGCGCCGATGGTGGCGAACAGGCTGGCGTGGATCCAGTGGCGGCGGGTCCAGCGGCCGGCGGGGAAGTGCTGCGTCAGCTGCCGATGCAGTGCGGTGTCGTGAAGCACATGGAGACGTTGCTGGAAGCGCTGCTTGCGCGCGCGTTCCTGTTCGGTTTCGCTGTTCTGCATCAAGGCTTCCTCATGAGCCCGAAGCGCGAGCTCAAAACTCGGCTACCATAAACACCGATCAACAGCGCGTCAAACCATTGAACCGGCTCAGGTTTTCGCCGGATGCGCAGTTAACTCGCACTTAACGTCATTCATGTTGCCTGGCGGCAACCCGTCGGAGTTCCGTTTTGTCCACGATTGAAGAGTGTCTTGCCCTGATCGGCCGCGGTGCCGACGAAATCCTCAAGCGCGAAGAACTGGAAGCGCGGCTTCGTACCGGCCGCCCGTTGCGCGTGAAAGCCGGTTTCGACCCGACCGCGCCCGACCTGCACATCGGCCATACCGTGTTGCTGAACAAGATGCGTCAGTTCCAGCAGCTGGGCCACCAGGTGATTTTCCTGATCGGCGACTTCACCGGCATGATCGGCGACCCCACCGGCAAAAACGTCACCCGCAAGCCGCTGACCCGCGAGGACGTGCTCGCCAACGCGCGTACCTATGAGGAGCAGGTGTTCAAGGTGCTGGACCGCGAGCGCACCGAAGTGCGCTTCAACTCGGAGTGGTTCGGGCAGATGAGCGCGGCCGACATGATCCGCCTGGCCGGCCAGCACACCGTGGCGCGCATGCTCGAGCGCGACGATTTCGCCAAGCGCTATGCCGCGCAGCAATCCATCGCCATCCACGAATTCCTGTATCCGCTGGTGCAGGGCTACGATTCGGTGGCCTTGAAGGCCGACGTCGAACTGGGCGGCACCGACCAGAAGTTCAACCTGCTGATGGGGCGCGGCCTGCAGGAGCACTACGGGCAGGCGGCGCAGATCGTGCTGACTATGCCGCTGCTGGAGGGCCTGGACGGGGTCAACAAGATGTCCAAGTCGCTGGGCAACTACATCGGCATCAGCGAGCCGGCGATCGACATCGTCACCAAGACCATGAAGATCGGCGACGAGCTGATGTGGCGCTGGATCGAACTGCTGTCCTTCGACATAAGCCTGAGCGAAGCGCAGGAACTGAAGCGGCAGGTGCAGGCCGGCGCATTGCACCCGCGCGAAGTGAAGCTGCGCCTGGCCCGTGAGCTGACCACGCGCTTTCACGACGCCGCGGCGGCCGAGCAGGCCATTGTCGGCTGGCATGCGGTGGTGACCGGGCAGGGCGACACCAGTGCATTGCCGCTGCAGGATGTGGCGGTGCCGGCGGAAGGCCTGCGCATCGCCGCGCTGCTGACCGCCGCCGGGCTGACCGCCAGCAACTCCGAGGCCAGCCGCAAGCTCAAGGAGCGCGCGGTACGCGTGGAAGGCGAGGTGGT